>NZ_JBNPYE010000007.1:0-234787 GCF_051494225.1 Flagellimonas lutimaris | reverse complement strand
TCCGACACCCGGAAAACCGAGTCCCTGCATCAAAATGGTTCTTAATAATTCTCTTTACGCTGTCGTTACAATATGTATATGAACTTCTTTATTTCTTTAAACTCAAAAGGACACTATTCTCAGTAATTCCCCCCTCGTTAACGCCCTGCCTTATCAGCTAAGCGGGTGCAAATATACGCACGTTATTTTGTCTCCACAAAATGTTTTTGAATATTTTTTTCGAAAAAAAATCAATTAATTTATAAGTACCTGTTTTTCAGTATTTCCTTTTTTTCTCCTTAACATATTTTATGAAAAGAAATTCCAAACCAACCCAAATCTGATTACAAAATCGCGATATGGGTAATTTGGTGCAGAGTAATAATTAGGTTCGGAAAATATGGAATTCAAGTGCTCCGCTTTTAAATAAATTCTGGTTTGCCTCACTTTAGCGTTTATAAAAAAGTCCAATAAAGGGTACCCACCCAACTCCTCATTGTTTTGAATATAGAATTCACCCAACAAAGGATTATACGCATTCATATTATAAGAAGTAAAGTATTTAAAAGTAACTCCTGTTTGTATGAACATAGCCTTTTTAAAAACATCACTCGAAAAATACAGGGTATTCCTGGTTACCGCCTCGGGAAGATTGAGCACTTGATTATCTTGGGTGACGTCTTGATACATTATAGTATTCATCAATGCCCACTTCCGATATTTAAATTCTTTTCTATATTTCACCTTTAGGTGATTTATGGTTCCCGACTCTTGAAATGGTCGTACGAATGCAGTTTCCTGCCCTAAACCTATTTCTTCCTCCGTTGCGGTAGACGCGAAGTAACTATAGTTATCAACGGCACTATACTCTGCCTGTAACTGGCCAAAATTTTTCGAATCGAAACCAAACTTGATACTCTGCGTCTGTACTTTCTCAAAGGCATCATCGTTTTGCCAATTGAAATTGCGATAGTCACTTTGATATAGCAAATAATTGTAATCGGGCATTCTGGATGAAACATGTAGAGCTGCCGTAACTGCATTATTGTCATTTAACCTATATATGGCCATGGCATCAAAATTATTGCCTGTAAGCTCTCCCGATATAGTATAGTTGATATTCCCTTCAAGATGCAATGGCCCTATTGTATTTGCATAGGCTCCCCCAACAGAAATCTCTTCACCCTTCAATTTATTTTGGATGGTCTCATCGTCCGTAACTAAAAGGCTATTGAAAAAGTAATTGTAGTTATACAAACTTATATTCCCTGATAGTCTACCAATGGTTCGATTGGAAAATTCCAGACTACCTTTATTGAACATGGTCTTGAGTCTGGCTCGATCTTCAATTGGCGCTAAAAATGGATCTTGGCCGAAAGCATCATTCTGGGAAGTTTGTTCAAAATCATAAATTTTGGATTCGTAGCTAAATTCATGTCCAATGGTCAAGGTAGTTGGTTCTTTATCCAGCGAATCCTTTTTATGGTTGACCAATTTAAATTGTTGATCTAGGAAATAGCGCTTGCCCAAAATTCGGTTATTTGCATTGGTGTACAATAAATCAATTTTCGCCCTATCCTGAAAATCCGGCAAATCATCCTCAAATTGATTTTTATCCAATAAGCCCCCACTTTCATCACTTTCCATTTCTTGAGCCGCTATATGACCTCTAAGGCCATACCTGCCATTTTGAGTGATATAATTGAAGGTTACCCTGAATTTACCATCTTGTGCTTCTTCATATCTGTATTTCCCTAAGGACCTAAAGCCATTATAGGCTATGGATGCATTAAAACGTTTGGACATATTAAACGTAAGCAAAGCATCCAAATACTGCCCTTGTTCCATGGTGGTCTTGAACATGAGCTCCGTCATTGGGGTTGGTACATTATAATATTTAATATCCTCCTTTTCAAAATAACCAGGATGCTTTGCAGTTGCACCTATTCTCGGATAATAGGGTGTACTTGAAAAGCTTTTGCCAAGCTCATTATAAGGTTGCCCCATATTGGCAAACGGCATTAATTCAAAGTCATCCTCTCGAATATAGTTGTATTTATATTCCTTTTTTATCGTAAGTGCAGTATCTAGATGAGTAGTATCTCTCTGATAAGAGATTATTTTGTAATCCCTAATACTTATTGAATCCTTATTTTTAGGTTCCAAACTTCCACCTTGTCGGCTCCCTTTCTTAGCACCTCCATCCTGTCTAGAATCCTTTGACTTAATCAACTCATTCTTACCCTTTCCGAGACTCAAAGAATCCATCTTCTTTGTCGGAGGAACTGAATCTTTCTGCGCAATAGCAGCTTGGACAAAGAACAAAAGCAAGGTCAACAATATAAATCTCATCCTGTAATATTGGTTGGGCAAAGGTAAAAGTTTTGTTACTAAAGAAATGTGAAAAGTTTGGACATAAAAAAAGCCCCGCAAATTGCGGGGCTTCAATATCCTTAAAAAAAATGTTAGTAACCCGGATTTTGGTCTTCAGTACCAATTTCTGAATTACGTTCTATTTCTTGTTGAGGAATTGGCCACAAATTATTTCTTTCAGCAATAAATACGTTATTTGCCTTGTTGGAAATAACATCATCGGCGATTCCAAGCCTAGTTATGGTAAACAATCTATCCTGACCTTCACCAAAAAATTCAACAAATCTTTCTTGTGCTATCAATTCAACAACATTCGAAGAATTTAAAACTACATCACCAAGCCCAGCTCTTGTTCTAACCATATTGATAAAATCAGAAGCTGAAGGATCATCTCTGCGAGCCAATAATTCAGCTTGCATTAATAACACATCTGCATATCTAAAGACATAAACGTCATCATTACCTGCACCGGCATCCGTATATTTAGCTATGTCGTTATCCTGGTTAATTAAACTAACCCTAACATCTCCAGCTTCGAATGCAGCACTCAACTCAGCACTGGGTCCAACTTCGCCTCGTCCAGCATCTAAAAAGAAGAATGCATGGTTACTACCATCTGTTTCATTAAAATCGATAGAAAATATAGTTTCAGAAGAGCTCGCAACCAAACCTCCTGAAGGGAACAGTGACGCATAATTTGATTCTAAACTATAAGCACCGATAACAGGTGCCAATGTAGCCTCCGCAGTGGTGTAATCACCAAACTCCATTTCAATTTTTGCCTTTAACACTCTTGCCGCATCTTTATTGAAAAAATAAAGCCCCAAACCTTCTGGCAGTATATTAACCGCAGTTGAAATATCGGAATAAATCAAATCATATACCGCATCTACGCTAGATCTTGGGGTTGGGTTTGTATCAATATCGGTCGAAGATGTAAATGCATCAAGAATAATAGGTACTCCGCCAAACACCTTTGCCAATTTATAATACAAAATTGCTCTGGCCGCACGAGCTTGACCACCAATCCTATTTTGTGCATCTTGAGTAATTCCATAATCTGGATTATCAATCGCATTTATAATAAAATTAGCTCTATATATTGCCGCATAGTGATCATTCCAATATCCCGTAACATCAACATTATTCAAAGTCGGATCATTAGCCCCCATTTCTGCATAACTTGGAAAAGAACCTGTATGAGATAATTCATCTGCATATAATCCCGAGAGAAACACATCCTCTCCACCAAAATTTCCAATAAACTGCATTGCACTATACATTCCAACCAAAGCACTCTCCGCAGAGGTAACGTCGGTAATCGCAGTCTCCCCAGGCAATTCAAGCGTAGGAGTCGTATCCACAAAATCATCAGCACAACCGTAAGAGATTACAGCCAATGAAATCATTAAATATTTTAGAATTTTCATATTACTTTCTTTAAAATTTAAAGTTAACCCCGAATTTGTATGTTCTATTCAAACCTTGCGTAAAGAAGTCGGTACCTCTTGAAGCATTCGTATTACCAAAAGTATTAACCTCAGGATCAAGACCAGAATAATCGGTCCATGTAACTAAATTATCCCCACCAACATATACTCTAAGTGACATTCCATTTCCTAACACTTCTGGAGAAAAAGTATAACCCAATACAATTTCTTTCAACCTTACATATGACGCATCCTCGATTAATCTAGAAGAATCTTGGTTGTTATAGGATTGTATACCTCCATATCTTGGTCTAGGAATATCCGTGTCTGTATTCTCCGGTGTCCAGTAATTTATTTGATTTGAAAATTTATTAAACAAAAATGAACCAGAAGCTCCGCCAAAGGCCAAAGAGTTATTAAAGATATCCTTGTCTTCTTCAAACTGGAAGTTTGCAGAAAGGTCAAAACCTTTGAACCTGAAAGTATTTCTAAAGTTACCTGTCCATTTTGGCAAAGGATTACCTATGAACACTCTGTCATTTGCATCAATATTCCCATTTCCATCTTGATCAACATATTTAACATCTCCAGCTTCAACCCCCCTAGCAACCAATGCTTCTGGAATTGTCTCGCCTTCTTGCCAAAGTCCATCCGCTTGTAAACCAAAGAATGCACCAAGTTGTTGACCAACAGCAATCCTGTTTGCGAAACCTTGATCAATCGGAATAAACTCACCAGCTGCATCCGTTTGCAAAGATGTTACTTCATTCTTAAGATAAGCCACTTGGAATTGTGAAGTCCATGAAAAATCTCCTTCAAATATTCTAGCATTAATGGCAATTTCATGACCCTTGTTTGAAATATCTCCAACGTTGGCATTAACGGTAGTGAAACCAGATGAATTTCTCAATGGTCTTTCCAATAGGACATCTGATGTTTCTTTACTATAATAATCGTAAGCTATATCTACTTTACCAAATAAGGTCAAATCTGCACCAAAATCGTATTGAGTAGTAGTTTCCCATGATAATTCAGGGGCTCCTAACTGGGTAATCGCTGTACCAGGTCTTGGACCATAGTTAGTTACCCCGGCCAAAAATCTTGAGCCAAAATTACCAATACCGGATTGGTTACCTGTTTTACCCCATGATGCCCTTAATTTAAAGGATGTCAATACATTATTTCTGAACCAATCTTCTTCAGAAATCAAATATCCGGCAGACGCCGCTGGAAAATAACCTATAGCATTACCTTGACCAAAAACGGACGATGCATCCGCTCTCATTGTACCTTCTAGAAATATCTTTTCCTTATAAGACAATCCCAATCTACTAAAATATGAAAAAAGCTTATTTTCTCTAATTTCATTGGTTGCTGTAATAGGTACCGCTCCAGCACCAGGCAATTCAAAACCTGCAGGAATATTTTGCGTTTGAGCTACAATATCATCTGTGTTGGTACCTTCAAAAGAGAAGCCCAACAATCCAGTTAAATCCCAATCACCAAATGTATCACTATAGTTTAGAGTGTTGGTAACATTCCATCGACTGATAAGGTTGATTTCCTTTCTAGAATCACCTCCAGACGCCACTCCTCTTCTAGTAGTTGCCGGGGTAAAAACCAACTCTTTATAATCCAATCTTTCCAGGGAAGCTTTAGAATAAACATTTAATTTTGGAGTAACCTTATATCTCAAACCAAGATTTGAAATCATTCTAAAGATTCTTGTATCCGACTTATCCACAACTGCATTTTGCAAAGGATTAGAAAAGTTAAAAGGACCTATGTTATAAGTACCGTCTTCATTAAACAAACTATTTCCAGGAAGTTCAAGAACAGATGTAGTCAAAGCTCCATAAATGTTGTTATCACCGTTAATCCTTGAATTATCCGATTGAGAAACAGTTACGGCTGCATCCAAGTCCAATTTATCGGTTGCCTTGAAATTAGCATTGAAAGTCAAAGACCTACGATCGAATCCTTGGTTTTTAATCACACCTTCCTGATTAAAGTCTGAAAAATTCGCATAAAAGCGAGCCTTTTCAGATCCACCTGACACAGTCACATCCGTACTCTTAACAACTGCAGGGCTACCTCTATAAATGGCATCAACATAATTATCCCCCCAATCAGAAGCATATAATTCTTCAAGAGTATCAAAACCCTGCTGCTCTAATATATTGGTACCCAGAATTTGTCCTGTAGACATTAATCCTGGTGCCCCAAATGCATCTTCAAAAGCGATATCGCCAAATTGATAAAATTGACCCGCAGTAAAGACCTCATATCTATTGATTTCTTTTTGAAAACCAATCTGAGAGTTGACTTCGACAGTTACTTTACCAGCTTTTCCTCGTTTCGTAGTTATCAACACAACTCCGTTAGCCCCCCTTGCTCCATAAATTGCAGATGAAGAGGCATCTTTTAAAACCTGTATCGATTCAATGTCGTTAAAATTTAAATTTGCCAGTACGTCATTATCCTGACCACCAAAAGCATTGGCTCCAACAGAACCAGATAAAATTGGCACACCATCAACAACATACAAAGGCTCATTGGACCCGTTAATCGAACTCGCACCACGAACCCTAACTGAGAATGCAGTACCAGGTGCTCCAGAGTTTTGGTTAACCTGCAATCCATTAGCCGCACCTTGTAGCGCACCAGAAATTGTAGGTGTAACAATGTTCTTAACGGTTTCAGCATCAACCTTAGCCACTGAAGTTGTTAATGACTTTTTGGTTTGTTCTCCAAAACCTACCACTACAACTTCTTCCAAAGCCTGTGTATCCTGTTCCATTTGAACATTTATACTTGAAGAAGCGCCGACTGTAATGTCAGCTGTTTTTTGACCGATATAGCTAAAACGCAATACCTGACCAGTACTAACGGTAATTGTATAATTACCATCAAAATCTGTTTGTGTACCATTGGCCGTTCCTACAACGACTACGGCTACACCAGGTAGAGGCAAACCATCTTGGTCCGTCACATTACCTGAAACTGTTTTCTCTTGTCCAAAAGAGAAAGACATGCATAACACCAAAAAAGGCGTCAGCATCCATGCTAACTTAGCTCTCATTTATTTCATTTTTTGAATTAGTCCGGCCCAAAAATCAGTATAAAAAGTTAATATGCAAAAAAATTAACAACCCCAAACATCCGCTTCAACAACTATGCAAATCATACTTTTTCATAATTTTAACATGACATTTTTATGTAAACAAGCGATTATCTTACATGTAGGAAAATTTTTAACTATTTTATTGACAATTTCATTTTTTGTATGGTCAATCTGCTAAAACTTCAGTAACTATGTTAAACTTATGTTATCGTTCATTCTCCGAGGCCGGAACCGATGAAGCAGGTAGAGGCTGCCTCGCAGGGCCAGTGACTGCAGCTGCTATAATTCTTCCTCAGAATTTCCGTAATTCTGTATTAAACGACTCTAAACAGCTTTCTGAAATAAAACGGACATTATTGAAACCAATTTTGGAAAAAGAGGCGATTTCCTTTTCCGTTTGTCATGTATTCGAAGATGAAATCGACGAAATCAACATATTAAATGCCTCTTTCTTGGCCATGCACCGGGCCATAGACAAATTAGAACCTTTGCCTTCATTCATCATAGTGGACGGCAACCGTTTTAAGCCCTACCCCAATATTGAACACGAATGCATTATAAAAGGAGACGGAAAATATATGAGCATAGCGGCCGCCTCTGTTTTGGCTAAAACGTATCGTGATGAGTATATGGCCAAAATCCATGAAGAATTCCCTATGTACAACTGGAAAAAGAACAAAGGATATCCTACCAAGGAGCATAGAGAGGCTATAAAACAATATGGACTCACCAAATATCATAGAAAAAGCTTTAGGCAACTCCCCGAACAGCTGACACTGGATATTTAAAAACCCTAACTTTGTGTCAAACTTCAAGAATGAGATTAAAGGCACTTTTTTGTTTACTCCCTATTTTTATAGCATCCTGCACAAAAGAGGTTAAAACCAAAAATTCCCTATTAGAACATTTACCGCCCAACCCTTCGCTAGTTTTGAAAATTACCAACCTCACTAATTTTAAAAGTGAGCTCAAAAACAACGCCCTCCTTAAAAACGTGGAGGACTTTTCGAACATCAAGGGAATTTCGGAGAAAATTCAGGGATTGGACTATTTATCCACGGACAAAACCGCTCTGCTTGCACTTTACGAAGTTGGCAAGGACAACTACGATTATGTTTTAGTGGCCAAAAATGATGCTGATCTATTCAATGTGGATAGTGTAGCCAACAAGACTGTGGAAACTTTGACCTACGAGGGAACCAACATCACCAAATATAATCTTGATGGCCTAGAAGTGTATAGCGTGAAAAAAAATAAGGATGTATTGATGAGTTCTTCTATGATGTTGATGGAAAACATCATTAGGGTTAACGACAATAGCCCAACGGATCCCACTTTGGAAAAACTTTACCAAGCAAGCTCCCCTGATAAATCCGCCACACTGTTCATCAACCCAAGTGGCAATGCATCGCTATTATCACTCAAAGAACAAAACGAGAACAATAATCCGCCGTTCTCTTCATGGGTTTCCTTGGATTTTACGGCGAACTCGGACGAAGTCAACCTTGGAGGAGTGGCAATGGCCCCCGATTCTACGAAAAATTTCATCAATTTATTTAAAGGAACTTCTCCCCTAGCCAACAAAACAGCATCATACGCCCCGATGAATGCTCAAGCCATACTATCCTATACTTTTGATGATTATCAGGTATTTGCAAAAAACCAAAACACCTACTTGGACCGGGTAAAGAAACTAGATTCGCTTTTTAATACCGTTGAAGAGGTCGGGGTAATTTATTTGAACAACGAAAAAGTGGTGTTGCTAAAATCTTTTGGGACGGAAAGCCTGTATGATTATTTGGACAGTCACAAAAAAGCTTCACAAAACTATCAAGGCAGCGAAATTTTGGAACTCCAAGACCCAAAATTAGTAGAAGCGGGTTTTACTCCGTTGGTTAAAAATTTTAAATCCAACTTTTGCACGATTATAGAGAACAGTTTTATTTTTTCCGAAGAAAAGGAAGCGCTGCACACCGTCATAAGTAGTCACAAAAGCTCGTCTTCCTTTGATAATAACCAAGGATTCAAAACTGCAAAAGCATCCTTGGCCAACGAATCCAGTATGTTATTTGTTTCCAACACATCGGGTATTGACTTTTTTGCAGAACAAGAACTTTCGTCCGATATAGTTGATGACATCAAAAACAATGATTTCAAGGAACAAGTTTTTGCATCGCAAATGGTAATCGACCATGGTTTCGGTCATTTTAACATTCTGGTTTCCAAAATTGGTAAAAAACAAGAAAAAAATACGGTATCGCCGCTTTTCACTTTGGAACTTAACACGGATTTGGCAACAGACCCCCAGTTTGTCAAAAACCACAGGACCAAACAACAGGAGATTGTGGTGCAAGACCAGAACAATGTGCTTTACCTGATCTCCTCCGACGGAAAAGTGCTTTGGACCAAACAATTGGATGGTCGAATCCAAGGAGAAATTCAGCAAGTGGACATTTATAAGAACGGGAAACTACAGCTCGCTTTTTGTACCAACGACCAATTTTTGATTTTGGACCGCAATGGGGATGTAGTATCTCCATTTAAAATAGATTTTGAGGGTGGCAACCTTAACCCACTGGCTGTTTTTGATTATGATGGAAGTAGGAACTACCGCTTTGTAATTACCCAAGGCCGAAAAGTTTATATGTACAATAACCAAGCTAAAATTGTTAACGGATTTACTTTTAAAGAAGCTCCAAGCAATATTTTGGGAGCACCGAAACACTTTAGAGTGGGCAATAAAGATTATTTGGTGTTTAAACAGGATAACGGAACCATTAGGATCTTACATCGTGTAGGGAGCGACAGAATTAAAGTGTCCGAAAAGATAGATTTCTCCAACAACGAAGTGTTCCTGTACAAAAACAAGTTATCGGTCACCAATAAAAAAGGGGTGCTCCACCAAATTGACACCAAAGGTAAGTTGACCGCTACCAATTTCAATCTAAATCCAGACCATGGTTTTTATGCCACTAGCAATACCTTGGTTTTTATGGACGACAATATCCTCAGCAATAAAGGTAAAAAGGTTGAACTGGAACTCGGAGTTTACTCAAAGCCCAAAATATTTTACATCTACGATAAAATTTATGTAGGCGTAACGGATATTCAGAACCATCAAGTTTATTTGTTCGACAGCCAAGCGGAACCTATTCCCAATTTCCCTGTATTCGGTAGTTCTTTGATAGACCTTACCGATATGGACAATGATAGAAAATTGGAACTGGTTGCCAAAGACCAGGACAACTCCTTGATCGTTTACAAAATGAATTAATCTGAAATCAGATTTTAAAAAACCGAGGCTTTCACCTCGGTTTTTTTATTCCTATTCTTTCTCGTCGTTATACAAAGGTGAAATCATAATATGGGCCCTATGCGTGCCCGGGTTCATGATCCAAGGATGGTTTGCTCCTACAGGTTGTTCAGGAAGCCCTGTGGATTCTGCCGTAGCAAATGGTAAATAGACTACATAGCGGTAATGTGCTCCTTCTACCTTATTTGTTTCTGGGTCGTACATATCGCTCTCCCCATAATAAATATGGAGGGTAGCTCCTGGTTTCCCCATATCCAATTTGCCCGATTTTGCTTCTTCTTCGCGAATATCAAAAATTTCAGGTCCTGTTTTACCTTCCGCCCTCAATTCACGACCTCTTGCCATAAAAGGTTCTAGGCTTTTGTGATAGCAAGCCGCATTAAACCCTGATTTTTTAGGGTCGTCGGTGAGCACTATAAATTCGTTATCCCCTTCTCTGAACGTTACAAATTCACCCACCATATTATAACCTATGACCTTGCATCCATCTCGGCTTTCCGCTGGAGCGGCCATTAATGATGCTGCGACCAAGGCCTCATCGGAATCGATGGGAACATAGTTGGTTTTAACCTCACTATCATCAACTGTTTCAGCAACAACCGAATCGTTCGCATCGTTTTTGTTTTCACTGGTATTCTTACAGGAAATCAAAACTCCTGCTAGGGCAATTACTACGAGAAATCTTTTCATGGTATGTTGAATTTAGTTTTTGGAATATGAAGACCAAACAGCAGAACTTACTTCATACTCCGATTTGCACCCCACATGTACCTTTTTAGTGCAAGTAGTAAGGTATAAAATATTTGGCAAAGATATAAATAGGAAGCATAAGCACTGAAATAGGCACTTACGCATCCGTATTTCTGTTAATAGTTAGGGATATTGCACTTATCGGTTTGGCTATGGCAAGTAGGGCAGGCAAGGAAACTTTTTGTTTCCGTCTGGTCTGCGAGCCAGAGCTTTTTGTTTTGTAATTATTTTTCTTTTTTAATTGCCAAATCCAAAAGATTTGGCGGACTACGCAAACAAACCCAAGCCATTAAATTTAGCACTTTTCGCCCTATTTGCTATAGGTGTTGTTATGCGCTTTATTCTATTCCCTTGATTAGTTCTACTATCTTCTCCGGCCTTAGAATGGTTGCTATTTTAGTCAATTCATTTCTAGTATGTATTAGTCCTGCAAAATGGTAGGTGATAAATCCATTCTTTTTATTAATCGAAAAAACTGGCGCACCGGAAGTCCCGCGTCCTAAACTATCCACTTCATACTTAACCACATAATTATGATAGTCCTTTTCTTGAGTCTCAAAATATTTAATAGGTTTCTGATATTCAAATTTCACTTTACCCTTAAATTCAGTAGGCTTCAAATTTTCCACATACAACTGCGGATTGTCTTCATTTCCATCAACTACTGCATATCCATAACAGATAATATTTTCTGGAGTCACTATTTTGTCAGGCACTAAGTCGATTATGTTTATTTCATAATCTGAAGGAATATTAATTTCGTAGAAATTTATGTCTAGATTTTTTGTTACCTCTGTTTTTGGTAATGGATTGTTATTAATTAAAAGAAGTGCGGTTTTACCTTTCTTTTTTAGTCTTAGATAAAACTCGTTTGTAGTTTTATTGGTAGCGGTTTTGTCAACATGAAAATTGTGAGCTGCAGTAACGAGGTAAGTTTTATTATCTTTTTTAATAAAAAATCCTGTCCCTTGCTTCATGTCATTATTTCTCATTTCAAAAAGGAAATAGCTGTAATCAGGAATATCCATCATTGAATCGGACTGGGAATATGCGCTTATTGAATACAGAATGGTTAGTGTAGCTATAAGGTATTTCATATTGCGCATAACGTTTAAAGATATGATTCGTTTTTATATGAATTATATCGACCGATAAGTGAAGTTAGTTTTTTTCTGGTTAAAATTCCACCAGTAATTGATGTGTCGTGGTTTTGAATTGACAGATAAAAGATAAGTTATGCATCAGCCTTTTCCCTCACCAATTCCGCTTCAAAAAGGGTGGTAAAATGCTTTAGCAATTTTTCTTTTACTTCTTCCATATCCACCTCCTTTTGGCCTAGTTCCACATTGAGGGAGGTAACTGCCTTATCCTTGATGCCACAGGGAATCATCATATCAAAATAACCAAGGTCAGTGTTTACATTAAGGGCAAAACCATGCATGGTCACCCAACGGCTGGCTCGTACGCCCATGGCACAAATCTTACGGGCAAAGGGAGTACCCACATCCAACCACACCCCTGTTTCTCCTTCGGAACGTTGCCCCTTAAGTCCATAATCGGCCAAAGTGAGAATCACCATTTCTTCCAAAAAACGAAGGTATTTGTGGATATCGGTAAAAAAATTATCAAGGTCCAAAATGGGATAACCCACTACTTGTCCGGGGCCATGGTAGGTAATATCGCCTCCACGGTTTATCTTATAAAAAGTGGCGCCTTTTTCGGCCAGTTTTTTTTCATCCACCAACAAGTTGTTGATGTCGCCGCTCTTGCCCAAAGTATACACGTGTGGGTGCTCCACAAACAAAAAATGGTTGGGAGTTTCAAGGCATGCATCTTCACGTCGGTTGCGGATTTTGGTATCCACAATATTCTTAAAAAGAACCTCTTGGTAATCCCAGGTTTCTTTATAATCCTTAAATCCTAAATCCTGTAGGGCAACTTTCTTGTTCATGCCACAAAGATACGAAGCCCAACAATGGAAAACTATTTCTCCAGTTCCACCTCAAGATCTAGTACTGAAGGGTCTTTCATCAAGTCCAAGAAATTCACCTCGTAAATCAAAGTTTTGCCATCTTGGCTAAACGTAGCTTCCTCAGCGGTGGTAGACTTTATCTTTTTCGGAAAGTGATATTTTAAAGTGTACGTAGAACCCGAAAGGAACATTTCAGCTCCCTGCAAGCTGTCCAATTGTTGCTCAAACAATTCTTGGTCCACAATTTTAGCGGTACGGGTAAACTTGTTTTTCTTAAAGGTATAATTCACCTCCGTGGGTTGTTCGGCGGGTTTCATTTGTCCTTGTTGGGGATTCGCTTTACCGCCAATGGAACTGGCATCTTGAAAAGCACTGAAAGCATCGTTCACCTCGTTTACATTTTTAAATTCGCTAAACAAATCGAACATCATCAGCTTTTTCTCAGGATCCATCACCATCCGCATATTGAAGGGTTCCAATTTTTTTAGCTTCTCTTGTTCTTCAATCGGCAATTGAGCAATGCTATCTTTTTTCTCCTCTAAAAAATCCTTGAAAGAAATAATGGAATCAATCGGCTTCTCATCGGTTTTGGTCAATTCGTCGCCCATCATATCCATCATCTCGGAGCCATCAAAATTGATGGATAATTTACCTGAGCCATCTTCATTTAAATGGATTTCTTCGGTAAAATTGCATGAAGTCACCGCAAAGATGATGGCAACAATGAGTGCATATTGGATTTTTTTCATGGTATTTTCTTAATGGTTAGTGTATTCTACTATCTGTTTTGATTCAAAAAGAATCTCACTAAAAACCAAAAATACCATAATCGACCAATATCTAAAACGACAGTAGCGGATTTTGGACAAACCGCACAAAAATCAATCGTCCTATCAATTAATGCCAAAATAGATTGACGAATTTTAATTCGGGTTGTTCAAAATGACCAAAGCGGCAATTACACCGGGCACCCATCCACAAAGGGTCAATAGAAAAACAATTAGAATAGAGCCGCATCCCTTACCGATTACAGACAATGGAGGAAATAAAATGGCCAATAAAACTCTCCAGAAACTCATGATTATAAGATTTGATTGATGACATTTATAGGTAGTTAAAATGCGTGTTTTGTTACAGAAAACCATTATTTTTAACCAAAATCGACCAAAAAATGCGATTTTTCGTCCTTATCTTACTTTTAATTAACTCATCTGCCCTCTTTGGGCAATACCGCTTTTCTGGGGAAGTGTCCCAAGAAAATACTGGCAACGCCATTTATTTATCATTGGTAGAGGATTACCGAAAATCCTCTCGAGTGTACTTGGACCAGATAGTTCAGAAATCGGAAGTTGATTCCTTGGGACACTTTTCTTTTGAAGGAAACAACCTCAATAAGCAAAACCGTATCTACCGCATTCATTTGGATGGCTGTTCCGACAATACTGGTGCCAATCACTTTTTGGGCCAGTGCAACAACAGTAAAAATGTACTCTTTATTGCTAACAACAAAGACACACTGGTGTTTCCCACCTCTTTTGAAGACCAATCGCTTTGCACTATTAATTCTACCAATCCAAAATCAGGCTTGCTTTTGGAAATTGAAGGCTTAAAAGAGCATATGGCCTACGATTTTGCGGACTACCCGAGTGAAGCCAACAAAAAACTGAATCTGGATAAATGGTTTACAGCCATGCACAATTTTGGAAAGGAAACCGATGAACCACTTGCAGAACTTTACATCTATGATTTTTTATCGGATAAAAGAAACGAAACCTTTAAGTTTTATCTGGAAGACCTCACCAAAAACAATTATTACGAAAACTTATCTGAAAGACTGAGCAACACCTATCCTAATACAGAATTCGCCCAACAGTACCAAGCTGAAATCACTACGGACAAAGAATTGGCTAATTTCAATAAACCTACATTATCCAAATGGAACCGGACCATAATTGCACTTTTAGCGGTTTCGCTATTGGGCAATGTTTTATTTTTCTTGGGCAAAAAGAAAAATAAAACTTCTCAATTGCTTGAAAAACTCACCCCCCAAGAGCAAAAAATCGTCAATTTGATTTTAGAAAATAAGACCAATAAAGAGATTGCTTCGGAACTTTTTGTGAGCGTAAGTACCATAAAAACACACATCAACAATCTCTATAAAAAACTGGATGTTTCTTCGCGCGAAGAGATGACCGTTCGCTTCAAAAAATAAATTTCAACCCCCGGTCTAGTCCTTATTTCCAACGCCTAAAAGCTCGTTCAGCTATTGATTTTAATGAATTTGGCCATCAAACCATAAATCATATAAAATCATGAAACGAGTATTGACAACATTATTTTTGCTATGCATCATCGGTGCTTCAGCGCAAGAATTCAACAAGGAAATCATCACCGAAAACGGTCTACAATTCATGGTGGGACAAATCAATCTGGAAGGATTGCAATCCCAACCCTACAGCAACTGGTTCCAAAGCAGGCATGACAACTACCATCCGGATGACACCATGGTTGCGCTATTCAAAGAAAAATTAGGGGAATACAACATCAAACTATTCTTGGGAACTTGGTGCGGCGACAGCAAAAGGGAGAGCCCTAGATTGATGAAAATTTTAGAAGCATCGGATTTTCCCATGGAGCAATTGGAAATCATTGCCTTGGATTACCGTAAAGGGCATTACAAAACCAGTCCCACCGGAGAAGAAAAAGGCTTGAACATTATAAAAGTGCCAACCATTATCTTTTTTAAAGATGGAAAAGAAGTCAACCGAATTGTAGAAAGTCCCTTGGAAACTTTAGAGCAAGATATCGCCCAAATAGTATTTAAAAAGGACTATGTGCCCAATTATGCATATTAAGTTTGGCCAACGCTAAGGATTTAAAGCGCAAAAGTGTAATTTTGCGCTTTAAATTTTTACAGATTATGCAACTATCGGAACAAGAGATCGTTCGAAGGGAAAAATTGACCAAACTCAGGGAAATGGGCATCAACCCATATCCAGCAGCATTGTATCCTGTTGATGCTACTTCCAAGAGCATCAAGAATGATTTTGAAGAAGGAAAGAAAGTGGTTATTTCCGGTAGATTGATGTCACGAAGAATTCAAGGAAAAGCTTCTTTTGCGGAACTTCAGGATAGCGAAGGACGAATCCAAGTCTACTTTAACCGTGATGAAATTTGCCCTGGTGATGACAAAACCTTATACAACGATGTGTACAAAAAATTGTTGGATATCGGTGATATTATCGGTATTGAAGGAGAGCTTTTCACGACCCAAGTGGGCGAAAAAACCGTGATGGTGAAGCACTTTTCACTTTTGAGCAAAAGTTTAAAACCATTGCCACTACCAAAGGTAGATGACGAGGGGAAAGTATATGATGCATTCAACGACCCAGAACTACGGTACCGTCAGCGGTACGTGGATTTGGTAGTGAATCCCCACGTAAAGGACACTTTCATCAAAAGAACAAAAATCACCAACAGTATCAGGGAGTTCTATAACCAAAAAGGGTATTTAGAGGTCGAGACCCCAATTTTGCAACCTATTCCGGGCGGAGCGGCGGCACGTCCGTTCTTAACGCATCATAATGCATTGAACATTCCATTGTACCTGCGAATTGCCAACGAGCTCTATCTTAAAAGATTGATTGTTGGTGGGTTTGATGGTGTCTATGAATTTTCCAAAGACTTTAGGAATGAAGGAATGGACCGCACCCACAATCCAGAGTTTACCGTAATGGAACTTTATGTAGCCTACAAGGACTATAACTGGATGATGGATACCACCGAAAAACTATTGGAAAAAGTGGCCATTGACGCCACAGGAAGTTCCAAAGTAAAAGTGGGCGATCACGAAATCGAGTTTAAGGCGCCCTATCCAAGGGTTCCTATTTTGGAAGCCATTAAAATTCATACCGGTTACGATGTGGCTAATATGGAAGAGGACGAACTCCGCGAAGTAGCCAAGAAATTGGATATTGAAGTGGATGAGACCATGGGTGTGGGTAAATTGATCGATGAGATTTTTGGTGAAAAATGTGAGCACCACTATATCCAACCGACCTTCATCATAGATTATCCGAAGGAGATGAGTCCGTTGACCAAAGAACACCGAACCAATCCAAGACTTACGGAGCGTTTTGAGTTGATGGTGAACGGTAAGGAATTGGCCAATGCCTACTCCGAGCTGAACGACCCTATTGATCAGCGCGAGCGTTTTGAAGATCAGCTCAAGCTTTCTGAAAAAGGAGATGACGAAGCGATGTTCATTGACCAAGATTTCTTACGTGCTCTGGAATACGGTATGCCACCTACTTCCGGAATCGGAATCGGAATCGACCGTTTGGTGATGCTTATGACCAACAATTCATCCATCCAAGAAGTATTGTTCTTCCCGCAAATGCGACCAGAGAAAAAGCAGGTAGAACTTACCGAAGAGGAAAAAATTGTTTTGGACATTCTTAAACCACAAGGAGAAATGCCATTGGATGACTTAAAAACAAAATCAGGTTTGAGCAATAAAAAATGGGATAAGAGTACCAAGGGTCTAAATAAGCACGGACTTATCAAAGTGGAAAAAACAGAAGACACACTTTTAGTCAGGTACACAGGATAAATCAAAATTACCGTAGCATAAATAATTAAACCTCTGCACTTTGAATCGAGTGCAGAGGTTTTTATTTTTAAAAAAATGCTATCTTCCCGCCAGTTTTCCTCTAAACTGAGGGAAATTTCCAGCAGCATACCCCAATAATCTTACTAAAACCTATTTAAAAATGAAAAGAATGAAATTAGCATTCCTTTTTGTGCTGTTGGTATCGTTTGCTGGCATGGCACAAGAGGTAACCGGAACCGTTTATGACGACCAAAATGTGCCCTTACCGGGAGCTTCGGTCCAAGTAAAGGGAACTCAAACAGGAGCCATCACCGATTTTGATGGCAACTACTCCATCGAAGCAAGTCCAGGGGACATCTTAGTTTTTTCGTACGTTGGTTTTAACACCCAAGAAGCAACAGTAACAGGTAGCACTCTTAATGTCACCTTACAAGCAGGACTAGAATTGGAAAATGTTGTGGTCGTTGGTTCACGTAATGCCAATAGGACAGCCACCGATACCCCTGTTCCAGTTGACGTGTTGGATGTAACAGAACTAACACAATCTTCTCCCCAGGTGACCGTCACCGAAATCCTGAATTATGCCGCACCTTCGTTTACCTCCAACCCACAGACCATTTCCGATGGTACGGACCACATTGCCCCTGCTTCTTTGCGAGGACTTGGTCCTGATCAGGTTTTGGTGCTCATCAATGGGAAAAGAAGACACAAAACAGGATTGGTTAACGTAAACGGAACCTTTGGTCGAGGAAGTGTGGGAACTGATATGACCACTATTCCATCCAACTCTATATCCAGAATTGAAATTCTCCGAGATGGTGCTGCGGCACAGTATGGTTCCGATGCCATTGCAGGAGTCATCAACATTGTTTTAAAAAACACTGTGAATGAATTGCAGGTAGACATCAATACAGGAGCCAACTTTACCAGTGAACACAGCCCACAAAAAACTATCGATGGTGAAAAGGTAAGTTTAGGCCTAAATTATGGTCTACCGATAGGAAAAGATGGTGGTTTTATAAACTTTACGGGAAACTTTAGTCATCGTGGATGGACCAACCGTATGCAAGAGTGGGAAGGATCTATTTTTAATGGATACAATTCTGTTGAAAGAGCAGCAGCGTCAGCAGGCGTTGACATATCCACATTATTTACGAATGAAGCCCTAGTAAGGCAATATGCCCAAACCACAGGATTTACAAACGAACAATTGTCATTGATCAATGCAGCTTCAGATACGGAGCTTCATGATATCAACGCTCTTACAGGATCGCAAAGGGTTTTTGGAAACTCTTTCAATTATAATGATTTTCAAAATGGGGTTTTTACATTTCAAGACATGTTAAATTCATTCAATTCCCTGTCCTATACAAATGCAAACCAAGCAACAGAAATAGAGGAATTCTACAATGGTTTACCCAACAACATTAACAGTTCTCAATTCGGAAAATTACTGGAACAATTCCAAACAAACTCACCTTTAGGATTCAACAATACTGATTCCGAATTAGCGGCACGGAATCTGGTTCGCAGCGATTTTAATATGAGAGTCGGGCAATCCAAATTACGAGGCGCCCAATTTTTTGCAAACCTTTCCATACCGTTGGATGAAAATTTGGAACTCTATGGTTTTGGTGGGCTGAGTTTTAAAAATGGTAATGCCGCAGGTTTTTACCGCTTGCCCAATCAATCCAGAACGTATACACCTGCTTATCTAAATGGTTTTTTACCAGAAATTAATTCCAATATTGTAGATAAATCTGCTGCATTTGGAATCAAGGGAATGCTCGGGGATTGGAATGTTGACTTTAGTAATTCCTACGGTAAAAATGAGTTCTTGTATCGTGTCACCAATTCAAACAATGCATCTTTAGTAAACTCTACTGCTTTTGAAGCAGATTCTGGCGGGTTCAATTACAGTGAGAACACTACGAATTTTGATATGAGCCGTTTCTTTGAAGACACTATGGCTGGACTGAACATAGCCTTTGGAGGAGAATACCGTGTCGAAAACTATGCTATTGTAGCTGGTGAAGAGGCATCCTATACCCAATACAACACATTGGGCAACCCACACGACCCTACCGACCCGAATTCCGAAGTGCCAACAGACTTTTTTGGTAATTCAAGACCTGGTGGCATTCAAGTATTCCCTGGGTTTAAACCGGACAATGAGGTAAACGCTTTTAGAAATACCATAGCTGGTTACTTGGACGTAGAAGCTGATTTTACCGAGTCAATCTTGCTTAGTGGAGCCGTTCGTTATGAGAATTTCTCCGACTTTGGTGGAACCTTGAATTTTAAATTGGCGACACGTCTCAAAATCTCTGATAACATCAATTTTAGAGGTGGAGGACAAACTGGATTTAGAGCACCATCCTTACACCAAATCCATTATAGTTCAACTTCCACTTTGTTTGTTGATGGAATTCCAAACGAGGTTGGAATTTTTCCGAATACGTCGCGGGTAGCACGACTTTTGGGTATAGAACCTTTAAAGGAGGAAACTTCTATTGGGGCGACCGCAGGTTTCACAGCTAGGGTTCCCAGTGCAAATCTTAAGTTCACTTTGGACGGGTATTTGATCAATATAGATGATCGAGTTATCCTAACGGGACAGTTCGACGATAATGGCAACGCTGAATTGGCCAACTTGTTTCAACAAGCCAATGCCACGCAAGCAGCTTTCTTTGCAAACTCTGTTGATACCCAAACCATGGGACTGGATTTTGTAGTGGACCACAAAGCTCACATCTCGGACAATGTTTCGTTGACCAACACTTTGGCCTTTACTTTTTCAGAAACCACCGTGGAAGAAGTAAAAGTGCCCGAAGCCATTGCCAATGCTGGTCTAAGCAATACCTATTTTGATCCAACAAGCAGAATTTATTTGGAATCCGCCGTTCCTACCACCAAAGGAAATCTTTCGCACAATGTAAAAGTGGGAGACAACTGGAATTTCTTTTTAAGAAATGGATATTTTGGAGAGGTGAGAGAAGCTACAAATGAAGTCGACCCGACCATCGATTACACTTTTGGCGCTAAAGTGGTCACGGACCTTACCATAGGCTACAATTTCGCTAAAACTGCTACTTTAACTATTGGAGCCAACAACTTGTTGGATGTTTATCCTGATGAGAACGACCCTGCCTTCAGATCCAACGGAAGATTTATCTATTCCAGAAGGTCTGTGCAATTTGGGCAAAACGGGCGTTATATTTTTGGAAGGCTAACATTCAAAATAAAATAATTCTGCCATATTTTAATTATTTAATACGGAAGCCCCATCACGGGGCTTCTATATTTTTATGTTTTAACAAAAAAGCATAGCTTAGAACCCCGATGGAACTAAGTAAAAAAATTGGGCTGGTTCTAGGACCCGCTGTTTTTCTTGTATTAAACCTGTTGCCTTTTGAACTTTTATCGGAAAAAGGTGACCCCGTAATTTCAGTAGCGGCATGGATGCTGATTTGGTGGATTACCGAAGCGGTCTCCATTTCTGTAACAGCACTTCTCCCCTTACTTTTATTGCCCATTTTAAAAATATTGCCCATTGCAGAAGTTGGAGCCAATTATGGTAGCCCGATTGTATTTCTCTTCTTTGGCGGATTTGTTATGGCCCTTGCTTTGGAAAAGGTAAACCTGCACCGAAGGATTGCCCTGAACATCATAAAACTTACCGGAACCACACCCAATAAGGTGATTTTAGGTTTTATGATAGCCACAGCCACCTTGAGCATGTGGATCAGTAACACAGCCAGCACAGTAGTAATGCTTCCCATTGCTATTTCTGTTATAAACCTATTGATCAACGACGAGGACGGTTTTACCAAAAGTGACCAAAATTTTGCTTTGAGCGTAATGCTGGGAATAGCTTTTTCTGCCAATGCAGGTGGAATCGCAACTGTTATTGGGACACCCCCAAACTCTGTATTGATAGGATTACTGGAAAATGAATACAATACCGAAATTTCTTTTCTAAAATGGATGACCATTGGGTTACCGTTCTCCATAATCTTGATTACAATTTGTTACTTGGTTCTGGTGAAATGGATGTTTCCCAACCGAGACTTGGTTTTTAGTGCTTCCAAAGATGTGATACAATCTGAACTTGTAAAATTGGGTCCTACCTCAGGGAAAGAAAAAATGGTCTTGGTCATATTTGGAGTAACCGTTTTTCTGTGGATTTTCAGAACCTTGATCAATAGCATTTTCCCGAATTTGGGACTAACGGATACCATGATCAGTATTCTTGCGGCCTTAGCTCTTTTTGGCATACCCTATAATATTAAAAAGGGTGATTTTATCATAATTTGGAAAGATACTTCCAAACTGGCCTGGGGAATTTTAGTGCTTTTTGGTGGAGGTTTGGCTTTGGCCCAGGGAATGTCCACAAGTGGTATCGTGGATATGGTAGCAAATGCCATAGCCCAAAGCGAGATAAGTATTTTATTTACAGCAGCACTATTAATTTTCCTAATGTTGTTCATGACCGAATTGATGAGCAACGTAGCCCTGGTTGCAGTTTTGGCCCCAGTGGTCGCAGGCATTGCCATTGGTCTGAATATTCCAATGCTTCATTTACTGATTCCTGTTACCATAGCCAGTAGCTGTGCTTTTATGTTGCCCATGGCCACACCACCCAATGCTATTGTATTTGCCAGTGGCTATGTAAAAATTCCACAGATGGCACGTGTTGGGGTAGTACTTAACCTTATAGCGGTAGTATTGCTTATTCTAGTATTCCAGTTTGTGATTCCGCTATTGTTCTAAACTAAAAATGCCCCTCCGGGCGGAGGGGCATTTTTACAAACTAACTAACTCAAAAAAATGTAAGAAACTAACTTAACCAACGCTACTCGCTTTTAAGCAAGTGAAGCGTAACTCTTTGTTAGGTACAAAGTTATAACCCTTTTTTATAAATTTTATTGTAATTAGTTTTTTGTTAACGCAACGGTTTAAAAAGGAAAATGATTTGTTTTTCAGCTTTAAACTAAAAACAGTGCGGTAATTTCAGTCAACAACTCAAAACATTGCACAATCCGCACATTAAAAAGCATTTTACTAAAAATTACGCTCTGTCAAAACCAATGTTATTTTTTTGTTAACCAGCCTCTTATAGGTTTTTATTAACAAATAAAAAGCCCTCTCGCGAGGGCTTTTATTAACCAACTCAAAAATTTGTAAAATGAAAAACTAAACCATCTTACTAATTGACCCTTGTGTAAGGATCAAAGTTTTCTGGGAGATACTTGGAAGTATCAAAACCCAATTCTATTTCTTCATCTTCCATGTAGTTAACGGAAGTAATTGCGATTACATCGGTGTAAGGATCAAAACCTTCTGGCAATAAATACTTACTATTGATTCCCAATTCAAGTTCAACTTCACTTTCCACATAAGGAATAGCCTTTAAATCCACATACACTTCATAAGGAGAAAAACCTTCCGGTAGATAATCTTTGGTATCAAAACCTAGATACATATCCTCTTCCTCCATATAATTGATAGAATGTACATCCACAACATCGGTATAGGGGTTAAAGTCCTCAGGTAAATACTTTTGGGTATCAAAACCTAATGCTGGTTCAACTTCGCTTTCGAGGTATATGATGGAATTCAAATCAAAGTAGCTTTCGTAAGGATTAAAACCCTCGGGGAGATAATCAGAGGTATCAAAACCTAAATCAATTTCAGGTTCTTCCTCTATATAGGCTACTTCGTTCAAATCCAACTCGTAGGATGCATAATCTGCCACCTCGGAAGTTGAATCGTTTAACTCTGCACTAATGTTTAGTGTGGTTAAACTGTTCTCTAAACTACCAGGAGTCTCGGTTTGACCCTCGACAACCCTAGTATTTTGTTGGTCGTTCGCTATGGCGGTACTACTCAATAATACACTGCCATAAATTAATAATAACTTGTTCATTTTTTGATTGAATTTTTTGATTGATGTTATGCTTATAAGACTATTCAAAAACCAAAACGTTACAGTATTTAGGATTTTTTTACGAAAATAGAATACCCGCTGAGCCCAGCTATACGGGGCGATACACTCCAAACTATCAGTAAAACGCAGGACTCCCAAAGATTGGGGCATACCGTTAAAAAAATAACCGTTAATATTTATTTAACAGTTAATTCTAATGAATTTTAGGTTCTTTGAATCTTCTTAGCTATTCAAACTGACATATAATGATCAAAAATTTACTACCTCGACTAGTCTTAGTTGTTTTTTTATTGGGTGCTTTCCAAACTGCGGAAGCCCAACTTTTCAAAAAGAAGAAAAAAGAAACCGAACAAAAAAAGGAAGACAAGTCCAAACCTGGTGACATTAAACCTTACGATAAGGTAATCACCAAAGATGCAAAAACGGACGAAGGACTTTTTAGCGTACACACCGTTGATGATAAACGTTACTACGAAATTCCTGATTCCTTGTTCAACCGTGAAATGCTCATGGTGAGTAGAATTTCCAAAACTGCAACCGGAATTGGTTTTGGTGGAGGAAAAATCAATACGCAAGTGCTGCGTTGGGAGAAAAATGACAAAAAAGTATTGGTCCGTGTAGCCTCTTATGAAAACGTAGCGGCGGATTCATTACCTGTTCACGAAGCCGTGGTAAACTCCAACTTTGAACCAGTACTCTTTTCCTTTGATATTAAGGCCATCAACAAAAAAGATTCCTTGAACCCGGCAACGGTAATAGAAATAGATCCATTGTTCACTAAGGATGTAAAAGCCCTTGGATTTCCAGATGGTTTCAGAAAAAGATTCAAGGTTACCCGTATGGATGGCGACCGAAGTTATATCGAGTCCATTAAAAGTTACCCGCTGAACATTGAGGCGCGTCATGTAAAAACATACTTGTCCAACGACCCGCCAAGCAATTCCAGCTTGGGATCCATTTCGTTGGAAATAAACAATTCTATGATCTTGTTGCCCAAAGAACCTATGAAACGTCGTTATTTTGATGAACGTGTCGGTTGGTTTGCCAGAGGTCAAGTAGATTACGGACTAGATGCACAAGAAAGTAAAACCGTTACTTATTTGGATCGTTGGAGGCTCGAAGTCAAAGATGAGGACATAGAAAAATATAAGGCCGGTGAATTGGTGGAGCCCAAAAAACAAATTGTATATTATATAGATCGTGCCACGCCAAAAGAATGGGTTCCTTTTATTAAACAAGGTATTGAAGATTGGCAAGTAGCTTTTGAAGCTGCAGGTTTCAAAAATGCCATTATTGCCAAAGACCCTCCTTCACCCGAAGAAGACCCAGAATGGTCTCCAGAAGATGTTAGATATTCTGTGGTGCGTTATTTGGCCTCTCCTATTCCAAATGCCAACGGACCTCACGTGAGCGATCCGCGAAGTGGTGAAATCTTGGAATCCGATATTAACTGGTACCACAATGTAATGAGCCTATTGCGGGGTTGGTTTTTTGTACAGACTGCCGCTATTAATCCAGCTGCACAAAAAACACAGTTCAAAGATGAAGTTATGGGACGTTTGATACGTTTTGTATCCTCCCACGAAGTTGGGCACACCTTGGGACTTCCGCACAATATGGGAAGCAGTGTTGCCTACCCTGTGGATTCACTTCGCTCCGCTAGTTTTACTAAAAAATATGGTACAGCACCATCCATTATGGATTATGCCCGCTTCAATTACGTGGCACAACCAGGAGACGAAGGTGTAGCATTGATGCCAAACATTGGTATTTATGATAAATATGCCATTAAATGGGGATACAAACCTATTTTGGATAAAGCGGCCAAAGAAGAAAAACCAATCCTAAACAGTTGGATTTTGGAACACGCCGGAGACCCAATGTATCGCTTTGGTCACCAACAAGTGGGCGATATCCACGATCCAAGTTCACAGACCGAAGATTTAGGCGACGATGCCATAAAAGCTAGCTTGTACGGTATTGAAAACCTAAAACGTATTGTTCCCAAATTAATGGAATGGACCACTGAGGATGGTGAAAATTATGATGATCTGGAAACCATGTACGGACATGTTGTCGCACAGTTCCGCAGGTATATGGGACACGTATCCAACAACATTGGAGGTGTTTACGAATATCACAAAACTGCAGATCAAGAAGGTGCTGTATATACCCATGTGAGCAAGGAGCACCAAAAAGATGCCATGAACTTTATGCAGGAACAATTGTTCGAAACTCCTGAATGGTTGATAGATCAAAACATTTTCAATAAAATTGAATATTCCGGTTCCGTGGAGCGCATCCGCGCTACCCAAGAACGCTATTTGAACACCATGTTGCAATTGGGCAAATTGGCACGGATCATTGAAAACGAAACCTTGAACGGTGATGAAGCCTATGGTTTGGTAGAGATGATGCGCGATCTTCGTAGAGGAATCTGGTCCGAAACCAGAAGTGGCAGAACCATAGACACCTACAGAAGAAACCTTCAAAAAGCGCACATCGACCGTTTGGAATATTTAATGACAGCGGATAGTCAGCGTAAATTACCCGACTTTGGAGGGTATAGAAAATCCACACCCATCAACACAAGTCAATCCGATATTCGTTCGGTGGCACGTGCTGAGCTCAACAATTTAAAAAGGGATATTAGAAGTGGTCTTGCCAGAATATCCGACACTATGAGTCGTTACCATTTACAAGACGCCTTGGAGCGTATCGACCTTATCTTGGAGCCCGCAAAGTAGGCGCCTTTTTAAATAAAGTACAAATTGCAAAGGTGTAATCGATACGTTTATCGGTTACACCTTGTTTTTTTTCACATTCACATCCAATCAAGCGCATTTCACAACATATCACTGAGATTCCCATTCGGATTCATTATTTTAGTAATCCCAAATCTCAATATCATGACCTACAAGACAAAAAGCCTAATCTACTTTTCCTGTTTCGTGGCAGCCTCTGCACTTTACTATGTAGTGGACCAGCACGATGAATTCCAAGATCAGATCAACTCAGAAACTTACGTCGAGACACAATTCGAAGATGCCGACGATTACACTGATGATACCACAGAAGATTTGGAAGAAGAACGCAAGTAATTTCCCTTAAACACACTTTTACTGTTAAAAGCTTCATAAACTATGTTGCGATGGTTAAACCTTTGGACCTACAGCTTGTCCAAGGTATAAATCATTAAAATTTAGAGATATGAAACGATTAGCGGTAGTATTGGTCATGCTGATGAGTATTGGCATGGTCGCTCAAAGAAATGATGGCCCCAGAATGCGCAAAGGTCCTCAAATGGACATGACCGCAGAAGAGATGGCCACCTTGCGAACAAAACACATGACCTTGGCATTGGATCTGACCGAGGCACAGCAGGATAAGGTTCATGAGATTAATTTGGAAAACGCCCAATTTAGAAAAGCAAAATGGGATAATATTAAAGCGCTAAAGGAAAGCGGCGAATGGAAAAGGCCGACTTCCGAGGAACGATTTGCAATGCAAAACGCCCGTTTGGACCGTCAAATTGCAACGCAGGAAAAAATGAAAAAAGTACTGGATGAAAAACAGTACGAGACTTGGAAAACAATGCAGAAAAGCAGAAAAGCCATGCAAGGCAAAAAGAAAATGCAGAAGAGAGGGAGAAGAGGATAGTGTTTTTTGTTGATTTTAAGATGCCGCGCCTGCCATGGTCGCGGCTTCTTTTTTTATCGCTTTTTTAAACGATATTTTCGTTTATCGTCTTTTTTAACGATATTTGTATTAATCGCTTAATTAAACGATAAAATATACAATGATTGCCGTACTTACCGGAGACATCAAAAACTCCAAAGATCATAAAGCCGATATATGGTTGCCCGTTCTAAAACAGGCATTGGACCATTATGGCTTCGAACCTTCCGACTGGGAGATCTATCGGGGCGATAGCTTTCAGTTGCAAACTACTCCCGAGCAAGCCTTGGAAGCCGCTATTTTTATCAAGGCCAGCATCAAACAAATACGACAATTGGATGTACGGATTGCCATAGGCCTGGGGGAAAAAAACCATACCGCGGCAAAAATTACGGAATCCAATGGCGAAGCTTTTGTACATTCAGGGGAATGTTTTGACCAACTAAAAAAACAGACCTTGGCCCTAAAGTCCCGCTCTACCCTTTTTAACGAAACCCTGAACACCATGCTACAATTGGCTGCTTTGAACATGGACAATTGGTTGCCGGCCACCGCTACGGTGGTAAAAACCACCATGGAGCATCCCGAAGCCAACCAAAAGGAACTGGCAAGCCTGTTGGGCAAGTCACAAAGTACGATTAGCGAGGCATTGATCAGGGCAGGATTTGACGAAGTCCAAAAAATGATCCAATTTTACAGAACACAACTCGCCCAATTATGATGCTCTTGGCCCTAAAACTGATACTCGCCCACTTTATAGGAGACTTTGTGCTTCAACCGGCACATTGGGTAGCCGATAAACACCAAAAGAAAGGCCGGTCCAAATACCTCTACTTTCATATTGGAGTGCATGCACTGACGCTTTTGCTCCTATTGCAGTTTCAGCATCTGGGTGCCATTGCGGTTATTGTGGTGACGCATTACGGTATCGATTTGGGAAAACTGACCCTTACAAATCCCAAAAACTATCGGTGGCTCTTTGTAGTGGACCAAGTACTTCACTTGCTCGTGTTAGCTGGTGTTTTGTATTGGATATCCCCGTTTGCGTTGGATTTCACTTCAGTTTTTTCCGAAAGCACCTTACTGCTGATCACATTTTTGGCATTTGTCACCTACGTGTGCGGCATCATTATGCGGATGTTGTTGGCACCATATATTGATGAAGTGGCCAAGAGCGACGAACCTGGCGAAGGTGGCTCCCTTAAAAATGCAGGCACTTACATTGGCATGTTGGAGCGCCTCTTTGTATTCGGGTTTATTTTAATGCAGCAATGGGCTGCCATTGGACTTTTGATCGCGGCAAAATCCGTGTTCCGATTTGGGGACCTCAACAAGGGCAAAAACCGAAAGCTGACCGAATATGTCCTTATTGGCACACTCTTAAGTTTTGGCCTGGCCATACTATCGGGGATGCTGTATTTGTATTTGGCAGACCTGATTAAAGCCTAAAAAAAGAAACCGTCCCAAAGGGACGGCTCTCTCCGAATAAAAATCTACTTTGTTTAAACACTTTGTACTTATTGGGATTAGCATCGTAGCATGCCGACACAAAGATAGCCAAAAAATATTATTTAGAATTGTTTTAAATTACCTGATTTTGTAGTCAGATGCATAACGGGTAATTGTCAAGGCAATCTTTTTATCTCCTAACATTTAATTGAGTTAGTTTGTATGAAAAGTGGGGCAGATGTTCCACTTTCACCCTTCACCCCAATTGTCCATTGTTAATTGTTGATTGCCCATTGTAAATTGATAATTGTCAACTGTTCATTGCAAATTGTAGAAGACCCCCAGTTTTTTTAAGGTTTTTCCACAATGCTTTTTATTGAGTAATTGGTACTTTGCTGCGCACAGCCCCTTCCCCCTAGAACTTTACAGTACAATGCTTTGCATAAAAAAGGTAAAAACATCGGTTACATCCTTATTTGGGTGTATAGAAGTATATTTTACGTTTTATAAATAAGTTATGCAGCATTTAATAATTTACGTAGTCAACTATATAGTTGGTTACTTTTTTATTATATTTGTCCTCATAATAATTTAAATATGGACAACGATTTTATAAAAGAACTTGGCTACAAAGCCTTAGATAGCCGATTGAAAAGAGTAAGCGACAGAATGTCTCGTGATATAAGAAAGCTATACCAAGAATTAGATGTTGATGTCGAACCAAATTGGTATTTAATATTTATGCTTTTACAAAAAAAAGAAAAATGTTCAATATCCTATATCGCTGAACATTTGGGATATGCACATCCATCTATAGTTGTTATCGTGCAAAAAATGTCAAAAAAGGGTTATTTAAAAACCGAACAAGACCCCTTAGACAAAAGAAAGCAGGTAATCTCATTATCCGCTAAAGCTAATAAATTGATGCCCAAACTTGAAACGCTTTGGTGTAGTTGTGAAAAGGCAATCCTAGATATCCTAGATAACGATTTAAGTATTCTAACATATTTGGACAATATAGATTTAAAATTAGAAAAAACTTCATTTCACTACAGATTTAAACAAGAATACCTAAAATCAATTAAACAATAATTATGAAAAAATCAATTTTTATTATAGTACTTCTATTTTCAAGCATAGTTTCATTTGCTACAGAAACTAAAATCATAGTAAGGGCAAAAGCCAAAGATGCTAAATTTATTGGTAGCTCACTTGGTGGTGCTTATGTTATCATTAGAAATAAAACCAATAATAGAATATTAGCCGAAGGTAAAACAATAGGCAGCACAGGAAACACTGATTTAATAATGAATATCCCTAAAGAAAGAGGAAATTCAATTTCGGATGAGCAAGCAGCCAAATTCTTAGCAACTATTGATATTGTTGAACCAACTTTTATTATTATAGAAGTCATTTCACCGTTTAACAATAAACAAGCTCAAAGTAAAGTGAGCACCGAATTATGGCTAATTCCTGGTAAGGATATTTTAGGAGACGGAATTATTTTAGAAATTCCAGGATTTATTATAGATATTTTGAAACCCAGAACTCATAATTACATTGCCTTAAAGTCTATTAAAAATAAACCATTTGAAATAAAGGCAAACATAGTAATGATGTGTGGATGTACCATAAATAAAGGAGGGGTTTGGGATTCTGAAAATATAGAAGTTAAGGCTATACTTAAAAAAAATGGCTCTTATCTTAAAGATGTTACCATGTCGCTTACAGAGACAAATCTTTTTGAAGGAACTATAAAACTCACTTCAGCTGGTCAATATGAACTCATCGTTTATGCCTATAATTCTAAAAGTGGAAATACAGGGGTTGATAAAGTTAATTATGTTGTTTATGAATAAGATAATAGGTTTACTAATAGTACTTGCTATTGCTACTTCTTGCGGTAGAAATAGGCATACAACTACAGAAAAAAGTAAGCAATCAAACAATACTCAGAATAGTATTGAAAGGATTGTAAATGTGGAAATTACCGAGTTTATGAAAGCCCCTGAATTTTCTGCTCTATCTGGTTCAATCTATGTCAATGGGAAAGCGTATCAATTTCATTTTGGTGAATTAACAGATGGAACTAAGCCTAATAATAGAACACTTTATGAAATTGGTTCAATCTCAAAAACATATGTTGGATTACTCTTGTCTCAAGCTGTTACTGACGGAAAACTTAATTTGGAATCTGATATAAGAGCATATCTTCCAAATGGTAATTATGAAAACTTAAAACTTAAAGATTCACCAATAACACTCAGAAATTTGGCAACGCATACATCGGGTTTGCCTGTAAACTTGAATTGCAATGATTTGGAATATCCCCAAAAATTTGACTGTATCAAATCCTATTCAAGAGAAGTGTTCTTTAATAAACTTTTAAAAGTAAAATTACTGGACGATTCAGGCAAAAACTATAATTACTCAAATGCGGGAATTAGACTTATTGGGTACATCTTGGAAGAAGTATATAACGATACCTTTCCTAATCTTTTAAAAAGATATGTTTTTTCTAAATCTGGAGAACAAAATACGTTCTATAGACTAAACGAAAATTTAAAATTGGAAATGGCTTTGGGAAAAAATAGAGACGGAGTAATTATGCCTATTTCAAGTGAATATTATGCAAGTGATGGAGCATTAAAGTCTAATACACGTTCAATGTTGAATTACATTAAAATGTATATGGAAAGTCAGGATGCAGCTGTGAAACAATCATTGAACTTACTCACAGAAAAGAATAATAGATTAGGAAGAGCTTATGTTTGGAACACATTTCAGTACAATACAGCAAATCCAATGTTTTATCATAGTGGAGGCACTTTTGGTTTTTCATCTTGGATAGCGTTGTATCCTAAAAAAAATATCGGAATATTTCTTGTTACAAATGTTTCCACTTCTGATGCTCAAGAAAAGTTAAATCAAATTTCAAACAGAATAATTGACAAAATAAATAAAAACGCTACATAACACGGTGTATAAGTAATAGCGGGTAAAGTGATAAACCGAAAGTATAAACATAAAACAAAGGTTAGTACAAAACCGAAAGGTTTGTGACTAGAAATCCGCTACTACTCATACACTAAACCGTTATGCTTCATTATTTGAATTCACCAATTTGATAAATACCCTATCTTTAGAGAAACCAACCTCTGATGATCAAATTCTTTCGTCGAATCCGGCAACGACTTCTTTCGGAAAACAAATTCAGTAAATATTTGATTTATGCTATCGGTGAGATTATTCTTGTAGTAATCGGTATTCTAATAGCCATTCAACTAAACGATTTTAACGAAGATAGAAAAGAACGCAAAAAGGAGTTATCCTTTCTTCTAAAACTAAAAGATGATATCAATTCGGATATACGGGATTTAACGTTGAGAGATTCCATTTTAGCTGTTTATCAATCCAGTCAGGAAAAAGGATTGGAATTATTACTTGAAGCAAAATCAGTAAAGGATATTTTAACCCTAGACTCTCTCATTCAATACCGTTGGCAAAGTTTTGTAGTAAATAGAAAGACCTATGATGAAATGCTTACTACTAGCGGCATTTACATTATTAAAAATAGAGAATTACTAAATCATTTAAGTGATCATTATGCTTTAATAGAAACATATCAAAAAAACTATCAAGAGATTAATGAAGATGGACGAGGGCATTATAAAGCATCCAATTTAGACCCTTTCGATTTTATAAAGAAGCACTATAGAAATAAATCATTCGATATTACAAGGCTTGATACAACCTGGATTAGCAACCATAATTCACTTACTTATTTAGCCTTATCTAGATTCTATAGTCATGTGATCCTAGCTGTTAATGGAATTAAACGAAGATACATCACAGAAATACTTACAAATAGCAAAGAATTGGTAGTTGAAATAGAACAGGAATTAAGAAAAAATAATATCCAAAAATAACGACAGCACAACATTATGAAGAAACATTTTGCACACATTATTGTCAGTGCACTAATCCTAACTTTAATTTCTTGTCAAAAGAAGCAAAGCGGATTTGAAATATCTGCCAATCTTGATGGATTTAAGGATAAATCCAAGGTTTTGATATCAGACATTGCAAGCCAAAAGGTATTGGACTCTACAACTGTAATTGATGGAAAATTTGTGTTAAGTGGATTTTTAGAAAATGATCCATCTACAGTTAGTCTAATGATTTTATCTGACGATGGAAAAGAGAGAAATTACACTTCTATATTTATGGGTAACGAAAAAATATCCATATCGGGCAACAAATCATCTTTTAGCAATAAAATTATAGTTGTAGGCTCGAATTATCACGGACTAAAAGCCGATTTTGATAAACAGGTTAATCCCCTTTACGACGAGAGAGACAAGAAAATTCAACAAATGTTTACCCTGCGAAATGATGGAAAATGGAATGACAGTTTACAATCCGCTTATTGGTCAAAAACGGGCTTGATAACTAAAATTGACAAGGAAACTTCAAAAATCACAGAACAGTTTATTGCAGACAACATAAATTCACATTTTGCACTATCTCAACTTGTAACTAACAAGAATGATTTCTCAAAAGAGTTCATTAAAAATCAATTAGATAGGCTTGAACCAAAATTTTTGGATACAAGATATGTAAACGTTCTCAAGACCTATTTGGCAAACAAACCATTAGAAAACGGTGCGTCTTTTTATAATTTTAAAGCAGAAGACCAAAATGGACAAACAGTTGACTTTGCTTCATTTTTCAACAGCGATAAAGAATTTACTCTGCTTGAATTTTACTCACCTCATTGCGGGTGGTGCAAAAAAGCGTTACCTGAAATAAAGGAATTGGAAAAAGCTGAGAATGAGAAACTACAAGTAGTTACATACAATGTTGACAAAAACAAAGAAGATTGGCTAAAAACCACCAAATCAAACGGAATTACGTGGACAACTTTATGGAATGAAAATGGAAGATATAGTGATGCTTATACCAAATATCGAATAGTAGGAACACCAACTTACTATTTGTTTGACAAACATGGAAACCTATTAAAAATATGGACTGGTTACGATGAAAAACTCATTGCCGATATTAGAAACTCGATAGAATAACGTTGTGTAACTAAGTAAAAAAATAGGACAATTAGTGCAAAAACCGAATAGTAACTGCGCTTTTTCCGCCCTACCGTTCTTATACACAACCGTTATATTTAATACACCACCCCTCCTCCGCTTAAACCTTTACTCTACCACCCTCAACAATTGGTTATAACAACCCTCTGCAACAGGCATAAGATGTTCGCCCAAATAAGTAACCGGATACTCGGCAGCTTTATCCAAGTAACTACCATATATTTTTGTAAACCGCTCCATCTGAGCAGCGGATACTCCCATGAGTTCTGCCACAATGGTAATTAAATCCAAGGCATACAACCCACCATCATCCAAACTCAATTGTCGTAAATTCTCCGAAAGTTGGCTATGTTTTAAATCTTGCTGGATAAGCCGTATCACCAAGGTTTTGTTATGCATTACAAATAAATATTATCATATTTCAATATAAAAATATATTATTTTATATTATTTCACAACATTTTTATGTATTGTATTTTGCTATAGGTTAAAAAAGCAAGTTTGTGATATGCTACAATTTCATATTACAAAGTAATATGTTAGTGTATCACTTTTCCGTATGAATAGAATAAAGGAAGTTTTAAAGCAACAGGGCAGGACACAAACATGGTTGGCGGAGCAAATCGGCAAAAGCTATGTGGTAGTTACCAATTACTGCAACAACAATACGCAACCAAGTATCCCAGTCTTAAGAGATATAGCCAAAGTACTGGACGTGGATGTTCGGGAACTTTTGGTATCTACAAAGTCATAACACAAGCGTCATTTCAAACTGACCATCCCCAACATTTTCACATAAAAAAACCACTCCAAACCAATTGAAGTGGTTCACGTAATCCATTACATCACTTTAATTCATGTGGACCTCGCTCCACTTTTGGGATTGTTCGGCAAGGTTGGATTTCATTAAATCCTCCATGGTCATTGCAATTCTGAATTCGCATATTGCTTCAAAATTTAAAAACCATGGCTCCGCAATTGATGGGATGTGGGAGGCATCCGGAACATCGACCACCATTACGACGCCGCGGTTCCCCTCCTGTTCGGTAAAGTAAATACTCTCAGGCTTAATTTCATCAACCACCCGGCCAATGACTTCACCCGCAGTACCATTTTTAACCATTGTGTTGAATGGTTCAATAGGACAGCTAACATTAACTAACATTCTCATGATTATGAATTTAAGTTGTTAATCCTTTTAAGGTACAAAAAAGAAAACCTAATACCTATTATTAACTGTTTAATATTCAGTGATTTAGTTTTAAAGTTGGCATTCTGTACATATCCCTTTCAAACGCTGCTTAATTGCCCACATTCTAAATGGACAATCTCTTTATTTGTTATGAGAAAAATCTGTAAGCAACACTATACAACCATAAAATCGTTTCGACCGAATGGGAGAAATCTCAAACGTAACTAGATTTCTCAATCGTCGCCGCACTCCTCATATCGAAATGATAACTTAAAATACGTTGTTTACCGCTTCAATCGTCTTGTCCAAATCGGCATAGCTGAGGGCATCGTTTAAAAAGTAACTTTCAAAAGCAGATGGTGGTAAATACACCCCGTTCTCCAACATCCCATGGAAGTATTTCTTAAAGGTATCGTTGTTTCCCTTCGCCGAGCTGGCAAAATCCACCACCGGCTCGTCCGTAAAATGTACGGAGATCATACTACCATACCGGTTGATCTGGTGCGCCACTCCTTTTTCGGTCAAGGTTTGTGCAATGCCCTTGTGGAGATACTCCGTTTTTTCGGCCAAGCTGGTAAAGATTTCCGGCTGGCTGTTTAAGGCGGTGAGCATGGCCAGTCCGGCACTCATGGCCAAAGGGTTTCCGCTTAAGGTACCCGCTTGGTACACGGGTCCCTCAGGTGCCAAATGCGCCATGATCTCCGCTCGGGCCGCAAACGCGCCTACGGGCAGTCCACCACCGATCACTTTTCCGAACATCACAATATCGGCATCAATGCCCAAGGCTTCCTGTGCGCCTCCTTTGCCAAGGCGAAAGCCTGTCATTACCTCATCAAACAACAACAAAATGCCTTCTTGGGTACAGATTTCGCGCAATCCTTGTATAAATTCATCCTTGGGGATAATACAGCCCATGTTACCCGCTACGGGTTCCAAAATAATGGCGGCAATTTCACCTTTGTTGGCTTCCACCAAGGCTTTTACCCCTTCCAAATCGTTGTAATCCGCCAATAAAGTATCCTTGGCCGTGCCCTGCGTTACCCCAGGGCTGTTGGGACTACCAAAAGTAACGGCACCACTCCCCGCTTGTATCAAAAAAGAGTCGGAGTGCCCGTGGTAACAACCGGCAAATTTGATGATCTTCTCCTTGCCCGTGTACCCGCGTGCGAGGCGCACTGCACTCATACAGGCTTCGGTTCCGCTGTTCACAAAACGGATTTTATCAATGTTCGGCACCATGGATACCGCCAGTTTGGCTATTTCAGTCTCAATTTCGGTGGGCGTTCCAAAGGAAGTTCCTTTTTTGGCCTTATCGATTACGGCATCGATTACCGGTTGGTACGCATGTCCCAAAATAAGCGGTCCCCACGAAGCAATGTAGTCGATAAGTTGGTTGCCGTCTTCATCGTAAAGGTAGGCACCTTTCGCCTCCTTGATAAAAATAGGGTCGCCCCCTACCGCTTTAAACGCTCGTACAGGGGAATTTACGCCTCCGGGGATATATTTTTTGGCCTCTGCAAACAAGGCACTGCTTCGTTGGTAGATCATATTTTGTTTTTATTCATGCCGTCATGCTGAATTTAGTTCAGCATCTCATTGGCATTGGTCTTAAGAGTACCTAAAATAATCAGATTGACGTACTCGCCGCAAAGGTAATGAGGATTAAACTTTCTTGGAAACGGATTTGTGGTTACTGCGCCCTTCGGATATTCAATATTTGCCCAATGGAAATAATATTGTCGTTCAGATTGTTGAGACGGCGAAGCTCGTCCACTGAAATATCGTAGCGTTTGGAAATGCCGTACAGCGTGTCCCCTTTTCTCACTTCATGGGTAAACACTTCGTATTGTTTGGGTTCGCGCACGGTGGACAGGCCACTTTCGACCACTGCCTCATCATACTTATGCAAATCGTACCGCTCAATGAGCGCAATCAACTTTTGCGGATACTTACGATCGGTGGCATAGCCGGCTTGCCGAAGTCCATGCGCCCATTTTTTATAATCGTCCCGCTTGTAGTTGAACAAAAACGCATAGCGTGACCGAGTGGACAGAAAAATACTGTGATCCCGAAACGAATACATCGGGTGGTTATACTTACGGAAACATTCGCCTTTGGCATCATCATCATGAAAATCGAACTCACCCTGCCAACCTGTATGGCATTTGATACCGAAGTGGTTGTTTGTTTTTAGGGTCAGCTCACCCCTACCCGAGCCACTTTCCAAAATACCCTGTGCCAAAGTAATACTGGCGGGGATGCCATAGGCACGCATTTCGTACTGGGCAATCTCGGCAAAGGTCTCGATATAATCCTGGGTATCCGAAATGGGAAAGCGTTCAAAACGTCCGGTGTCTTCGGGCATAGGATAAAGACCGCTATCCGCTTTGGTGTCGCCCTTACGGTCGGTGTTTTCCGAATTACGGACTACGGGAGCACCCTTCCGATGGGTCGCCCTTCTTTTTTTGGCACCACAGCTAGAGAGCAAAAGTGCCGCTATCAATACATATCCTATTCGCCTGATCATACGTCCAATAACGGTAAATTCTTCTTTTTCAGTACAAGGTTCATGCCTTTTATGCCCTGCAATCCCCCTGTATGTATTGCCAAGATTTGGGTTCCTGGTTCAAAAACATCTTGTTTTACAAGGTCAAAAATACCAAAAAGCATCTTACCTGTGTATATCGGATCCAAAGGGATACCCGTTTTTTGCTTAAAGAGGTTAATGAAAGATACTAGCTGTTGGTCCACTTTGGCGTAACCTCCAAAATGATAATCGGTTACAAGCCGCCAACGGTCGTTATGGACAAAGGTACGAATCTCCTCGGTTAAAAAATCGCCCTTTAATGCCGGGAAACCAAAAACCATCTGGTGTGGTTGGGAAGCATTGATGAGTCCAGCTACGGTTCCGCCCGTTCCCACTGCACTGCAGATGTAATCGAATTGTGCATCCTCCTTGGTCAATATTTCGGCACAGCCCTTTACCGCCAAATCGTTGGTTCCACCTTCGGGCAATAGATAAAAATCTCCGAACTTTTCCTTCAAATCCTCAATAAACGAAATGTCATTTTTGAGTCGATAATCACTTCGGGATACAAAATAAAACTGCATGCTGTGTTCGTGGGCCAATTGCAAAGTGGGGTTGTTTTGCCATTTGTCCGCCAGCTCTTCACCCCGAATCACACCAATGGTTTTCAACCCTTGTTCATGACCCGCATAGGCCGTAGCCGCAATATGGTTGGAAAAGGCCCCACCAAAGGTGAGCAGAGTTTCTTTGCCTTGTTTTTTGGCTTCGAACAGATTGTATTTAAGTTTTCGGTACTTGTTTCCAGAGATAAATGGGTGTATGGTATCTTCTCTTTTTAGATACAACGTAATGCCTTTTTCTCTTAAAAGCGGCATATCAACATGCTGATTGGGTATGTTCAATCCAAAAAATTAACGGGTCAGGTACTGTAAAAAGCCAAAGGTTTTGCGTTTGGCAAGATACTGCATATCCTTTTCATTGGCATAGGCCTCACGTTCAAAACTGATGTTCTGATAGGCGCGGTAACTATCCAGATAAAGTACGGTTCGGAACAACCATTCCGAAATATAGAGCATATAAAAAGGTAATATGAGTAATTCTTGCTGTTGCTTTAGGTGGATACGCTCGTGGTTGATAAGCACCTCATCGGTCTTAAGGGAATCTTCCTTAAGAATAATGAAAGGCCATAGCGAGAGCCCCACATAATTTTTATAGAAGAAATGTTTAAAGACAAGTATCAAATGGTTGCTATCAATGGTTACCCAACAAATATAAGTGCAAAAAGTGCTCAAAATTGGACAGTTACGATAATTCAATCAACATTTTCGGTGAATAACATTGTTTTCAAAATCTTAAAATCTTAGTCGTTGTGCAGTGAAAACCTTAAATTTATATAGTAAAATGGAAGGCAGCACATGAAAGAACACATTCCTCTGGAAGAGGGTGATTATTACTTATCGGAACAAGGATATCGGGTATTTACCGAGAAATACCACTTAAAACGCGGTTATTGTTGCGAGAGTGGATGCCGTCATTGTCCTTATGGATACGACCCTAAAACCAATACCCAAAATTAAGGATTCGGCATAATATTTGTGGTTTATTTAGTCGAATCTCAAGAATTTAAAAAAAGTACTATGAAAAGTTTACAACGTTTTGCTCTGGCCGTCTTCGCCTTTGGTCTGTTAGCCTCCTGTTCTTCTGTACGGGTGATTTCCGATTACGATCAAAAAGCCGATTTCAACAACTATAAAAGCTATGCCTTTTACAAAACTGGAATAGACAAAGCCCAAATCTCGGATTTGGACAAGAAAAGAATTTTAAGGGCCATTGAGGCTGAAATGGGGTCACGTGGATTTGTAAAATCCGATAACCCGGATGTATTGATCAGTATTTTCACCAAAGAGCGTGAACGTGTGGATGTTTACAACAACTACGGTTGGGGCTGGGGTGGATTCTATAGCCCATGGGCCTGGGGACCTGGTTGGGGCTGGGGCTACGGCAACAACGTGAGTACCCGCACCGAAGGTTCTTTGTATATCGACGTCATCGATGCCAATAAAAAAGAATTGGTATGGCAAGGACGTGGCGTGGGCTCGTTGAACAACACCAAAAACATCGAAAAGAAAGAACAGCGCATAAGGGAATTTGTTTCACATATCCTTAAAGAGTACCCACCCCAAATGGCGGTGGCCTCCAACTAAAATATAAACCGCCCACTTGGGCGGTTTTTTATTGCACTTAACTTTCCTTAAGAGAAAATCCATTCCCTATTTTGTATCTTTAGGTCGCACAAAAATTAACTTATGAGCTACGAATCCAATCCTATACTGGACAAACTGCCGAAGCACCTTAAACAATTCATAAAACCCCAAAATTATGAAGAGTACACCGCCATTGATCAAGCGGTTTGGCGGTACGTGATGCGAAAAAATGTGGATTATCTCAGTAAAGTGGCCCATAAATCTTATGTGGATGGATTAAAAAAGACCGGGATTTCCATTGATCATATTCCCAATATGTACGGGATGAACAGAATCCTGAAAGAAATTGGATGGGCCGCCGTTGCAGTGGATGGTTTTATTCCACCCTCTGCCTTTATGGAGTTCCAAGCATACAATGTACTTGTAATCGCTTCGGACATTCGTCAGCTTGAAAATATTGAATATACTCCTGCCCCGGACATTATTCACGAAGGTGCAGGACATGCGCCCATTATAGCCAATCCCGAATACGCCGAGTATTTACGTAGGTTTGGTGAAATTGGCTGCAAGGCCATTTCCAGTGCCAAAGATTACGAATTGTATAATGCCGTGCGTCATCTTTCCATTATTAAAGAAGCGCATGGCACGCCTCAAAATGAAATAGACGAGGCCGAAAAGCAAATTGAGCACCTTCAGGAAAATATGGGTGAGCCCAGTGAAATGGCCTTGATTAGGAACCTACATTGGTGGACAGTTGAATATGGTTTGATTGGAACTGTGGACAATCCAAAAATTTATGGTGCCGGACTCCTTTCTTCAATAGGGGAAAGTTCCTGGTGCATGACGGACAAGGTAAAAAAGATACCCTACTCCATTGAAGCGGCACATACCGAATTTGACATCACAAAGCCACAGCCACAGCTTTTTGTGACTCCTGATTTTGCCTTTTTGAGTCAGGTTTTGGAAGATTTCGCCAATACCATGGCGGTAAGGACCGGTGAACTTTCAGGAATTAAAAAATTGATTGCTTCCAAAGCATTGGGAACTATCGAACTGAGCACGGGACTTCAAATCTCCGGAGAGTTCAGCAATGTGATTGAAAACGAAGGAAAGCCCATCTACATACAAACCACGGGAGGAACGGCACTGGCCTATCGCGAAAAGGAACTGGTTGGCCACGGTACCGATCACCATGCAGAGGGCTTTGGCACCCCAATTGGTAAACTAAAAGGCATTAACATTGCCATTGAAAATATGGGACCCCGCGACCTCAAGGCCTATAAAATTTATGAGGGCGAACAAATTGCCCTGGAGTTTGAAGGAGGTGTTAAGGTTGAAGGAACCATTATCACTGGAACGCGAAACTTAATGGGTGAAATCATTCTCATCACTTTTGAAAATTGCACGGTTACCCACGGTGACAAAGTCTTGTTCCAACCCGAATGGGGATTATACCATATGGCGGTTGGACAAAAAATTGTTTCCGCCTATAATGGCCCGGCCGATTTGAACAGCTTCAACCTGATAAGCCATCAGATTACTGAAACTACCATTAGACCAAAAAAGAACGAAGAAAGATTGCAGTTAGAGCGATTTTATGAGCAAATCAGACACTTTAGAGAAGGAAAAAATACTACGATTTCCCGAAACAAGGTATTCCAAGCACTCATTAAAGACCATCCACAAGATTGGTTGTTACCGGTAGAATTGTACGAGCTTGCCAAACAGGACAACAATCAAGAATTTCAGCAAGAGATTTTGGCACACTTGGAAAACATAAAAAGGGACAACCCCAAGGTAGGTCACTTAATTGATGATGGCATTGCGCTAGTGGATACCGCTTTGGTAAGCTAGAAGCCTAATTTTTTCAAGTTTTCTGGGGTAGGTTTCAACTGTGGCACTTGACCTTTGGTAACCGGATAAAAAGAAATGTTGAGTTCTTCTCCATTTCTTCGTAATCCTAGTTTCACCTCGTGCTCAATGTTGCCTTGCCAAATGCTTCGAGAAAATACCTCATCCCTAACTCGCACCCCTGCATCCCAAGCTTTGCTGCCTTCGGTAACGCTTTGTATTTCTTTTCGGTCCTCAGTGAATTCAAAACCAAGCTCGTAAATATCGCTTTCGGGGCTATACTCCAAGCCAAGTTCTTCAAATAGGGTTACCAGGTCAACTTTTTGCCCCTCCTCAATATGTTTTTGGAAAACGGGTTCAAAATCACCATTCCAATACACATCCATCACACCCATAAAATAATCGTGGGTCAATTTTTGTTCCTTGGAAGTTGCATCCGCATAAATTTGATGCATAACATCATCTAAACTTTGTTTGCCTTTACTTGCTTGTTGAATTTTTTGATCTAGATAAAAAGCAAAAATGGCCCCTCTCCAATACGGGAGCTTGGAATATTCGTAATTGGTCCAAAAGTTATCATAATTGATTTCTGTATTGGGTACATCTCCAACAGATAAAGCATAAAGATCACGAATGGTCCTATTCAGCTCCGAAATAAAAAAAGCACCATCCAGACCATTGATATTGTTCTTGGTAATGTTCTTGAAGGTATAATACTCCGTAAAACCTTCGCTAAACCAATATTGTTCTTCTTCGTTATCATTAGTAATCGTATGTCCAATCCAATTGTGCATCAACTCATGGTTGAACAAATACACCATTTGACCAATATCCGTTAAATCGTTATTTGAAACCGAGGTGGCAAAGGAATTGGTGAGCCCGGTCCCCTGAAAGCTGCTTCCATTTTCTTGCGGAAAGGGCTGCATGGTTACCGTGAAATATTCTTGGGAGTGGTCGTTCCAAAAATTGCGTTGATATGTCAAGGTTTCTTCCAAAACTTTGAAAACATCTTCATCTTTAAATGGAACCCACTCGCCACGAGTGGCCAAACTAATCTTGTTCCCTTGAATATCCCCATTGAAGATTCTAAAATCACCTCCAACAAAAATGGCGTTTCCAAAAAGCTCTAGGTTCATCCCCTCCAACAATTGTACTTTTTCTTGACTCGAAAAACTGTTATGAATGGTGTATTCCTCTGGAAAGGCAGACCAATCCAGAACAATATCCAAATTCTCTTCTGTATTTTCGGGCACCATAAACATATTATGGGAAAACACATGGAAATAGTCCTTGTTTATGATGGGGCGGTAAATTTCCTGTGTTGAAATGTCTCCTTCAAAATCTTGTTTCAGAAAATACTCAAACTCCAATTCTTTTGCATCTTTGGGATGCATAAGCACAATTCTTCCGCTATCCAAATCCTTCTCTACCACTCCCTCAACATTCAACAATTGCATCGTGCCCAAAGAATTATATAGGTCGGTCTGTCCCCAAGCATCATTCGGAAAAGACAAGATTGTGGTGCCATCGGGATTGGCATCCAATGTCATTTTAATTTTAAGTTGCGCAATACTATCTACTACTACAGGCGAAATCTCGTAGCTAATATCTGATTCGGGTGTTTTTTGACAGGAAAATAGAAAAGTGGCTAAAAGGGCGGTTAGTAGTACTCTTTTAAACATGGTGATTTTGATTGATTGAATGTATCTAAAAGACGCATAAAATCAGAAAATGTGACAGCTTAATCCAAAAAACTTTCCAGTTGCTCCGCATTTTCAACAGGAGTGTTGTTATACACCAAGGTCCATTCCATAGAATTGGTCAGTACCAAAATTCGGGAAAGCTCACTCACCAATCGGTTTTCAGCATTTGAACGCAGTGAGGAAGCTTCTATTTTTTGCATTAAAGAAGCATTTACATTCCGTTTGATGGCATTGTAATCCTTTGCATTGAACGGGTTTAAGTAATCGGCCGTTACATCATAATACTCAAAATCGGGACTGATCTTTATCTCTGGTTCCGGAATCTCGCTAATTTTAAGGGTCTTGTTTTCCTTATCCACTTCATAGCCGATTTTCGACATGTCGTAGGCAATGGAGACATCTGCATTTACAACCACCAAGGCTTTTTTGTGGGCTGTAATCAACGGACCAAACAACTCTTTGGAGTCTTTGTAATTGTAGACTTCTGCAAAATGTCCTTCGGTGACCACCAACTTGGAAACATTTCGCAATTCCTGCTGAATCAACATCGAATTTTCTTCCAGAACTGATTTTTGGTGACGGTCATCAGTACATGATTTATAGATCAATACAGACGCCAATGCTATTACCGCTCCTACTAAAACTTTCTTCATTTATACGAATTTCATGAAAGGATACCTTTCTTGAAGATACGTAATTTTTGTGCCGAGCGATGTTTTGAACTTTTGATGTGCTTCTGAATCAGGGTTAAATGGTCGATGAAGCAAGCCTTTTTGAACGGCATCCACCCTTTCCATCACAGGATAAACATTTTCAGAAATCCAAACCGATTTGAAGCGTTCCCAAATGTAATCGACAGCCAATTCGTTGGGATGCACCATATCCTTCCCGTAAAAACGATAATCACGGAGTTCGTCCATCATAATTTCATAAGACGGAAAATAAAACAGCTCTCTCGACTGCGCTCGAGATGACAATAGCGAATGAACCGCGGTAATTAAATGTGCCTTGCTCCGTTGATTCTCAACAAAGCCATCTTTTAAATGACGAACGGGCGAAATGGTAAAGACGATTTGTGCATTGGGATTCATTTTTTGAATCAACGCTATCACATTTTGAAGAGTTGACTCAATTTTGGCTAGACTCAATAATTCTTTGGTGAATTGTTTTTGGGGCACCTTATGGCAATTGGCCACCACTTTTCCTGAAGCCTGATGCTCGTAAACCCAGGCCGTTCCCAAGGTAATGATGATATGGGAAGAAGTTTCTAGACTTGTTTTGGTTTCCGTTAACCTTTGGTTGAGCAAGTTCAACAATACTTCCGAATCCTCGGAGCGCAATTCGGAATGAGCATCAAAACAGCGCCAGATTCCGTCTTGTTCAAAAATTTCCTCTTGCTGATAGGTTTGTCCGGCAATGGCTCTTTGAATCAAATTTTCAATGGCCAAGGGATGGAACAATATCCCAAAGGGATTTTGGAATTGCTGAAACTTATAATACGCTAGCTTCCCGCCTATATTTTCCACAAAACAAGAACCCAAAAGCACTGATTTACTCTGATAATCGATGGAATTATCACTGGGCGTTAAAGGTATCTTGGTTTGTAGTTCCATTTGATTTGCTAAAAATGTCAGTTCGAGCGTAGTCGAGAACCTATAAACATCTCGATGACTCCTTCGACTGCGCTCAGGATGACATCTTAATGCGAAACATTATTGGATGTACTGCTTAACCTTATCCAAAGCCTCTGGAATTCCAGCAGGGTTCTTGCCCCCAGCAGTGGCAAAGAAAGGTTGACCACCGCCACCGCCTTGTATATACTTGCCCAGTTCACGGACAATGGTTCCTGCATTCAGGTCTTTTTCGGCCACCAAATCCTTGGAGATGTAGCAAGACAATACTGCTTTCCCATCTTTTTCCGAAGCCAGCAATAGGAACAGGTTGTCAACTTGCCCCCCCATCTCAAAGGCTAAATCTTTAATGCCGCCTGCATCCAAATCCACCCTTTTGGACAGAAATTTAATTCCGTTCACATCTTCCAGTTCAGCAATCAGCTCATTTTTGAGGCCTTTGGCCTTATCCTTCAACAATTGCTCCACTTGCTTTTTAAGGGCAAGGTTTTCTTCTTGCAAACTAGCCACCGATTTTACGGGATCTTGGGAATTTTTCAACATATCCTTGATCTCAAAAAGCATTCGGTTATTGTTGAAATAAAATTCTTTAACAGCATCTGAAGTAATCGCCTCTATTCGACGGATTCCCGCAGCAACCGCTCCTTCGGAAGCTATTTTAAAATGCCAGATATCCCCGGTATTCTTAACATGGGTACCCCCGCAAAGCTCAATGGATTGTCCAAAGCGAATGGTACGGACGGTATCACCATATTTCTCCCCAAAAAGAGCCATAGCACCTTGTTCCATCGCCTCTTTCATAGGAATATTGCGGCTTTCTTCCAAAGGAAGGTGCCCATCAATCCTTGCATTGACGAAATTCTCTACTTTCCTGAGTTCTTCTGTGGTCAACTTGGAAAAGTGGGAGAAGTCAAAACGTAAATATTTGGAATGTACCGCGGAACCTTTTTGTTCCACATGGGTTCCCAATACCTCACGTAATGCTTGATGCAATAAATGGGTGGCGGTATGGTTACAAGCAGTTCTCCAACGTTGCTTTTGGTCCACAACGGCTTTAAAAGACCCCGAAACTTCCTTAGGTAAGGATTTTGCGAAATGAACGATCTCGTTGTTCTCTCTTTTGGTGTCCACGATATAGGTTACATCGCCATTGGGGGCCTCCAAATAACCTTTATCCCCTACCTGACCACCGCCTTCGGCATAAAATGGCGTAAGATTGAACACCAATTGATATTGGTCGCCTTCTTTTTTACTGGTCACTTTTCGGTATTTCACCAACTTAACATTGGCTTCGAGACTATCATAACCAATAAATTCCTGTTCGGCATCGGCCATCAATACGTTCCAATCATCTTTGGATACTTCGGAAGCTGCTCTGGAGCGGTCTTTTTGTGCTTTTAATGCTTTTTCAAACCCTGCTGTATCTAATTGATAACCCTTTTCTTCCAGAATCAGGGAAGTCAAATCTATTGGAAAACCGAAAGTATCGTAAAGTTCAAAAGCCTTTTCACCCTCAATGGTTTTGTCCTTGGATGATTTTATCACGGAATCCAACATCACCAGCCCTTGTTCCAAAGTGCTCAAAAAAGAACTTTCCTCTTCCTTGATTACATTTTCTATCAATTGGTACTGCTCCTTCAACTCCGGAAAAGCTTTACCCATTTGTTCGCTCAACACCTTCACCAATCTGTAGATAAATGGTTTATTGGTATCCAAAAAGGTGAAGCCATATCTAATAGCTCTACGTAAAATCCTTCGGATTACATAACCAGCCCCTGTATTGCTTGGCAACTGTCCATCTGCAATGGAAAAAGCAACGGCACGCACATGGTCCGAAATTACGCGAATGGCAATATCAATTTCTTCGTCCTTGCCGTATTTTTTTCCGGTAATGATTTCCACTTCGCGAATCAGTGGGGTAAAGACATCTGTATCGTAATTGGATTGCTTTCCTTGAAGCACCATACACAGTCGTTCAAAGCCCATTCCCGTATCTATATGTCTTTCTGGAAGCGGTTCTAGACTACCATTGGCCTTACGGTTGAACTGCATAAAAACCAAATTCCAGATTTCCACCACTTGTGGATGGTCTTGGTTCACCAAGGAAGCCCCATCGACTTTCTCCTTCTCTTCTTTGGAGCGGATATCCACATGTATTTCGGAACAGGGTCCACAAGGCCCCTGATCTCCCATTTCCCAAAAATTGTCTTTTTTATTCCCTTTTATGATTCTATTTTCGGGGACGATTGACTTCCAAAGATTATAGGCTTCTTGATCGAGCGGTAACCCATCATCTTCGTTTCCTTCAAAAACCGAAACATAAAGACTATCCTTATCAATTTTAAAAACCTCGGTAAGTAATTCCCATGCCCATTCAATGGCTTCCTCTTTAAAGTAATCGCCAATACTCCAGTTCCCCAACATTTCGAACATGGTGTGATGGTAGGTGTCTTTTCCCACTTCTTCCAAGTCGTTGTGCTTGCCACTTACGCGAAGACATTTTTGAGTATCCGTCAAACGTTTGTTCTTTGGAACGGAATTCCCCAAAAAGTACTCCTTAAATTGGTTCATGCCTGCATTGGTGAACATCAACGTAGGGTCGTCCTTCATTACCATGGGTGCGGATGGAACAATCTTGTGATTCTTTTCTTTAAAAAAGTTTAAAAACTGCTTTCTAACTTCTTGGGATGTCATTGAATTCCTAGGGTTTTCTTAAATTTAACATTTTAAGCAAAACAATTTTTATATTTGTCTGTTCTGTTTAAAATGAGAGAGCAAAAATAGGATAAAATCCATTCATGTCTAAAGTAAAGTACTATTACGATCCGGATACACTTTCATACAGAAAGATTGAGCCGAAGAAATCTAAAAGATACAGGAACATTTTCTTGTTCTTACTGGGCTCCGCTTTATTCGGCTTCCTTGGACTGATCATTCTTTTAAATACCCGATGGGTAAACACCCCTAAGGAACTCTCCCTGGAACGTGAGGTTCGAAACTATGAGCTCCAGTATGATATCTTGAGCCGAAAAATGGACCAAATGGAACAGGTTTTGGCCAATATTGAAGATAGGGACAACAATATTTACAGATTATATTTTGAAGCAAACCCAATACCCGAAGAACAGCGAAAAGCTGGTTTTGGTGGTATTAACAGATACAAGGACCTCGAAGGTTTCAATAATTCAGAAATTATTATTGATGCTACGAGACGACTAGATATCATCCAAAAAGAGATGGTAATCCAATCCAAATCCTTGGATGAAATTGCCAAATTGGCGGAAGAAAAAGAAAAGCTTTTAGCCTCTATTCCAGCTATTCAGCCTGTAAGCAATGAAGATCTTACCCGAATGGCCTCTGGTTACGGATGGCGTTCAGATCCTTTTACCAAGGCAAGAAAAATGCATTGGGGAATGGATTTTACCGCTCCAAGGGGAACACCTATTTATGCATCAGGTGATGGTAAAGTGGTTCGTGCGGACAACAGGTCTTCCGGTTATGGAAAACATGTGAGAATAGATCATGGATACGGTTATATTTCTCTATACGGACACATGAGCAAATACAATGTGACCGTAGGTCAAAAAGTCAAAAGAGGTGATCTTATCGGCTTTGTTGGCAGTACGGGACGCTCCGAGGCGCCTCACGTTCACTATGAAGTGTTCAAGGACGGGGAACGCATCAACCCCATTAACTTCTACTACGGAAGTTTATCGGCCGAAGAGTTTGAAAACATGCTCAGATTGGCGAACCAAGAGAACCAATCACTGGATTAATGCACATAGATCTTCCAGAAAAACGATATTATGGCATTGGCGAAGTAGCCAAAGCCTTCGGAGTGAATACTTCCCTAATTCGTTTTTGGGAAAAAGAGTTTGATGTACTACAGCCAAAAAAAAATGCGAAGGGGAATCGCAAGTTTACACCTCAAGATATCCAAAACCTTCAATTGATCTATCATTTGGTGAAGGAACGCGGGTTTACCTTGGATGGTGCCAAAACGCATTTAAAAGAAGAGAAACAAAAAGCCCTTTCCAATTTTGAAGTGATTCAAAAACTGCAAAAAGTGAAAGCTGAGCTTCTGAAAATAAAAGAACAACTATAAATACTAATACCATAGAAAAATGAAAAAATGGTTAATCCCCTTAATTATTGTTGTGGTCATTGTCTTTGGTCTCTACCGATGGGCAGTTGGCTTCAACAACACAGCCGTACAATATGAAGCAGATGCCAAAACAGCATGGTCCAATGTGGAAAGTTCATATCAAAGAAGAAACGACCTCATAGGAAATTTGGTAAAGACCGTTCAAGGTGCTGCCGATTTTGAAAGAGGTACTTTGACCGATGTTATCGAGGCCCGTGCCAAAGCAACTTCCACCAATATTGATGCAAACAATATCACTCCAGAGCAGTTGGCAGAATTTCAACAAGCACAGACAGGGCTGTCCTCTGCACTTTCCAGATTATTGGTTACCGTTGAGCGCTATCCCGAATTAAAAGCCAATCAGAACTTTTTAGAGCTTCAGTCCCAATTGGAGGGCACGGAGAATAGAATCAATGTGGCAAGGGACAGGTATAATGAAAAAGTGAATATTTATGATGTTCACATTAGCAAGTTCCCAGGAACAATACTTGCTGGATGGTTTGGTTTCGAAGATATGCCCAGATACCAAGCAGACCCAGGTTCGGAAAACGCTCCTGATGTAAACTTCGAATTCAATTAGATTATGTCCCACGTAGAGGAGTTTTTGACCACTGAGGAAGAAAGCGATATTGTAAATGCCATTGTTGAAGCTGAGAAAAATACTTCTGGCGAAATAAGGGTACATATTGAAGCTACGGCCAAAATAGACCATTTTAGCCGGGCACAACAGATTTTCCATTTCCTTAAAATGGACAACACCAAAGAAGGTAATGGTGTACTTCTCTACGTAGCCGTGGACGATAAAAAATTTGTCATTTACGGAGGACACGGAATAGACCAGGTTGTCCCCAAAGGTTTTTGGGATACTACCAAGGATGTAATTGCATCACACTTTAAAAAAGGAAATTTTAAACAAGGTATCACCGAAGGCATCCTAATGGCCGGCAAAGAACTTGAAGCTCATTTTCCATGGGACCACGATGACACCAATGAACTGAACGATGCAATATCCAAAGGGTAGTTTTTTACTGGTTTTTTTATGGGCTTCCCTAGCATGGGGGCAGTTTACCATACCCGAAAAACCGCAAAAACAGACCAGTGTTTATGACTATGTGAACTTATTATCTCCTTCACAAAGCAGCGCACTGGAACAAAAACTCATTCGATATTCGGACAGTACCTCTACCCAAATTGTTGTCGCGATAATAAGTTCCACCGAAGGTGAGAACATCAATTATTTAGGCGCGCAATGGGGGCAAAAATGGGGCATTGGACAAGCCGATGAAGACAATGGCGTTCTTGTTCTACTCGCTAGAAATGACCGAAGAATTGCAATCAACACGGGCTATGGTGTAGAGGGAAGCCTAACCGATTTAATGTCGAAGCGCATTATTGAATCCGTAATTATCCCAGAATTTAAAAAGGGAGATTATTATAGTGGATTGGACAAGGGTTCGGATGCCATCTTTAAAGTACTTACTGGAGAATTTACAGAAGACCGGACTTTTGGAAATGGAAAAAAATTTCCAATTGATGCCATTTTCCCATTAATTATTTTTATCGTCATTATCATTATTTTATGGAGCCGTAAAAACAAAGGCGGCGGACGCAATGGCGGTAGAAGAGGACGTGGATTGGATATTTGGGACATGATTATTCTGAGCAATATGGGCCGTAGCTCTGGTTCCTCCGGTGGCTTTGGAAGTGGTGGTTTTGGCGGAGGAGGCGGTTTTGGTGGCGGCTTCGGCGGAGGTGGCTTTGGCGGAGGCGGTGCTTCCGGCGGGTGGTAAACAAAAAAGCAACCAAAGCATCATATCCCCATCTTTTTGGAAAAGAAGTTATGACTAAACAGTTGCTTCTTGTATTTATTTTCGTATTCGTTTTATCGTGCAAATCGGATGACAATCCTGTAGATTGTTCTTTAGTGGATTGCATTGTTGGCGAAAACACTCTTTATCTTCAATTTTTAAATCCCGAAAATGATGCCGATTTATTGAGCGATGAAAGCATCGACACCAACCAAATAGAGATTGTCAATGAAAAAAACGATGAAGTAACATTTACAATTGAAGAATTTTCTTGAATGGGAGTTTTTTTGGCCATTCCTGTTTCTACGGAATCGTTTGGACAAAAATCCTTTACAATTGATTTTGAAGAAGGCAATTCGTTCACAGTTGATTTTGAAACGAGTTTCTCCGAGGGTGGGGAATGTTGCGGTCCCTATACAATTGTCGAACGTTTTAACATTGACAACTATTCTTATGAGTTGATAGAGCCTTCTTTTCTGCCTATTTTCAGCACTGTTTATATTTCAAATCCTGATTAAAACCTCATAAATCTTCTTCCTCGTTTATTTGGAGCCCCCTTACCTCCAAAGGAATCAAACTTAATGGTCAAACTGCCCATAAAATAACGTCGAAGTGCAGTTCCTTGAAAATCTTGGATAAAATCTTGACCGGTTGTCCTTCGTGTATTGATGTTTTGGTTGAGTAAATCGTAAGCAAGTACTTTTAGGGTAGCTTTCTTTTTAAACATTTGGAGTCCAAGGCTCATATTCCAAAATAAAGCATCTTTGTCAAAACCATCACCTAAATTTCCATTGTAACTGTAGGTGATATCGTTACCCCACACCAAATTTTCTGGCCAATAAGAGGTTACTTTAAAGGATAGATTGTGAGTAGTAAAATCAACATCCTCCACATTGTCCAGATTATATCTCGTTGTATTTAGTACCAGTGTATATTCCGGTTCCAGTTCGAGCATCTCTTTGTAATTGAACAATATGCCAGCCCTAGGCCTAAAAGCAAAAGTTCTAGCTTCCAACCTACTTCCATTGGTAAAGCCCACGCGATTATTTAGACTGGCACTGGGTCGCAATGTAAACTTTAGGGTGTAAAGACTGTCTTTCTTTATTTGTTTGGAATAGTTGATCCCCATAGCACTATTATAATTCCCCTTCACATTTTGATAGGTGGTCGTTCGGATAAAGTCTTCATCTGTGGTGGTTACGGAAACTATCTGATCTTCTTGGATTCCCATATTCGCCCATAAAAACAAACCTGTTCTGTCTTTCCAATTGTAATTATTGAAATTCAAATAGATATTATGGTTGATCTGTGGGTCCAGGTTTGGATTACCTTGGATAATGTTCAAGGGGTTGCTCACATTGGGAACAGGCTGCATTTGGTTAACCGACGGCACGCTTAATTGCGACCGATAATGCAAACCCATCCTTTTGTTGTTTCCAAAATCATAATTGGCGTACGAACTAAACAAAAGATTACTATAGTCCTTAGAAAATGAAGTGGATTGAATATAATCTTCATTTTTTAAATCATTTTGTTCCAGACGGGCCCTTACATTAAAACGAAACTTCTTACCGTTGGAACCAAAACCAACTTCGGGCACATGTTTTTTTACATTAAAATCAAATTCTGAACTTAGTGACGAATTAAAAGTATATCCGCCTGTGCTTTCATCAAAATCGAAAACAGAACGTTCATTTTTCTGCTCGTTGTTTTCATATTTATATCTAAAATCCAAATATAAATCCTTGTTCATAGGCTGTCGGTAGGATGCCCCGATTTCATAGCTATCGTTGGAGTTATCAATAATAGTCCTTTGGTCCAAAATATTTTGACTAGCATTATCCCCATAAATATTTCGTTCGGAATTTAGCAAAGTTTCAGAGTCGCTTACACGATTATCGTTGTTGAAATACACCCGCACGTATCGCCCCATAGTGTCCAAACGTTTCATGATTTCTACTCTATTTCTGAAATTCCGTTGAAAACCATCTGTTTTTTGTAGCGATGTGTTATCATTTAAAAGGTTTCCATCTTCATCGGTGGAAACGGTATTTTCTGCATTGGATGAATTAGTGTTGTTCACACTCAAATTGGGCCTTACCGAAATCCGTGTTGTTTTATCTACATCAAATTCTAAATTGGCCGAACCTTGATTGGAGTTTGTATTCCCAACAAAACTGGTTTCAGTATCCGTAAAATAACTACCATCGGGCAAGATATTTTCCCTAGCAATTTTTTCGTCGTTATAAGAATCACTGTAGGAATAGAAGTAATTTCCATCTATTCTGTACTTTCCCTTTTCCTGATCGGCATAGCTTGTGCCCACGGTAGATGATGTGGTAATTCCTTGTCCAAAGCCAAATGACATATTTCCTACGGAAAAACCACCGCTATCATTAAATCTTACGCTCCTACCACCAGAATTACCGACCATTTCATAAATCTCATCAAAAGAAAAACCAGGGTTGTTAATATTGTTGGAACTACCCAGCACACTGATTCTTTGGGTTTCGTTAAAATAATTGACCAACCCATTGGCTTGGTATCGGTCATCGGTTCCATAACCACCCGATAAACGCCCCATATATCCTTTGTTCTTGTCCTCCTTTAAGGTTAAATTGATAGTCTTGTTCTCACCGTCTCCATCATCCCCGACAAACTCCTGTTCCTTGGTTTTCGTATCGGTTATCTGAATTTTACTGATTACGTCCTTGGACAATGTTTTGGTGGCCACCTTTGGGTCTGTACTAAAAAATACTTGGCCATTGACCAAGACTTGATTCACTTCTTTACCATTTACGGTTATGGTTCCGTCACTATCTACTTCTACACCAGGCAGCTTTTTTAAAACGTCTTCCACAGTGGCATCCGGTCTGGTTTTAAATGAATCTGCATTAAATTCAAGGGTGTCTTTTTTTACAGTGATAGGCACCCGTTCCCCTATTAAATCTATACCTTCCAGCTGCTGTACTTGTTCTTCCATTCTTATGGAACCTATTTCAATTACAGGTTTCAATGTAATTTCCTTGGATTGCGACTTAAATCCATTGGAGGAAAATGCCAATCGAGCTTTCTTATAAGCGGTTTTACCCTCTAGGGCAAAAATTCCCTCGGCATTGGTTATGGTGTAGGTAATCAAAGTGCTATCCTTCAATGTCTCTACGTAAATGGTGGCCGCTTCAATAGGTGAACCGGTAGCCGCATCAACAATTTTTCCTTTGACCATAAATTCTTGGCCATAAGAATTGAAAGAGAAAAATAGGGAAATAGAAATGAGACAGAAGTAAAATCTTTTCAAATGGTAGTGTGTTTATAGTTTGGTTGAATCAATGACCAAAATATTGTTTTCATTTTTTAATAGAAGCCTGTTTAACGAAATTTTCAGAAAACCCGCACAAAAAAAGATGATGGCAGCAGAAAAAGTTGGAAGCTTCCTCCATTCATAAATTCAAAGTGGCTATCCGTAAAGTATAAGATTTCCAATGAGCATTTTTAACTATCTTGCTAATAGTTAAATTTTTGAATTAAAATATTCTCTTCTACATGTCCCGGTCCTATAAAACACTAATCATCGCCTTACTTGTGCTAGCTGCTTCCTGTAAAAAAAAGAACGGTTCCGAAACCGACAATCTTTTTAAGTTCAAGGACTACATCAGTTATCACACAAACGGGAACCAAAGTATTTCCACACCGATTACCATTGCATTGGCCCAACAATTGGAACAATTTGAACTGACCCAAGAGTTACCACCAGAATATTTGGAAATCTCACCAAAAGTGGGCGGAACATTGGTAATCGAAAATGGCAGGGAACTTACCTTTCAGCCTTCGGAATACTTGGAGTCCAATACAGAATACACTGTAAATGTAAAGCTCAACAAACTTTTTGAGGATATTGAGAGTGAGTTTAAAACCTATACCTTCAGTTTTAAAACAATTGCACCAAATTTCAAGGTCAATCTGGGCAATTTGCAATCCTACAGTAAAGATTGGCAATATGTTACAGGAACACTAAATGCTTCGGATATCCTGGATGCATCAAAAATAAACTCGGTGCTCGCCGTAAAACAAGGAGACAAAAACATTCCTGTAAAGTGGGACAATGCTACTGAAAATGCACAATATTTCAGTTTTAAAATTGACAGTATCTCCCGAAAAACAGAGGACAGTGAACTCACAATAAATTGGACGGGCGACGCCTATAATATTGACAACGAAGGCTCAGAAACCTATCCAATTCCAGGTAAAAACAAGTTTGTGATTGTTGATGCGAAAACAACATCCGCTCCCAATGCCGTGCTTACTTTAAACTTTTCAGAACCCCTAAAACAAGATCAAAACCTGAATGGTTTGGTGACCATTGAAAATGCTGAAAGTGTGCGATACGAAATCAATGGAAACGTCTTGAGCGTTTATCCCTCCAACCGAATTTTGGGAGAAGTCCGTGTAAATGCATTTCAAGGTATTAAAAGCGAATATGGTTTTACTCTGAAAAACAACTTTTCCGAACTAGTTTCCTTTGAGCAATTAAAACCTGCAGTGCGACTTATTTCCAAAGGAACCATTTTGCCCAATGCAGCGTCTACCCCCATCTATTTTGAAACGGTCAACCTTGCGGCAGTTGAAGTTCGCATTATTCAAGTGTATCAGGACAATATGCTGCAATATCTTCAAAATTATGACCTAACGGAAAATTACAATCCTGATTTTAGGCCCGTAGGGCGAAGGGTGGCATACAAGGTAATCCCCTTGACCGAGGACGGAAAGGAAAACACTAGCTACTGGCAGGCACATGGTCTTGATTTATCCGAATTGATTAAGGTTCATCCCGGTTCGTTGTATCGAGTGGAATTCAGTTTTAAAAAGGAACATACCACTTACGATTGTGGCGATGGTGCTGAAACTGAAGAATCAAAAAACGAATATGCATTGGAACAAAGTTCTGATGAAGCCTCCCAAGAAGAACGCTATTGGGACAACGAAATCTACAATTACAGAAACTTTAATTATAATTGGGAGGAGCGCGACAATCCCTGTCACTCCGCTTATTACAATTACGATAGAATAGCCGCGACCAATCTCTTGGGAAGTGATTTGGGACTTATCGTCAAAAAAGGTAGCAATCGTTCCCATCATTTTGCCGTGACCAACTTGCTCACAACCCAACCCGTGGCCGGTGCCAAAATAAAGCTTTACAATTACCAACAACAACTTATCGGGGAGACCACAACCGATGCCAAGGGATTATCAGTTTACGATAGCGACAAGGGCATTGCCTTTGCCGTGGCCGAGCATAGCAACAATTTTGCCTACGCCAAGCTAGCGGATGGAAACGCATTGTCCCTGAGCAAGTTTGATGTTTCCGGCGAGCAGCTCCAAAAAGGATTGCAAGGCTATTTATATACCGAAAGAGGGGTACATCGACCAGGCGATGTAATCCATTTGACCTTTGTTTTGGATGACAATGCCAACCCTTTGCCCAAAGGGCATCCCGTAGCTTTAGAAGTCAGCGATGCGCGAGGAAAATTGGTACAACGCCATATTTTAAAAGAAGGAAGTATTCCCGTTTCGGATGGATTATATGCCAAAAAAGAAAAGAATTTTTACTATTTCCCCATTCCAACAGAAGCTACGGCCCCAACGGGAAATTGGACGACCAAAGTGGTTGTGGGTGGAGCGCAATTCAGTAAAACCTTAAAAGTGGCTACGGTTAAGCCCAACCGATTAAAGGTGAATTTTACTTTTGATGACGAAGTTTTGGAAGCGAACTCCTTCAACAGCGGAAAAGCCGAGGTAAAATGGTTGCACGGTGCTCCCGCCCGTAACCTAAAAATTAATATCAATGCCACATTGAGTCAGACCTCAACCGCCTTTCCAAACTATAAAAATTATATTTTCCAAGACCCTGCTCGCACTTTCAATGAGACCGAACTACAATGGATTTCATCAAATTTGGATGCCAATGGAATACTCGACATCAACAAAAAAATAGATGTGAACGGCAACGCGCCAGGAATGTTGAAGGCAACTTTTACCACCAAGGTGTTTGAAGGAGGCGGTGACTTTTCCATAGATGTGTTCTCCAAAAATTTGGCACCATTTTCAAATTTTGTGGGACTTCGTTCTCCCGACCCAAAACAATACGGCTCTTTCTTGACCGATGACAACAATACCTTTGATGTGGTAACCGTCGATGCGCAAGGAAATCCATCAGGCAATCGAAAACTAAAAGTACAGGTCTTCAAAATTGAATGGCGCTGGTGGTGGAACCGGGGTTACGACAATTTATCTCGCTATGAAAATGCTACCGTCCACCGACCTTATAAAGAAATGAATATAACTACGGGAAGCGACGGAAAGGCCAACTTCAACATCAATGTTCCTGATGAACAAGGAGGACGCTACTTGATTCGTGTTATGGACGAGGTTTCAGGACACGCAACAGGCCGCACCGCTTATTTTTACCGCAATTGGTGGCGAAGACCAGCATCTGCTGATGCCGAGAGTTCCAAAATTCTGATTTTTTCTACCGACAAAGAAAAATACACCCTTGGGGAAGAAGCAACGGTCACTTTCCCATCAGATAAAGGTGGTCGCGCCCTGATCAGTATCGAAAACGGGACTGAAGTGTTATCCCAACAATGGATTGAGACCTCTGCCAAAGAAACCAGGGCCACTATTCCAATTACCGCGGATATGGCTCCAAATGCCTACATAAACATTTCGTTGCTGCAACCACATAGCCAGGTCAAAAATGACCTGCCCATCCGATTGTACGGCGTTGTTCCTCTCTTGGTGGAAAATCCGGCAACATTCTTGGAACCGCAAATAAATATGCCCGATCTACTGCAACCAGAAACCGAATACAAGGTTATTGTGTCCGAAGCCAGTAAAAAACCGATGACCTATTCGTTGGCCGTGGTAGACGAAGGCCTGTTGGACTTGACACGCTTTACCACTCCCGACATCCACAGTTCCTTCTATGCCAGACAAGCGTTGGGCGTAAAAACCTTCGATATTTTTGATGATGTGATGGGCGCCTACTCCATAAGTGTCGATAATATCTATGCTATTGGTGGTGGTGGCATCGGTGCGGGTGCCAAAAACAGAAAGGCGCAACGATTTAAACCTGTGGTCACGTATCTGGGCCCATTTACCCTGAAGGCTGGGGAAAAAGCATCACACACCATCAACATGCCCAATTATGTAGGTTCGGTGCGGACAATGGTAGTAGCCGGAAACCTAAACAGTGCATACGGCAATGCCGAAAAAACCACACCCGTACGTAAACCGTTAATGGTACTAACCTCCATTCCGCGAAAATTATCTCCCGGAGAGACCGTGACCATACCTGTTACCGTATTTGCCATGGAGCCGAAAGTGAAAAACGTAAAGGTCAGTATTGATGCAGGAAAAGCATTGGAGCCCCTCAACGGTACTTCCAAAAATATCAGCTTCAATGCGGTTGGGGAGCAAATCGTCAATTTTGATTTTAAGGTCAATCCAACATCATCATTCCAAACTATAAAAGTTACCGCTACGGGAGCGGGCGAAAATGCGAGCAACGAGACCGAAATCGATGTGGAAAATCCAAATCCGGCAACCACCAAAAGTGAATTGTACACGCTCGACCCCAACGGATCGCAGACCATCGCAATGGAAACTTTTGGTACATCGGGAACAAACGAAGCCTTCATAGAATTCTCGACGCTTCCACCAATGGATTTCTCCAAACGAATGGATTATCTGCTACGCTACCCGCACGGATGTGTAGAACAGACCACTTCCGCAGCATTTCCACAATTGTTCTTGGCGGATGTATTGGACATCACTTTTGATAAAAAGAAAGACATAGAGAAAAATATAAAAGCTGCTATTGACCGACTTGACGACTTCCAAGTTCCCAATGGTGGATTGAGTTACTGGCCCGGTTATGGCAATGCCGATGATTGGGGAACCTCCTACGCAGGTCATTTTATGTTAGAGGCCAAACAGCAAGGGTATCAATTACCGTTAACCTTCTTGAGCAATTGGCTGCGATACCAGAAAAATGCCGCACGCCAATGGAGCAACCAGAGCACCTATTACAACGACGATGTTTCACAAGCGTACCGATTGTACACCTTGGCCTTGGCACAACAACCCGAACTGGCTGCAATGAACCGTTTACGGGAAACCGCAAACCTCAGCAATGAGGCAAAATGGAGATTGGCAGCTGCTTATGCCTTGGTCGGCAAAAAAGAGGTGGCCCAAGCCATCGCGCAAAAGGCCAATATCAACTTTAAACCCAATAACTACAATTATAGAACCTATGGTTCCGTTTTCAGAAACCGGGCCATGGCCTTGGAGACTATGGTGATTTTGGGTGACGCGCAACAAAGGGAATTGGCGGTTTCCCTGGCCAAAAATTTATCATCACAACGGTGGTACAGTACACAAGAAACTGCTTACGCCCTCTTGGCAATGTCCAAAATGGTTATGAAGAATGGAGGAAGATCCATCGATGTGACCTTTACCAATAATGGGAAAGACATTAATGTCAAAACAGACAAGGCCATAGCAGAGCGAGAGCTTTCAGTCACTTCTTTAAAAGAGGAAATTACGCTGAAAAACAATGAAGTCAACATCATTTATGCGACCCTTACCCAAACTGGAAAATTGCCGGTCGGCGAGGAGTTGGCACAGCAGCAAAACTTAAGGTTGTCCGTGAACTACCAAGATCCATTGGGCAATTCCGTCAATATAAATGAACTGAGGCAGGGAACAGAATTCGAAGCAAAAGTGACCATTTTCAACAGTTCTGATGATTATATCGACAATGTGGCACTGACCCATATCGTACCCAGCGGATGGGAAATTGTGGACACCTCTTTTGTAAGCGGGGACAATGAAAATGCATCGAAAGCGGATTATGTAGATACACGGGACGACAGAACCCATCTGTATTTTGATTTGGATGCGAAAAAATCCAAGACCTTTACCATCAAGTTGAATGCATCGTTCTTAGGTGATTATTATTTGCCCGGTGCCCAAGCCGAAGCTATGTACGACAACAACTACCAAGCTCGAAACAAAGGCCAATGGGTAAAAATAGTTCAGTAATGTTATTGAATGATTGAGTTTTTATCGCCAGTAAAAAAATACATTGTCAACCATAAAATCACGTTTGGTGTATTTTTCATCATTCTGCTTTTGTGGATGTTTTGCCTGCCCCAAAACCTGTTCGAAGACCCAACATCAACGGTTGTCGACAGTTCCGAGGGTTCGCTGATTGGTGCACGTATTGCCGATGATGGCCAATGGCGGTTTCCTCAGATTGATTCTGTTCCCGAACGCTTCAAACAGAGTATTCTACTATTTGAAGATGAGTATTTTTATCAGCATCCTGGCTTCAACCCCATTTCCATTATTAAAGCCATCGGTCACAATCTGAACAAGGAAACGCGAAGAGGTGGCAGTACCATCACGCAACAAGTCATCCGCTTGAGCCGTAAAAACCAAAGCAGGACGTATTGGGAAAAAATCATCGAAATATTTATGGCCACTCGGCTGGAATTTAGGTACTCGAAGGAAGAAATTTTGAAACGCTATGCTTCCCATACACCCTACGGGGGCAATGTCGTGGGTTTGGAAACCGCTGCTTGGCGCTATTTTGGCATTCCAGCCCACGAACTGAGCTGGGGGCAATCCGCTGCCTTGGCAGTTTTACCCAATGCACCTTCGCTAATTTTCCCAGGAAGAAACGAACAAGCCTTTTTGGACAAACGGAACCGATTATTGAGAAAATTATGGGAGAAAGGAGTCATTGATGAAACTACCTACGAATTGGCCATAGCCGAACCGCTTCCGCAAAAACCTTTTCCCCTGCCCGATGTGACACCTCATCTTACCGAGCGTATCCGAAACGAGCATCCGGGCAAACGTGTGACCACTTCGATTCAAAGACCATTACAGCAACGATTGAATCTTTTGGCCGAGCGACATTATCGGCAATTGCAAAGCAACGAAATACACAACTTGGCCATTTTAGTGCTTGATGTGGAAACACGAAAAGTTTTGGGATATGTCGGAAATTCTCCTTCGGATGAAACACACGCCAACTATGTGGATATCATTACCAAAAAAAGAAGTACAGGCAGCACGTTGAAGCCTTTCCTATTTGCTTCATTGTTGGATGAAGGTCAATTGCTGCCCCATAGCTTAGTGGAGGATGTTCCAACAGTAATCAACGGATACAACCCTCAAAATTTTAATTTGAAACACGTAGGCGCCGTGCCTGCCAGCAAAGCATTATCCCGCTCCTTGAATGTCCCTGCCGTCCGCTTGTTGAGGGAATATGGACTTCAAAAGTTCTATAACAAACTCCACAAAATGAAGATAGAATCGTTGGACAAGCCCGCTTCCTACTATGGGCTATCCTTGATTCTTGGTGGCGCGGAAAGTTCCCTTTGGGAAGTGACCTCGACCTATGCCTCGATGGGCTCGAGTTTGAATTATTTTTTGACCCATTCCAGCACTTACAGAAAACAAGAGTTTACAGAAGCCACCTATTTGCAAAATGAAGCAAAGGATTTTGGGGAAGAACAGTTTGACCCGTTGGTTTTGGGTGCAGGTGCAATTTATAGCACATTTCAGTCCATGTATGAGGTCAACCGACCTGAAGGTGATGAAAATTGGCAGTTTTTTGATTCCTCACAGCCCATTGCTTGGAAAACTGGGACGAGTTTTGGTTTTAAAGATGCTTGGGCCGTAGGAGTTACGCCTAAATATGCCATTGGGGTTTGGGCGGGCAATGCTGATGGTGAAGGAAGGCCCGGACTTACAGGAATAACCGCCGCTGCCCCCCTTTTATTTAATGTGTTGGATGCGCTCCCAAATAGTGGTTGGTTCCAAGAACCTTTTGATGACCTTATTGAGATTGAGGTTTGTGAACAAAGTGGATTTCGAGCCTCTGTATACTGTGATGATGTCAGTAAAGAATGGGTGCCCATACACGGGACCCGAAGTGGCCCGTGTCCTTATCATCAACAAGTATTTTTAGATGCTTCGGAACGGTTTAGGGTGAATTCAGCTTGCTATCCTTTGGAAGATATGGTGGCCAAAAACTGGTTTGTGCTCCCTCCCATTTTGGAATATTACTACGCTTCTTCCAATCCAAACTATAAACCTTTACCATCTTATTTGGAGGATTGCTCTGCTTTGGAAAACAATTTAATGGAATTCATCTACCCAAAAAAAAATGAAATCGTTCTGCTTCCAAAAGATTTGGGCACCAAAACATCAGAAGTCATTCTAAAACTGGCACACCAGCAATCCAACGCTATTATTTATTGGTATTTGGATGACACTTTTGTGGGCAAGACCGAAAATTTCCACGAGCTCATTTTAAACATCGAATCGGGCGAATATATGCTCACCGCAGTTGACAATCAGGGTAACCGAATTCAACAGTTGGTAGAAGTACGCTCGGCTTCGGGCGAATAAATGTTCTGCTGACAAACAACACACTTATTTTATTGACACAAAAGGAAATGCTAAAAAAGAACAATCAGTTTAAATCAAATCAACCTGTTGTGCCTTTCGATAAAATTCGTCATTTCGAGTGGATTTCACGACAGCATTAGTGAAATCTGTATCGAGAAAAGAATTTTTGTCTAAAAAAGTTCTCGATACGATTTTTCGTTGCTCAAAATCACTCGAACTGACACCTGGACCCAAGTTTTAGGGTCGAAGAAGTTCTTAGACACAAATTTCTTTTCTCAAAACAATCAAACGGTAGTGAAATTGGCTCCGCTTCGGGCGAATAATTACTTCTTCCGCATAAAAATGGTCATCGGAACCCCGGTAAAGTCAAAATTCTGCCTGATTTTGTTCTCCAAGAATCGTTTGTAAGGATCCTTCACATACTGGGGCAAGTTGCAGAAAAAGGCAAATTGCGGGTATGGTGTAGGCAACTGGGTGCAAAATTTGATTTTCACGTATTTCCCTTTGGTTGAAGGTGGTGGTGTTTTTTCAATAATGGGCAGCATAATATCGTTCAGTTTGCGGGTTGGAATCCGCTTTGAAAGGTTCTTATATACCTCCACGGCAGTTTCTATTGCTTTATAAATACGCTGCTTGTTCATGACCGAAACAAAAAGAATCGGCACGTCTTCAAAAGGTGAAATAATCTCTTTTATTTTGGCAGTGTACTCTTTTACAGAATTGGTTTCCTTTTCGACCAAATCCCATTTATTAACCAAAATCACAATTCCCTTATTGTTACGCTGGGCCAGCCAAAAAATGTTCTGTACCTGTCCATCAAAACCTCTTGTGGCATCCAACATCACAATACATACATCACAATGTTCTATGGCACGAACGGAACGCATTACGGAGTAAAATTCCAGATCTTCCTTTACTTTGGCCTTACGTCGAATACCTGCCGTATCCACCAAATTGAATTCAAACCCAAACCGATTATACTTGGTATCGATACTATCTCGTGTAGTTCCAGCGATATCGGTTACAATGTACCGGTCCTCACCTATTAATGCATTGATAAAGGACGATTTCCCTGCATTCGGTCTTCCTACCACCGCAAAACGAGGCAATTCGCTTTCCTCCTCTTTCTCTTCTGGAAGTACTTTAGCAAGGGCATCCAATAACTCTCCTGTACCACTACCATTAATACTCGACAGGGTGTAGTATTCACCCAATCCCAAGGAATAGAATTCCACGGCATCGGCCATACGTTTGCTATTATCGACCTTATTTACGGCCAAAAAAGTAGGTTTATCGACTCTTCGCAACAATTTGGCGACATCTTCATCCATTCCCGTTACGCCAGATTCAACGTCAACCATAAAAATGATGGCATCGGCCTCATCAATGGCCAATTCAACTTGTTTGTCGATTTCCTTTTCGAAAACATCGTCGCTACCTAATACGTAACCACCAGTGTCAATCACAGAAAACTCCTTACCGTTCCAATCGCTTTTGCCGTAATGACGGTCTCGCGTAACACCGCTAACGGCATCCACTATCGCCTCCCGGCGTTGAATGAGTCGGTTAAAAAAGGTGGACTTCCCAACATTGGGTCTTCCTACAATGGCTACGATAGCTCCCATCAGGTTTAATTTTTGGCAAAAATACCATTTATTATGAAGAAAAAATGATACCTTTTTCAATCATTTTCAAATGATTATGAGCGACTTGGCCAATGAGATAGTTTTACGCCCCCGTTTTCGTGTCTCCCTAAGAACCAATTTGGAGAAATTAGAAGCCATTTTTGATACCCCTACGACCAATTCTTTTGTAATCAAAAGGCTGGATGAGCACATCTTTATAAAATTTAAAAAGACGGAAATAACCTTTTGGTCCCCCCAACTTCACTTGGAACTTTCGTCCTACGAGGAAGGTGTAACTAACATTCGTGGTGTCTTCGGACCCAACCCTACCCTATGGACATTTTTTATGTTCCTGCACTTTGGTGTGGGCACCCTTTTTGTGATTTTGGGAATCTTTGCTTATTCCAATTATTCTTTGGAAAAGGATATTACCCTTTTTTTAGTGGGCATGTTCTTTTTGGTCGTGATTTGGTTCGCGCTCTACGCCTTTGGCCGTTTGGGAAGAGCTAAAGGAAAAGGTCAAATGGAGCAACTGAAACAATTTGTAAGAGATACCATTACCCCTTTTGAGCGAATCAACAACGAATCTTAGCCATTGTACCCAAAGCGCCTAAGCTGCTGGGAATTACTGCGCCAGTTCTTGTTTACTTTTACATAGAGTTCGATGTGTACTTGCTTTGCAAAGAATTTTTCGAGGTCTTTTCTAGCTTCTACCCCTACTTTTTTTATAGCGGTGCCCTTATGCCCAATAATTATACCCTTTTGGGTATCGCGTTCCACCATAATTACGGAACGGATTCGGATAATGTCCTCATCTTCCAAAAACTCTTCGGTCTCCACCTCAACGGAATAGGGAATCTCCTTTTTATAGTGTAGCAAGATTTTTTCACGAATGGTCTCGTTCACAAAAAAGCGTTCGGGCTTATCAGTAATTTGATCTTTTGGATAAAAAGGCGGTGCTTCGGGCAGAAGTTCCAAAATGCGATTGAACACTTCGGTAACATTAAAATTTTCCAAAGCGGAGATGGGATGAATCTCTGCGTTGGGCAATTGTTCTTGCCAATATTGCATTTGTTCTTCCAACTTTTGCTGGTCGGATGTATCAATCTTATTGAGGAGCAACAGAACAGGAATCTTGCTGTTCTGTATTTTTTTTAAGAACGATTCGTCCTTAAGTGCCTTTTCTCCTATTTCCACCATATACAACAACACATCGGCATCCTCAAAAGCAGATTTCACAAAATCCATCATGGAGCTTTGCAGTTCGTATGCTGGCTTTATAATTCCTGGGGTGTCGGAGAGAATCATTTGGAAATCATCTCCATTTACGATGCCCAAAATACGGTGACGGGTGGTTTGTGCCTTGGAGGTGATGATGGACAATTTTTCACCCACAAAGGCATTCATCAATGTAGATTTCCCCACATTGGGATTACCAATAATATTTACAAATCCTGCTTTATGCGCCACCTTTCTTTCTTTTTTCAAAATATTGTTTGGATGCTGCATTCACCTTTGGTGAAAGGTACAACACAGCAATCATATTGGGTATCACCATCAATGCATATGATAGGTCTATCAGATTTTTTACCAATTTTAATGATGCAATTGCGGCAAAAACAATCATAATTATAAAAAACACATTGTACCATTTTCCAATTTTGGCATTGGTCAAAAATGACAAACTCTTTACACCATAATAGGAATAAGTGAACAATGTTGACAATGCAAATGCTGCAACAATAACCATCAGCAGTACATCTCCGATGCCGTAAAGGGTTGTTTCAAAAGCGGACATCGTCATGGTGATGCCGCTACCATCCTCTAGGTAAGCACCACTCAAAATAATTACTACCGCGGTAAAGGTACATACTAAAATTGTATCGATAAATGGTCCAAGCATTGCCACAAGTCCTTCCTTGGCAGGCTCATCGTTCCGGGATTGTCCGTGGTACATGGGTGCACTGCCCAAACCTGCCTCATTGGAGAACATAGCCCTACGGACACCAACAATCACCAAGCCCCAGAATCCGCCTGTGGCCATGGTGTCGAAATTCCAGGCTTCTACCAATATCATTTTTAATGCTGGCCAAACTTCCCCAGCATGACTTGTCATCACAAAAATGACCGCCAACAGATAAATCCCCACCATAAAAGGAACAATTGCGGATGCTACTTTTGCAATCTTAGAAAGTCCCCCAAAAATTACAATGGATGTGATTATGGCAAGAAAAAATCCTATTCCGAGTTTCCAGTTGTATTCGCTGGTTGCCCAAAGTGTCTTGTGTGGCTCCACCACACCCATAAATGCTTCGGTAAATTGGTTGGCAGTAAACACTCCTAAAAATCCGAACAATCCACATATACTAAAAAAAATGGCCATGGGCTTTGCCCATTTCCCCATTCCTTTGGTGATATAGAACATAGGACCTCCCTGCATATGACCTTCTGAATCGGTTCCACGGTACATAATAGCCAAACTACCGGAATAATATTTGATGCCCATCCCTAAAAGTGCAGTCATCCAAATCCAAAACACCACTCCTGGTCCTCCATCGTGAATGGCAATGGCCACGCCCGATATATTTCCCAGTCCAACTGTAGCAGCTACGGCTGCTGAAAGCGCTTGAAACGAGCTTACATCTCCCTTTGCATCTTTATCATCATATTTTCCGGAAACCACCGCAATGGCATGTCCAAAATGGCGAAAAGGCGCAAATTTGGAATAAAAAGCCAAAAACAGTCCTCCCCCAATAAGCAGGATAAACATGGGCCACTCGGTATATGGCAAAAGTGAGGATATAAAATCGTTGATTGCGTCCATAAGGTAAAAAGGCCGAATTTATGGATTTTGGCCGGGATTGGCGCTAGTGGAAAAGGAATATTAATTTTAGTTTGGAAAAGATGTAAAAAGGGTTGTATATTTGCCGTCCACATCGCGGGGTAGAGCAGTAGGTAGCTCGTCGGGCTCATAACCCGAAGGTCACTGGTTCGAGTCCAGTCCCCGCTACTAGGATAACCCATTGACTGACAGTGTTTTAAAACTGTTGCCAATGGGTTCTTTTTTTGATATATTGCAAAGCGCATACGCTACCGCATACAAAAACGGATTGGGTAAAAAAAAGTACACGGAACCGAAGATCTATCATGGCGGGGAGAATTTCGACCTCTCCAAGAGATGGTACGTCTACTATTCTTTTGCCAGTCCGGATCTAAAAGATAAGCTCGGTAACCCCGTGATGGTCCGTCAGACACCCATTACGATGAACATCAATAGAAAGTACCGGACTAAGGCGGAAAGATTGATGCAATTGGAAGTGGTTAGGGAGGTCCTGCTGGAAATGCTCAAGGAGGGCTATTCACCATATAGGGACAAGTTTAAACTCGGTGCCGATTCATTACAATATACAACCGAAGCAGCGTTGGACTATGCCTATGCCATAAAGATCAGCAAGCTTTCCGAAACTTCGATAAAGGATTATAGCAGTCGGTACAATCGATTCAAGCTTTATTTGGACAAAAGGAACTTGCTGGACAAGAGCATACTGGGCATAACCAAACAGGTGGTCAATGAATATCTCCATGGAATAACCAAGACCAGCAGTGCCAGGAACCGTAACAATACCCGTATCGTATTGAGCGCAATCTTTGGCGAACTGGAGGACAATGAGATCATCCCACGGAATTTTATCGAGAACATCAAGGTACTGGATACCAAGTCGGTGAGCCATAAGACATATTCTCTGGAAGTTTTGGAAGGCCTATTTACCTATATGGAGAAAACCGACCCCCTTCTGTTGCTCTTCGTCAAGTTCGTTTCCTATAATTTTCTACGACCCATAGAAGTGTGCAGGTTAAAGGTCAAGGATGTCTTTATCACACAAAAACTGTTACGCTTCCAGGCAAAGAACAAACCTGAAAAGGTCAAGATTATACCGGATATTGTCCTAAACGAAATTGAGGGCCTTGACCTTTCGGAACAAGAGCATTTTTTGTTCACGCCAGATGGTATCGGGGAATGGGATGCTACGGAAACCAGTAGAAGGGATTATTTCACAAAACGTTTTTGGAGGCTCAAAAAGAAATACAATGAACATCTCCTGGCACAAGGTGAAACACTTCAATTGGGGAGTGAATATACTATCTATTCCTTTAGACATACCTTTATCACGCTCCTGTTCAGGAAATTCAGAAAGGAATTCACCTATACGGAAACCTGTGACAAACTGATGCTCATTACAGGCCATTCTACCTTGGATGCGCTAAAGTCTTATTTGAGGGATGTTGATGCGGAGCTTCCTGAGGATTATAGCGGTTTATTGACCTTGAACTAAGATTCTCTCGGATCTGAACCAACAAACTGGAATGGTTCTATACAAGTTGGCCATGTGATTATTATGCCCATATGCTATTTGTTCAGGTGGAGCTTTCCGGTGGAAATGAAGAGGTCCCTATAATATTTTTTTAATTTCTCCCTTTCGGTCATTGGTTTTGGTTTATGGTCAGGACATGCCTTTGCCTTTTTCTGGGATAGAATGGCCTCCAAATCCTCAACGGACAAGCTATCCAGCAGGGCATTTAGCAATTTATCACTGACCAAGCTACCTTCCATGATATATTACAACCTTTTTCCTTTGCCCTTTCTTTTCGCTCTCTTCTTTCTGTCCTCAAGTTCCAATTTGAACGGAGTCCAAGGAATCTCCTCGATTTGGTCAGACACTACGGTTTGAGCCTTTCCCAGATAATCTTTTGGTTGCCCAAAAGTTTGGACTGGCCCTCCCGGAGCATTTGTTGTTTTTCCTGGAGTACCCGTTGCCCTTCCAATGATTTCTCCATAAGTTCTTTCAGCTCTTCGTTCTGCAATATTATTTTGGAGAATAATTGAACGATCTCTGTCTTGCCCATAATCAATTCGTTTTATAATGTTGTTCCATGAGTATTTTCTTCCCAAGGTGCTTCCCTTGTATATTACGTTCCCATACCTGAATGAAATCCCGGTCACCCTACCTGTGGTCTTGCTGATATTGAACTTTGGAAAGATGTTCCTTTGTTTCAATCCATCAATGAATATGGCCACATCCTTGGATTCAGTCAATACATTCTCAAGATGTTGTTGGAGTATCAGTTTTATGGGTGGTTTCGATGTCCTTATCGCCTTTTCCACCTCTTTTTGGGTCAAGGAAGCCTTGCTCTTGAGTTCCCTATCCAGTAGTTGTGTCAGATTGTATTTCCTTTCCAGTTCCCTTACAAGTTGCTTGCTACGGTAAAGGTCCCTGCTGTCATCCACCACTTCCCCTGACAATTTTACCCTATTGGCCACAATATGGATATGGTGGTGTTCCTGATCGGTATGCCTGTAGATGATATACTGGTTGTCATCAAATCCCATTCCCTTCAGATAATCGAATCCAAGTGAGGCAAACTCACGGTCTTTCAAATTATCGGTATGGGGAAGGTTCAGGGAAACATGACAGACCGCTTTGGCCAATCTTGGACGTAATTGCCTGATAAGGTTGAACTCCTTGGTCCTGTCAATCGTATTTCCATGGGAAATATTGGCATCGATCACGCTGCCCTGCCCTTGCTCCACCTTCTTTTCATTATAGGCCAATACACCATAGAAATCCTTCCCCTTTATGATCTTTGCTATCATTTGCCCAGAATGTTTGACTTTATGGTATCCAATACACCTTTCAGTTCCATCAACTCCTTCTGGAGTCCTTGGGGATCGTACATTCCCAAATGGTTTTTCTTGACAAGTTGGTTGATGTTGTTCCCGATTCGGCTCAGTTCAACAAAAAGCTTTCTGTTCTCCGGCAATACCTTAACCCTTGGCAGCGACTTGCCGGTGGCTCTCCTTCGTACATAATCTGGGATTCCGATCCCCAAGTTGTCTGCATTGTTTGATAATATCAGATATTCGTCCACCGACATCCTGACATTTACCTGTATGGGTCTGATATATCTTATGTCCTTTTTTGGTCTTGCCATATCTTAGGGGTTTGGGGAGGATCCCCAACAAGCTTGCGAACACAGTGAGCAGTTTTTGTTATCAAAAACATAGCTTGCTTCGTGACCTCCGATTAACTATATCACAAACCTATGGCCAATGGATTACTTGCAAGGGTTTTGCCGTACACGGTTATATGTACGGTAAATCTATCCAACGTATTTTCTTAATTAAAAATCAAGGATTGGGCGAAATCGCAAAGGTGTATTTCTGTTGGAAGGGAAAAAAAAGGAACACCGTTTTAAAATTCAAAACCATGAACCAATTTATACTTGATAGCCCTCTCAAATTCGTATGGAGACATAATACTTGTCATTCAACTATATCTGTTCCTAGAGATGTTTTTGAAACAAAATATTCGAATTGAACTTTTACTTAACCCATGTAGATTAATTCATTAGGGCCGACAGTACAGATTTGTCCAGCTTTAAGTCTATCTGTAAATCTGGAAGATTATCAAAATCAAAAATTGGGAAAGGGGTAACCGAGACAACCTTTGCACGACGTAATGTCTCCACCCATAACAAAATGTGCCAAGAGAAGAAAATCTTGTTGAATTCCGCTTCATCCAAATCATTTTCCGGCAACCCCTTTAAAAAATGGTAGGTTGTATATAACGCATCAAAAAGCTCACACATGAAGACTTGGTCTAAGTTCGCATCCCTTGGATTGGTCTTGTCAAAAAGATCCTTTAATAAAGGGTCTGGCAATACATCCGACGTAGTATCCAAGGATATAACCATTATGGAAACCGTTCGAGAAATAATCCCTTCCGGATCATTATCGAAATCTAAATACAATCCTCCTTCTTCTTGCATATACAACTCAAGGTAAGGTTTTGGTCTAGGATCATAAAGGAATTCGCAGTATTTATCTGGTTTTTAGAGTCGTTGACCCCAATAATTACAACATTTTACTTTTTAAATCGTAAATTTGGGAATACATCAAACAATGTAGCTTTTAGATTGTTAAACTTCTCCCCCTTTTAACAATTAAGAGCTACATTTTTTAATATAAAATCGTAAAATCTTACCGAATCAGTGAGCTTGTCATCAAAAACTTTGGAGGTTTTGAAAGAATTAAAGCAGATTTCCCATGTCAAGGTGACCACATATATATTATATGGAAGTGATGAGGCATTGATGTTGTACCACAATTCTTTGGATACATTGCTTGAATCGAACTGTATGGATTTCGATGTCGTCACTTTTGAAACCCAGTTAGGCAAAGAGCCAGAATTTATCATTGACATTTTTGAAATAGAAGGTTATTGCATAATAGATCAAACCATACGAAATCGGTTACATGACAATCTCTGCAAAAAAGTTAAAAATCAGATTATTGAACCAAGACAACAATAATGGCTGGAAGAACAAGAAGACAGAATTTTCTTTAAAGCCTCTTAAAATGTCTTTGATAGGTTGTCGGGCTTAAGCTAATTCATCATTTCGATAAAGAATGGGCCTTTTTTCAATTACGCTTACTCTTTGGCCATTGGGCATACTAAAAATTTATGAATTCTAGAAGAACACGAGAGATCTGTGTTCGTTTTGTATTTTATTTTGGTGATTGTTATTTTCCTTTCATCCTGTCAATCAAACCTTGTATGTAACCATCAAGGTTGAATGAAGCCTCTACCAAATTTCAATTACAAAAGCTATGACTGATTTACATGGGTTGATGATATTATTGTTGTTGAGTTTATAAAAAATCGCCAAACCTTTTGCTTTTAAATTATAAATCTCGTTCAGGTGAAGATTCAAAATGTATTTTGCGATTCAAGATCTTACTGGAAACCACACAGGATAGGGAAGAGTTTTAATGGGTATTCCCCTTGCACGTTTTCCCTTTTTTAGTTCCATCTTCATTATTTATCGAGTGTTAGACTTGTAATGCCCCCTATTTTAAAGCATTTACTTGTTCAAGTTACACGAAACTTATAATTGATGGTCAAGAAATGTAAAATCAGACAAATAAGCTTTTGCACTTAAGCCTTACCTGTTCAACAGCGTCCACAATATCATTTAAGTTCAGGGTTTCTCCATGGATCACAAGGGTATTGTTGTAGGAGTTATACCCTCTGTGACAAGATCCCCCTATGGATGCGCTTAACGAGGGGTTCATTGCCAGATCGGTATAGGAACAAATATCCTTGTCTTTGAAAAAATCATCCAAAAATTCATCATAGTGCTCAAATCGGTTCCTGATTTTTCTACTTTTCAAAACACTTTCAGAGCCGATTTCCAGAAGTTGCCTAAGTTGTTCGCCCCTTTCTCTATATTTCCATGTTGGCCAAAGAATTTTAGAGATATTTCCAGATGATATCAAGATGGATTGAATATCCGACCAAACAGAGATTTTATCAAAGCCATCCGCAGAACCTTTCAATCGCCGATAAGAACTTGATACAAGTTCGGCCTGGAAAATCAATTCAGTTAAAAAAGCGCCTTCTCTGATCAGTTTCATCGTTTCATTGGACTTTAATTCTCGTTGACCACATCAACTAACCTGTACTGTTCATAGTCCGTTTTTATGTCAATGGTCCTGAATGGCCTGAAATCAATACGTCTGGTTGTTTGATTTGGCCCGGGAACTTCTACATAACATTTTATATTGGAAAGGGTTTGTTCTATGTGGGCCTTTAGATCACGTGGTGATTGGCCTTTGAATTTTTCTAGATCGATCACTATTTTATTTTCCATGTTGGGATTATTTACTTGGTTGGGATTATTTACTTGAATTTTTAAAAAATCTTTTCAATTATTCGCTTGTTGAACACAAGGCACGTCGTCCCGGACCGGGGTCAATCCCCTTAAAAACCCCTCATGGACGGTACCATCTATATCCGTGACCGTAATCGGCCAGCAATCAAGATCAGGCCCATTTTCATACTCTGTAAAAATTTTCAGGACACGCCTGAATTCATCTTCCGACACACAAAGTATGGAAGACCCTTGCTCACACACCGTTTCAATGAATACGGCAAATTTTTGTGGCTTGGGCTCTTCAGTCTCCTTACTGCACGAAGATAATAGCATTGTTATCGCTATAAAGACCAATTTTAAGTTTTTGATCATAAAAATCCTTTAGTAAAATCCTTTTTAAACTCCTTATTATACAATGTCCTGATTTTCATCATTCCCAAAGATTTTCTTAAAAAACTACTCCAATCTAGCAACTTTTTATAAAATACACATCATAAGGATATGAGAAGTATCCTAATGTTTTTTTGTGTTTTGCTGATCATGGAATCTTGTTCAAGTGAAAATGATCTAAATATGAAGATTGCATTGTCCGAAGATTTTCCCTTAAGGTTTGAACTCGAACAAATAACCTATGGACTCTCTGGAGAAGTTCTGGATAAAGCCTCAATCGGGAGAAATGAGACATTTCTATTCAATTCAAGTACCCAATTTTTCAAAATAATTGTACAAAATGGAGACACCCAAAAAATGGAAGGCTCCTTTACTATCGATTATGACCAAAAAATACCGATCATTACCCTAGAATATAAAAATGAAAACGTGTTCATTCAAAGCTGTTCAAACAAGAGTGTTGAAAAAGCTATTCTAAAATCAAATAATATTCTTATAATATCAGCGCTAGCATGTGATGGAGCTGAATTGGTTTACAGGCTCAAAGAATAATCATTGCATTTTGAAAAAGCCAGGGGTCTTCCTCTTCATATGTTCCCCACCCGTAACAACAGGGCATTTCTCTCTAGGTACTTGAGCCTATGGGAAACTTCAAAATCGTCGAACCGTTCCAATACCTTTCCACATGACCACAAGTACCATGGGAAGATTGTCAACCACCATCTCATCAATCGGGAATCCTCATCCAGCAGGTACTGTAACTTGAAACTTTTCTCGTTGGGATAGTCCACAAAGCTGGGCCGAAACCTCTGAATTGATGAAGTCCACCTTGATCTCTTGGGTCACATTTAGGAAATCAATGTTATAATCGAATACCTGTTCTTTGCGTTCCCATTTTTTCTTTTCCATCGTCTTTATCTTATTTTCCTAATACTCTCGTACTCTTGCCAAGTCTTTTTGCCAGCATTATCCAATGAGAGGAATTCGTCCTTTGAAAGGTCCAAAGGGGAGATATGGGCTTCCTTGCACAGGTTCCACAATATATTGTGCAGTCTTGTGCTTACCCCCCCGGGAATCTTTTGGACCCATTCACCCAGCTCCTTTGTGCCCCAAGGAACAAGTAACCTGAAGGCGGGATCGGAAAGCACCTTGCTTACCTTTTCCTCAAAAAAGGGATTGGTGCTCATTGGTTCCTTGCTGCTGAAAAAAGCGGTGGTCAAAAACTTGGTAGGCGACTCCACTGCGGTGACCCGCATATCGATAAGCTCATAGGCCTCCCCATCTACACTCCAAAGCTGACCTCTCCGGATTTCAGGATATGTGGTGATTTTCTTTTTCAATCTTGTGTGTTGCTTTTCCTCCATTTTTTTGGTCAAGGACTCAGAAATCAGTCGATAATCCGTCAACACCTCAAAAAGTCCTTTGCTGTTAAGTAATAGAAACCTGCTGGATTAGCTAAAGCAAGATACGAATCGTTTTTACTAAGAGAATCAAACAGAGGCAGATAACCCTTAAGAGCCTTTAGGTTTAATTTACCCATATCCCTGACATCATCAATCAGAAAATTGTTCAATCCAGCGGTATGGGTCAAAAGTTGATACGCTGTTACAGAATCATGTACTGTCGTGTTGGGATAACCTGCAAGTACTTACCTACTGGAGTATCCAAGTCCAATAGACCTTTGTCAACCAATTGAAGAGCTGCTTCAGCAGTCATTGCTTTTGTTATTGATGCTATGTTGAAAAGTGTATTGATTTTATTTCAACTTCATATTCAATACTAGAATAGCTATACGCCTTTTCAAAAAGAACACTGTCCCTTTCTGCTAAAAGTACTACATCTGAAAACTCTGGATAGGTAATGTTATTCAAATAATCGATAATACTTTCCTTACTCCCAATGCTGGCCTGCGAACATGCAATTTTGTCCAACAATATAAAACAGATAATGAAAAAATATTTTTTTGCATATCGTTTATTTGAACTTATATTTCTATTGTATAATCACACCTTTATTCTTCTCATTAGGCTCCAATAGATCCCATAAATTGCCATAAAGATCTTTAAACACGGCCACAACCCCATAAGGCTCCTTTTTAGGAGGTCTTACAAATGTTACTCCCCGATTGACCAGTTTGTCGTAATCTCTATTGAAATCATCTGTGAAAAGGAAAAATCCCACCCGACCTCCTGTTTGGTTTCCTATACTGGCCAATTGTTTTTCGTTGGCAGCTTTTGCGAGCAATAAAGAACATTCTTTCGCTCCAGATGGCGCAATAACTACCCATCTTTTAAATTCATCAATTTTTGTGTTTTCAAGAAGTGTGAAATCCAGTTTATTTGTATAAAAGTGGATAGCTTCATCATAGTCTTTTACAACCAAGGAGATATGTGCAATTCTATTGTACATTGAAAATCCTTTAATTGAATTATGGATAAATCATGTTTAAGTCAACACAACTGCACATCTTCATAAATGCGCCTAATCGAAACCTCCGCTTTGTACTCTTGAAAGTATATGGATGACCCACTGACCAAATGTTCTAATGCGGCCCTATATCTAGCCTTTCCATGGGAATTGTCCTCATAATACATGCATGGATTTTTGGGGTGAATCTCTGTCGGGGTCGTAAATGCTTTGATATTTCGGTTCATATATTCAAACCGCTGTGAAGCTCTTTTATGAATATTCTCAAGGGTAAGTTCGCTTGGATATTCAGGTAAGTCGTAGTAGAGGTCTTCCAATATCACAATAAATGCCCTTCTACGGGATAGTTTGGGTTTTCTTGAGGCCTTTTCCAAATCACATCGTAGGTCTTGAACAATTCTTTCAGCCAATCTGACTTGGGATAGGGTGTATTTATTGCTCCCTATCAAGGGGGTTTCCTCTTCTCCCAATTTTTGAAGATGTCTGAGCAACACATCCGAACCGATCATAGATTTGGCCCTTCCTTGCCCTTTTGTCTTGATATTTCCTTTTGGACGGCACTTTCCAATATCTTGGACAAATCCTTTATCCTTGAAGAAAGCCTCATCATATTTTCCTGCACATAGGAACCAACAAGCAGAAATTCAGCCATGTTTGTCTTTTCTGGCATTAACATTCCCTTGGCCATAATCAGTAGGAACAGTTTTTCTTGGGAATCCAAGTTCCCTTCCTTTTTATCCAAATTTTTTCCTATTCTTTCCAGGCAATCCCCCAAATTCGAAATCTTTTCAACTTTGTCCCATTTGACATCACTAAAAAAATAATATGCCATATAAGCCAAGGCGAAACGGCCATACTCCCATTTTCGAAAAGTAGTAGCAGGATCCAGAAGTTCCAGTTCCACAAAATCCAACAACCTTTCATTGGAAAGAATTTTCTCAATATTGTGTTCCATTTGGAGTAGCTGTTGGAGCTCTGCTTCTGATTCTTGGTCCAAATTGTTCAATAGGTGTCCAGCGAATGTTTGGGATACTTGAAACAACGGGAGCCTTTTCTCTATGAGGGTATTTAAAAAACGTTGGCGTTTTTCCTCCACCAATTCATCATAGTGTAGGCCATAAGCGAATAAGATTGCCACAAGTGAGTTCAACTGTTCTCTGGATAGGACTGTTTTTAAGGTGTTGGAATCTTTGCCCCCAAGCTCATTCAACGTGTCCCAAAAAGTCTTTTCGCCAATAGGCTTATCAAAATTCAATATGTCGTAAACAATTTCTGCCATATGAATGCTTTAGTGTGGCTCCATACATAAAAACAGTAGTTTTCAAACGGTTTTCAAAACCACATTTGTTCCTTACGGTTTGCAACTTTCCAATTGGATGATAGATTTATCTTAATCCTCTGCGGAAGCACAAATATGTTTCCATCAAATCGACCAAACCCTTTGTTTTGTTCAAACTGTTCTCAAAATACATAATACTTAGTCCAAAAATCAGTATTCCTTATTATTTTTTTCCAACAAAGACAATTGATTTATCGGTAAAAAGACCCATGTTCATCTTTTACCATCAAGAATTCACAACATAATCATTGATCACTTTTTGGGCAGAGGGGATACCCTAACAATGGAAAGGGAGAAAAAAGAAAGGTCGCAAGGGGTAGCGGCCTTAACATAGAGATTCATATCAACCTGAAATAAATAAGCGCCCTCATAATCTGCATGGTCAGTTCAAAAATGGCGAATATGGGAAGGACAAACCAGATGCCTGGGATAAGCCCGATAAGGATGATCACCAATAAGAATGGCAACCTCAACAATCGTTTGATACGTAGGATCCCCAAATAAGTGTAAAGAAGCACCCATAGAAAACCCACCAAGGGAAGGTCGTTATAAAGTTCCGAAAATGTCATATTCTTTGATTTTTTTGTTCATTCCCCATATGTAAAAAGATTGGTTCACAAAACCCAATCATTGACAGATGGGCAACTTCGATATTGATTTTCCTTTCGTTATTTTTTTACCAGTTCCTGTAAGCTTACCACATGGAGCTTGCAGGGGAAAAAAGTGTCAGCTTTGAAGGCGGTACGGATAAAGCCAATGTAGCACCCGTCCCCATATTCCAGTACCTTAATCCCTTTGTAACTACTGTCATGGGGGCCATCCAATACCTTGCCCCTGCACTGTACAAGATGGTAAAGGGCCTGTAGTTTTGTTCCCTGTACCCTGCTCCAGTTTCCCAACAGGGCAACATCATGGATCGCCCAGTAATTGGATGTCTTTATGAACACTTTTTTATTGTCCTCCATAGTTCCCTAGACTTTTATGGGGTTGACCATTCCGCTTTTGAGGTTCACAAATCCCCCGTGGACGGAGAGTTGTCTATGCAACAACAATCTGAACAGACAGTCCGATGCGTGCGCTGTCAGGACATCATTGATATAAAGAGACTGTTCCATCAACCGATCGGCATAGGCACATCCCCTTCCCTGTTGGGATTCGGTATCGTGATCTTCCAAATTCGGGAAAAGGTCGGTTATCTTCTTCAGTCTGCCTACGCACTCCAACGAACCATCGTCCAATTTTCTATCTTCCTCGAACAGGCTACCAAGAACGAACTGCCCCGTGTCCCTGCTATTGCCGATGTCGAGCCAGTAGAACATTGTCCTATGTTCAGAGCCTCTATGTGGGTGCTGCAAGGCCAAAGAAAGTGCCGTCCTGTATTTGGCATTGTCCACACAGGTCACTATGATGTTCGATCTGATGTCATCGCCAAAGGTCATGGCATTCATCGGTATTCCTTCCCATTGCAGCCCAAAGGCACGGTTGATCTTGGTCAGGGCATTGACCACCTTGTTCTGTCCAAGGTCATGCGGGGTGAACAATTGCCTACCGATGTTCATGGGTTCGACAACATCCCTGTCAAATGCCCTAATGTACAGTCCGGGATGTCCCGTTTGGCGAAGGGCATGGTCCATCCTTGCCAACCTTGCCAGCATAAGGGAGCCATTTCCACCTACCCCTATCAACGACATCGTGATCGGGTGTGTGGGATTGAAGAAATAATTGGGGGCGATATGTATCCTATCTTTCATAGAGTTGTTTTATGGTCATGTTGTTCGCAATAAGTAGGGTATCGTCGAAACGCTGCTTTCCATTGAGGCGTTTCATTGTTTGCACAAGGTTTCCCTTGATCAGGTCGTTATGGTGGGTTTCCGTGAACACCGAGGAGAAAAACTGTTTTTCCATAAACCCCATGATGTCCTCATAATACTCGAATCCGTCATAGTCCATGGAAACATTGCCCATGCAGACCCTGCCCTGTGCATTGACATTGGGCAAGGGGGCATGGCATAGTCCTGTATCCCCGTCAAGGGCATCGCTCCGTTTTAATGCGAATACGTTCAACGTGTTCCCCTTCAACGAAAAGACCAGTTTGGGGAGGGGGTACTGTCCTATCGGGATGCCCATCCTTTCATCAAAATACAGGGTGTGCCGTTTTGGGTGGACAATCCACACCAAATGCAGATCTCCCTTAAAATCAAAGTGTACCAAATTCTTGGGTAAAAGCCCCTTAAAGGAGAATTTTATCAATTCCTCTTCCAAGCACCTGAAGAGGTTCCGTGCGGTGTCCTTGGTCAGGGGCATCCCCGCTGTAAGACATTCCCCAACTATCCTATGGTAGGCAAAATAATGCTCCGTATTGTAATGACTCGGTGTACTTGCATAGCCTATTAATGCAAATCTAGGCACCAAATGATCGTCCATGTCCAATTCCATGATCTTTTCCATATCAAATCCGTTCTATCAGTTCGTTCAGTTCACAAATAAAGTTTTCCACTTCCTTTAGTTTTTCCTCAAGCCCTTCCTCAAAGACCTCCATCCCATCATTGCTAACAGTCGCATGGGCATAGGTTGAGAGCAGGTCGTACTCATTGGAGCAATCATTGAGCATGTTGATGTACGATCGGGTAAATTCACTCTCGCCATCATCGGTTATCAAGAAAGTATGGTAAAAATCGATCATGCTCTCATATCCATCACGAACGGATACCCGTTGTACCACCTGAAAATCCAACTTTTCCGAGGCCAAAAGGAGTTCTTTTAGTTTCTTGTACACCTCCCTTTTGGGTCTATAGCTTTCCAATCGGGATTTCCAGTCCCTTACCTCAAAGTCGTTGTACTTCTTCTCGTACCGTGAAAGGAAGTCCACCGAACCTTTCAATCTCTCCCCATAATCCTCATTGGGGGCTTCCCTGCAATATGCCATTTCCTCGATCAAAAAAGTCCATATCCAGTCGATCCTGTCCTCACACGTATCGAAGATCGAATCAAAGGGAAGTCCCTTGATAAAGGAAAGGAGTACCTCGAACAATTTTCTGTTCTTGCACTTCATCCCGTACAATGGCTTTAGGTTGATACAGTAGATATTGCCCTTGTTCCCGATGCACCGTTTCAGGTCAAGTTCCAACTCCCCATCGCAATTGCGATATACATCGATAAGATCGACCCTTGCCCTGTCCCTGAGCCTGTTCGCACATCTAAGGATAAGGTCTTGCAGACTGTCCCTTTCATCGAACCTCCAAGAATCGATGCTCCCCGTGAACTTTCGGGTAACCTCCACCATCAGCCCTGCCAATTGGCGAAGTCCGTCCCCTGAATACTTTTCCGATATATCGTTCATGGCAATGGGCCATGTGTTCACGTCAGGAAGCAGTCCGTTCTTTTTGACAATGTCTTCATCCGCCTTGTCCCTGTACGGTGGCTGTCCTGTTGGAACGCCCTGAACAGGTCGTTGTGGAACTCCGTGAGTTCCCGTGAGGTGATGGTCTTTGATGGTGTTGTACATTTTCCCTTGTTTAAAAATTCATCCACGTTCATATCATTAACCTTTGGTTCCCGCCAATGATTGGAAGTGCACCTCATGGAACCCATCGATAATGCCCTTGTCCATGACATTGGCATTGGTCAGTTCGGGATATAGTGCGGAATAATGTTCCATGATTCGTTCATGCCCCATTTCGGGGTCTATGTCCTCCAGTTCAATCTTTTCCCTGTTACCGTTCAGGAAAAGGTACTTTCTCGTTATGTTAGCGATCTGCATCTTGGAAAAGGTTTGGTGATTCATATTGGGACATCTGCTCCAAGACTTTTTTGGCCTCTTTCTGATAGGGGTCAATGGCCAAGATTTCCTTGGCGGCTTTGATCGCCCTCTCATGGTCTTTCATCGGGTTGAAGTCCTTTTCCTTGATAAGGTTCTGCAAAGCGGTGGTCTTCTTGCCCACGGATTCCTTATGCTTCTTGGCCTTTGCCGTCTTGCCCTCGGAAGCTATCAAGGATGCCTCATAGGCCTCCACGCTGTCGAACATGGTCTTTGTACGCTCCAATGGTCGTTGGACGGCTTCGAAGAACTTGCTGTCCATTTCCTCAACGCTTGCCCGTAGGCTCAATGGTCTTAGGGATTTCAGTCCCTTGTCATCGGCATGGCTCTTGGGCAGTACGGACACCGATACTTCTCCATCGGAAAAGGTGATGCTCAGCCCCAACTGTCGTATCCCCGTTTTTTCAAGGGATGAAAAAAATTGGTTCATAAACGATGTATTTAACTGTTTTACAATTGATTAACTATTGTAAATATACGATCAGGGGGTGGGCAGGGCAGGGTAATCCGAGGAAATATCCACCCTTTTCTTCTTCCTCCCTTTCCACAAAAAAAGCACCCGTCAGGGTGCCATGTCCCATGACAGCATCCATGGGTCGATAGGGGTCGTAGTCCCATTTTATGGGTAGGGAAAAGAATGATCCGAGCGGCGGGAAGATAAATGCAAGTGGGCGTTTTTTCGCCCGCTTGCTTTTATGCGCGGTTCCGAGGAGGTTGAACGCCCGGACCGAAGGGAAGGGTCTTCAACTTCCGCAGGAACAGGGATGACAGCATAAAAAATACTTCATTATGATAATCCTGCCCATTCTGTTCTTATTTTTTGGGAGGGGAAAATTCCATTTTCATTTTCCAATCCAAGGCATTCATCTTTTCTAAAAAACCATGGATTCCTTGTATCAGATCTTTGTACGTCGGGGAATCCCCATAAATCATCTGTTCCTGCATTGTCCCATAATCGGCCTGCCAAGCTTCTTCGAGATCCGATGGCGGGATGGGCCGTATAGTCTGGGGTTGGTGCAGGTTATAATCCACTCCGCCAAGTCTTGTGAACACATATCTGTGGCTGACAATGGTTTCATATAATCCTTTGTCATGGATGGCATTGGTCGCAAATTCCGTTTTCGCCAATTGATAGATATCATAAAGGTGGCGGCTAAGCCTATCCACCCTTATCTTTTCCTTGGGACGTTGGAATTCCTCGTGCAAAAGGAACAGTTTTTCCAAAAAAGTCCTTTCGGGCGTTACGGATGGGACCATCACCGGGGGCTCCATGAATTCGGCATCAGGATATTGTTCATCCACGAAGGAACTTATCGGTTTGGGGCTAAAAGGTTCCCTTAGGGAACGGCAACCGATCTCCACCTGGACCCTTGGCTGTATGTATCCGGGGGATTTGGTGATATGGGGATAGTAGATTTCTATGATACGTGGATCTTGGTCGCTTGATTCGGCGGGAACGATATTGAAACCGACATCATTGAATCCGTTCTCCGTGAACCGTCTTTGCAGTTCAGGGTAGAATTCCCCTGAAATGTAGGAACTTGTTTCTTTCCTGAGTTTCGTGAGCTGTTTTTTTGATAGTTCCCCAGAATACCCAAAAAAACTACGGTCAACGGCGAGGTCAATATCCTCGCTGAACCGTTCTATCAGTTTCCATGCCTTGCTCAAGGATGTCCCGCCCTTGAACACCAAATGTTCACCTATTCCCATTTCAAAGATCGTCCTCAATGTATGGACGACCCACCAGTCCTTTTCAACTGCAAAATCGGGCACTCCAGTTCTGTTCCCTACATTTTGATAGATGGCCAGTTTATCCTCTTTGGGGATGTTGTAAAATGTCATTTTATCCATTGTCCAAGCTCTTTTCCATAATTTTCTGTATCCATACCGGTGCCAGTTCTATATCATGGAGCAGGTCCTTTTGGTCTTCTTTTTTCAAAAGGGCCATGATTTTTGCTTCCTCTTCTTCCGTTAATCTATCCTTTCCAATTTCACGGAGGGCCTGTATCACCAATCTGCTTATCCCGCCCTTGGCCGATAGATTCTTGGGGGTGGTCTTTTTCAGTTTTATGCTTCGCTTGCCCAGTTTTATTTCCCTGGGGGCTCCATCGGTAAGAAAGACAAGTTTCATTGGCACTTGTGTACTGAGCCCCAACGCACTTAGGGCATATGTCCCGGTGGGCACCAGCCTTATCTTGTCCCTTTTGGCTATGGCCATTGCGATTTCCTCCGCCGTTGGCAATACCTCCCCTGCATATTTGCTTATTTTGGGACGCGCATAGATTCCCTGGGCCACCCTTTGTACATAACCTTCCTTTTCCAATCTATGGAGGGCCAAACGCACCGCTTCGGATGAACCCAGCCCCCGAAAGTCGTCAGGGAACAATAGCTCTCCCCGTTTCTTCCTGGAAATACTTTTCTTTATTTTGGACTCGATACTCTCCACAGGCTTATTTTGTAACAAATTTAGCAAATATTTGTTACAATAATTTTCCATGAAAGCTTTTTAACCATTTGGTATTGTACCCAAGGGTATAAAATTGCAACCATGGCCTTGGCAACGGTTCATAATGATCGGCCCGTCCCTACATCCAAGGACTCCGAATGGGACATCACCGATTTTTCCGGTTCTTTATCCTTATCCGAAATATCCACATCGAACTTTTTGTCAAGCTCCTCGTTGATCTGTTCCATTCTTGTTTCCATCTCCTTGAGTTCGTCCAATTTATCAAAATCAAGGTCCAAGATCTTTTGGTTGGCGGTAATGTGGTGTCCATGGTCAAGGGCCAGTTCCTTTTGGTCCTTGATCGACCGGGGAATCTTGGAAAGGGCATTGTACATGTAATCGGCAACACTCTTGGGGTTCACAACGATCCGTCTGGCCCCATGTCCATAGGTCGCATTGTCGGTCCGGACAAATAGGGAATGGGTCTCCACATCCTCTATCCTTATGCACAGGCTTGCCCCATCCATCTTTAGGACCTGATGTTTCGAAACCATGCCCTTGTGCTTTTCAAAAAAATCGATAATGGCCTGTCCAATATCCGTATCCTGGGCATTTGATGGAAGCCCCATTGCATTTCTGATAATACCGTAATAAGTTTCCTTACTTTCCATCAATTGCCATAATGGTAGGTCCCTTTCGAGCTTTTCAATGTTCTTGGACACCTTTTCCCTCTCCCGGGAATGGAACCGGATATTGTTCTCCGCTTCAAGCCTGTTCCTCTTGAAGATGGACCGTTCCAGTTGCAGCTCTTCCAGCCTTTTGCCCAATTGTTCCTTTTCCAGGAAGAGCGGGTCGTTCTTGGCCACGGCCAACAAGGTCTTGTAATCGATGGACCCGTTGTCGTCCACTGGGCCCATGTCCAATCTGTTGAACTGTATGGTTCCATTGGTGATCTGTTCGATAAAGTTCTTTTTGGTATTGACATTATTGAGCATCAGGGCATCGGTGGAGTTCTCGACGATATAAAAGGAGATGGTGACCTTATTGTCCCAATATTTTTTGGCCATTTCATTCCCTTTCCTTGCCCCCCTTCCATTACGCTGGTCCACGTCCGTGGGCCGATGGGGAATATCGACATGGTGGATCCTGACCATCCTACGTTGGATATTGGTCCCGGTTCCCAATTTTTCCGTGGAGCCAATGATGATACGGTACTTGCCGGAGTTCAGGTCATCAAAGCATTGGAGCCTTTTTCCATCGGTCTTGAAATCGTGGATGAACACCACCTCTTCGGACGGGACATCGTATTCCTCGGTCAAGATCCGCTTGATCTCCGAATAGACGTTAAAGGTGTCCTTTGGGATGCCCAGATCGGAAAAAATCGCTTGGGTACCTTTAAAACCATTACTCTCGGTATAGGTCCGATAGACCTCACGGGCGATGATCCGCAGTTTGGCCTCCCCTGGATCCTCCAGATCGGGGTTGAGCAATCTGGGATCGATGGAGGCATGGCGCATATGGTGCAAAGCGATCAGGGACAGTGCACCCTTTTGATCCTCGGTATAGGTCTTGTTGCCATACAGATGGTCACTGTTACCGGTCCCAAGAAAGGTCTTTATTTGCTCAAAATAGGCCAACTGGCCCTCGGTGGGCCTGATGGTATGTACATCCATTACCGCTTTGGGCCGATCGATATGGTGGGTCCGTGCATTGACGATGATGGATATTTCATTGTACAGGGTGGACAGCAATTTCATTTTCTTGAAGGAACGGAACCGTTCACGGACCTTATAGTCCCCCGAGACCGTGGGCTCGAACTCATAGGATTTATTGGCGAATACCTGGGCCCATTGGTCAAAGGAGGCTATGTTCATTTCCTTGAGCCTTTCCGGAATAAGGTACTTGAACAGGACGTACACCTCGGTTATGGAATTGGAGATGGGCGTACCCGATAGAAAGGTCGCCTGAAAGTCCTTCCCTCTGGATCTTTGGAGGGTCTTGATCGCCGTGTACAGATTCTTGCTCCTTTCAGATCCGGTACTGGTGTTCAGGCCCGCCACCCTGGAGTGTCTGGTGGTGTACATCAGGTTCTTGAACTTATGAGACTCGTCGACCATGATATGTTCAAATCCCAATTGGTCGAAGGTCAATATCCTGTCCTTCCCTTTTTCGATCTGGTGGTAAACGTTCTGGAGCTGTGCCTCCAGATTTTCCTTTCGTATCTCCAGCCCCTTCAGTACCCTTTTATTGATATCGTACTTGTTCTCATAGATCACTCCCAGGTCCTTTTCCAGATTATCCAGTTCCTCTTGGATGATTTCCTTGATGATCTCGGGGGACTGCGGTATGAACTTGAAGGTATCGTGGCTCATCAATACCACATCGGGCCGTTGGGAAACGATCTTCGCAAAAAAGGCGTTCCGCTTTTGGATTCCACCAACCTCCCTGTCGTTGGCCACCAACAGTTTCATTTGGGGAAACGCATTACGGAACTCCTTTTCCAATTGTACCACCGTCGATCTCAGGCCGATGATCACTGTCCTTTTGGACAGGCCGAGTTCGCGGAGTTTTTCTGTGGAAAGCGCCATGTCCAGGGTCTTTCCGAAACCGACCTCTTTATTGACCAAGAGCCCTTGGTTGATGATGATCCCGGCCACGGTGTCCTTTTGGCTTTGGTAGGGTTCAAAATGCCTCAATCCCTGGAATTCCAGATAGCTCCCATCGTACTTGGGCATGATCTTGGCATCGTAGATGGAGTAAAATTGGAACTCCAACGACTTTTTGAGTTCACTGTTCCCAATCACATATTCGTTGAATTCCCTGTATAGGATCTCGAACTTTATGTTCACCTCCTGCATCTTGGTCTTGTCGATCCTTTTAAAATCCCCGGATCCCTTCGATATATAGGGTATCGTGGAGTTCAGGGCTCCCTCCAGGATATCCTTGAAACCATAGTATCGGTGATCGGAACTGACGTAAAACTTTTTAACGCTCGCATAATCATATTTTTCGATCTTGACCATATATTTTGACGTGGTCTCATTGTAGCTTATGTGTGCCAATGTCCCATAGGTGTCGAAAATAAAGGATTGGGTCACCTCAATGGGAAACCAGGGCTCATGCATCTTGACATCGAGATCCTCGAATGGGGTGATCGGCGGGTTGACCTTTTCCAGTTCCAAAATGGACCGGGAGAGGATGTCCTTATCCACAAAGGAACGGAACTCCCCAAATTCGTTGTTCCTGTACCATTGTATCTTTTTATGGATGACACCGGACAAAAACAGGTATTTCGGGACAAGCCTGCACCCATCTTCGGTCGGGTCGATGAACAAAAGGCCCTTGGAAAGGGATTCCCCGATCACCGTTTCCTTGGACATGTCCGTACGCCCGGCAATGGCATCGATATCGATCCGATTGTACCGGTTCAGGGAAAAATAAATGGCATCCTGTAGAGACAACCGTTCGGGGCTTTCTTCCACTTGCGGGGCCCAGGGGGTCAAAAGAAATTGGCCCTTGGTGAAAGTCCCTTTTTCAGGGCTTTCCAATGCCAGTATCAAAGGTCCCTGGACATCCAGGGTCACTAAATGATAATTGGCCTTGTCGTTCAGGTTCCCGTATTGGAAAAGGAACACGTCGTATTGATAGTTCAGGTCCTCCCAGATTTTCTGTCCATCTACGATCTTGGGTTCCAAGAGTTTCAAATAGGTGTCCCGTAGGGAGATGATCTTGGTCAGTTTATCGAATTCGGCCGGTTTGGTCTTCAGGTAGTAATACTGGCCGGAATCGGTAATCTTTGCAATTTTTTGTTCCGCCACGATCAGGTTCCCCGGTATTAATGGACCCTCATATGACTGTTGTTGGTTTGCCGGTATAGCGGCCTTGTCCGTTTTTTTCTCCGCTACGGTCCTGGATTTTATGCTCGATGGCCTAAAGGTCACCAAGGCCTCCCTTATGGCGGGTTCGATCGTGGCAATATTGTTGGCGTTCCTTACGGTGTAATCGGAACGATCATAAAGCCCTCCCGGTTCCATGATCCCCAGGATATTTTCGGGATGGGCATCAAAAAAGGCATTCATCTTGATTTCGTTGCCTTCAAGATCGACCTTTTCCGTTGCCATGAAAAGTCGGTTCCTCTCCTTCTGTTCCAAGGATGGATTCTTGGCACGGCTTTTTTGGAAGACCAGGATATCGGCGATCACCGAGGTGTTTTCCTGCTCAAAGGCATTGTCCGGTAACCTGACCCCGCCCAAAAAATCATTGTCCTTAATGATATTTTCGCGGATCTGCCCATATTTTGCCTTATCGAGGAAATTCTTGGTACATATCAATACCACCATCCCCCCCGGTTTGGCCAGTTCCAGACTTTTATGGACAAAGTAGCTATGGACATTGCTGGTAAGCCCGTCCTTTAACGGATGGTCTGCAAGGTCGGGGTCGAAGACCTTGTTTGCCCCAAAGGGAATGTTGCTGATGACCAGATCATAACTTTTAGTGGCATCGCTCTGCCCGATACCCTCAAATGGGATGCCGAACACCTGGACATTGTCCCTGTGCTTGAAATTATGTTCCAAGATCCGTGCGGTCAGGATCTCCTTTTCAAAGGCCGTGACCCTGGCCTTGGGATATCTGTGCAAAAGTTCCCTGATGATCAGCCCGTTCCCCGCACTGGGCTCCAAAATGGTCCTTGGGGAAAAGTCGGGTATCCCGGCCAAAAAATCCATCATGGCCCGGATTACGGGCACTGGGGTATAGAACGAGTTCAGGGAACCCTTTTTCAGGCTGTCCACAAGGGTATTCGTATACGTATCGCCCACGTATTGGTTCAATGCACCTAAAAACCGTTCCCTGTATTTTTCATTTTTTAGGATATCGAAAATGTTGCCGAACCCCGGATTGTTGATGAAGGTATGCCCGAGGGTGTCCGAATTTCGTAATGCGTCGATGGTCCGGACCATAAAGTCCAGATATTTCTTTTTTGAGTATTTCATAGATCGTGAGTTAAGGAATTTTCCGGAACGTCCATTAAGGTCGGCCCTGTAGGGGTCGTCCCCCCTGTTTTAAAGTTATAATGCCATAGTGTTATGTTCTTTTAAATGTCGAATGCATGAATGTCAAGGGAGATCATTATATCGTACAGGTTCTTTTGCCCTGGTCAAAACAACTGGTCAGCCGTCCGGACCAATAATGCCAAAGGATGGTCACCATAACCTATAGTTTTAACATGTTCTTTTCTTTGGGTTTCTTGACCTGCTCTTTTTCCAGATCATATAGCATTGGATCGAATCCATAGGGGTAATCATTGCCATCAAATGTGCGTGGTTTTCCCATATCCTGGAACACAAAGTCTCGTAACGGAAACGTAGGTTCCCCCGTTTTAGTGGTATGATGGGGCACCCCCTCAACAAGTACATAATGGGTTCCCGATCCATCCCTTACGATCTCCCTTTGCCAATGGTCATACCGGCCCGTTCTGGTAACTGTTTTTGTTTTCATGGTTCATATATTTAGCGTGTTTTCCATTTTCCTTTTGTCCAATTTCTGTTGTTCGATGGCATCCAGTGCCGTTTGCAGGTTTTCTGAATCCGAATAATGGGTCCGTAAGTGTTGGATGACCGGAGCTCCGGCAGGCCTGAAATGTAGTTCTTTATCGTTTCGACCAGTTTCGGCAAAGTACCATTGGCCATTTTTATAATGCCTTTTTAAATGTGCGGTCCGTCCACCGCTTTCCAATAGGATCGCACCCTTTTCGATCATGAAGTCCTTTTCCCTTACAATCTTTTTGGCCAGATAGTACTTGACCTTGGCACTATGGGCAGGGGATTCAATGGCCTCCCTGAAAGTTGTCCAGTCCATCCCCTGGGTCTTTTCGACGTTCGTTTTGCCAATGTACAATTGACCCTCCCTGATGCCGAGGACAAATCCGAACCTGAGCTTGGCAATCCGATCGACCCTTGCGTTCTGGAGCATTTGATGAATCTCTTTCCGGGTTAGGTGCAGCAAATCGGCAGAGGTCTTGAGAAAAGGTTGAAAGACGAGATAATGTGCATTGGCCTCTGTCAACCTTAGGATCTCATGGCCTTTTATCGATGCTGGGAACAGCATCGGTCTGTGCAGATGCTCCAAGGGATGCTCCAATACCCCTGTATCCAATGGCAATACCCCCTTCCCAAAGTATTTATTGGACCCAAAGGACTTTTCGATAATGAGGTCATACATTTTACCGAGGGCTTCGAAATCGGATGGAACGGTCCTTTGGATGTCCCTTGCAAAAAAGGAATGTCCGAACTCAAGTCCGTCAGTTGCCTTTGGATGAAGGCTGGACAATCTTCCCAAGAGTTCCGGCCAATCCAGTGGTTTCCACATGGGAATGTTATCATGGTCCCTCAGGGCCATAACGGGGGCTTTCCGATGTCTGTCGTACCCGAACCGGATCGAGGCCAGGAGATCGCCATCTTCCCTGATCTTGATGGTTCCCATGGCAACCACTCCTTGGTCGAGTTTCACCAACCCTTCTTTTTTCCGATGATAGGAAATCAGGCTGTTCAACGAAGCATCCGCATGCCCCGTTTTGGCCATATCCAGGTTCCTGTGATACTTGAGCCTTTGGATGTCCCGGATGTCCTCCAAAGGGATCCTTTCATATTCAAAGGTGGCAAAGTCCCTAAAGTCCCTGCTCAACAATCTTTCCTTAAGGTTCCATAATCTGGCCATGAGCTTTCTCGCCCTTTGCCACGGGTTCGGTAATCTGTTTTCCTGTAATGGCTCCATAATTATTGTTCGATGAGTTCAAGTATGATCTTACGCTTCAGGTCGAATGAGGGTATGGGATCGATCTTTTCGCCGTTCTTGCTGACCTCATAATGCAGATGGTACCCAGTGGAATCCCCCGAGCTGCCTACCGTCCCGATCAATTCGTGCTGCTGGACAAATTGCCCTTTGCCCACCAAGATCTTTGTCAGGTGCCCGTAAAGGGTCCTAAAACCGAAACGGTGCCGGATGATGATATGTGTCCCATATCCTGTCTTGGAGTGGAGGATGGAAACCACCGTACCCGATGCAGTGGCATATACCTGTTTGCCCCGGGGTGCGGCAAAATCCAGTCCCGTGTGCTTTTTCGTTTTTCCGGAAATGGGATGGACACGGTACCCAAAGGCACTGCTCAACCTATAGTCCCCTTTTTCCAAGGGCGTACATGAGGGAATTTCGTCCAACAGTCCCGGGCTATATCTAAAATAGGTTTCCAATGAGGACATATAGGTATAGTCCGGGATCTGAAAAAGATACTTTACGATCCTTTCCTCTATTTCAAAGAGCAATCGCTCCCTTTCCCTATCCGAGACCACACTGTCCATTGGGGCATTCCCCGAGCTGGCCCTGAGTGAGGTATTATAACGGTCCATGGCCGCCATCTGTTCCCCGATATCCTCCTCCATCATGGAAAAGGCCTTGCCCAGTAGAAGTACCGTTAGGGCAACGATAAGGAATATGAGGTACCGGACCTCCTTCTTGCCGAGGGACATCAGATGTCCCAATATCCGTTTCAGACCTTTTTTTTTGAAAACCATTGCCATTTGAAAAAGTTTTATATATTTGTTGTGTCAGTTACAAACTTATTAATTATTTACAAATAAACAATTTTTAATCATATGTTGGACCGTTGGTTGGACAAAGACCATTTGATAGACCTCCCTGCCCTGTTCGGGCATTTCGGGTATGAACCTGTAAAAAGGGAACCCACCCATGTCGTGTTCAAAAGGAACGGCCGTTACAGCGTGGTCATCCATACCGAAAAGGGATTCCTATATTATCACGTGGAGAGCCCCCAGAACAAACTGTCCGCTTCGGACCTTGTCATAGAAGAGGTCTCCAAAACAGAGGGGAAAAAGAGCGAAACGCTTTGGGACAAGGTCGATCAAAGGTACCATCAGGTGACCGCGGCCAAGGAATTGATGTTGGATACGTCCAAGGGTGTCGGCCTTGAAAGGGTAACTAAGGACTTTAACCACTTCCATTCCTACGCTATGCCGTTCAAGGGAAGGTCGGAAGGGCTTTATTCCGATGTTACCGGAACGGATGCCTTCAAGGACCGTATCTTTGAGACCCCTTCGGGAGAGCCATTGTTCCCCCTCTACAATATCCAGAACGAGACCTCGGGCTATTTTCTGGACAGTGACAAGAGTGTTCTGCCCTTTGGGGAATCCGATGCCAAACATTCCCTTTGGTATTCCAATATCCCCAAATCCATCGAATGGTTGGTCGTGTTCAAGGATCCCAGGGAGGCCATTGCCTTTCACAGGAAGTTCCAACTCGACAATGCCGTCTATATGGCCCTTGGGGAGATCAATTATGAGACCACCAAGATATTGTTCGAGATCCGCAAATTGACCAAAGTGAAGAAGATCATCCTTTCGTTCACGGGAGGCAAAAAGATAGAAGGGTATCTACGGGACCTCAGTTTCATTTCCTTCATCGACGACACCAATTTCATGTTGAAACTAGGTGAAGGGGACCTAAAGGTCAAGTTCCAGGTAGGGGACGAAAAATCCTTTCTGCGCTTTTATAATTCCATAAAGGCCTTCAACCAAGGATTGGTAAAAAGTTTTTTAAAGTACAATAAGGCCCTGGATCAATTTCGCATCAACCGCCACAGTATTGTGGTCGGGAAGGAAGGGGACGGTATTTCGGTAAGGGTACCCCTTGAGGTGGGTGCCATCAAATATTTTGTCTGGTCCTATCACAGGAACTATTTGGGCAAAACATTGGATATCCTCAAACCCAAAATGGCCAATTGGCATTTGGAATGGGAATCTGACCAAAGTATTACATTAAAGGGGAAGGAGGTGCAGATGGAGGATTACCGGATAGCTTTATAAAATGGAAAAAGAGCGCTCCCGCCCTCTTTCCGTAATATTCCTTAACTCATTAATAAATGAATATCAACAAGTACCGCAAAGGTACGAAAATCAATATTCCTTAACAATTAAATACTCAGTAAAATGGAAAAACAAGTAGAAAGGGTTTTCGTAAAAGTGAACCAAGTTTGGCAAAAAGGGGAAATCCTCTCCAAAGAGGAAAGCATCCTAAAGATCAAGACCCAGGGAGGCCTGGAATTCAACATTGACGAGACCAGTCCCTATGTGGAGAAAATGCGGTCCCCCGCCCAACGGTTCGCCTATGGGGAGACCAAGGAAAAATTGGAGGGTGCCTATATCAGTTTTGACAAGCTTCCCGAGAACGTACAGGATGCCCTTGTCAAGGGAGAGGAGTACATCCATCGCTCCACCTATGTCAACGAAGGGGAACTCAAGGAAAGTGTCAAGGCCGTCCAATTGATGTACAGTTCCCAGAGCGGGTCCAAATTGGACGTCCAGATCAAAAGGAACCAGCCCGTGACCCTTGCCCAGGCCACCGCCTATAACCACCAGTTCTCCAAGGAAGAGTTCGAGGCCATGGTCAATGACGGTAGATCCATCGTCTTCAATGGGGTGACCAAGGATGGGGAAATGTTCCCGAAGCTGGCCTATTACGAACCAAAGCTCAATGACATCAGGACGAAGACCGCCCTTTCAGAGAATACTTATTTCTATGGGCAGCAATTGACCAAACAGCAGGCTGATGCCATGAACAAGGGAGAGGCCGTGGAAATTTCCATCGCCACCAAAAAGGGCAGGAAGACCTATAACGTCACCTATAGCCCAAGGGCAGAAAGGTTCATTACAAAATCCCCGGAAAAGGCCAATGTAAAGAATCTGGAAACCAAGGGTGCCGTTGTGGTCGGGGACGAAAAAAAAAAGAAACGGCATAATGTCATGAGCAAATAGGGGCCAAAAGGTCCATTTGATGAACAAAAGCCGGCATATTCAGATATATCGGCTTTTTTCAATCTTATCAGTCATGAAGAACACTATCAGTTACAAAGAAGACCCAGAATATTATAAACGGTTGATCGGCAAGATCAACCGGGAAGTGGACTTTGCGGGCCATCTATTGCGCACGGGCCATGTACTGCTCAAAAAAAGTGCCGGATCGATGGAATTCGCCAAGGAGGGCGACCGGATCGTCCTGATGACCTCAAGGGACCCCATCTCCTATTTCAACCGCAATGACTCGGAGGACAAGGGACTTTTCTTTTCGTTCCTAAAGAATAGGGAGGAGAACTTTTACAGGGCCGTCGAACAGGGCCTGGAAATCATTGACAGTGCCCACGAACATGTTGCAGAAAACGCAAAGGTCCCCCAAAAAAGGGGCAGAACGAGATCCTTGGAGGAAAATTACAACATAGTACCAATGCGGAATGCCATATACCTGACCAAGGAAAGGGGCATTGCGATGGAAACCCTTGCATCCGATCCCTTTAGGGGCAGGATCTTCAATGCCTTCCACCATAGCGACAATGGAGGCAAGATCGCCAATGTGGCCTTTCCAAAATTCGATATCGGCGGAACCCCCAGGAACTATATCCTGTACAACAGGCCCTATAGGGACAGGCATACGGGGGAATCCAAAAAATTCCGCCTGGTGCTCAACGGAAAAGACCATTTTCTGTTCAGTTCCAATCCCCCGAAGGAAGGGACCCAACGGATCGTTTTTGGGGAAAGCGGGGTGGACCTGCTGTCCTTCCATGAACTTGAGGGAAAAAAGGGGGATTTTTATATTTCCTTTGGAGGGAACGTCTATACCGAAAAACTGGATTTCTTTTATGAGCTCATCACCCCCTTTCTTTCAAGAAAAGGGGTCCAGCTCGTTTCAATTTTCGACAACGATGCCACGGGACACCGATTTGATGTCCAAGTTTTCACCAAGCTCATCAATGGAATGGCAAAAGGGGTCTATGTCGAGAACAGGATCAACCGGGAGAGGGTATCGATGAACATCCACTACCATAAGGACCGTCGAGGTCAAATGGCCCATGATGCCCGTACGATCGAAGACTCGGTCGGTAATGCGTTCCCAAAGGGCCAAGGTTTCAAGACCATCCTTTTTTCGGACAAGTTGGCCCTTGAATTTTCCATCTCGGAATCCAGATCCACAACCATCTTGGATCCACAGATGGCCAAGACATTACGGTCATTTTTGACCACCTTGGGCGGACTGTACCTTCCTGTAAGGGCCAAGATCATGAAATCGATGGGCAAGGATTGGAACGACGACCTGAAAAGCAGCAAGAAGGAAAGGTACAAACAACTTGGGACCGTGGATCCGGATAGGATACGCCCAAGGGACAAGATCGTCCTCAAGACCAACAGCGGACCGGAGGGCGCCCCCAATGAGGGCTTCGTGGAGGAAATACGCACCACTGGGGTCTTGGCCGATTTTGGGCTCCGGTATTCCTATATGGTCCCCTTTCGGGCCATTGCGGCGCACCTTAGGCACAAAAAGACATCAAAGGAGAACATCGCACAATTAAAAATATAAAACCCTCACGGAGGGATTTTTTGGGACATATCAAACACCAATATCCATAGAAAGGGGGAATAAACAAATATCAATGTATTGACTTAAATTTAAACAAATGAAAATAATGGAAGAACTATCGGAAGGGTTGAAGGACCACCAATACTACTATGAACTGCTGGATGCAATTATCGAAGAGAATGATATGGAACTCAAGAACCGCCTCCAAATGGGGGATGGATATACCCAGTTCATCCGGGACCAATCCAAGGTCCTGATGGACACTACCATCGAATTGGTACGGGAGAAGGGGATTTCCTTTCAGGAGGCATCCGACATCGCTTTGGAGGGATGGAGGGAAAGGACCTTTGGTTGATTCCTTAATGGACAATATTCTTCCCTTCCATGCAAGATAAAAGGTTGGCACATTCGGCCATGTTCCTCTCCGTGGCACTTTTTACGGTGATCGGCTATATCGATCATTATGCGCTATTGGCCTACCATGGGATCGATGGCCCGATACTCCGATGGATCTATGGATTTTTTATGAAGTTCGGGCCGTTGCACCAAAAGTACCTAAGCAAACTGTTATTGCTCATGGCCATTGGGGCGGCGGTCATGTTGTACCACCCCAAAAAGGTAGCGGGAAAGACCTATACCAAGGGAGTGTCCTATCTGACCCTTGGAATTATATTCTTTGGTGCCGGTGATGTCCTTAAGGTTCCCCATATCGTTTTGTATTGGTCTTCGGTGCCGTGCTATTTCCTGGGGTTCCTGTTTTCCCTATCGGGCAGTGTCCATCTCTTTCAGGTGCTGTCCTTTACCGACCTCTCCAAAGAAGACCCTTTCAATGACGGGAACGAGACGTTCCAACAGATGGAACAAAAGATCGATACCCCCTATTCGGTGAACATTCCCTATGATTACCGTTTCAAGGGAAAGATCAGAAAAGGCTGGGTCAACTTCGTCAACCTTTTCAGGGCCCTGTTGATCATTGGCACACCGGGAAGTGGGAAGTCATTTGCCCTTTTTGAGGAGATCATCGAACAGCTTATCGGCAAGATGTTCACTTTGCTCATCTATGATTTCAAGTTCGATACACTCTCCCGTATCGCCTATAACCATTGGCTGAAAAAGAAGGAACAACTCGGCACAGATGATCCGGAACAGCTGGGTTCCCTGCCCGGGTTTTACACCATTTCCTTCGATGATCCCGAAAGGACCCATAGGAACAATCCCATCAGCCCCTACTTGATGAAGTCACAGATCGATGCCTCGGATGCGGCCACCATCATCATGAAGAACCTCAATAAGGAATGGATCAAGCAGAACGATTTTTTTTCAAGGAGTGCCATCAGTTTTGTTTCGGGGCTCATCTGGTACCTGAAGAAGAAAGCGGAGGAGACCGGGACCAATATCTGTACCCTTCCCCATGTCATCATCCTTTCAACGGTCAACATACAGGTGCTCTTGGACATTATCCTGCGGGACATGGAGGTCCGCAACCTGATGATCCCCTTCAAGGATGCCCTGGAGCGGGAAGCGGGACAACAATTGGCCGGTCAGACCGCCAGTGCACAGATATCACTTTCCATGCTCGCCACCAAGGAGATATTCTATGTGATGACCGGCAATGATTTCCAATTGGACATCAACAGCACTTCCAGGCCCAAGATTGTGTGCGTGCAGAACAATCCGGACCGATCGGAGATCTATGCCGCACCCATCGGGCTGATCATCAACAAGGCCCTACAGGTGGTCAACAGGCCCGGGGGCAGGCCCATGGGCGTGATCCTTGACGAGGTGCCCACGATTTTCATCATGGGCCTTAGAAAGATCATCGATACGGGGAGGTCCCATTTGGTGGCCACTGTCCTTGGCATCCAAAGCGTCTCCCAGCTCATCGCCGATTACGGCAAGGAACTGGCCGATGTGATCTTTGACAACTGTGCGAACGTCTTCAGCGGTGCTGCCAAGGGGGAAACGGCCCGACGTATCAGTGACATTTTTGGGAAGATCCACCAGGAAAAACTGTCCAGGACGGTCTCAAGGAACGACACGACAACCAGTATGGGCACCCAAATGATGGAACTGATGCCAAAGAGCAAGATAACCGGGATGTCAACCGGATATTTTGGAGGTATCGTGGCCGATACCTTTGAACATCCCATCAAACAAAAACTTTGCTTTGGCCTGTTGAGACCGAACATGGAGTCAAAGAAACACCAGGACAAATTCCCCCTTCCGGTAATTAGGGACTTTAGGACCCCGGACCATGACAAAAAAATAAGGGAACGCCTGGCATTGATGGAGGATATCGGTTTTTTTGACAAAGTGGCCCGACTTGATCTCGCCCAAAACGATTACATCGAATTCTATAACGTTTACCTGGAGAGCTTCACAAAGGAAAATTGCGATGGCCCGATGGAGCGAATGCAGTTCACTTCCTTGGTCCGTGACCTGAAACTATACGATCATTTAAAGGAGCTGGGGCAATTGGTCGACAATAAAGGAGCCTATGGCTCCCAGATAAGGGCCTTCATGGAAAACCTTGTCGGAAGGATGTTCTTGGAACGGGAAATGGAACGGGTCCTGGACGAGTCCTTCCACAAGGTACTCGGGGACATTGATGATCTGGTCAAGGACGAATATTTCAAGATCAAGGGGGAACATCCCAAGTCCTCGATCTTCGATCCCGATAAGATAACGGATGAAATCGGGTCTTCACTGGACGCGAACAGGGAAATCGCCCTGGAATTTTTGGAGGATTTCAACCAAATGTCCGGCCCAGACCTGTTCGAGGATATGGACGGGTCACAGGAAAGACCTACTTTTAAGGAAGATAATAGCAAAGGGGAAGGTATGGCCGCCCTATGGGATGGGGCCGATCTTTTCGAGGAAGAACCCTATTCCTCCTACCCCGTTCAAAATTTATAGACATGAAGGACATCGACGAACTTAAGAACGCGAAAGCGGAGGATTTTTATTATATCGGAAAAAGGCTCAGGGAAATCCGGGACGATCTGGTCGAAGCGGACGATACCACGGACAAGCGCAATTCCCATTATTCCAGGAAAAATGTTTGTGAACGATTGGGTGTCGATTATTCGACCTTGACCAATGTGGAACGCGGTACGATATCGCCCACCACCTTTAAGCTGATCCTGTACTATTATTCCTTGGGCTACAACCCCATGTGGATCATCGCCACGGACAATGAGTTCATCCCGAAGCGCAATATCGGGGAAAACCTTGTCTATCAGGAAGGGATCCAAGAAAGTTTCAAGACCTTGGAGTCCAATATCCTGGAAGCCCTTTCAGGGTTCAAATCAAAAATTTAAGCAACGATGGAAAACTGACACGAACCGTCATTGGACATCTATATTGAAATATTCATTTATTCATTTATTCATTTATTCATTTATTCATTTATTCATTTATTCATTTATTCATTTATTCATTTATTCATTTATACAAATAAACATTTCATTAAATAATCATCCAACTGTATGGACATACAGATATCCATATGAACAAATATCCAAACCATTGAACAAATGCCTATGTAATTGACCCTATATACAAATATTCCTTTACTCACTTAAATACATATCAACATGAAAACAAAGATCATTTCAGTCGCCGGGGAAAAAGGCGGCGTGGGCAAAACGACCCTCAACATCATGCTGGCCACCAACCTGTTCCATACCTATGGAAAGAAGGTCGTCCTTTTGGATGTGGACGACCCCCAGTTCTCCATTTTCAAGAAAAGACAGCGCGAACTGGACCTTATCGGCGAAAACGAAGAAGACAATATCCCGATATATCCGATAATCCGGGTGACGGTAAGGACCATTAAGGAGAAGATCCTGCAGCATTATGGAAAAGTGGACTACATCATCATCGACTTTCCGGGAAGCCTGAGCCTCGAAATGGTACAGGGCCTTATGTTCGTCGAACATATCTTCATACCCTTCGACCATGACGAGCTGGAAATCGACAGTACCTTCAATTTCTACAGGACATTGAAGAAAAACTTCTTGGACAATGGGGACCGGGTACTGCGATCGGTCCATCTTTTCTTCAACAAATATCGGGAAGTCCAGAAGAACAAGTTCGCGAACTTAAAGGGCGATGTCCTGACGGCAGGCCTTCCCTTTATGCAGCATGTGGTCAAGGAGAAGACCATATACCGGGAACAGTACAGGAGCACCCTCCATCCCATCCCGGAACAAATGGAGACGGGACCACGGGATATCAGGAACTTTTTTGAGGAAGTCCTTAAATTATCCAATAATTGATATGGCCATGAAACCCTCAATGAGGGATTTTTTAGGACGGACCAAATATGGCTACAAAAGACAATGACCAAAAATCAAGCAATGAACAAATGAAAAAAAGTAAAGATACGGGCCAACTGATAAAGGCCATAACGATGGACATGGACAAAACGGATGGCATGTTGGACAGGTTAAAAAAGGAAAGATCCTCCGGAATGGAGACCGATCAAACTGGGGAAACGGCCGATCTTACCAACGATGCCATAACGGGAACTCCTGAGAAGAAAGTACCGTTGGGCAAAGATCCGGATGGTGCCGAAACCCCGAAGGCTGAAACCGTGGTACGGCCCATGGAAAACGCGAACCGTCCAGCCAAACGGAAAAAAATGACAAAATCCGAGGAAAGAATTTGGCAGGAATTCAATAAAACCGTTGAATCTGAGTTTTATAGGGACAAAAAAGATGTGTTCCAGATGTCCTTGAGCGGGGAATGCCTCGCCGGTTATGAAAGGCTGGCCCTTGGATTGGGCTATAAAATGGGAAAAAAGATCAACCGGAACGAGATTCTAAGGAAGGTCCTGGAAGAATTCGTCCATAAGAATGGGGCCAAATTGGAGAAACTGATAGAAAAACTATAATAAACTGTATTTGAACCTTTTCTGGAAAATAACATTGGGCATTACGGCCATGTATTACATATATGTGGCCTGGGTCCTGTTGGTAAAAAAGAAAAGGGACAGCAAAAAAATCAAAGAAAATGATGATTATTTGTATTTAAATAATAAATTTGTAAATAATTCACAAGAAGAACAAGCCGATTTGGAAACCATACTCAGCCAGGTGGATGAAGTCGAGAACAACTCCAAACTCCTGGAGGCTTTCAAAAATAAAGGCTCTTCAAGTGAAACATTGAACAATTCCTTAACTCGTACAGAAAATGAAAAATTCAAGATCATCCGTAACAGGGATGTTACGGACAAAAAGGGTCCCGGCCCGAAAACTTAAACTCTTGCTCCTTATCGGGCTGGGCCTTTGCCTGCCACATGATTCCTTTGGACAACTGAACGAACTGACCCAAGAACTCCAACAAGGGGAACGTGATCTCTCCAGGATCGCGGATATCGTCATCAGTGCCGTCAAGACCATTGCCGGAACATCCACCATTCTGGGTGGATTGGTATTCCTTTACTTAAGGGACCAACAGAGCGACCTGACCAAAAAGGTGGGGCAGGTCATACTTGGCCTGGCCATTTTCTGGATCCTATTGTCCGTTGGGGACAGCATGCGTTCCTAAAAAAGGCCGTTATGGAAGATAAGTTTATCCTTATACGGAAAGGACTCCAGAAGGAGGTCCTGTTCCTAGGCCTTAAAGCCAGGTACATCAATCATTGCATCTATATAGGCCTTGGTGTACTCTCCCTAGGGTTCATTTTATCCATGGTCATCCCCACGCTCATGGCCCTAGTAGTGACCACCTGTGCCCTATTTTCGATGTTCGCCACCCTATTGTTCCATTCCAGGACCTATGGGGCCAGGGGATTCATCAAAAAGATGGCCGATGCCTCCAGACCGGACAAGATCAAGATTTCCAGACCGCACAAAAATATGCCCCTATGGAAAGGATAGCCGATATGATGGACGTGTTCCCCATTTATGGGTATGAAAGAAAATCCCTCATTTCCAAGGAAAAGGGCTGTTTGACCATTCCCTTGAAATTGGAACTCCCAGAGGTGTTCACTTTGGACCAAAGGGATTACAACACCTTGAACGGAATCTTCTTCAATATCATCGACATATTGGGGCCCAACATGATCCTGCACCGACAGGACCATTTCTTTGAGGAAAGGTACGGCCCCATCCCGCAAAGGTTGAACGGTGATTTTATGGAGATCGGCAATGAACGGTATTTTGAGGAGCGTCCTTTTCTAAAGGCCGAGCATTACCTGTTTATCAGCTTGGCACCGAAGGGGTACTTCAACTATGGCCCCACCAGGGTCAATTCCTTTCTCTCGAAAAAAAGGGATTTCTTTTTGGACAGGACAATTCCCAAAGAATTCCTTGACCGGGATCTCCTGTTGGATTTTGAGGCGAAGGTGGAAAGTGTCTCGAACCTGTTGAATGGGTCGGGCCTTATCCGGTCGGAGATAATGGGATATGATGGGTTATTTGACAACGAAGGGCTATACACAAAATATTTCAGCCTTTCCGCATCCAATAAAAACCTGCCCGATATCGACTTTTCCAACAATTCCATCAGGATCGGGGAAAAACTGGCCCGGTTTTTTACCGTTGAGAACCTGGACCAGTTCACCAAGGAATATTTGGGGCCCTATGAACTGTACGGAAAATTCACGACGCGGCACAACCGGTTCCCTGTCGGCAATCTGTTTTCTATTGGGTTCAAGATACCCCATGAACACATCATCAACCAGTACATCTATATTCCGGAGCAGGAAAGGGCCCTTAAGGGGTTGAGGAAAAAGGCTAAGCGCTTCGATCAGTTCGGCAATGGAAAGAAAGATGACAGTAACGGGATTTATGCCGATCAGATCCGGGAGTTCAATACCGACATCTTGGAGAACCATAAGGAGATCGTCTTTTACCATTTGAACGTTTTAGGGTTCAACAGCGCAGATGGGAACCATGGAAAAATGTGCAGCGCCGTGGCGGACGGTTTCAAAAAGCTCAAGATCAATGCCAAGGAAAACAACATTGACCGAAAGAACCTGTTCTTCGCAGGGGTCCCGGGGAATGCCGTGGGCCTCCCTTCGGATATGTACATGCCCATGTCCAGCGATATGGCCGCCTCATTGGTATACTTTGAGGGCGGATATCGTGACGGTTCGCAAGGAATCGATGGTCTACGGTTGATCGACAGGGTCAGTGGAAGGCCCCTTTCCGTCAGTGTCTACCGGGAACCCGAGAGAAACCATTGGATATTCAATCGCGGCATGTTGATCGCCTCTGGATCCGGCGGTGGCAAGTCCTATGTGGCCAACCATTACATTGCCTCGGAACTCCGTCAAGGGGCGGAGGCCATCATCATGGAGGACGGCAATTCCTATGAACGGATTACAAGGGTGTTTGGCGGGACCATCATCGAACATGACGACAAGCGGCCCTTTACCTTCAACCCCTTCAAGTTGGACGCATATGACACCATTGAAAAGGACGATGGATCCAGGGCATTAAGCGAAGCCAAGGTCATCAACCTGGTCACCCTATTGAAATTGATAACGGGTGACGACCGTGGCGTTTCTAGGGATACAATATCCCACGAGGTCAAGAATACCGTTCTTGAAAACCTGTTGCCCGGATATTATTCCCATATGTTGGAGACCGGGAACAACGATTTCCGGTTCGATACCTTTTATGAATACTGCCAAGAACATCTCAAGGTCCTTGTCGGTGCAAAAAGGATTTCCAAGGAAGTGTTCGACCCCGATGTCTTTCTGTTCCTTTTGGAGAAATACTATAAGGGCGGACCAAGGGAAAGGTTGTTGAACCGGGAGGATGAAAGGATCGCCCGTCTGGGCGAGGAAAGGTTGGTCTATTTCAAACTGGGGAAACTCATCGACAATGAACTGTTGTTCCCCATTACCGCCCTAATGGTCATGGAAATTTTTGACAAAAAACTCCTCGATAGGGACAAACTGGCCATCAACAAGATGATGGTGGTCGATGAGGCATGGAAGGCCCTTTCCAGAAAGGAGTTCGAGGATTATTTCAATAGCCAGTCCAGAATGGCCAGAAAATATGGTGGCCAGCCCATCTTCATTTCCCAGAAGGTGGATGACTTTATCGCCTCCGAGGTCATCAAGAATGCCATTGTGGTCAATTCCCATATCAAGGTCTTCCTGGACATGGGGGATTTTGAGAATGCATTCGAGAACATCCAGGAAATGATGGGTCTCAGTGAAAAACAGAGACAATCCATCCTTTCCCTGAACAGAGATCTGCCTCTCGAACGAAAATATCGGGAAGTGGCCTTTTGTTGGAAGGACAGGGTGAAGGTCTACGGAGTGGATACCTCATTGGTGGAAAAATGCATCTATGAGACCAACCCGATGGAATCGCACAAGATCAATGAACTGTATAAAAAGAACCATAACAATTGGGAACTGACGGCCAAGGATTATTCCCTAATGTCTTCCCATAAAACACAGAAAAAATGAAAAAACTTATCTACCTATTCAATTTGGTCCCCTTGGTCGCCCTGGGCCAGATCCCCGTGACCGATGTGGCGACCAATGGTTCCCTCGGGATCGCGAACAACCAATTGGCCCAGATCCATATTCAGATTCGATCATTGGGAAACCGATTGGCCACCACCAACCGAAAATTGGACCGGTTGATCGACCTGATGGAGAAGAACAACGATCAGACCACTAGGTCAAGGGAAATCCTAAAAGAGGAACTCGATGCCATGAAGACCGCTCCGGACTATGTGCTGGAATCCACGGAACTATCCAACATCACAGAATTAAAGGATAAGATCTTGGAAGCCTATAGGACATCACAGGAAACCATCGGGAACCTTAAGAATTTGGAGACCGAGGAGACCAAGGAATTCCTGGCCATTGCCACTGATGCGCTGTTGAGGACAAAGGACCTTTTCCAGCAGAGCAGGACCATCCTGAACACAAAATCCCTAATGCACCCCGAGGAACGTCTCAAGAAGATCAACGACATCACCGTTAAGTTGAACGGGGTATTGGACGGTCTAATCGCACACAACAAGCGGATGAAACAGCTCGATGCCAGCAGGGAAATACGAAGAACATTGATAGACCTGAACCGATGACCTTGCTGGCCTTGACACAAAATATGACCGACGCGGGTATCCGGGAAGAGGTGAACGAACTCTTTGACCAATATATCCTGGACGCCTTTGACGCGGTGGATCCCATCATGGACATTGGACAGGAATTCGCTTATATCGGAATAGGCATCATCGCATTGAAGGTGTTCATGAACGAACAGACCCGGGCCGATTTTTTTGCCTATCTCAAATGGGTCCCCTTGGAGTTCATCCTGTTAAAGTACAAGGTGTTCGCACGGTCGATATTCCAATTCTATGAGGGTATCGGAAACTCGTTGAAAGGCAACGATGTCTCATGGGACATCCTACAGTTGAAGATATATCATGCCCAGACAAGGGCCATGGGGGACATCGGTTCCTCATGGAGCCTGTTCGATATGGACTGGTCGGCGCTGGAATCCCTGATCTTGAGCGGGATGACCTCCGGGATCACCACCTTCGCCTCCATTGTTTCCACCGTGGTCTTCATCGGGATAAAGGCCATGTCCGTGATCTATCTGTTCGTACTCATCGTTTTCGGCCCCCTCAATATTGGGCTGTCCTTCATCCCCGCCCTATCGGGGATGTGGAAGGCCTGGTTGCAGAAATTCATGTCCGTCTGCCTTTGGATCCCCATGTTGCACTTGATCGACAATTTTATGCTCAAGATCATGGAAAAGCTCATTGACTCCCTATTGTTGCGTACCGAGGCCAATCTGGGGCTGGTCCTGACCAGTGCCCTTTTGATGCTGATGAACCTGTTCGTGTATCTCAAGGCCCCTACCCTTTCCAATTTTATTGTTCAGGGAATGAACGTGAATGCCGGGCAATTGAAGGAAAGGACCAAGCACTATGCCAAAAAGGCCGCACAAACGGCCATTGATATAAAAACAGGCGGGACTACAAAAGGTGTAAGAACATTAATTCAGTAAGAAATATGGAATTCAACGAAGGTTATAGGGTTTTCAACGATATTACAAGGGCAGAGAAAAGATCCAACCGCTTGGTTGTCCTATCTTTAACTTTCATGCTCTTTAGTTTTTTGTGCTGTACCTACGTTGTCCATAGGGTCAATGAAAGTGCAAAGAACAACTTTTACCTTTTGGACAGCGGCCAGAAATTGGCCACTGTCAGGGTCAAGGACTACAAAAGGGCCATCGATATACTGTGCGAGGGACATGTGGGGATTTTTCATGAACTTTTCTTTGGCCTGGAGCCGGACCTGGGGTTCATAAAAAGGAATATCGAGGGAAAGGCGCTTTTCATGGTCGATCGTTCGGGCATGCGGCTCTATAACCGTTTGGTGGACCAGGACTATTACGAGGATATCGCCAAAAGTGGCTATTCCATTGAACTGGAGAAGGACAGTATCATCATTGACTATTCGTCCTATCCGTTCAGGTTTAGGTTCATCGGAAAGCAAAAAATTGAAAGGGACGGCGAGACCGAATATCGGAACCTGGTCACGACCGGCTATTTGATGGAGACCAAATCAACCCCCAATAATCTGAACGGCCTTAAGATCGTCCGTTTCGATGTATTGGACAACAGGGACCTACGCAAATGATATTTGATGACAACATAACCCGGTACGTTCAGATCTCGATTATCGGGTAAAGAAATTTTACTATGGCATTGAACACCCATAAATTGAACGATTGGATCAGGGACCATAAAGGGTTCGCGCTCGCCCTTCCCGTTGCCATCCTGCTCCTTATATATTTTCTGTCCACCAGTTTCAATGGATTGAAGGGTGCCATCCAAGAGGAAGGAACTACCGATGGCTATAATGATTCCCTTCCTGACCGATCCAACGGGTTGGAAATAAAAGATCCCAACACCTACTATAAGGAGTCGATCAAGGATTCATTGGACAGTTCCCGAAAAAAAGATGGGCCTGCAAACCTAGTGGACAGGGAGAAAGAGAACGATTCCCTTGAAAAGATCCTGAAAGACCTTGAAAGTTTCTCATTGGTCGATGGCAATTCCCTATCCAAACCTGAAACGGGACCAATGGGGAATACTGTCCCGAACAGTACGGATGTTTCCCGCACAAACGGGCCTTCGGAGACCGAAAAGCGCATCGAATACCGAAAAATGCTACAGCGTGCCAGGGAGGAACGCAAATCGGGAAGCCAGGATTTCTCCGCCCCGAACGAAAGCGTTTCACAGCATAGTGCCCTATTGGCCAATATAAGGGCGAAAGCCACTGTATATAGGGACCAATTTGTCGTTCCCGGCAGTAGGGTGACCCTGATCTTACGGGAAGAACTCAGGGTTGCCGATCGGATTTTCCCCAAGAACACTTTTGTCTATGCCACCGTGAACATCCAAGGGTCCAGATTGTTGATGGATATTTCGAACATAGGGAATTTTCCAATTGCACTGAAGGCATATGACCAGGAGGACGGCGGTCTCGGTATCTACAATGAAAGGGCTGGGAAACTGCTCACAGAATTCTACGCCGATGTGGAGGAGGGTGCCGTGGGGGACATCTCAAGGGAACTCTCCAACGGGATCGACCTTCCCATGACGGAAAATGCGATACGGGCATTCGGCAAGTTCTTCTCCAATAAAAAAAGGAAGGATCGCGACGAAATATTGTTGATCAACGGGTACAAGGTATTCCTAAAAACGTAAACGGCACTCTATGGGTAAAAAACTACTATTGTTTCTTTTCTTTTTATTGATGAACCATGGCCTTTCCGCACAGGCAATCCGTGACACCATCGAGGTTTCCAGAAAGTTCAAGACCATTTTGATCTTTCCGGAGGATATCGCCGAAAGTATCATTGGGAGCGATATCGGATTTGCAGTGGACTTCCCAAAGGAGATCGGGAGCCGGTTCAACCCTCGTATCCTAAAAGTATACTATGATGATCTGGCCACCGAAAAGGAAAACCACACCAACCTGACGGTCATCACCAGATCCGGGAACCTCTTTGATTTTATCCTGAAACTGGATGCCCGCCCCAAAAAATTGACCTGGACCATAGGGCCCGAAATGGCGGTGACCAATATTGATGACAGGGCTGTTTCCTATCAGGGATCAAAGGCCGTGCAAGGTCCGGAACCCGGATCCAATAACGGATCTTTACCAAAATCGGAGGAATCCCGTTCGTTGACCATGCAAGAGATCGTGAAAATACCGAAGGACTCGGTGTTGGAATTGGCCACACCCGACCTTTATGCCCATGACCCCAACGAGTACTATCGATTGAGAAGTTATTACATGCAGTTCGATAAAGCCCTGATCCCCCGTTATTTTGCACGGAAAGGCGATGTCTTCCTGTGGCTCAAAGGGGTCTACTATAACAACGACGAGCTCTTTATCCAGTTCAGGCTGGAAAATAAGGAGGGAGTCGACCTCGATATCAACTTTATCAAATTCTTCATCAAAAGTTCGTACAGGAACGCTTCTGCACAGAAAATCCCGATTGATAAAAATAACGGTCTTCTGCTTGAGTACAAGGTCCCCAAGATCGTAAAGGGGGGAACCGAGAACCACTTTGTCATCGTACTCAAGAAATTCTCCCTGGACAATAAAAAGGAACTTTTGGTAGAGCTCGATGAAGAGGGAGGAAATCGTAACCTGTCCATGTCCATTGGCAAGGACATTATAAACAATCCTAAACGATTTTGATTATGGGAAGATCATTGGTGCTTTTTCCGTTCTTGTTTATGGCCATATCCCTTTCAGCGCAGCGGGGCGGGAACTATGCCTCTTCTATAGGTCTCAGTGGCGGGTATGCAGAGGACGGTTTGGGGATCATGGCAACATACAATTACCATCTGGACAGGAACACCTATGCCCAGTTGAGCATTTTTGCCGCCATTGCAGAGGACAAGGGGGATTATGATATCCCCTATAACATTTTCACGGTCCAGCCTGGCTGTTTCGTAAAGGTATGGGAACAACCCAATTTTAGGAGATATGCGCTGAACATCGGTGGGGGCGGGGTCATTGGATATGAAGTCATCAACAACGGAAACAACACCCTGGATACCGGGGCCGTGATAGATGGCAAGAGCAGGTTCATCTATGGAATATATGCAGGTGTCGAAGGGGAGATGATCCTTGGGAACGACCTTTCGCTATTGGTAAAGGCCAATGAGTATTACCATATCAATTCGGATGTAGGCAACTTTTATCCCTATGTGGGGATCGGCCTGCGCTACTTTTTATTTTAGAACACAACCGGACACTATGAAAAAAATTACTCCACTACGCCTTGTTTCCATAATTCTGTTGTGCTTTTTGTTTGTTCTGGCATGCAGTAAGGATTTTGACGGCATCGTCCAGGATTCCTTTGATTTTACCCTTACGGAAGACCACAATAATGATGGCTTTGTCTTTGAGGCGGTCAAGACGGATTTTTCCCTGGAACCGGAAAAAGTGGTCACCACGACCTCCTATTATATGAAGTACCGTATCGAGAACGGTAAGGGATACTACCTGTCCATAGGGAATGACACAATATACCAGAACGATACCATCCCTATTGAAGATCTTGATGTGTCGTTCCGTTATATGCCCATCGATACCGGCGCACATAAGGTCAAGGTCCTTGCCTGGGACTCCAACAAGATCGAAAAGGAACTGGATCTGGTCTATAATACCACATATGCAAGCTTTGGTTTTTTATTGGGCAAAGGGACCGACCAATTTATCATCAACAGTAAAAACCCCATTAGTGCGACCCTGTTAAGGGACAAGGACACCGAAGATCCTGCAAACAACGGCAATCAGGAATTTGAGGTTTCCTACCAATTGGAAAACGGGACCGGTAAGGTCTATTTTGGTGATACCGCCTATGATCCTGGGGATGTCTTTGCGCTCCCCAAAGGGGTCAGCGACCTCAAATACCTTCCTGAGACCTTGGGCGAACACAAGTTGACCATGGTGGCGAAGGCCCCCGATGGCGCTACCATCACAAGGGAACTTGTCCTCGATGTGGGAAACCTGAACTTTACCTTTCGGGCCACCGGCGCTTCCACCCAAGTGGAACTCGACACCAACATCGCCATCAATATCGACCTCCAGACACAGGATGGGGAAAGTGATGTCACCTACGATATCGGACATTCCTTTTCCCCGGGCAGTGAGGGTGGTGGGACCGTTAGGGACCAAAACGGGGGCGTAATGGACGCCGGGGCCTTTAGATCCATATTCCCGGGCAATTACAATTTTACCTTTAAGGACAATGTGCTCGGACAACGGAAGATCTACTTTGATGTTCGCGACAGCAACGGCCAGATGAAAAGGGACAGTGTGGAAATCGAGGTCGCCAATATTCCGTTCACTTTTAGTGGCAATGCGGAGAGCAACCAGGTATTTGTCAACCAAAGGACACAGCTCAATTTCAACATCAGATCCAGCGGAAATACCTCCAATATCGATTATTTCATTTCCTACAACATAACCGAGGGCAATGGCAAGGTTACGGGGACGGGCGGGAACAATATCCAGAACAATACGGACTACCCTGTCGACCTTGGAAACTTTTCCCTTTTCTATACCCCGGAAAGCCTTGGGAGCCATCAGATCAGTTTTCTTGTGACCGACAATTTTGGGCAAGAGGTCGGGCCCGTCGAAATAGATCTGGATGCAAAACAATTGGAACTTGATTTCAATGCCTCTGCCAACAACAGTGAGGTATTGGTGGGCCAAAGAGGGGCCGTAGCCCTGAGCCTTATCGAAAAAGGGGATTATGACGGGGTTTCCTATGAGCTCAACTATTTCATTACGGGTGGGGATGGCCAACTCTATAATGGGAATTCCCCGATAACGCCCAGTCAATATTTCACCGTTACACCGGGAAGTTTCTCCTATGATTTTATAGGGCAGCAGGCAGGGACCTATGAAATCTCCTTTTTATTGCGGGACAGCAATGGACAGCTTTTGGAAGAACAGGTCACTGTGGTGGTGAGCAACAATGATTTCAGTATTGCCATGACCCCTTCAAAGGCAACTGAGTTTTCAAACAATCCCGTTGGTGTCATCGTGAACATCGATGAAGTCCCGGATGGGGCGAACGAGACCTATACCGCCTTTTATTCGTCGAGCCAGAACGGGTCCATGTTGGTCAATGGGGTTTCCTATGGACCAGGGGAGAATTTCCCATTGGGCCCTGGATCGAACAATATCACCTATACAGGCCTTGAACCAGGGCAGCACAACATTGTCCTGAGTGTCAAATCAGGTTCTGACGTTACCCGAACAGCCAATGCGACCATCACCTTTGATCAGGTCGATTTCACCTTTACGGGGGGCATACAGAGTTCCGACGTCACCGTGGAGGAAAGCACTTCCCTGAACTTTAATATTTCCGAGAGCGTGGGATCCTCCGACTATACCATGCGCTTCAGCATGAACGGAAATGCCACCATCAAGGACAACAATGGCAATGTGGTGAGTCCGGGGAACCTCTATGGGGTGCCAAAGGGCAACTTCAATTGGAGCTTTGAGGGAACCGATGATGGAACGGTAAGCATGACTTTTTATACGAAAAATGACACTGGGCTTGAAAAATCGGTGAACATCGCTGTGGACGTTTCGGCCAAGGACTATAATTTCACAGCTTCCGGAACTGCTCAACAGGCATACACCGGGGAGGAAATCGATATGAACTTCAATATTTCCGAAATCGGCATTGGCGGGGACACCTATGAAATGTATTTCTCTGTCAGTGGCAATAACGGTTCTTTCCGGTATAATGGCAACATTTATTCAGCTGGGGAAAGTTTTACGGTACCGGTAGGTTCTTTTTCCGGAAAATATACCGGCGTTACCGAGGGCAACCATAGTCTGACCTTTACGGTGCGATCCTCTTCCGATGTGGAGAAGACCGCCAACGTCAATGTGAATTATGAGGTATACCAGGAACCGTTCACACTCAACATCAGCCAATCGGCCCAAGATAAGTACATCAACGACCCATTCGATATCACTGCCATAACCAATGCCACCTCGGGTCATGACCAGAGCGTTGACTACACATTGGTGTTCACCTTTACCGGGGCAAGTGCAGGAACCATACGTTATAAGGGAATCACCTATAATGAAGGGGAGGTCGTTCCTCTGGATTATGGAAGTGCACCCATGCAGTTCTTTCCCGAAACGGATGAGAGCTTTGTAATCAATTTCTTGGTGCAGAATTCCACCGGTCAGTCCCAGACCGAGAGCGAATCGATTGAGATGTTGAAATTGCCGACCGTTGCGGCCAAGGGTGAAAAACACAATATCAATTGTGGTGGCCTGAATGGGTGCGATTATCAGGTCAGGATATATACCTGCTTTAGCATTAACTGTTCGGAGGCTTATAATGGAGCAAGCCTAGAACAGATCGAGGTTCGCATTTTCAACAGACAGGACAATCGTTGGGATACAAAACTGTTGAACTACAGTGAAGCCAAGGGAAGTGGTGTCGACAGATATTTTGAAATGGAGACCGAACCCCGTGAAAGTAGGTTGAAATACCTAGATCAGAACTATGATGTACGGGTCAGGGACAGCGATGGCCAATGGAGCGACTGGACTTCTGGCACCATTGTAAGGGTATAGAAATGGAAAAGGAACAATTGCCCCTTACATTTAAGTAAGGAATCAACTCCGTTTATAAGTGTAGGTGATGACAACATCCTGATCATCCAAAAAATCATCTTGTTCCAATACAAGTCGGTTTTTGGTAAGCTCAATGATCCGCATATCATTTCTGTTCTCGAAGCGTAGAATTTCGTTATTGACCAATTCATATCTGTCGGTTTCAACAGTGCTATATGAATCTACTTCTCCGCAAGATAGCCCATTTTCATTGATGGTAAATGCATTTAGTTTCCCCTCGCCCCTGAATGCAAAGAAAGTCAAATTGTCCTTTATACATTGACGAATTTCGTTTGTGTTGTACAGGTCAATATTCACCGTGCCGTCACCATTGATGTCAACGGCAGTATCAGAATCAATGGCCTCATATTCCCATTGACCCAAAATCGCTTCGCTCCTATCATCGATGGAAATGTTATGGTCCTTACTACAAGAAAACAGCACCAATACGATTATTATTGTCAGAAAGTGTCTTTGCATGGTACTTAATTTACATAAGTGAGTAAATTTATAAAAGCCATATTGAAAATTGGTAAAATAAAGATATTGTTTATAGAATATTAAATCTGGATTAGAATGTGTTAAGGAACAATTGAAATCTCTACAAGTTTAAATGCATCATTAAAGTAATAGTTGATTTTCCCAATCAATTAAGTACAAATACATATCGAACATTACATGATTCGTTTTAAAAAACAGAAATGATACCCCTAGGTCATTTTTTCGATCTGTTCTTTCAAGGCATAGTTCTGATGGGCCAACTCTGCGTACATCTGCTTATAGCGGGATAATTCCACTTCCATTTCCTTTAATTTTCTTAATTGTGAGGTATCCACGCCTGCATATATGGCCTTCCAATTGTAGAATGTAGCTACACTGATGTCATGTTCCTTGCACAACTCCTTCACTGAAACACCTTCTTCGTGCTGATTTAAAATCTTAATCTTTTGAATCTCGGTGAACCTACTTTTCATGTCTTTAAATTTACATTTCTATTCTTGCTTAGTCCGTAGCTAAAGCAAGGGTACATAAATAGATTTCGGGAAGCTACATATTTGTATTATTACTATTGAGCATAAGATGAACTACAATAACCCCAATAGGACTAATTTAAACGGAATTCTAATTTAGTATTCTTTCTTTTTCTTGCTCATTACCCGTACCTCGATTTTTTACACTTATATCATTATTCCCAAATTTATAACTTAAGGAAAATTGTAAGTATCTACTATCATAGTAGTAACGCCCTGTTTGAAAAACTTCATTAACCCTAGACTCCACGGCATCTATGGAAGATTTAAAGATGTCATTTGCCCTAAGAGTGATATTCATATTTTTATTTAACAATAACCATTGTATTGACTGAGTTTTATTTTCGAAGTGATTTAAACTTTTTTTGGATCGAAAGAAAGGGTTGCGGATATTTGTGTTGCGAAACATAAATAACTACAAAACAACCCTTTATGTACAGTGTACTTGACAAAGATATGATAGAAATGGAAATTGTGCCATTTATTCCGAAAACAAAAAGAGGGTTCCCTCCAACGGTTCCCGTTGGGGAAATCATCAACGCGATTCTATATAAGCTCAAAACGGGGGTACAATGGAACCAGTTGCCCGTAAAGGCCCTGTTTTCAGAGGTGTGCCTTAGCTGGCAATCGGTCTACCACCATTATCGGAAGTGGTGTCTTTCCAGAACATGGAAGGACTGTTGGATAAAGTTCCTAAAAAAGCACAGGGCCGGACTGGACCTTTCGAGTGTGGATCTTGACGGCAGCCATACCCCCGCCATCAGGGGCGGTAAGGCGATCGAATATCAGGGAAGGAAGAAGCGCAAGACCACCAACGCCCTCTACCTGACCGATAGGCAGGGATTGCCGTTGGCCATGTCCGAACCCGTAGCGGGCAACCACAACGACCATTACGATATAGAGGTGCAGTACGAGGTTGTTACGGGAACGATCGAACAGGCCGATATTCCCGTGGAGGGGCTGTTCCTGAACGCGGATGCCGGATTCGATCCAATGATTTCAGAAGAGTGTGCGAGATAAAGAAAATCAATGCCAACATATGTTTCAATAAACGAAATGGCAATACCGAACAGGGACGAACATTTCGACAAAGACCTATACGATGAAAGATATGCCGTGGAACGAACCAATGCATGGATGGATAGCTACCGCTCCTTGCTCAATAGGTTCGATACCACTGTGGGAAGCTGGAAGGGTTTCAACTATTTGGTGTTCATTGTAATAACACTCAAAAAATTCAAAAACAAAAAGAAGAAAAAAGTTTAAATCACTTCTTTCTATATGCACATATAGCCCCGGGGATAGTAGTTAGGGTATCGATTTTGTCAAATACTTCTCTCTTTAGGTTAACATATTACGAAGATTCCGTACTTTCAAATAGCCAGCCATAGCCACAACATTTTTATTTGCAAAACAATTTGCTACCGTTTTCACTGAAGAGGATTACTTCGAAATAACATCCGCACATTATAAAAAATTGTTAAAAAAATAAAGCATGAATGAATGTTCATTCTTTTTTATATATTTGTATTGTAAAACTAAATAAGTTAAGTAAATGAAAAGGTTATTTTGGAACATTGTTAAAATTATTCTTGCGCTCTTTATGATTTATGGAGGTGTACAACATTTTGTGAAACCGAATTTTTATATGCCGTTTGTGCCTTCATTTTTACCATATCCAATAGCTGTAATTTATGTTTCAGGCATCATTGAAATTGTCCTAGGTTTTACATTGTTAGTAAACAAAAAATACGCTAAATTGGCAGCTTTGGGCGTCCTGGTTTTAATGATTTTGTTTTTACCAATCCACATCTGGGACGTGTTTTCCGAAACACCAGCGATCGGTAGTCATGACGCCGCCTTGATCAGACTACCGATCCAATTTGTACTAATTGCTTTGTCTTGGAAAGTCTATAGCATGTTATCAATTAAAAAAGTATAATGAATATCCATATGATTAAGAAAGAAAAAATAACGGATAAAAAACGTGCTCTACTGAACGCTACCCTAACATTGGTTAATGATCATGGTTTTCATGATGCTCCAATGTCCAAAATAGCAAAACTTGCAGGGGTAGCACCAGCTACCATCTACCTTTATTTCGAAAATAAACAGGATCTGATCAACAACCTATATCTTGAGGTAAAGGCATCTTTTAGTGATTGTGCTTTTAAGGGATACGATAATACTATGCCTGTTAAAAAAGGTTTTGAAATAATTTGGTACAATATTGCGGATTATAAATTAAATCTAGTAAATGAAGCTGCATTTTTATCGCAATGCGATAATACTCCCATGATAGATGAAGAGATTAGGAAAGAAGGGTTAAAGCATTTACAGCCCCTACTCGATTTATGGGATCAAGGGAAAAAGGAAGGTATCATTAAACCTCTTTCAATCTTTGTCCTTTACGCTTATACCATATACCCCTTGACATTTTTAATGGCTATGCAGCAAAGAAACCTGTACACGTTGAACACAAAAGTTTTAGACGAAACTTTTCAAGCTGCTTGGGATGCCATAAAATTGTGATATTTTTTTACCTAAAATAAAGAACGAACATTCATTTATAAATATAATAATGGAAAACAACACAATCCTTTTAAACGGTCTACAAGAAATTCTTTCCGCAACTTTTGCTGGGGCCGAACAGCATTTGGTACATGCAACGATCAACGAATACAACGGGTTCCCGAAATTGGCGCAACGTATGCGGTCAGAATTTGAAGAGGAAATTTTGGATGCCAAAATTCTGATGAACAGAATTTTGGATTTGGGAGGAACACCAAACACGAAACATCAAACCCTGCCTATCCATTTGGATGTAGCGCATCAACTCGAACAAGAGCTCGCCGAACAGCTTATTGCCATAAAACGATTGGAAGAGTTAATAGCACTATCCGAAAACGACGGTGCTACCAGAATGGTTTTCGAAGACTTCCTAAAGGATGAAGACTTGCATACAAGATGGCTAAAACAACAAATTAGCTTGATAAATAACGTCGGTGTTGCAAATTATTTAACAACTCAAATATAGGCAGTAAAACATAGCTTATTAAGAGACATAGCAACAAAATAGTTTAATAATCAATTATAAAAAATAATAATCATGAAAAAATTATATACAGCTAATGCAATTGCAACGGGTGGTCGAGAAGGTCGCGTCAAATCGGATGATGGAGTGTTGGATTTTAAAGTGGAGATCCCCAAGGAAATGGGAGGACGCGGTGGGGCATTTACCAATCCAGAACAACTTTTTGCTGCAGGTTACGCTGCTTGTTTTGATAGTGCATTAAACCTTGTGGCTCGTACACAGAAAATAAAGCTAAAAGATACTAAAGTAATTGCATCCGTCAGTATAGGACAAAATGATGATGGAGGTTTTTCGCTTGCTGTCGATCTTTCCGTATCCATTCCTCAAATAGAAAGAGAAACTGCACAAAAATTACTTGAACAGGCGCATCAAGTGTGTCCCTATTCCAATGCAACCAGAGGCAACATTGAAGTTAATTTAAGTTTAGTATAAAAAATTATCAACATGAATAAAATAATCCTTTTAAACAATCGCCCTACTGGAAAACCCCAAGCCTCCGATTTTAAATTCACAGATGAAAATAAGCCTGAGATAGCCAAGGGGGAAATTCTTCTGAAAACTAAATTCGTATCGGTGGATCCGTATTTGAGAGGACGAATGAGTGATGCAGAATCGTATGTGGAGCCTTTCAAATTGAATAAGCCTATTTCATCTGGTTGTATTGCCGAAGTTGTCGAGTCCAAAAATGAATCCTTCAAAAAAGGAGACTTTGTATCTGGTTCTTTAGAATGGAAAGAGTACCAAGTTTCAGACGGCAATGACCTTTTAAAAATAGATGCGTCGATAGCCCCGTTATCCACTTATTTAGGAATTTTAGGAATGACTGGTTTAACCGCCTATTTGGGGTTAACGGAAATTGGATTGCCAAAAAAAGGTGAAACCATAGTGGTGTCCGGTGCTGCTGGTGCGGTTGGTAGTGTTGTTGGTCAAATTGGAAAAATACTGGGTTGCCACGTAGTTGGAATTGCAGGTACTGATGAAAAAGTTGCGATGTTAAAATCAAAATTGGATTTCGATGATGCCATCAATTATAACACAACTAAAGATATAAACAAAGCAATTGCCACTGCTTGCCCCAAGGGAGTTGATGTTTACTTCGACAATGTTGGGGGTGATATTTCAGATAATGTACATGCCAACATTAATAGGTTTGGTAGAATTATCGTTTGCGGTGCCATTTCTGCCTATAATGAAACCTCTGTACCAACAGGCCCTAGGGTAGAACATTTTTTGATTAGGAAAAGTGTACTCATGCAAGGTTTCATCATTGGAAATTATGCGGAAAAGTTTCCGGAAGGAATAAAACAATTATCAAAATGGCTTCAGGAAGGAAAGCTGTCCTATACGGAAACTATTGTTGAAGGTTTTGATACAATCCCCCAAGCATTTATAGACCTTTTTGAAGGAAAAAATACAGGTAAAATGATTGTAAAAATATAGTCATAACATGATTGAATTATTTAAATAAAAAAAAATATGAATTCAAATTATAAAAATATATTTTCTCCTTATTCTTTTCCCGTTTCTGGTGTAGAAATCTCGAATCGGATAGTACTAGCTCCAATGACCACCTTTTCTGGTAATGATGATGGAACAACTACAGATGCCGAAGTGGCCTACTATCGTGAACGGAACGAATCGGCTGGGCTTTTAATAACCGCTTGTGCCTATGTAATAAGTCATGGTAAAGGTTTTCATGGTCAGATAGGTGCCGATTCTGATGCATTAATTCCAAGTTTGAAAAGGATAGCTGATGCTTTGAAAGCAAATGGGAATAAAGCTGTACTTCAAATATATCACGGGGGAAGAATGTCTCCTCCCGAAGAACTCGTTGATGGACAATCTATAAGTGCTAGTGCTGTAGCAGCCGTGAGAGAAGGTGCGCAAATTCCTAGAGAAATGAAGGCAACTGAAATAGAGGAAACAATTGTAGCTTTTGGTGAAGCTACCCGTAGGGCAATAGAGGCTGGTTTCGATGGGGTAGAAATACATGGTGCAAACACGTATCTATTACAACAGTTTTTCTCGCCCCATTCCAATCGTAGAACAGATAAATGGGGAGGAGATTTGAAAAAGAGAATGGCTTTCCCTTTAGCCATAGTTGATGCTGTAATAAAAGCGACAACACATTCATTGCATCCATTTCTTGTTGGATATCGAATTTCACCTGAGGAAATGGAAAATCCAGGTATCACAATGGAAGATACACTTCATTTCGTGGCAGCACTTTCAAAAAAACAATTAGACTATCTACATGTTTCTGTAATGGATTTTTGGGCAGGTTCAATGCGGGATAAAAATGATACAGCAGCCCGTGCAATGATAATTGCAGCTAAAGTAGGTCATATACTGCCTGTTATTGGTGTAGGAAGTATCCATACACCAGAAGAAGTAGATAGAGTTTTTTCTGCTAACATCCCTTTAATAGCAATGGGCCGGGAACTCTTAATGGAACCGCATTGGTTGACTAAAGTAAAAAACAATGAAGTTGATCAAATCAGTACAGAACTGGATGTAAGTGCTCAAGATGTATTGAAGATACCTACTCCTCTTTGGAATGAACTTATTTCGAGGACAGGTTGGTTACCATTAAAAAAACAATCAACAAGATCTATTTAATTTATAAATATCTAAAACAGAAGTAACATGAACAATTTTGAATTTAAAAATCCAACAAAAATATTATTTGGCAAAGGCCAAATAGAGAATCTTTCAAAAGAAATTCCCGAAAACTCAAAAATACTAATGCTTTACGGAGGTGGAAGTATCAAGAAGAACGGAATCTATAATCAGGTAAAAGAAGCTCTTTCAAATTATGAAGTGGTGGAATTTGGCGGAATTCCAGCTAATCCAGAATACAGCGTCTTGATGAAAGCCTTAAAACTGATCAAGAATGAAGATATCGACTGTTTACTGGCTGTTGGAGGAGGGTCTGTCATCGATGGTACAAAATTCTTATCGGCAGCTGCCCTTTACAAAGGCGATACCCCTTGGCATTTATTGACCGATAATAAACCTATAACCGAGGGAATGCCTTTTGCTACGGTTTTAACCTTGCCTGCTACCGGTTCTGAAATGAATTCCGGGGCGGTCATCACAAGGGAAGAAACAAAAGAGAAATTGGCCATGGGAGGACCAGGTCTTTTCCCTGTATTCTCAATTCTTGACCCGCAAGTAATACAATCCATACCGAAACGCCAGTTGGCCAACGGGATTACAGATGCTTTTACTCACGTTTTAGAGCAGTATATGACGTATCCTACAGGAGCATTATTGCAAGATCGCTTTGCTGAAAGTATTTTACAAACGTTGGTAGAAATTGCACCTGCTATTATGAAGGACCCAGCGGATTACAAAGCGGCATCCAATTTTATGTGGAGCTGTACAATGGCGCTGAACGGACTAATCCAACAAGGAGTTCCTGGGGATTGGGCAGTACATGCCATGGGACATGAATTAACGGCATTGTATGGCATTGATCATGCAAGAACATTGGCCATTGTGGGTCCAAACCATTATCGATACAATTTCGAAAGTAAAAAAGTGAAATTGGCACAGTATGCAGAACGTATCTGGAATATTGAAGAAGGAACAGTCGAGGAAAAAGCCAATATTGGAATTGAAAAAACCGAAGAATTTTTTCACTCTTTAGGAATTGACACTAAGCTTTCGGAATACACCGATGACTATTTGGAAACGGGAAGGATTGTTTCAAAACGCTTTACAGATCGTGGATGGACTGGCCTAGGAGAACATAAAACCCTAACCCCTTCCGATGCCGAAAAAATCATAGAAATGAGTTATTAACATTTTAACCTAGAAAAAATGAAAACAAGAACAATTGGAAAAAGTGATTTAAAAGTATTTTCCATTGGCCTGGGAGCCATGGGCATGTCGGAATTCTACGGAAAAACTGATGAAAAACAAAGCATTAATACATTACATAAAGCATTAGATATTGGAGTCAATTTTATTGACACAGCAGATGTTTACGGTATAGGAGCTAACGAAGAGCTTCTTCGAAAGGCCTATAGTGACCGTTGGAATGATTTGGTGCTGGCTACAAAGTTTGGATTTGTACGAGATAAGAATAAACCGGAGGTGAGAGAACTAAGTGGTTCACCTGAGTATGTAAAAAGTTCTTGTGAGGCAAGTTTAAGACGATTGGGTCGTGATGTAATCGATTTGTATTATTTACATCGTGTGGATCCCAATACGCCTATTGAGGAAACAGTTGGAGCTATGGCAGAACTGGTTAAAGAAGGAAAAGTTAGATATATAGGGCTTTCAGAAGTCTCAGGCGATACGCTAAGGCGTGCCAATGAAGTTCACCCTATAACCGCGGTGCAGACCGAGTATTCCATTTGGTCTCGTGATGTAGAGAAAACTACAATGTCCGTTATTGAGGAATTGGGTATTTCATTGGTGCCTTACAGCCCATTAGGCAGAGGTTTTCTATCAGGAAAAATCAAGGATACATCAGAACTATCCGAGAATGATTTCCGACATACCGTGCCGCGTTTTCAAAAAGAATTCTTTGAAAGCAATAAAACACTTTTAAACCGAATTGAGCAGTTAGCTGATAAGAAGAAAGTAACACCTGCACAATTGTCTTTAGCTTGGTTATTACACAAAGGAGAAAATATAATTCCTATTCCCGGTACCAAACAAGAGAAATACTTGATTGAAAATACCAAAGCTGTTCACGTAGAGATTACTCAAAATGAGATGCTGTATTTAGATGATACATACAGTACGGTGGCTGGCGAACGCTACAATGATATGGGAATGAAATTTACTAATTTATAGTAGTTTTTTTTAAACCAAAAAAGATGAAAACAAGAACAATTGGAAAAAGTGATTTAATAGTATTTCCCATTGGCCTGGGAGCTATGGGTATGTCTGAATTCTATGGGGAAACTGATGAGAAACAAAGTATTAGAACTTTGCACAAAGCATTGGACATTGGAGTCAACTTTATAGACACGGCAGATGTTTATGGCATAGGTGATAATGAAAAATTATTGCGTAAAGCCTATAGTGACCGTTGGAAAGATTTGGTGTTAGCTACAAAGTTCGGGTATGTGAGAAATAAGAAAAACCCTGAAGGACGACAAAGAAATGGTTCACCTGAGTACGTAAAAAGTGCTTGTGAAGCAAGTTTAAAACGATTGGGGCGCGAAGTTATCGATTTGTATTACTTACATCGTGTAGATCCCAATACGCCTATTGAGGAAACAGTTGGGGCAATGGCAGAGTTAGTGAAAGAAGGAAAAGTTAGATATATAGGGCTTTCAGAAGTCTCAGGCGATACGCTAAGGCGTGCCAATGAAGTTCACCCTATAACCGCGGTGCAGACCGAGTATTCCATTTGGTCTCGGGATGTAGAAAAAACAACAATGTCCGTTATTGAGGAATTGGGAATTTCATTGGTGCCTTACAGTCCATTAGGAAGAGGTATTCTAACAGGTAAGATCAGCGACACCTCTGCATTATCCAAGAATGATTACCGGCATACGGTGCCTCGCTTTCAAAAAGAAAACTTTGAAAGTAACAAACGGCTTTTAAGTAGAATTGAGCAGCTTGCTGAAACTAAAAAGATAACACCTGCACAATTATCTCTGGCCTGGTTATTAAATAAGGGAGAAAATATAATTCCTATTCCCGGTACCAAGCATGAGAAATACTTAATTGAAAATGCGAAAGCTGTTGACGTTGAACTTACTCAAGATGAGATGCAGCATTTAGATGATACTTACATTTCAGTGGCTGGCAAACGCTACAATGATATGGGAATGAAATTTACAAACTTATAATAAGATCTTAAAATACAGAAAAAATGAAAAATGAAATATTAGATGCAGTTAACCCTGCATCGCAACAGATATTTGAACATGTTGAGAGTACGCCCAAAAGCAAACTTCCAAAAATGGTAGAAAAGGCTGCGCAGGCTCAAAAGAAATGGGCGGCACTAACCTACAAAGAACGAGGTATATATCTAAAAAAATTAAAAAATCTCGTTATCGAACGAGCTGAAGAAATAGCAGAAACCATCTCAAAAGGTATGGGAAAACCTTTGGTAGAATCATATTTGTTCGGTGTTAACCTAGTGGCAGAAGACCTAGAAGAATATAGTGAAAAAGCAGGAATATATCTGGCGGATGAAGATGTACCAACACCAGAATATCTTGGAGAAAATAAAAAAGCGCTTGTACGTTATACTCCTCGTGGAGTGGTAGCCGTTATTGCTCCATGGAACTTTCCGTTTGGTCTAGCAATGTCCCCTGTAATCACAGCCCTAGCGGCAGGAAATTCAGTGGTTTTAAAACCAACGTCTGCAGTTCCGATTATAGGAAAGGTAATTGAAAAACTGTTCAACGATACATTTTCTGATTTTGATGGGTTGGCACAAGTTGTTCATGGAAAAGGTAGTTTGGGAAGTGATTTGGCCACAACCAAGGGGATAGATTTTGTTGCCTTTACAGGTTCTACACAAATAGGTCGTCAACTTCAAAAACAATTGGCAGAAAACTTAACACCTTCATTATTAGAACTTGGAGGTAGTGATCCTTTAATTGTTACGGATGATGCTAACTTAACTCGTGCTGCAAAAGCTACTGTATTCGGTCGTTTTTCCAATAACGGACAGATATGTGAAGCAGTAAAACGCGTGTATGTTAATGAAAAAGTTGCCGATGCTTTTATTGCAAATGTTAAAAAGGAAGTCGAAGTACTTACCTCTGGGGAATACACCACACCTTCAAATGATGTTGGTCCATTGGCTAATGGCAGGGGTGTCAATACCTTGAGGGAGCAATTACAAGACGCATTGGACAAAGGTGCGGAACTGATTGCCGGTGGTTTCCCCGAGAATGACGATACTTTATTCTGGCCAGCAACGGTTTTGACTAATGTAGATCACAGTATGCGTGTTATGCACGAAGAAGTGTTCGGACCAATATTGCCAATTCAAATCGTAAAGGATGATGAAGAAGCCATTGCATTGGCTAATGATTCTGAATATGGTCTAGATGCTTATGTGTTCAGTAGTAATATGGAAAGAGCCCATAAAATAGCAAATCAGTTGCAGGCAGGTTCTGTAGATATTAATGAAGTATTGGTTCATTATGCGGTATCGGGAATACCATTTGGAGGTGTGAAAAACTCTGGAATCAATCGTTATCACGGAAAAATAGGTCTGCAGTTATTCGCGAATTATAAAGGTATGGTGATAGACAGTGGGGAGAAAGATACTGAAGCACTTTGGTTTCCATATTCTGAAGAAAAACTACAAGGAGCTAAACAGCTTTTGGAACAATTGAAATAAATTGAATAATTAATAAAATTGAAAATAATGGAAATATTAATCGTATTGACATCCCATGCATTATTGGGAAATACCGGGGAGCAAACCGGATTTTGGATAGAAGAATTTGCAACACCTTATTATTATTTAGTAGATAATGGCGCTAACGTTACTTTGGCTTCACCTGATGGAGGTCAGCCTCCTATCGATCCTACCAGTGATAAACCGGAAAATCAGACAGAATCCACCAAACGGTTTAAAAATGACGAGGCATTACAGGAAAAACTAAGTAATACGATTAAACTGTCCGAGATATCTACCAAGGAATATGACGCAGTATTCTATCCAGGTGGTCACGGTCCTTTATGGGATTTGGCAGAGAGTGAAGTTTCGGCGAGGTTGATCGAGAGCTTTTATAACGCCAATAAGCCTGTCGCCTTTGTATGCCATGCTCCTGCAGCCCTGAAAAATGTAAAAAATATTTCGGGTGAACCACTCGTGAAAGGAAAAAAAGTAACTGGATTTACAAATTCAGAGGAAGAACTGGTCGGTCTTACCGATGTTGTACCATTTCTTGTTGAAGACATGTTGAAGGAAAAAGGAGGCATATATAGCAAATCAAATGATTTTGAGGCCTATGCTTTGGAAGATGGATTGCTCATCACAGGACAAAACCCAGCCTCTTCTCAAAAAGTGGCAGAATTATTATTAACCAAATTAGAACCTAAAAAATAGGTTGTTTTGGTCATACTCTGATGTAATTATTAGAAGTTTCTTCCTTCCTTTTCCGAGAAGAGGAGGGAATAGGGACTTAAATTCAGAATCATTAATAAATTATAAAAAAGAATATTTATTTTATGATAAAAGTGGTAGCCAAAAATTTTGCTAAAGAAAATAAAATTGATAAAATTTTAGAACTGGCAAAGGAATTAGTAGAAAAAACAGTAAAAGAAGTAGGTTGTGTCAAGTATGAAATGTACCAAAATACAAACGAGCCAACAGAACTAGTAATGTTAGAAGAATGGGAAACAGAAGAAGATTTAAACAAGCATATGTCTACAGAACATTTTAAAAGAATAGTTCCTCAGATGGCTGAGTATTTGAGAAAAAAGGCTGAAATTAATATATACAAAAAAGTCATTTAGACTTTTTTTAGAATGAAAGTAAATAAAATATGCCAATTGCTGCCGAAAGTATAGTCCAATAAATATATAAATAACGGCTGAGAGCTTTTTTATTATTGTTTATAGAATTCCGATAGGTTTAGGTTTTATTTGACTGCGGTAGTCGACTACTTTCTGAAAGCGATCTACAACTCTATTCTTTAATCAATTGTCCGCTAAAATCTGATTTCAAATAACAGGAAAATTTATTCTAAAATAGTCTCCTCTTTGGAAAAGTTTTCTACTAAAACTAAAAATGATATGTCAAAATTATATTCGTCCTATACCCTTCGAGGTTTGGAATTGACAAACAGAATTGTAGTATCACCGATGTGCCAATATAGTGCAGAAAATGGTATGGCCAATGACTGGCATCTTGTACATCTAGGTTCGCGTGCAGTTGGAGATGCCGGACTCGTTTTTACGGAAGCAGCCGCAGTTTTACCAGAGGGAAGAATATCACCTTCGGATCTGGGAATTTGGTCGGATAAACATATAAAACCTTTAAAACGAATCACAACTTTTATTAAAGCACAAGGTGTGTCGTCAGGCATCCAGTTATCTCACGCAGGCAGAAAAGCTAGCTGTCAACCACCTTGGGAAGGTGGAAAACAAATTAGCCCATTAGCTGGAGGTTGGCATACTGTTGCTCCTTCGTCAATACCATTTTATAAGGGTGATGTAGGTCTGGTTCCATTAGAATTGTCGATCGAAGAAATCCAAGTCATCATAAAATCATTTGTAAAAGCTGCGAAAAGAGCAGTGACCGCTGGTTTCGATACCATTGAGATACACGCTGCACATGGGTATCTGTTGAATCAATTTTTATCGCCCCTAACAAATAAAAGAAATGATAAATATGGTGGTTCGTTTGAAAATCGCATGCGTCTATTGATCGAGGTAACTAAAGGTATCCGCTCTGTAATACCGCAAGAAATGCCTCTATTTGTACGCATATCCGCCGAAGAGTGGGCATCTGGAGGTCACACCATAAATGAGTCCGTGGAAGTTTCAAAAGTATTAAAAACAAACGGTGTGGATTTGATAGATTGTTCCTCTGGAGGAGTGGTAAGGCAGCAAAATATCCCAGTTAAAGTAAACTATCAAGTTCCTTTTGCCGAAAGAATCAAGAAGGAAGTAAACATCGCGACGGGTGCTGTAGGTTTAATTACGGATGTCTTTCAGGCCGATGATATTTTGGACAAAGATGAAGCCGATTTAATTTTTATTGGTAGGGAGATGTTACGAAATCCCTATTTTGCTTTACTAGGAGCAGATCAAATGAATATTATCCCAAATTGGCCTAAACAATATGAAAGGGGAAATCCCAGAAAATAACTATTAAAAACGAAAGAAATGAATGATGCGAAAAAAAATGTATTGATAGCTGGTGCTAATGGCACCACAGGAAGGATCATTATTGATATACTTCAAAAATCAGACACCTATAAACCGGTTGCCATGGTTCGTAAACAAAAGCAAAAAGAGCGTTTTGAAAGTGAACATGTTACGACGGTACTAGCCGATATAGAAGAGGACTTGAGCCAAGTTGTCACTCAAATTGACAAAATCATTTTCGCCGCTGGGTCAAAAGGCAAAAACGTAGTTGGTGTAGACCAAGAGGGAGCTAAACGATTAACCGATGCTGCAAAACAAGCCGGAATCGAAAAATTCGTTATGTTAAGTTCAATGGGAGCCGATAATTCGTCACAAAATAAAGAGATTGAAGCCTATTTGAAAGCAAAACAAAACGCCGATGAGCATTTGCGTGCAAGTGGTTTGGAATATTCTATCGTTAGACCAGGGCAATTGACGAATGAAGATGGCAAGGGTAGAATCGAGCTCGGTTCCAAATTAAATAAAAGCGGTAGCATTTCAAGAGCTGATGTAGCAAAAACCTTAGTTGAAGTTTTGGATAATGGCGTTATGCAAAATCAAACTTTTGAGCTTTTGGAAGGTGAAACTACTATTGAAAAAGCGGTTCGATTAAATTAAGGATATATTAATGGACAGTTAATTCAAACAGTCAACATGCTCTTTTATAAATGTCCAGTCCAATGTAGTAAGTCCAATTTTTTTATGACACTATCTCAATAAGTGTGTAAGTTAAAAATAGCGGGGGTTGGACTTTATTAGAGTCTGACCCTTTTTTCATAGATCGTAAGGAACTGGTTTAAAATGATGCCCCAGTTCCTGATGGGCATGGACCATTTCTTGGTCGCTTCCCTTGTTGCCAAATATACGGATTTCATCACCGCATCGTCGGTGGGGAAGGAAAGCTTGTTCTTTGTGTACTTCCTGATCTTCCCGTTCAGGTTCTCTATAAGGTTGGTGGTATAGATGATCTTTCGTATCTCGACGGGGAATTCGTAGAACATGGTAAGGTCCTCCCAGTTGTCCCTCCAGCTCTTTATGGCATAGGAGTACTGTCCTCCCATTTTTTGGCGAAGTCCCCTAGGGCGGCCTTTACCGCTTTCTCGTTGGGTGCGTTGTAGATGCCCTTCATATCCGCGGTAAAGGCCTTCTTGTCCTTCCATACCACATAGCGGCGTATGCGGCCCACTAACCACATCTTCTAATTTGGCATAATTTTATTTACTTGGCTATCTTCTGGTAAGCTTGATCTAAACTTGCTGTAATTCCTTATAGTTCTGAGGGTAGAGATTCCGGATGTCCTTATGGTTGATGGACATGATATTCTCCAGAGAGTGTATTTGAGCCATTCATATGGATTTACCCCGTGTTTTTTGCAGATGGCAAAGAAGGAATAGATTCCTGCGGCTCTTTCTGCGGCTTTATGCGAACCGGCAAATAGGTAATTCTTTCTACCCAGGGCCAATGGTCTGATGGCATTTTCCACTAAATTATTATCGATCTCCAGGGTACCATCTTTCAGATAGGCACTGAACTGGTCCCAACGATCCATAGAATACCGGAAGGCCTTTCCGATGGGACTCTTGGGAAGGATCAGCTGATGCTTCATCTGATCGAACATCCATTTTCCAAGTTCATTGATAACGGGCAGTGCTTTTTCCAGACGCAAGGCTTTGCGCTGTTCCGGGCTTAAGTTGTGTTCTCGTGCTTCAGCTTCAACCCCGTAGAGTTTCTGGATGAAGGTTAAGGCTTTTTCAGCTCGCTCCCTGTCATTATCCTTTGCTTTATCAAATTCCCTTCTGGCGTGGGCCCAGCAGTTCAGGTGGGTAACCCCCTCACGCTTGCCGATTTTATCATAAGCCGCATAGCCATCACTTTGAAGGTAGCCTTTAAACCCGGCCAATACATGATCGGCAGCCTCACGGCTACGCCCGGGCTGATAATCAAAGAGTATAGTGCCATCTATGGGACAATGATGTACCCAATAATAGCCTTGATGTGTATTTCCTTTTTTAGCAGGATTCATCACCTTTATGGGTGTTTCATCACTTTGGAGACACCCTTTGGAGCGAATATCCTCCAGCAGGTGCTGATAAAGGATATCGATGATTTTAAGGCTTTGCCTGGTCCAGCCTTCCAGGGTGGAAGATGCTATGGGTATCTCTGCTCTTTTGAAGCGTTGGAGCTGCCGGTAAAACGGAAGGTGGTGGTCCTGGTACTTATCGACTAAAATCGAAGCCAGGAGTCCGGCTCCCGGGATTCCTTTTTCAATCACCCGCTCGGGAAGTCCCCCGATGATCACTCCTTCTTTATTTTTAGGAGCATACTTATAGCGGATATAGCGTTTGATATAGTATTTAGCAGGCTCGTATTCCAGCTCATCGGTCACTTCCTTGCCGATACAGACCATATCGGCAATATCCTCTTCAGGATAGATCTCGATCTCATTTACCTCAAGATGCTCTGGAAGGGCCACTCTTCCTTTGTGGGCAGAAGTTCTTTTGCGACGCTGGTCGCTGAGTTTCTCTTTTAACTCGGCTTCTTGTTTTTCAGCCTTTTGGGGTTCCATCCCAAAGAGAAGGCTCATCTGGTTTTTATCCCCTTCGAAGCGTTCTCTTTTTTGACCAAAGGCCAGGCGTTTGTAATACTCCACCTGGAATTTCAGATCAGCAATCCTATGCTGTGCTTTTTCAACTTCTTGTTCCCTTTTAGAAACACTTTTTTCAGCTTTTTCCCTCTTTTTCGTCTCTTTCTTCAAAAGGGCCAAAAGCTGATCTTTAGTAAGGTTTTCCAAGGGTTCTTGCATGTGTTAAAGATACAAAAACAGCCCTGTTAAACCTACCGTGAACTCTTGTTTTTACTGATAAAACACGATTATTTTCTAGTGAGAATAACGCAGTTTCTGAACACTTTTTTCAACCGTAATACCCTCTATCATCAGTACCAGTTGCGGCCAGGTAAAACTGGTCTGATTTTCTTTAATTACAGGCGGAGCGAAGCTTCCCCGCTCCAGGCGTTTGTAGTATAAAACAAAGCCGCCCCGCTCCCAGTTGAGCAGCTTAAGATGGGTGCGATTCCGGTTAAGAAAAACGAACACATCACCGCTGGCAGGCTCCCGGTTGAGTTCATTTTTGACCAATCCGCTCAGACCATTAAATGATTTTCGCATATCGCAGGACTTACGATAAAAGTGATAATTATGGGATGAGCCTAAGGAGAACATTAATACAACTTGACTAACCGGGCACTAAGTCCCAGGTCCGTAGCATTATTTGGAGTTTGACCCCGTTGGGATAAATAAGCTCCAGCTCACCCGATGACCTGTTTGATCCCTTGGTAACTTCTAAAAATCCCCTGGGCTGATCTGTAGCCTTACCCCTTTTAGGACATCGCTAAATTCATAAAATTATCATTAATGTTGTCTGTTTCGGGGAAGAATTCTTCCCCGAAACGGTTCTTGTATTCCCTGGGCGGCATATCACCGATGGATGAATGGGGATGCCTTGTATTGTAATCCTCCATCCATTTTTGGGTCAGCGTTCTTACTTGGTGCAGGTCGTTGAACCAATAGGCATCGAGCACATCCTCCCTGTAAAACCTGTTGAGGCGTTCCATATATCCGTTCTGCATGGGCTTGCCGGGCTGGATGAACTGCAGCTCCACCCGTCTGCTCTTGCACCATTGCGATAGGGCCTTGGATATGAACTCAGGGCCGTTGTCGCAGCGTATGGTCTTTGGCAGGCCTATTTCTTCACCCAATTGTGATAAGGTCTCCACCACCCTTATAGCTGGATAGTTAAGCCCCACGTCCATGGCCAGGGCCTCCCGGTTGCAGTCGTCCATCACATTGAACACCCTTATCTTCCTCCCATCTGACAGGACATCGGCCATAAAGTCCATGCTCCAGACCTCGTTGAGCTCCATCGGGGCCTCCAATGGGTTCTTGGTCCTTGTGGGAAGCCTCTTCTTGTGCTTCCTCCTGAGCTTTAGGTTCATGGACCTGTAGACCCTCAACACCCGTTTCCTGTTCCAGTTGTGGCCTTCGCGACGCAGACGCTTGTAATACACCTCGAATCCCCTTGTCGGCAGCTCTTCGGCCAGCCTGGAAAGGGCATCGATCACCTCTGTGTCGTCCCTTCTACTGTGGTAGTACCACATCGACCGGGCAAGGTCAAGTACTTCGCAGGAACGCGATACACATACCGAATAGGCCTCCTGGAGGTATTTGGCGCGCTGCTTCTTGTCGGAAGGCCCTAGAACTTTTTTGACAGTACGTCCTTGAGCATACGGATGTCAAGGCTGGCATCGGCGTACATCTGCTTTAGCTTACGGTTCTCCTCCTCAAGTTCCTTCAAACGCTTCATGTGCGCCACTTCCATGCCCCCGTACTTCTTCCTCCAATAATAAAAAGTGCTGGTGTCAATACCCATCTCACGGGATATATCACCGACCTTGCGGCCCTGTTCGTTCTCTTTCAGTGCCTTGATGATCTGGCTCTCGGTAAACTTGCTTTTTTTCATGTGACAGTTAAAATTTAAAGTTAGAAAATTCTAATTTTAAGCTGTCCTATTTTTAGGGAAGGCTACAGATCTTCATCGTTCTTCTTGCGAATCCAGTAACAGAATGTGGATGGCCTAATCCCTTTTTCTTTGCTGAAGGCTTTTGCCGATAGGCCGCTATTACGATATTCATTAACTAAAGTGTACATTTCTTCCTGTTTGCTCATAATAAATATTATTTTAGAGCAGCAAAGCTAGCGGTCGAAAGTCAGCTAATCAAGATGCAGTTGGTGGGGTGGATACATAGCGGCAGGCGTTGTGTATCTGGGTCCTGGATTCAGGAAAGACGTTTTTGATGGTGTCCGTAAACCTGTTCAGGTTGTCGATGGCGGTGATCTGGATGTCCTCGGTGCCGCGGGCCTTCTGGATGTCGGTGAGCACCGACATCCAGAAGGCGGCCGACTCGTTTTTGCCCAACCATAGGCCCAGCACTTCCTTCTTTCCGTCCCTTCGCAGGCCCACGACCACGTACACGGTCTGTTGATTACCTCGGAGGATTCCCTGACCTTGAAGACGATACCGTCCATCCACACGATCAGATAGACAGGTTCCAAGGGGCGGTTCTGCCAGGCAACGATATCGTCCGCCACTTTTTCGGTGATCCTCGATATGGTGGAGGTGAATACCTCGGACTCCCCGAAGGAGGTCCTCACTTTCTTTTTGGAGTGTCCGTTGCGCTTGTTGGCATTGGACGAGCGCTGGTGCCTCCCGTAATCCAGATGGCCGTCCAGTTCCCCTTCCAGCATCTTCTCGATGCCGCGTTTCTGGAGCTCCTTCAAAAAAACCGTTGAGCTCGTCTCCCGATTTGAACTGCTTCAGGAAATTGTCGTTGAACAATTCTTCTTTCTTCATAATGTGCAAATATTTAAAATTAGACAAAAAATAGCGGGGGCATGCCCCCGCTATTTTTCTATTTACACACTTTATGGGATATCCCTTTTTTATTGCCATTTAAAGATTTTTTGCCCACTCTTGAAGTTTTCCAAATTGCTCTTCAATAAAAGAGTTATGATGCTCTTCAGGTTCTTCGTCCATAGGTAAAACATGTTCAAAATAAGTATTTTTTAAGACACGTTTTAAAATTCCTTCACCAGGAAAGGATTTATAATCATTTAAAGCTTTAGTTGCTTTTAATAAATGGCGAATATCGTATTGTGCACCTGCGATATCTGGCACTTGCTTGTTAGAATTTAATAACTTATAAACTGCAGTTCTCGCAGTTCTCACCGATGACTCTACGGTAAATACAACATCATTTTTAGTTTCTACAAACTGGCCAACAAGTCCTAAATTTTTACATCCGTTAGGTACAATTTCTGGTCTATCGCCAACAGCTCTAGGTAAAAACATAGAGGTAATATAGGGCATAAATGCAGTACGAACAATAGTATTTTCTATTGCATTCTCTAATTGATTTTCCAAACCAAGGTGATAACATAATTCAGATAAAATTTCGTTACCTGTACATTGAGGCAAAGTTTTTTGAACATGATTTCCTTGTTTGTCAATATATAAAGCATAAACCCAAACAACTAAAATATCATCTGGTTGTGTAGGATAATGAGGTTGACGGTTAATGGTAAAACTCATCAACCAGTTAGAATCAGTAATGGTTACAATACCTCCTGTAGCTGTTCTTCCTGAATAGGGATCATTTACACAATATTCTTTAAATTTTTCAGTTAAATCTGAAGGGCGACAGGTTAACGTTGCTGATTGCCAAGCTGATTTTTCTATATCACTACAAAACTTTTCGGGCTTTCCGAAAACGGAAGACTTAGCGGCCAAATTTTTCCATAATTTCCAACCATCACTTGTACCGCTTTGACTATTGTCAATAGCTTCAATAGCAGGTTTTGTATTGGTTCCATAAGACGTATCTTCCGTCATAGAACCTGTGGTAACAATTACATAATCGTTTTCTCCTACAGGAATTACTACTTCTTTATTGTTTTGTTCGGTAATAATGCCCTTTACAATTTTTTCTTCAGAATTAATATGAATATCTAAGTCTTTAACCAAGGTGTCAAACTGAATTTTTACACCTTTGGATTTCAAATGCTCAGTTAACGGTTTTACAAATGTATCGTATTGATTGTATTTAGGGAACACTAAACAAGATAAGTCTTTCATGCCATCAATAGTATGTAAAAATCGGTGCATATATAATTTGCATTCTAGTAAACTATGCCAGTTTTCAAAAGCAAACATGGTACGCCATAAAAACCAAAAATTGCTTTGCAAGAAAGATTCACTAAAGTAATCTTCAATCGTTAAGTCGTTTAAATCTTCTTTCTTTTTTAATAAAAGTTTTACAATTGCCAACTGATCTCTTTTGTCTAAACCAAATTTACTAAAGTCTTGAATATCTCCTTTATTATGAATTAATCGAGCTTTTGAATAGTTAGGGTCGTTGTCATTTAACAAACGATATTCATCTAAAACACTATATGGAGCAGGCATTTCTAAAGCAGGAATATCTTGAAATATGTCCCAAAGATTTTCATAAGTCATCTCCATCTCTCTACCTCCTCTGATGATATAACCATCTTCAGCATTTCCTGCACCATCAAGCGAACCACCTTCTATAGAGAGTTGGTCTAGAAAAACAATATTTTTCCCTGGAATATGTCCATCTCTAATAAAATAATAAGCCGCAGACAGACCAGCAATACCACTCCCTACAATATATACTTTACTGTCTTTAAATGATTTAGAAGGGATACCTTTGTTACGTTGATAGTTTCCCGTTAAATCAGGAAAAGGCATAGTCTTATCTTTTGAATTACTCAATACTTCTTTGCTTGCATCCGGGTCATGCTCTACATTTCCAACATATATTGATGCGCTTAATATTTTGTCAAATTTTGATGTTATTTTATCCATTTTAGATAGTTTTATTTTTTTGCTCTATACAAATTTATAACCATCTCTAAAACCTAAAGTATCCTGAAATTCAGAAATTGTATCCTCAAATTTTTGTATTTTCATTACTTACCAATTAATAAAAATTTCCGAAAATAGAAGTAAAATTAAATTGAAGTTTATTGACAATTTCGAGGACAGATAATTCAAAGTTCTCTAATAAAAATAACACATCTTGCAATAAGGATTTATTTAGGAATTGATGCGGGTTTTAGCAGTCGTGCTTTTGAAAACTTATATTTAGGAGCAAATGTGTTAAATGCCCGGTCGATATCAAATTCCGCAGATGTGCAATGAGGCAAAGAAACATTGCAAAAGGCCTTTGAAATAAACGTCATCCATCAAGAAAGCCGGTTAACTCCCGAGACATTCACCCTCCTTGAACTATGCATTAATATGAAGCTCAGTATTGAAGGCATAATAAGGACAATCCATAATCAAAAAGTAATTTACTAATTATTAAAGATTAGAATTTAATCCAATAGGCAATCTTTTCTGAAAATAGAAGGATACTCAGTTTTACCAACGCTTTAGGGTTTTTATTGGGCAATAATTTTAAAGCTAATAAATCCAGTATCAATTTCTGCTTCCAGTAATTTTCCGCTTTTATATTTGTAGCTACTGGTTTTTCCTTTATGATTAGTTTTTTCATAAAGATGAGAGCTAATTTTTTTTAGATAATGAAAGGTTCCATATTCTTCTGCATATACTTTGGTGATATTTTCAGGTTCTTCAAAAATCAGGTTTACAGTACTATAAGTGATAGTCTCTTTTATTCGGTTTTTTTCTTTATCATTTTCATGAAAAATGTAGGTATTCTCATCTGTCTCGGTATATGTATTTGTTTTTTCTTTCTCATTCAAGAGGATTAATACATTGGCATTGAAAAGTGAGTCGTTTTTATAAATCACTTTATAATTATAATCTACCTGTATTTTGGTTAGTATTCGGGTATTAATCTCTGTTCGATTACTATAAATAATCTTATCGTCTAACAGATTCTTTTTTGCATAAAGAACACCTATATTTTTATTGTTATGAACAATCCTAAAAACTTTTTTTTCGACTTGAGCGTGGAGATTAAATCCCCAAAAAAATATAAACAGAAGTAAAATTGATCTCATATCTATGTTTAGTTGATAAAATATAATACTATAGTTTTAATTTTCAGTGATTTAAATATATAAAAGAAGATTAAGAATCCCTGTAGAAAGCGTAAATCTAAAGTTCCATTGCGTTCCTATTAATTCTGGAGATTTTTCATAGTAATGTACTTCATAGCTTAAATTTACAGGCAATCTTCCAATTTTTGTGGTACTCCCCAAACCCAAAACTAATCGGTATGGACCATCTATTTGAAGAATCCCGTTCCCATTTAGCAACTACTATACGGCTAATTCCTATATTTATAAGTTGGACTAATTCGATACTTTTACAAAGATATTTTTTAACCTCTGTCATATGCTCTATTGAGCTCTGTTTGTAAATTGAGCCACGACTTCATTGTTTTAGTTACAAATTCACTAGCATCCTGCTGTATAAAATGACCACTACCGGGAACAGTAACAAGTGTCATATCTTTTTCTACCCATTCCCATGTATTATTTAAACCATTAGCATTAATTGCGGCATCCTCTAGACCATGAAAAATAAGCAACGGCATTTTGAGTTTTGGCAAAGGATTCTCTTGTGCTTTTTTCCATTCCTCCATATAAGGCTCTCTCGTGTAGTTTGCTTTATAAAAGTTAAGCATGGCATCAAAACTCGACCTTTTGAAAGCAGATACATACTGAATACGAGTAACGGAATCCTCTACCCAAAACGCTAAGTTTTCAGCAGTCATAGGTTTACCAAATAAAATAGTAGGGTCTTCTACTGTTCCATCTATAAACTTACGGGCATAGCTACTACTTTCTTGTTGGGTCGGGTTATTCGCTAATTCTCTAAGCATTCCGTTGGGATGTGTAATATTTAAAATTATAAGTTTATCTGTCATATCTGGTAGGTTAATAGCAAACTGCCAGGCAACAGCACCTCCCCAATCATGACCTATAATAATTGCTTTCTCCTGTTTAAAATGATGAATCACTGCTGCAACATCTCCTACTAATTTTTTCATAGTGTAATTTTCAACACCAATAGGTTTATCACTCTTATTATAACCTCGTTGATCTATAGCAACTACATGGTATTTTTTTGATAGAACAGCCATTTGATTTCTCCAGGTATACCAATAATCAGGAAATCCATGAATCATTACTACAAGTGGGCCATTTCCTAGTTCGGCATAATGTATATTTACTCCTCCTGAATTAACATAACCATGTTTTACATGTTTTAATATTGTGGTTTCACCTTGGTTTTGTTTTCTGGGAGAGGGAATGGCAAACATACTCAAAACAGAAAAAAACATGGTGCCGAGTATTAGGGTTTTTAGTAAACTATTTGTTATTTTATCCATTTTAGATGGTTTTATTTTTTTTTACAAATTTATCAATACCTCTGAATCTGATATATCCCGAAATTCAGAAATTGTATCCTCAAATATTGGTGGCTTCATTTTTTTTACCACTTCTGTGTTCTGAAGGAGAGAAAGTGGTTTGCCGTTTAAAAAACCTCCCAAAGGCCGAAACAGAATTGAACCGAAGTTTATAGGCAACTTCAGAGATTGATAAGTCAGGGTTACCCAATAAAACAATCGCCTCTTTTAATATGGCTTCATTTATGATGTGGTGAGGTGTTTTACCTATTGTGCATTTAGTGATTTCTATTAGGTATTTATTGGAAATGCATAATTTGTTCGCATAGAACTGAACAGATTTTTGTAATAAAAAATTTTCCTGAACAAGTTTCTTAAATTTAAAGTAGATATTTTTTTGAAGATCTTTACTCTCGATGGTATCAGGAGCTACATTATGATATATTTCTGCAATTTCTAAGAGGAGATGGAATATTAGAGTGCGGATAATCTGGTTGGTAAACTTACCTATTTTTTTTTCTTTATCCTTTAGTTTGTCAATGATATCTAATAGGACTTCTGTGTTTTTTTTTGAAGTATTAATGATGGAATATGAATCATTCTGAAACAGTTCCATTTTTTCTATAATAAAAGGATCTGAAATATTGGACAACAGAAAATTTTTCTTGAAAAACACTAACTGCATGTGAAAGTCATTAGTATAATTAAGAAAATGAACTATTGTTGAAGGTGATGAACAAATAATACTGCCTACACTTATTTTATATTTAATTGTATTAATTTCCAAATCAATTTCTCCTCGAGTACAAATGCAAAAAGCATAGTAGTCCATCCGAAAAGGCTTTTCAGGAAATTTAAAAATAGATTCGCCCGTTGATATGTAAAATGAATTGTTACAATCTATATTATAAAAGGAAAGCGTGTCTTTTAAATTTTCGTAGTTTTTCATTCTAATTTTCACGTCTAAAAACCCAGATACTTGGTTAATATAACACTATACTGTAAAGTGTGTAATTTAAAAAGAAATGAGGTATTGGGAATTCATAAAAAGTGTCAAGTTGTCCTATAAGCTTTTGATGATGTCGAAATACTTATGCCTCCATTTATAGCAAAGTCCTCGAGAGCGGCTTTTGCTGTGCTTAGGGTAGGAGCATAGTAATAGATACTTTTCATCTCTTTTGTTCTTTTCGTTCCACATATCTTCAGGAATTTCTGTTTTGATGGGCAACACAAATTTGGGTTTTGGACTCCTAGAGCACATACTTGAAGGTAACAGTTAATTCATTAGGTGTCCAAGTTCATAGAGAGGAGATCCTAGTCCTTGCTTTATTAGACATATAAAAAGACGCGAATGGACTTTAGATATATGGTTGTAAGTTCACCTCTTGTCTTGAACGGCTTTAAAAAGTCACCGTTGAACAAATCTTTTTTCTTTATAATGTGTATATATTTATTGTTAAATAAAAAAATAGCGGGAATAGGTCCCGCTATTTTGTACTTTACACACATTAGGTGCTACTAATCTCTTTAATCATTTTATTTCCTGTTTTTCTTTTGCATTCCCTAATAGAGGCAACATATTGTTAATTTTCAAGAAAATAATCGACTAAAAATGACATCTCGGGCGGTTTGTTTAGTTGAAAATCATTAAAATAGTCTAGCTGCTAATTGTACCCGAGCAAACTTTAAGGAAGGATTCCATAATGTTGTTGCTGAAACAGGTAAGTTATAATCTCCTAATTTAATTGTTTTCGAGGTTGTTAGCCCAATGCTTACCACGTCAAAATTTTCTTCTCCATCTCCATATAAATGAGTATCCCCATTCAATGAAAATCCAGTACCTACAAATCCATTTAAATTGACTTTTGCTTCTTTCGCCAATGGATAAGATACTTGAATGTAAGTAGAATACCGCTGCTCAAAATCCAAATCGTCGGAATATTGAGAATCCCCACTTCCAAATAAAAGCAAATCTACTTCTATAGACAAGGGGAGGCTTTCTCCAAAGTTGTAAGATGTCCTTAGGTCTAATAAGTGTCCTGAACTTTCCTTGTCATAATCCCAAACATCAGGACTATCAACTCTTCTTGTGTTGAATAAATCCCATAATCCAATAGAGAATCCTTTATTAGCATATTGGACATAATAGTTTATTTCTTTATAATAAGATCCATCACTTTCATTTGAAAAAGACATTCCTCCCCAAAAGCCTGTCGTAAAACTACCAGATTTGTTTAAAGAAACTATAGTTTGAACAGCTAACATAGGTTTGTCGGTAATTATTATACCTCTCCACAAATGATTTGATTTTAAATCTACCGTAAAATCTAATGGGCTATCTTTGATTTCTGATCGTTGTGCTGAAACGAATTGTATCGATATGAATCCTACCAAAAGTAGCTGTATTGCCTTTTTCATTTTTAAAGTTAATTTTGAGTTTAATTGTTTGTTGATTATATTACTACTCCATATAAAACTGCTGCGATCACACCTCCAATAATTGGACCTACAACAGGGACCCAGGCGTATCCCCAATCACTACTACCCTTTATTGGTAAAATCGCATGCATTATTCTTGGACCTAAATCCCTTGCTGGATTAATGGCGTATCCCGTTGTTCCGCCCAAAGAAAGACCAATGGCCCAAACTATGAACGTTACAGGAATTGCTCCTATGGACCCCATACCTATGATAGTTTCTGTTTCGTTCTGCTGAAAACTCGCATCAGTGAAGAAAAAGATAGCAAACACAAGAAAAAATGTGCCAACGATTTCACTGATCAGATTGTTTAGGGGTTTTCTAATAGCCGGATCGGTACAGAATACAGCTCTTTTTAGGCCTGTATCTTCGGTTTGCTCAAAGTGGTTTCTGTAAACGATCCAAACGATAAGGGCTCCTGACATAGCCCCTATAATTTCTCCTAGTAGATATATGGGTACTGATTCCCAAGGAAATTTACCTGCAACGGCCAACCCAATGGTAACCGCTGGGTTAAGATGCGCCCCACTGTAAGGTCCTGCGATTACTACACCTGCATATACTCCTAATGCCCAGCCTGTGGTAATTACGATCCAACCGCTATTATTCCCCTTTGTTTGGTTCAATACTACATTGGCGACAACTCCACCCCCAAGTGTAATTAGGAACATCGTTCCTATAATTTCTGCTATAAATGGTGTCATTTTTTAAAATTTTAATTAAATTATAATTATTTAGTCCAATGTTCTAACGCATCAATTGCTTTATACCAGCGTTTAATTCCCTCCTCCGTTTCAGTTCTATCCTGAGAAGGTTTAAAGTGTACGTCCGCTTGCCAAATTTCTTGAATCTCGTCTATGTTTTTCCAATATCCCACAGCAAGACCGGCAAGATAAGCTGCTCCCATTGCAGTAGTTTCAACAACTTTAGGCCTGACAGTTACTGTGTCCAGGACATCGGCTTGAAACTGCATTAACATATTGTTTACAGTAGCACCACCATCTACACGTAACTCTTTGATAGAAATATCAGTATCTGCCTCCATGGCCTTAAGAATATCCATTGTTTGATATGCGATTGATTCTAATGCCGCTCGTGCAATATGAGCATCTGTACTACCTCTAGTTAATCCAAAAATAGTACCTTGTGCATATTGATTCCAGTGCGGTGCGCCAAGACCAGCAAAGGCAGGAACAAAACATACTCCTTCTGAGCTAGTAACCTCATTGGCCAGTTTTTCCACATCAGCTGAAGTTTTTATAAATTTAAGACTGTCTCGCAACCATTGCACTACTGCGCCCCCTACAAATATGCTGCCTTCTAGAGCGTACTGTGTTTTTCCGTCTATTTGCCATGCCACTGTAGTTAAAAGATTATTTTCAGACAATTGAGGTTGGTCTCCAATGTTCATAAGCATAAAACATCCTGTCCCATAAGTATTTTTCACCATCCCTTTTCTAATACACATACTGCCAAATAAGGCTGCTTGTTGATCTCCTGCAATACCGGCTATTGGTATGGATGTTGCAAAAACAGTAGTTTTAGTATAACCATATACTTCACTAGACTGCTTTACTTCTGGCAACATACTTTTTGGTATAGTAAACAGGGCTAAAAGTTCATCGTCCCATTCCATCGTATTAATGTTATACATTAATGTCCTTGAGGCATTAGTAACATCGGTAACGTGTTTTTCTCCTTTGGTAAAGTTCCATATTAACCAAGTATCTATGGTTCCTAGTATAAGATCACCAGCTTCCGCTCTTGCTCTTGCGCCTTCTACATTATCTAAAATCCACTTTACTTTGGTGGCGGAGAAATAAGAATCTATAACCAGACCTGTTTTTGAACTAATTAGACTTGTTTTTCCGTTGACTGTTAGTTCGTCACAGTATGCCGAAGTTCTCTTATCTTGCCAAACGATGGCATTGTAAACTGGTTTTCCCGTTTTACGGTCCCAAACTACAACAGTTTCTCTTTGATTGGTAATCCCTATGGCAGCAATATTAGAGCCATTTAATCCTTTTTTTACTGTTACTTCTGCTGCGATCCCTGCTTGTGTTGACCAAATCTCCATAGGATCATGTTCTACCCATCCCGGTTTAGGAAAGTATTGGGTGAATTCTTTTTGAGCAACAGATATGATGTTACCTTTTTTATCAAAAAGTATAGCACGTGAACTTGTTGTGCCCTGATCAAGGGCAAGAATATATTTATCCATTTTAAAAAGTGAGTTAGTGAAAAGGTTTAACCCTTTTCGGATTAATGTTAACTAAAAGAGTCGATTGATTTTTATTGTTTTACTTTGGTTCTTTGGGGAATATCAGTCTGACCTAGTACGTAATGACTTGCTATTCTAGAGAACTGTTGCACTTGTTCTTGTTCCCAATTTTTATTTTTGTTAAGTTCTTGCGCTAATAGTTCGGCAACGATAGGTGCGGATTCAATTGCAGCCCGTGCGTCTAAGAATAACATTCTTACTCTCCTTGCCAAGACATCTTCTACGGTTCTTGCCATTTCAAATCTTGCGGCCCATATAACTTCTGCTTGTACGTATGCAGCATTAATGTGTATTTTCTTTCCCAGTTTTGGGTTTTCCTGTATTAATTTTTGAATACCTTCCTGATCACTACCATATACATATAAATGGTTGCTCCAGTCATTGGTTTCTTTTGCTCCATGTATTTTTAAGTCTTGAGTGATGCATTTCCTTTCAGGTAACATTTTTGCTTTTATTACCTTATCCAAAGTATCTTGGGCCATCTTTCTAAAAGTGGTCCACTTACCTCCTATAACAGATATTAATCCGGAATCGGAAGTCACTATTTTATGGCTTCTTGATATCTCTTTTGTTTTTTCGGATTCATCCTGTGGTGCAGCCAAAGGTCTTAGCCCTGCAAATATGCTAAGTACATCTTTTCGGCTCACTTCTTTAGACAGATAGGCATTAACGTTGGAAAGGATAAAGTCGACCTCTTCCTCCAAAGCTTTTGGTTCGAGACTGTGCTCATCCAATAAAGTGTCGGTAGTTCCTACAATAACCTTATCATGCCATGGTACAAGAAACAAAACTCTACCGTCATCGGTCTTTGGTATCATAATAGCATCGGCGCCAGGCAGAAAAGTATTGTTCAATACCAAATGCACTCCTTGGCTAGGGCGTATCATATTTTTGCCTGTGGATTTATCCATTTTTAGGATATCGTCAGCAAAAACACCTGTAGCATTTATGATCGCTTTTCCCTTTAAGTGGTATGTTCTTTTAGTTTCGGTATCTGTAGCAACGACACCATTTATTGTTCCATTGTGTTTTTTTAGTAATTCATTTACCTTAAAATGATTCAATACAGTAGCGCCTCTTTCTATACAAGCTTGGGCAACGTTTACGGCTAGACGAGCATCATCGAATTGACCATCCTGGTAACTAACGCCTCCTTTTAATTTTATCTTGTTGACGGTTTTTATTCTTTTTAATACTTTGGATTTGGAAATAAATGTAGATTTTCCTAGACTTTGTTTCCCAGACAAAAAATCGTAAACCTTAAGTCCAGTAGTATAAAAAATTGCATTCCACCAGCTATAATTTGGAATGATAAAGGTTTGGTTCTTTGCCAAATGCGGAGCGTTCTTTAAAAGTAGCCCCCTTTCATACAAGGCTTCCTTTACCAAATCGATATGTCCCTGTCCCAAATAACGTACTCCGCCATGCACAAGTTTTGTACTTCTACTGGAAGTTCCTTTTGCAAAATCCACCTGTTCTAACAATAGAGTTCTGTATCCTCTGGTAACACTATCAAGAGCGATGCCCAATCCCGTCGCCCCTCCGCCAATCACAATTACATCCCAATTACCAACTATTTCCAATTGTTTCGTTATTACACTTCTATTAAATATATTATTATTCATATGTTTCATTTGGTTTCGATAATATAACAAATATATATAATTATCTTCAACATGAAAATAAACGAAACATAATATTGATATATAATGAATATATTGGTTGTATTTTTAGTTAAATCGTAGATCTAATTGGTGTTTGAATATTGTGTTTTTGAAAGGATAGTTTCGTTTCTTTATCTTTGCCCATATTTTTATTCTTATGAAAAGGCATCAGACTATACTCGATAAGCTAGACGAGGATAAACATGTGGAAGTTTTAGACTTGTGCATGATATTGGGAGTTTCGGCGGTTACTATTAGGAAAGATTTAAAATTCTTGGAGGAAAAAGGGTTACTATTTAGAACCCATGGGGGTGCTTCGCTAAAAAACCCCTACGCCAATGACAGGTCAGTCATTGAAAAGGAGAAGATTTCCGTTATCGAAAAAACGGGAATAGCCAATGCGGCTTCAGCTATTATATCAAATAACGATTCTATAATCATAGCATCAGGAACAAGTGTGCTGGCATTAGCCAAAGCCTTGGATCCTGAGAAGTGTTTAACTGTGGTGACTTCTTCTTTGAATATAGCCTTGGAACTTAGTAGAAATAAAAAAGTAAAGGTCTTGCAACTTGGAGGGTTTGTAAGACAAAGTTCATTTTCTGTAATTGGAGATTATGCTATTCAATTTTTGGATAATATGTCCTGTAGTAAGTTGTTTATGGGTGTAGATGGAATTGATTTGGAGTTCGGTCTTACTACATCTAATTTAGAAGAGGCTCGGCTTAATCAAAGAATGATAAACTCCTCCAATAAGCTAATTGTCTTGGCTGATTCATCAAAATTTGGTATAAGGAGTTTTGCTAAAATCTGCCCTTTAAATAAGATTGATTTAATTATAACAGATAAAAATATATCGCAGCAAATGTTAAAAAAACTAGAAGAAAAAGGGATAAGTGTGCAAATTGTTGGTAAAGAAATAAAAAATGACTGAATATTTTTATTACTCTTATAGATTCATTAAGAACTGTTTAGGGCTAGAATGGAAAATTTCAGGACTATCTCATAAAGTGTGTAAATAGAAAAATAGCGGGGGCATGCCCCAGTCATGGTCGGAAGAAATTCCGAGACTGTAAACTGAACTCTGTCTGAAAAAGATTAGAAGTATTAATTTTATTCAGACAGTACTATGACAAAGAAAGAACAGACAGAATTTGAAAAGAAGGTTCTTGAGCAGTTCATGTCGGGCAAGAACCTTTTCGGTGAGGGAGGCGCTTTTGCCCCCATTCTGAAGAATGTGATCGAGAAGGCCCATGAGGCTGAGATGGACGACCATCTGGACGAGGGTGAGCGCACCAAGTGCAACAAAAGCAATGGCAAGGGAAAAAAGACGCTGAAAAGTGGTTTTGGGACCTTCGATATCGATACCCTGCAGGACCGCCAGAGCAACTTTGAACCGGAGCTGGTGAAAAAACGCCAGACCATCTAACAATCTATCGGAGAAAATCATCGGCCTCTACGGCCTTGGGATCAGTTACCGGGGCATCTCGTCCCAAATAAAGGAGATGTACGATACGGAGATTTCCCATACGGTCCTAAGCCAGATCACCGATCCGATCGTCCCCGAGTAAAGGCGTGGCAGAACCGTCCCCTGGAGCCCCTCTATTGCATCGTATGGCTCGATGCGATGCACTACAAGGTAAAGGTCGATGGGAAGATCGAGCACAAGGCCCTTTATAATGAATACATGAGTTCGAGTTCTCTTAGCAATTGTCAACGAGTTGCAATTGTCAGGAAAACCATTCATGGAAAGGAGGAAACCATATTTAGTCCTGAAAAAACATATCAATCCTGTGAGATTACATTTATTTATAGTACCTTTATTGTTCTGTTTCCGCATACGGAAACGCATACGGCGTGGACATTTGATGAAATTTAATCTAATATTAACTGATTGTCAGTCAGAAAGTTATATAACCGCGGGGTAGAGCAGTAGGTAGCTCGTCGGGCTCATAACCCGAAGGTCGCTGGTTCGAGTCCAGTCCCCGCTACTAGAGCAGGCAAGGCTTCCGAGAAATCGGGGGCCTTTCTTTTTTGTCCTCAGTACAGAATAAGTACAGAATTACTGAACTTCTTTTATCAAAATTAAAGTCCTTAACGATTAAATTCATTTGATATCAAATGATAGTTACTTTTCTATAAAAGTACCTTTTATAGGCTTTGTTTGGCCGCAGAAAAATTGTTGGCTTGTCTATTGTTTGTCAAATTCTAAGTTCTTCCTAACAAATAAAAATAGTATTCCGCTCTAAATGGAGTCTGAACTACTATTTTTTCTATCGTCTTAAGTTCAGTGTTTTCAAACCCCCGAAAACTATTGAGTATATTATCCTTCCAGTCTGAGTGGGAGGCAATGTTTTTAGATAGGTCTGTTTTAATCCCCCATAGATTATCAAAACTTCTTTTTTTCTCACGGTCCCAATGGGAAATTACAAGAATGAACAAGTCGGATTGTCTCTCCTCAAAATCTCTTCTAATTACAAATCGGTAATCAGATAATTTTTTATAATCTCCACTAAACTGATATTTGAATTCAATTTTAAATGGATTCGAAGTATCCTTTTGATTGATTATACTCAGGTCTACCCTAGTATTATTTATTCTAGGATGTTCTGCAAATGCTTTAAAAAAGGTCTGTTCAAATCTCTGGTTAAGTTCTTCCAAAATCAAATCCCGGATATGGTTCTCCTGCTTCAAGTTAGAATAGTTATCACTAATTCTTTCTAACCCTTCTCTAAATAAGGTAGACTGTATGATTTGTTTAATTATCTCTGAAAAATCCATTTAACTAACCTGTACTTGTTTTAACATATCCTACAAAAGTAGCTTTCAAACGAAAATCAAGTAATGGCGAACGAAGCGTAGCGAAGTGCTGCAAGCCCAAATACTTACCGAAACTAATTTACTGAGCGAGGTAAAACCTCAATTAGGAAGCTTTACATTTCCATATAATTCCTTCATCACTTCACAGGGGTCTATATCAATGGCCAATGAAATAAGGTAGAGTTCCTCCGCCCTAAGTTTAGTGGTCGGGTTGGAACTCAATTGACTAATCCTTGATTTACTTATACCTGTTCTTCTCGCCACTTCCGCTTTATTGATGGACTTTTTGGCCAAATATAATCCTAGGTCTGTCATTTTAATAATGTAAAATTTTGATACATAAAGATAGATTTTAGCTACACCTATATAAAATTTTATCCAATTGGTATAGAAAAAGAGTATTTATTTTATACTTTCGTATAGAAAATCTATACAATTGGATTGAATATCACCTTAAAAATATCGATATATGGACTCCTTAACGCAAAGAAAGAAACATCTTGACCCCCAGATTCAGGGGCTTTTATCGGATATTATCAAAGTAATTCCGAATGTTGTACAGGTCTATCTAAACAAGGGACATGAAAAAAAGAACACCTTTAGATACAGGTGGAACATCATTATTGATGCACCGAAAAATGACATAAACAACAAGTTCCTTCCCATTGTCCAAGGGTTGTTTCTCGATCATCAAGATCATTTCCTCAATATCTTTTCCCATGATTACGCCAAAGTGGAATTGGCTAACGGCAATCTTTATTTCTTCAACCATTGTAGGACTGAACATCTCATCTTTGGAAATCGGGATATTGGCTTTCCTTGGAACCAATATGTAGACCTAACAAATGGGAAAGTCCAGAAAATCATTGAGGAGGACTTCTGGAGATTCTTGGAAGGCAGTTTGGCTTTTGAAAAAGGGTTCAAATATTTTAAGTCAGAGGGCAACCTTTCCCAAGCTGCCTTTATGGCCCATCAAGGCTTCGAATTAGGGTACCGGGTCTTGGAAGGCTTTCTTTGTGGAAAAGTGAAAATCTGCCATAAGATAGAGGTCCATCAAAAGTTCTTGGAAAGGAACATATACCGAACAAAGGGAATGTTCAACCTTGATGACCATGCAGAAATGGAGTTGTTGGAACTATTGGATAGGGCTTATTCCAGTTCAAGGTATGAAAACTCATTCCATATTGAAAGGGACCAGTTGGACATTTTGGAACTAAAGCTTGAAAGTTTCTTGAATGAAATCAGGCAATTGTTCCAAGAGGAACTTGAACTTTTACAAACTCTTAGTACAAGTGGAAAAAAGACTTCCCTTGAACCTCAAAAAATGGAAGAGCCCAACCTACTGGACACGATTAGGCAATTGAGCAAGGAAAACTTTGAAATGATGCGACCAGCAAATCGAAGGACCAAAAAAGGATATTATCTCAACCATGTCTATATCCACAGTCACTTTTCCCTGTTCTACACTTTGAGATCGACCCTTAATGTATGTATCCTGGCCTTGGACGAGCAATGTGATATGACCTTGGACATCAAAAACATTAAAGAGGATGTAAAGACCGTACTGGAGTTTGCTAAGAACCTCATCCCCTTGGAAGAGGGCAACTTTCTGGATGAAATGCGGGAACTCATGCTTTCCGATAAAGAAACCACAACTTAACAAGGAGGCCATGGAAAAGAGCGAGGAAAGCCAAATCAACGAAAAGGAACTATTGGACAAAGTGATCGGTGTGTTGAACCCAAGAAAACGAAGGTATCATGGGAAGGACAAACCGCAAGTCCAAGAAGTAGTGTTCAAAGTGGAAAACAATTCTGAACTGCGTTATGTCATCTCTTGCCTTCTGCGGTTATGCATGTCCACCATTGACAATGAAAACGAACTGGATTCCCCAAGACTTCCCTTTCTATCCAAGGATGATGCAGTGATCACCATACTGGAATTGGTCATTGATATTCTTCCAGATGACCAATTGGACAGTTACGATCGAATAGAAAAACTCCTTTTGAAAGAATAAGCATGATTGTCAACCCAAAACCATAAGCAATGAAACACAAAAAGAAGCAACTCAAAACCTTGAAGGAAATACAAAAGCTTAGAAAAAATCTTACCGGGCTGCTTGGAAACAAAAAGTCCATTGATCCCAATGGAAACCATGTCTTCTTCGAGGTCAGGGACAACAACCACCTTTTGATGCAGATAAGAAGCTTATTGCAGCTCTGTGTATTCGCTCTTGATAGTGATGGGATGATGTTGGCCCCTAAAAACAATAATGCCTCAAAGGAGGATAGTATTACCCAAGTATTAGAACTTGTGCTGAGCATCCTTCCAGATAGTCAAATGTACTATATGGACAAACTGGATGAAATGCTATCGAAACATAAAAACAGGTAATCCCATAAGTCAATTCAAATCCATCACATCATGAGCCCAAACGAAGAAAAGCTCCTAAAGAATTTGAGGCATCATTCCAATGACCATTCCCCTACCTTGGTCCCACATCCCTGGTTCAAGGACAAGTTCCAACCCACCTTCTTTTACCTTGACGGTCATGCCGATCTGTTATTGACCGTTCGCGCATTGTTATACCTTTCCATGCGGGCAATAAATCCCGATCTTGGCTCTGACGATGTAATGGACAGGAACGAGAAGGAATTCATCCATCAAGCGATGACCATCGCCAACCGTTTGATGCCGGTCGGTGAAGAGGCTTTAATGGACCAATTGAACCTATTCTACAGGGAAGAGAAGAAAACCAATAAAGGGGAATGAACTAGGCATTTCTGGCCCAAAGAAGTTACTGATTTTTGATTTTTATGCTAAAAATCAATTGGTTTTACCGGGCTGAATTTGTTTTTACGCTAAAATGGCATCTATAAAGAAAGTCAAGACGGTCAAAAGAATTGCTTCATAATAACATTTGACTAAAGCCTTCAATAATCATTTTTTCATCAAAAATTCATTGATTTTACTGGGCTGAGAGCATTTTTTCATCAAAAATGGAAAATCGGTCTACAAAATTAATTAAACAAATTAGTGTCTTCATTAGAAATTTCAACTAGACTCCAAAAAGCCATTTTTTAGTCAAAAATCCATTGATTTTACTGGGCTGAATGCCTTTTTTAGTCAAAAATGCACTAAACTTCATTATTCAATATTTTTGAAAAAAACAGTGAAAATGGGCTTTTCCGAAGGAAAATAAATAAATAGCGCCGCGCTTGCGCGCTATCCTCTTGCTTTACAATTTTCGTCCCGTGAGCGGAACAAAAAATTGAAAGCATTTAATAAATTGATTTACGTTTATTTTGTTAGCCAATTGATAATGTCATATCCCAAGTTGCTTTTCAAGCTATCATTTTCAATTATATTGACTTTTCCAACTGCGCATTCTTGCTGTTCTTCTTTAAAAGGCTTAAAGGATGGTTTTTCCAGTCTGTTGGAAGGGTACAGCAACAAAGCCCTGTAAGACCCCCAATATCGATTATAAACAAACATTTGCCTAAGATCATGGGTTGAGGGTTTGTTGGATTGAATATGTTTCCATTTGGTGTCGATTACAAACACCTCATCATCTTTTTGAATGACTATATCAGGACGGATAGAGACATTGTGCCAAAAGCGTTTAGAGGATTGTCCAATAACCTTAAGCCCTTCAATTTTCAACGATTTCAATTTTACGAGCACGTATTCCTCCCATAAGTTATTCATGTCAAATAAGAGTGCCAGCATCTTCTCATTACCAGAAGAAACACTAGGAGCAAAATTAAGGATGATAATCCTAGCAATTTCCAGTGCGGTTTTATAGGCTTTGTTCTTTCGATTGTAGACCAATTTTGAAAAAAGCCACGGATGAGGTTTTATGAGGTCCACTTCTGGAAAATCCAATTGTACGGTCTTGCATTTGGAATAGAGATACGTCCCATTGGAAAATTGCGCTATAATCTTTAATGCCAATCCTAAAATTTGATGTTCGAGGTGATTGGTTGCAAAAAACGGGCATATTATACCACCTGCGGCGGATTAAACTGAGCCACCCGCGGCGGACCAAAGTGAGCATAGTGGGGCGGATGAAAGTGAGCCACTAAAAAGATCGATTCTATTTGAGTGTTGCGATGGTTTCTTTTGTAAAAAAGACCATGGCGAACAAACAGATAGATATGCGCAAGGCAAAAAGGATTTACAAATTGTACGGCGAGGGGGCCAGCAAGCGACGCATCAGCAAGGAACTTGGCATCTCCCGCAACACGGTGGCCAAGTACATCGAGTTCTTCAAGTGTTACAGGCTGACGCCCTACGAGGTCTCGGAGATGACCCTGGAGGAGATCCATAGGCTCTTCAAGGCGGACCAAAAGCCCAAGAGCGAACAGCTGAGGACCTTAGAGCGGTACTTCCCCTATTTTGACAAGGAACTCCGAAAAACGGGGGTCACGCGACAGTTGCTCTGGGAAGAGTATCATGCGAGGCACCCGGACGGGTTCAAGCTCTCCCAGTTCAGGTACTGGTACCGTGAATGGACAAAGGAGACATCGCCAGTGATGCACTTCACCCATAAGGCGGGCGACAAGCTCTTCATCGATTTTACGGGCAAAAAGCTCCATATAACGGACAAGTATACGGGAGAGATCCAGGAACTCGAGGTATACCTGTGCGTACTGGGCAGCAGCCATTACACCTACGTGGAGGCCTGTCGGAGCCAGAAACTGGAGGACTTCATGCGATGTACCGAGAACGCACTGTGGTTCTATGGCGGGGTCCCCCGTGCCCTGGTGACCGACAACCTGAAGTCCGCAGTTACCAAGAGCAGCAGTTACGAGCCGAAGGTCAACGAGGCCTTTGCCGATTTTGCGGAGCATTACGATACCGCCGTGCTGCCGACAAGGGCCTACAGGCCAAGGGACAAGGCCATCGTGGAGAACGCGGTGCGCATTGTCTATACCAGGGTGTTCGCCCCTTTGCGCAACACCACCTTCCACAGTCTGGGCGAGATCAACAGGGCCATCCTCGAACTGCTAAGGGCCCATAACAATGTTTCCTTCAGGGGAAGGGAATACTCCAGGTGTTCCCTCTTCCGGGAAGTGGAGGTGCCGGAGCTCGGCCCCCTTCCATTGAAACGATATGAGATAAGATCTTATGCAAAGGGAACGGTCCACAAGAACAGTCATATCTACCTTGGCAGGGACAAGCACTACTACAGTGTTCCCTACAGGCACATCGGCAAACAGGTGAAGATCGTCTACACCGACAGCTTCGTGGAGATATACCACAGGCACGAACGTTTGGCCGTCCATGAAAGGAAGCGGCAACGCTACGGCTATACCACCGCAGCGGAACATATGCCCTCCCACCACAGGTTCGTCAGCGAATGGAGCAGTGAGAAGTTCATCTCCTGGGCCGCCCACATCGGCGAGAACTGCAAGGGGTACATCATCGGGATACTCGACAAGAAACAACATCCGGAACAATCCTATAAGTCCTGCATGGGCATACTGCACCTGGCCAAGAAGGTCGGCGACCAACGGCTGGACAATGCCTGTAGGCGGGCATCTGACTATGGGGCCTATAATTACAGCATGGTGGAGCGGATACTGAAAAAAGGGTGGGACACCCTGGAGGACGACCCGGAGGATACCTCCGAGGTCCCGGACCACGATAACATCAGGGGAGGAAACTATTATAAATGACAAACATTAAAACAGACAACATGAACACAAAGACATTGGAACAGATGAAACAGCTCAGGCTCCACGGGATGCTCAGGGCCTTTGGAACCAGCCTCTCGCCCGAGAGCATGGACTATACCAACGATGAACTGGTGGCCTATCTTGTACAGTCCGAATGGGACGATAGGCACAACCGCAAGATCGAGCGCCTGACAAAGGCCGCAAGGTTCAGGTACGGTGCCGTTATGGAGGCCATCGATTACGGCCCCGGCAGGAACATCGACAGGAACAGGATACAACGCTACGCCTCCTGTGGATTTATACGCAAGGGTGAAAATATGCTCATTACCGGGAGCACCGGGGTCGGCAAGAGCTATCTGGCCTCGGCCATCGGGCACCAGGCCTGCTCAATGGGGTACAGGACCATGTACTTCAACACGGCCAAGCTCTTTACCCTGCTCAAAACCTCAAAGGCGGACGGGTCCTATCTAAAATTCATTGGAAAACTTGAAAAACAGGACCTGCTCATACTGGATGACTTTGGCCTAAAACCATTGGACAACATCAACAGGCACTCTTTGATGGAGATCATAGAGGACAGGCACGGCAAAAGGTCCACCATCATAGCCTCACAACTGCCCGTGGAGGCATGGCACGATGTCATCGGTGAAAAAACGATCGCTGACGCCATCCTTGACCGTCTGGTGCACTCGGCCCACAGGGTGGACATAAAAGGGGAATCGATGAGGAAAAAAATTAAAAATAAACGTTAACTTCAGCACCAAAATGAGTCGATCTCGTGCACTTGATTTGCACTGCTCAGTTTAATCCGCCGCAGGTGGTATACATTGACCGCCCTATCCAGCGTGTCACTCAATATGGACGAAAGTTAACTTATAACATGGAAAATTGACCATTTCAATTCAATGGAGAGACTATACGTTCTAAAAATTAACCACACTATCGAGAGCTTCATCAGCTTCTTTATGAATGAAATTGGCCTGATAGTTAATGGTGGTTTTTAAATCACTATGCCTATATAATTTTTGGAGCATTAAAGGATGGATGGTGTCCCCAGCTATATTTCCAAAGGAATGCCGAGCTATGTGGTTACTTAAATGCTTTTCGATTCCACATTGGACAGCAATCCTTTTGAGATACTTGTTCAATAGTTTCGTCGCATTCCTCGTTTTTCTGAAAATATCTTCTTCATTGTTAGGGTTGACACCTTTTAAAAAATGAAATATGTATCCATCATTATCAGCTTTAAACATCTTGTAACTTTCAAATATCTTTGTTGCTTTATCTGGGACGGATAAACTTACAGACTTTTTGTTTTTGTCCATTATGTAAATTAGTCTTCCATCTTTAATATCAGTCCACTTTAGCTTCACAACATCGGAAATTCTGATTCCCGCAAAATAGAAAGCAGTTAACCATACATTTTTTGTGTGCCAAATAGAGGTGTTTGGTTCAAGTACTAAAGATTCAATTTTCACAATTTCATCTTTGGTTAAACCAATTTTGTGACTGTTTCCAACCCTAATTTGTTCTTTGTCGTTACCAAAGGGATAAAATTTTGCGTCCACATAGCCATTCTTGATTGCTTTATTATAAAGCGTTCGTATAAAAATTAGCTGATTTGTGACAGTCCGAGGCTTTTGGTCTAAATAAATCGCACAGAAATTTTTGTATTTTTCAAGAAATGCTTCATCTATCATTTGAAACATTAAATCCTTACTCTTTTTAAACAACTTAATTGAATCCGAAAAACTATATTCACCCTTTCTACCTTTGCTTATACGTATAATGCGTCTTTTCCTAATCTCAGTTTTTACAGTTAATTTACCCTCTGATAAATCACAATTTAGAAACTCTTGGATATTGTAGAGAATGGAAAGTTCGGATTTAGCTACTGAAAAAATTCCTCGTTCATATTTATCCTGAACCCGATCCGCAGCAAAAGAGAAAAAGGATTTAGAACCACTGGCACCCTTTAATTTTTGTTTGGCTTGCTTGGGAGTTAAATTATTCTCTGAGTTTAAAAATAAATCGTTGGCTTCTGTAAGCTTTTTAAGGAGATGATTATTCAAACGTTTATAATTTGGATGACTGCTTCTTATTCGTCCTAAGCGTCGATCCCAATCTTTTTCAAGCACATAAACACCTAACCACTTATAATTTGTTTTGTAATTCGCACTAATACGTATCGCCAAAGGAATGGTTTTATCCTTTCGGATCATATTTTTTCTGAGAACAATTTTTACACTCGCCATATTAATCCAGTTAAGACTACAAAGATAAGCGATTCATTAAATCATAGTACAGAATAAGTACAGAATAATATCATTTCAAATGAACTCATCTAATATTTAATAATATATATAACTCTTATTATCAATTATTTAGATACATATTACACCTATATAGCAGAGTATACCTTTTGGCTCATAACCCGAAGGTCGCTGGTTCGAGTCCAGTCCCCGCTACTAGCGAATTAAAAAAGCCGAGAACGTTTTCTCGGCTTTTTTAATGTGTATTCGCGAAATCCTTGTCCCTATCGGCATTACAGAAGTAAACTTTTATCGGGGCTTACCTACTTTAATAGTTTGTTAACGTTTTTAACAACTTATTTTCATAACTTGTTGATGCCTAATTCATCATCAATCAAAAATGAGACAATCTACCAAATACATTGTCTTAATGTTTCTATGGCTAAACCCCATGTTGGCCTTTGGCATTACCGTGAGTAATGGTTATGCGGGTATACCTACGCCCACAGCAGAAAGTTTTAAAGATTCCATCGATCGGGCAGATTACTACTTCAACATTCATAGATTCAAGGAAGCTGTTTCTCTTTATAAAAAGAACCTTGACGTTACCAATAGGGGACAGAAAATTCACATCTTAAAAAAGTTGGCGCTTTGTGAAGCCGCTTTAAACCACCCGAAAGAGTCCATTGCCTATATATACGATTATTTTAATATAGAATTTAAGCCAACCTTTCTACTTCACGAAGATTTTGATAGAATTAGAGATGAACAAAGTTTTGCGAAATTATTCGGAACAGTATCGCCAAAATTTACGATATGGTCTATATTCTATTTCTTCGTTTCGCTTATAGGTTTTTATGTCACCTTTGTTTTGTTAATCAACAAGAAAATCGACAAACAAGCAAGGGTTCTTATAAGCACCTTTGTCTTTATACATTCCTTGTTTATTTTAAATATTTGCGTTAACCAGACTAATTATGTATTTGAGTTTCCGCATACCTACCTCATGTCCACTTGGTCTTCCTTTTTATATGGCCCGTTACTTTTTCTTTATTATAAGAGAGTCTCCAAGTCAACCGACCTCAACAAAAAAGACATTTGGCACTTTTTACCCACTGTAGTATTGACCATCTACCTCTTTTTAACAGTTTATGGTTTTTCTGGTTCGCACAAAGTAAACCTCATGTTACAAAGATTGGAAGAAGGTTTAAACCCCGGTGATTCCACGAAATTAATATTGTTGGTTGTGCTTAAAGTAATTTCGTTGGCAGTGTATGCCTATTTTGTGCACCTAATCCTTCTAAAAAACAAAGCTGGTTTAAGTAAAAAAACAAGGATCTGGCAAAAAAACATTTATACGATCCATATAAGTTACGTGGTAGTCTATGTGATTTATGGCGGGTACATTATTACCGGAATAAACAGCGGCACATTCTACCATGCTCCTATTGTTTTAATGAGCGCCATGGTACTATACATAGGCTATGCTGCGAATGTTCAACCCGATGTTTTCAGTGGACTCTACTCCTATACAAACCGTTTATTTCCAAAGTATGTTAAGTCAGGACTAACGGATAGTTTATCCAATGAACTGAAGCAAAACCTCAGCGACCTTTTTCAAAAGGAGAAATTGTATCGTAATAACGATATAAATCTGGACATGGTAGCCAATAAACTGGACACCACCCGACACAATGCTTCGCAACTCATTAACGAACACTTCAACATGAGCTTTAGAGAGTTTGTGAATTCCTATCGTATTCAAGAAGCCAAAGAACTTCTTGAAAAAGAAAATGAACTCAATATTATTGACATTGCTTATGAAGTTGGGTACAACAACAAAGTTTCTTTCAACAAAGCTTTCAAAAAAGACACCCAAATTACCCCCAGTGAATATCTCAACAACCTAAACCAAGGGTAAATTCTTATCGGGAGCACCTTAGAACAAAGGTTTTTTAAGTAACTAGTAGTCATCAATCAAAAATCATCAATCATATGAAACGGCTACTAAAACAACTCGTTTTTAAGTACATTGGGCAGGAGTACCAGACTACTGACCCCTTAAACAGTCATGAAAAGTACAAGAAATCTGGATTAACGGAAGAAGAAGCCTTGGCTATTCAAAGTAAAATCAAGAAAGCTTTTGAAGAGGACAAGATCTACAGGGACAATACTATTTGTCTGGATATCCTTTCCGGACATATTAAAGAAAATCGATACAAAGTGTCACAAGTAATCAATACCTACCTCTCCAAAAACTTTTATTCCTTTTTAAACGAATACAGAATAAAGGAAGCAAAAAAGCTACTGGTTTCAAACCCTACATTAAGTGTAAAGGCCATTATGTACGAAGTAGGTTTCAACAGTAAGAACAGTTTTTATAGCGCATTTAAGAAAATTACCGGGCTAAACCCCAACGACTATAGAGCTGCAGCAAACATAGGATTCGTTGGACAACAGCAGGAAATACAAATGGCGTAGCGCACCCATTAAATCACTTAAAGCTATTCAAAAAAACCTCTTGAAATTCAGGAGGTTTTTTTGTGCCTCATTATCAAATGATTATAAAATTAATTCTGAGGTGTTAAAAAAGGTACTTCCCCATGGGCATCCTTGTTTTTAAGGTTCTTGCCGTTTAAAAAGTACCTATTCTACAGCTCATATAGGTTGATTTGTTATGCAATTGTAAAGGTAGGGCGGTGAGAGGCTCTACTTCTTAAAAAAACAAAATCCATTGAGTTTTGTTCACTTCCCAGAAGTATTATTTGAATTAGCTATCATTTTCCTAGCGCCGTCCACCTTTCTCAGTTGCCCTAACTCATTTCAAATTACTAACAAAACTTTATTCGTATGAAAGTAAAGAAACTGTTTGGAGCATTGTTGGCCATGTGTCTATCGATAGCATTTGCCCATGCTCAAGAAAAAACGGTTACCGGAACGGTTACCGACCAAGAAGGGGTACCCTTGCCCGGTGTAAACATTATTGTTAAGGGTACCGTAAAGGGTACGCAATCCGATTTTGACGGTAACTATGCCCTTGAAGCCAGTGTAGGAGATGTTCTTGTATTTTCCTATTTAGGTCAAAGAACACAAGAAAGAAGCGTTGGAGCCGGGAATACTATTGATGTACAAATGGAAGAAGATGCATCCCAACTGGAGGAAGTAGTAGTAACTGCCCAAGGTATTGTGCGGGAAAAACGGTCGCTGGGATATTCCGTGACCACTGTTGAATCCGAAAAGGTTGAATCCAGACCTGAAGCTGATGTGGCCCGTGTATTGAACGGAAAAGTAGCTGGTGTCAATATTACTTCGAACAACGGGATGTCCGGTTCAGGTACCAACATCATTATTCGAGGATATTCGTCCGCTACACAATCCAACCAACCTTTGTTTATTGTAGATGGTATTCCTTTTGATTCTGGAACAAATACACAGACCAACTTTTTGGATGGAAACACAGAATCCAGTCGATTTTTGGACCTAGATCCAAACAATATTGAAAGTGTAAGTGTGCTTAAAGGATTGAGTGCTACCGTATTATATGGTAACCGAGGACGTAACGGGGTAATCTTGATTACCACCAAAGGTGCAGCAACTGGTGATGCGCCCTCCAAAACCGAAGTATCGGTAACCCAATCCGTATTTATGTCCAATGCAGTACTTCCAAAGTTTCAGGACAATTATGGAGGTGGATTTCACCAAGGCTTTGGTTTCTTTTTTAGTAACTGGGGGCCCCGTTTCGACAGAACAGATGATGATGGGATAGCCACAGCGGGACAGTTCATTCGCACTGGTTCCAATGGAGAAGCACTACTTCGACACCCGTTCAATTATATTGCAGACCCGTCCCTTATTGCAGGTTATGAAGACCTATTGGACAACGAATATCCTTATAAACCTTACAACGGTGTAGAGGAATTTTTCAGGACTGGTTATGTGTACAGTACTTCCGTTAATGTACGTGGAGGTTCGGAAAAAGTAAACTTCAACGCAAATTATGGACGCACTGAAGATATAGGGGTTACTCCAGGAAACAAATTACTTCGTAACAATTTTAGTTTAGGTGGTAATGCCACTTTATCCAATAACTTCACCGTATCGGGAGTCTTTAATTTTGCAAGAACAGGGTACAAGTCACCACCAAACGCGGTTAGTACCGGTAGTGGGGCCGCATTCAATGGTTCTGCAATATTTGGTGATGTCTTATATACCCCTAGAAGTGTTGATTTAACCAATATTCCATTCCAAGCGGTTGATGGTAGAAGCCTATACTATCGTTCAGGTAACGATATCCAAAATCCATATTGGACTGTAGCAAATTCCAAAACTGCACAGGAAACTGACCGCTTTACCGGAAACGTTTCCATGAGTTATGCCATTAACGATTGGATGAACCTTACCTACCGAGTAGGTTTGGACACCTATACCGAGTTGAACTCTTACGGACAGAATAGAGGTGGTGTTGATGGGCCTACATTAGGTATTTTAAGAACAACCTCAGTAAGAAATTCCATTTGGAACCATGACCTTCTCTTAAGTGCAGAAAAAAGTCTTTCAGAAGATATAAATCTGACTGCAACATTTGGCGCCAATAGTAGAAGGGACACCTACGCACAAGATGGTATAGAAAGTCAAGGCCAATTGGTATTTGGAGTGTTGGAACACTATAACTTTACCACTCCTTCTTCTGTCAACTCTTTCTCCGGAGCAAATCTGAACCAAAATTTTGAAGAGAATTTGGTCGGTGTTTATTTAGACGCCACGCTCTCCTATAAAGATTTACTTTATTTAAACGTCGTTGGAAGAAACGACTGGTCCTCTACCTTGGAAAGGGAAAACAACTCCTTGTTCTACCCTGGGGCCAGCTTATCGTTTATCCCAACAACAGCGTTTCCTGCATTGCAAGGAAATGTGTTGAACTATGCCAAACTTAGATTGGGTTATGGATCCTCCGCAGGTTTCCCTACTCCATTCAACACAAGGGATGTACTTTCATTAGGTGCTAGAACCTTTGTGGATGCCAATGGAAATGTAGTTTCCGGAAACACTGTTTCTGATGTACTGGGTAACAGAGATTTATCCCCAGAAAGAGTACAAGAGTTGGAAATTGGTTTGGACACTAGATTGTTCAACAGGCTCAATTTTAATTTGAGTTTATACCAAAAATCCACTACAGACCTTATCACCAACCGTACTTTGGATAGCTCAACAGGCTTCCGCTCCACTTTTGTAAACATTGGTGAAGTTGAGACAAAAGGTATTGAAGCTGATTATGACCTTAATATCCTAAGAGAAAGTGAAGCTGGAATAGGCTTTAACCTTGCCGGAAACTTTACAGCAAGTGAAACAACGGTAACAGACTTGGCCGAAGGCACCAATAACATTCTTCTGACATTTGCCGTTTCCGGTGAAGCAGCAAACTATGCTGTGGAAGGAAGACCATTTGGTGTACTATTGGGAAGCACAATCCAAAGAGATGACAATGGAAACAAAGTAGTAGGTAGCAATGGGCGTTATTTGGTGGACAATAACATCACCGAGATAGGGGATCCAAACCCAGATTGGACAACTGCCCTTATCCCTACAATAACATTTAAAAACTTTACCCTATCGGCCAATCTACAATATCGCCACGGAGGTGATGTTTACTCGGTAACCACAGCAGGTTTAATTGGTCGTGGTGTTGTTGATGCAGATGATCCCATCCACAGGGAATCCAACTATGTACTACCAGGAGTTTTTGCTGATGGAAGTCCAAATAATGTTGCCATCTCTGCCACCGAATTTGGGTTCAATACCTTTTTTGCCGGTGGTATAAACGAAGTAAACATTTTTGATGGTACCACTATCAGGTTGCAAGAAGCTTCCCTGGGATATTCCATTCCAAAGAAAATGTTGGATAAAACACCTTTCGGTAGTTTGTCCTTAACACTTTCTGGTTCCAACCTATGGTACAAAGCGGTGAACTTCCCTGACGATGTTCGTTACGATACCAACTCTTCAAGTACAGGTGTTGGTAATGGACAAGGAATTGATTTCTTCACTGGACCATCAACGAGAAGATATGGTCTTACAGTAAGAGCATCATTTTAAAAGCAGCTAACTAGAATCAAAAAATATATTATGAAAAAAATATCAAATATACTAAGTCTCATAATCGCTGCGCTGACAGTTATGTTGGGCTGTGAGACCACTTCCTTGGATGTTGTGGAGAGTCCAAATGCATTAAATCCGTCGCAGGCGAGTGTTGATTTCTTCTTGAATCAAATACAACTGATGACAGCACAAATCCACTCTGGTGAAGAAGGACGTGCAGAAAACGGGCTCAGCCAATTTGGCATGGAGCCCGTGAGAATGCAACATGGTTTTGGCCCAACCTATCGTGAGAACTATGATCCATCAAATTTTGATAGGGTTTGGGACAATGTTTATGCAAGAGCATTAATCGATATCAGAACTATGAACCCTCTAGCGGAAGAAGCTGGCCAGTTTACCCATATTGCCATTGGGCAAATTCTGGAAGCCTATATCATGATGTCCATGGTAGATTTCTTTGGAGATGTACCTTACTCAGAAGCTGTCTCTGGTGGAGAAGGAATATTAAATCCCGCAGTGGATTCAGGAGCTTCCATATACCAGGCAGCGGACCAGCTTTTAGTGGACGCTATCGCTAATCTTGGCAAAGATGAGACCTCATTGCCATTGAATGATCTTTTTTACAACGGTAACGAAGGTCAATGGAGAAAAGTAGCCAATACTATGCGTTTAAAGCTTTACTTGCAAACACGTTTGGCCAGCGCAGAAGGTTTTGGGGCATCGGTCTCTACTTCTCGTATCAACGAGTTGATCAGCGGAAACCAATTGATTCTTGATTCTTCTGATGATTTCTTCTTCCAGTGGGGCACCAACAATGCCTCACCAGATAGCAGACATCCTTATTTTGATGCAAACTATGATGGTGCCGGACCAAGTTCGGATTTTTATACCTCCAATTATTACATGAATTTGATGGCCAATCAATACGGTGAACCCGACCCAAGAATACGGTACTATTTTTACCGACAACAAGAGGATTTTTCAGGTGCCGATGTGATTACCAAAGAATGTGTTACAGAAATATCGCTGCCAGCTTGGTGGGATCCAACAGAGCCCTATTGTTTGGTACCCTCTACCAATGGTTTAAGTGGGTATTGGGGGAGAAACCATTTAGATGATGACGGTATTCCACCAGATGACGCCTTCAGAACACTTCATGGCACGTATCCTGTTGGGGGACCGTTCGATGATAATTCCTTTAGAAATGTATCCGGTTCCGGAGCTGTAAGCGAAGGATTGGCAGGAGCAGGTATATCACCTATCCTAATGTCATCCTACACCTATTTCATGTTGGCGGAAGCATCATTGACATTGAATACAACTGGTAATGCCAGGGACTATCTAGAAACAGGAATCAGACAGTCCATAGGCACCGTGGTAAATTTTGGAGCGCCTTTGGCAAGTGGTACAGGATATGAGGCAACCACAACCGCAATCGATAATCATGTTGCGGAAATATTGGCCAATTACGATGCCGGAGACGATACGGACAAGCTTCGTATTATCGTAGAGCAGTACTTTATAGCTTTGTGGTGCAATGGAATAGAGGCTTACAACACCTACAGAAGAACTGGTCAACCAGATAATCTGACACCTGCATTTACCACCCCAGACCCAGGAACATTCCTGAGATCCATGTGGTATTCGCAAACCGCAGCGGACAGCAACACGAACATCACACAAAAAAGTGCTCCAAGTACTCCAGTATTCTGGGACACTAACCCTGAAGGATTCGTTGATTGATTTCTAACTATAAAACAATACAGATGAAAAGTAACTTTAAATATATATTAGGTCTTGTTCTCCTGACCTTGGGAATTGCAGCATGCGAGGACAGTGACAAAAATCCACTCAATGTCTTCGAACTGGAGGATTCAGCTGCTCCGTATGTAAGAATCGTACTGGACCAGACCATTGTTGCCAAAGGTGACCTTGCCTCCTCAAGCCTTTCAGGAACTGTTGATGATGCAAGCGACAATGTTGCTTCTTGGGAGTTAAGTGTGACTTTGGAATCAGGAGGAGTATCCACAGATACTGTACAACTAGCAACGATAACGGAGTTTCCTAGTGACATCTCCATCCCTTATACGGACATAGCAAGTGCTTTGGGTATAACGGTAGACGACATTTCTGGAGGTGATTTTATCCGATTCTTAGGAAAATCCACTGGAGTTGATGGTACTGTTACAACTGCAGAAAACTACAGTGCCACCGTAACTGGTCAACCAGAACAATTACAAGCCTTTAACTTCATTGTACTGGTCAAATGTTCTCCAATTTCGGGAACAACTGTCCCTGGAACTTGGGTCATTGAAATGCAGGATCTCTTTGGAGATGGATGGGATGGTGCTTTTGTCACTTTTGAAATTGATGGTGTAACCACAGACTACACATTTACCGGAGGTGATGCAGCAACATTTAATGTTGATGTACCGGACGGAAGTGAGTTGGTTATTTCGTACACTAGTGGTGCGTTTGAAGAAGAACATGTTTACACTATAGAGACACCGGATGGTGAAGTCTTAGGCCCTTTTGGACCTAATCCATCACCTTGTATCAATTGATTTTTACATATTGTTCAAAAGAAAGGCCCGTTCCAATTGGAACGGGCCTTTTATTTTTACCTGAAAATGGTTCTTATAAATCGGGATGAGTACTAGCGGTTGAGGATTTCCGAAAAGAACCGAATGTTGACGTAGTTTAGAGGTAGGTAAAAAAAGTAATCTTCACAACAGCCTTGAACCCAAAATATCTTTTCAAAAGTATTTGTTTCATTTTTTGAATGTATTTGAATTAGTCCAATCCTCAAGGCTGTTTTTACTTTCTTCCAAGACAATTCAAAATATAATTTAGCGAATATCCTTGTACCACTTTCATTTCTTAGGACTTACCTTTGCATCTTAAGAAAACAAGCTTGGACAACACTTCTCGACCCACCAATAAAAAAGCGCTTTTATCTCTTGCCATAGGAGGATTTGGTATAGGTCTTACGGAATTTGTGATCATGGGTATTTTACCCAATATTGCAGATTCTATGGAAATATCCATACCCAAAGCAGGGCACTTTATTGCTGTCTATGCCTTAGGAGTGGTTATCGGTGCTCCCGTAATGGCACGCATCACAAACAACTTGAATCCCAAAAAAGCCTTGTTGTTCCTAATGTTATGGTTTACCGTCTTTAATACCATATCCGCTTTTTCCGGCAACTATTGGGTCATGATGGTTTTTCGGTTTTTATCCGGTATGCCGCATGGTGCTTTTTTTGGTATTGGGGCGGTGATATCAGGCTATTTGTCCAAACCGGGCAAGGCTGCCCAAGCCATGGCCATTATGTTTTCCGGATTGACCGTTGCCAATATTTTGGGAGTTCCATTGGGTACTTATATTGGACAAGAATTGCATTGGAGCTATTCTTTTATGTTAGTTGGCATTGCAGGAATTGCAACCTTATCCAGCCTCTATTTTTGGATGCCAAAAAATGACCTGGAAAAAATAGATGATTCAAAAGCCCAAAGTCCATCCCAAGGTTTAAAAAATAAAAAGCTATGGGCATTGATTGCTTTGACCACTGTGGGCACCGGTGGTTTTTTCGCCTGGTACAGCTACATCGCCCCGTTGGTTATTTCTGTGACAAAACTGCCAGAAGCCAACGTTGGGTATGTTATGATAGTCGCTGGTCTTGGAATGTTCTTTGGTAATTTTTTGGGCGCAAGAATGGTGGAAATCTTTAACCCTATAAAATCAGTGGTCATAAGCCTGCTTTGCATGACAACGGTGCTTGTCTTAAATTCAATTTTTGCCAGCAGCAGTATTGCCTTATTTGTGCTCAGTTTTATTGTTGGCGTTATCACCTTTTCTATTACTGCACCAATTCAAATAGCTATTATTAAAGCTGCCAAAGGTGCTGAGAAATTAGGTTCTTCTATGAATCAAAGCGCATTTAACATGGGAAATGCCTCGGGTGCCTATTTTGGAGGCTTGCCCATGGTCTTTGGTCTCGGAGTGAACTATGCCAGTGTAGTGGGTGGTGTTCTAGCCTGTATTGGCGCAGGTATTGGAATTACAATTTTATACACACAAAAACTACGGAAAAAGAAAGCATCCCAATAACTGTGAACAGTTTTGCTTTCATGGTTTACTTAGCATAAATTCTCCTTAAATCATTTTGGTATATTAGTTTTGATAAATGATTAAAATTTAACTGTTGAGAACTTTCATCTTATTATTTTTCATTTTTATTGGGTTGATAGGGCAAGGTGAAGCTGTCTATACAAGCCAAGATCGGGATACTGAGTTTAGGACATTGGTCTTTGCCGATGAATTTGAATACGATGGTAGACCCGATAGCCAAAAATGGCATCATCAAATAATTCCTCCGAACAATGGCAGATGGCACAATGATGAATTACAGCATTATACCGATAGGGAAGACAATTCCTATGTAAGCGAAGGAACCTTGAAAATCAAGGCCATCAAAGAACAATATTCGTACAACGGAAGCACAAAAGAATATACCTCGGCAAGGCTGAATTCTAAATTTATCTTTACCTACGGACGCGTAGAGGTTCGTGCAAAACTGCCTAGCAGCGCAGGAACGTGGCCAGCGATTTGGACCTTGGGAGCCAATGTAAACGAAACGGGCAACTATTATGGAAATCAATATGGCGAAGTAGGTTGGCCGCTCTCTGGAGAAATAGATATCATGGAACAAACTGGATGGGACAAAAACAAAACGATATCCCATTTCCATTGGGGTGACCTAAAAACTAAAGAATACAGGAACATGGGAGGAGAAACAACTGTTCGCAATGCATCCAACGAATATCATATCTATTCCATGGAGTGGGATAGTGTGAGCATTAAAACTTATGTTGATGATACTTTGGTTTTTGAACTGCCCAATACTAATGACAAACCATATAATCACGAACATTACTTAATCTTGAACATTGCCATTGGTGGCAACTTGGGAGGCGATGTACCAGCAAATTTTGTGGAAGATATCTTTGAAATTGATTATGTAAGAATTTATCAATAGAGAGCGAGGTTCTATTGCCCTAGTTCCTTAACATCAAAATAAACAAGTTCCTGGTTGTTGAACTTGGCCGTTGCCTCAATAGGGTTGCAGCATACCTCGCAATCTTCTACATAGGTCTGTTGCGATACAGAGACATCCAATAAGAAGGAGATTTCTTCCCAACAGTAAGGACATTGAAAAAAATGCTCGTACATAGTTAAAAATCTACATTGAGCAACTGGCCACTAATTTGAAGCATTTGTAATTCGGCCAATTTAGCATTGTACTTGGCCTGACTTTTGGCCAATTCCGCGTTCAACAAGTTTAACTGGGCCTGCCTGAATTCTATGGAAGTTACCTGTCCAAGTTTGTAACGTTCATCGGTACGTCTAAAGTTGTTTTGGTTGGTCTGCAAGTTTTTCTCCTGTACCTCCAAAACATATAATGAATTGGTATAGCTATCCCAGGCGTTTCGAATATCCCTTTCTACCTCCAGTTGTATCTGTTTTTTCGCTATTTCCTGATTCTTATAAGCGATTTTTGCATTTTTTATTCCGGTAATGGTAGACCCTCCATCAAACAAATTCCAAGTTAGATTAACCGTTCCTGTTACTCCGGTAGACGTGTTTTGAAGTACAAAAGCCAATGGACTGTTATTGTTGGACTCGTTCCAACCATACGTTCCTGTCAAACCAATTGTGGGCAAATATCCGCTTCTGGCCACCCTAATATCATTAAGGCCCATATTAAGGTCCTTTTCAACAATTTGAAGCCTTACATTATTTAATTGGGCTTCATTGAACATGCTTTCCATCTGAAGCTCGGGGACAAAATTGACCGTTGTGTCGGCGGAAAATTGCGAGGATAGTTCCCTGTTCAGAATTAAATTCAGGTCCCGCATGGTATTTCTAAGTTGCTGACGTGAATTCAATAAGTTAATACTGTCCGTATTGATATCCACTTCTGCATTCAATACATCCAGACCTGTATTCTGTCCAAATTCAAACTGATACTGAGCTCTTTTTAACCTATCCTTGGATATCTCCAAAGCTCTTTCCAAATTAGTTGTATTTTCTGTAAGACGGGCTGCTTCATAATAGACTGAAAACAATTGTAGAATGGTATTCTCAATGGTTTGGCGAACTTCTAGTTCTGATTGTTGTGACCTTTCTTTAAAACTCTTATAATTGTAATATCTTCCCAATCCATCGAACAAGGTATAATTCACATTTACCGCGGCACTGTACCTTCTGGTTTCTGCTCCTTCTGCTGTTCTAGTATCACCATTGCCCAAGACACCTTCAGAATCCTGTTTGTCAATACTGCCACTGGCATTTCCGGTTACACTTGGTAAATAGCCTGAGTTGAGGATGTTGGCATTGTTCTCATCTATTACTCTTATGTTACGGGCCACTTGAATATCCAAATTACTTTCTAGAACTAAATCTATGGCCTCTTGCTTGGTAAGCACTTGGTCTTGAGCATTAGCCAACGGGCCAAATAACAATAATGTTAGGAATACGGTATAAAAAATGCTTTTCATTATGTGGTCTCTTCTACAACTTTTGAGGTTTCTTCTCCATTATGAGAAACGTTTTTACTATCGGTTCCATTTAAAGGAATACTATCTGCTTGCATCCCCTCTTCTTCATGTTTTTCACGAATAGCTCGTTCCACTTCTTCTTTGGTAACCTCTTCTCCTGTCCACAACCTTTTGGTCAAAACCTTTACATTATTTCCAAAAGATAGGAGCAATGGCAGCATAAGCAAAGTCAATAATGTGGCAAAGGCTATTCCATAAGCAATGGAAATGGCCATTGGCTTTAGAAATTGGGCTTGACGGCTTTTTTCCAAAAGCAACGGTGCCAAACCAGCTATTGTAGTAACTGAAGTCAAAAATATGGCCCTAAATCGAGAACGACCGGCTTCATATAATGCATCGTCAAATTTCATCCCGCTACGCAGATTGATATTGAACTTACCTATTAGAACCAGACCATCATTCACCATAATACCAATTAGGGCAATAATTCCCAACATGGAAAGTACATTAATGGGAAAACCATGTATCCAGTGTCCCCATGCCACTGCAGTCAAACTAAAAGGCACCATAAAAATCAACAACAATGGTTGGCTTATGCTTCTGAAAGTGAACGCTATGGTTATAAAAATCAGGAACAATACAATTGGCCCAACGAAACCTAAGGAACCTATTAACTTGTTAGCCTCCCTGTTCTGCCCTTCGTAGGAGGGTGTAATTGAAGGATATTTTGATAAAATCTCCGGCAATACTTCATTTCGTATCCATAACATGGCATCGGTTCCACTGGTAGTCTCGGGATCTGTTAAATCTGAAGATACTTGGATTTCCCTTCTACCCTCTAGGTGGTTGATGGCCACATCCCCTCTTTCAATAGTATAGGATGCTATTTCTTTTAGAGGGATACGGTCACCACTTGGAGCCAAAATCCTCATCTCATCCAAATCGGAAATGGAAGACCTGTTTTCTCGATCATAGCGGACCCAAACCCTTATTTCATCTTGTCCTCTTTGAAAACGTTGTGCCTGTGCTCCAAAGAATCCACCTCGTACTTGATTCATTACAGTTCTGAGGTCCAATCCTAGCAAATATGCATTTTCCTTTAATTCTAATCTTATTTCCTTAATGCCTGCCGGATCATTATCCGTAACATCTTTCAGGTTTGCATTGCCTTCCATGGCCTGCTTGAGTTCTTCCTTTGCAGCCTTTAGCTCGGCAATGTTATTTCCCAACAAGGATACGGAAACCGGATTGCCCCCAAAATTACCTCCAGAGCCATATATTAAACTTTCCACACCGATTACGGGACCAACTAGCTCCCTTAAGCGGGTAGTAACCATATCTGATCGTATACCATCTGGTCGTTCCTCTCCAGGTAAAAGATTGATCTCCAAACTAGCTGAGGAAGAACCAGGTCCCAAATTCTTGATCATATTCACAAAAAGCATCTTATCCATGCCTTGTAAATATTTATCGGTAAGTTCTTTGTTTACGATATGGGCTTTTTCTTGAATAAGACTTATTATGGAGTCTGTAACTTTTTCGTTGGTACCATTGGGCATGGTAAGCTCTATAGATACCTGATCACTAGCTACCCTAGGAAAGAACGAAGTTCTAACAATACCTCCACCGATGGAACCAAAGGTTAAAACCAATGCCATAAAGAAAAGAGCAAAAGACAAAATCTTATAATTCATCATAAAGCGAAGGGCAGGACTATACCATCTGTCCCGCATATAATTCATTATCTTATCGCCAATCCTATTGATAACCCTAAGCTCCGCAAAAACTTTGGCAATACTTGTTTTAGGTTCTTTCTTATGACGATGTAGTGCCTTGGAATGTGCCAAGTGAGCGGGCAAAATAATCAAGGCCTCTACTAACGAAATCACCAAGGTTAGAATAACAATAACGGATACTTCACTGAAAAATTCACCAATACGGCTATCCAAGAACAAGAAAATGGAGAAGGCCAAAATAGTGGTTATAATCGCCGAAATAATCGGTGGCAAAACCTCCATTGTGCCGTCCAAAGCTGCCTTTACCGGTGACTTCCCATCTTCATAATGCTGATAAATGTTCTCTGCGATCACAATTCCATCATCCACCAAAATACCAATTACGATAATCATCCCGAACAAGGACAATACATTGATCGTTACATTGAACATTGGAGCAAAAATGAACATTCCCAAAAATGCAATAGGTAGTCCAAAGGCCACCCAAAACGCCAATCGAGTATTAAGGAATAGGGATAAAAATACCAATACCAGAATCATCCCCACTATTGCATTCTCGGTCAAAAGCTGGGTACGTTGTGTCAATGTTATAGATCGATCATCGATTACATCTAACTGGACGTTGGTGTATTTCTCATTGAAATCATTAATGTACTGCCTAACATTTTCGGCAGAACCCATTAAATCTTCGGTATTGGTACTGGTAATTGTTATGTTAACGGCCAATTGCTCATCAAAATATGAAGCGTTGGGTGTTTCTGAGAACCTGTCCCTAATGGTTGCAACATCTTTTAGCCGAATAGTACGTCCTGCGGCATCCCCTCGAACAACTATGTTGGAAAGTTCGTCGCCATAATACGAGCGGTTATTTGCTCGGATAAGATATTCCTCCGTAACTGTTTTGATATTACCTCCGGTAACCAAGATGTTTGCGTTGGAAACCGCTTGCGCAACATCACTAAAGGAGAGATTATAGGCAAGTAGGCTATTTTCATCAACCGCAATTTCGATTTCTTCATCGGGATAACCAGAAATTGAAATTTGAGATATGCCATCGATTGCCCTAAGGTCATTTTCTATTTGACGGCCAATTTGCTTTAAAGTGGCCAAGGGAATATCCTTACCACTTACGGCAAAACTTATCGTAGGCCTAACAGGTTCTTGCTTGGCAACAATTAAAGGCTCCATACCGGTGGGAAAGGTTGGCACCCTATCCACCGCATTTTTAACCTCTAACAACATGAAGTCCACATTTCTTTCTTTCTCAATCTCTACATTGATCGTACCGCTATTCTCCCTTGATGTGGAAGTCACTCTTTCTACACCTTCGAGGCCTTTTAAATTATCCTCAATTTTTAAGACAATCCCCTCTTCAACTTCTTGTGGCGAGGCTCCTGGATAAGTAATATTGATGGTAATATTCCGAGCTTCGTTAAGCGGGAAAAAAGATGATTTTAAGGAAAGTATCCCCACGACCCCAAAAACAAAAAATGCCAAAATAAAGACATTTACTGCCATGTGGTATTTAATAAAATACGAGATAATTTTTCTCACAGCTGAGGTGGTTTAGGATTTACTTTCTTCAAAAACTTTCACCAACATACCTGCATAGGCACCTGTAATTGGTTTAGCTACGATTACTTCTCCGTCCGGAACATTCTTGAGCACCACGGTCTTATCCGTAAAAAAAATAGGCTTTACATCCATTAAATCCAAGATGGAATCCTTTACCACAAAAATTTGGTTGTTTTCCAATAACAAGGACCTATTGATTTCTATTGCATCCGCTTCTTCTTTGGCTTCGAGGTTGGCTTCGAGGTATTGGCCTTCTTTCAAGTTGTCTCCACTAACTTCAATGTAAACGGTTATTGTTTGTGAGTTCTGGTCAACACTGGCATTTACCCGAGTAACCTCTCCAACATAAGTTTGGGTCTTTTCCAAATTGGAAAGCTCCACTTTTTTTCCAACCTTTAAAAAGTCTCCATAGGTCTTACTTACGGAAACCTCCAATTCGTACAATCCTGTATTGATAAACTCGCCCAACTTTTGTCCGGACCTTACCAAGGTTCCCTCGGTAACCAAAGCCTCAGTCAACACTCCAGTGAAAGGTGCACTGATAATATATTTGGATAATCGTTGTTCCAAGTTTTTTACGCTGTAGTAATTTGTGATTATTTCTCTTCCGGTAATAAAGAATTTTTCTTTTTCAGAACTTAATTCCGGTAATTCCGGAGTTGTCTTTTCCAAATCAAAACTATTAAGATACGCCTGCCACTTTGGATATATTTCAGGATAATCCAATCGCAAATCAGGCATTATGGAAGTAAGTAAGTTGTACAAGTTACTTTTGGCCGATTGCACAGATGCGTAGTATTCGTTTGCATCTATTTTAATAAGGGTTTGCCCTGCAGTATACTCTTGTCCTGTTCGGAACAGTTTACTGCCCGGTCTAAAAACTCCTTGAACTTCTGAATATAACTCTACTCTTTTTTTGGCTTGTAGGTTACCATTGGCTGGCACCATTATGGGAATGGTTGCATTCTTTACCGTATCTACAAAAACAGTCTTTACCACCTTTTGGTTTGGTGGTCTTCTATTATCCTTGCTATCTGCAATAATTCCCGCAAAGTATAAGGAAGCAACAATTATAATACCACCGGCAACGGCCGATATGATGAGCTTTCGCATTCGCTAGTTGGTTTAATCATTGCAAATCTATTCCCTACATTTTTTACAATGGTTAAATATTTCATAAAACTGACCAACCTCTGTCGTAAAAAAAATGGGGATACACGCCTGCATCCCCAAACCAAACAAACTAAAGTAATAACTAACTACTCGTTTTCGTTTTCGTCCTCGAATTTGGTATCTGCCATTCGAGTACGTTCAAATTGAATATCATTAAACCTTGGATTCAAGGTATTATCGTCCGTATCAAAAACCAAAAACTGTTTTGTGTTCATATTGTGGAGAACATTGAGAGAATTGAATTGGTTATTTTGAAGTTGTAATATTTCCAAACTTGCCAATTGACCGAATTCTTTGGGAATTTCACCACCCAATTGGTTATTGGACAGCACCAATTCCTTTAACTGCACCAAGTTTCCAATTTCCGCCGGTATCTGGCCTTCCAACTTATTTTCAAAAAGTCCCAAAGCCTGCAAGTTTGAAAGATTACCTATGGACTTAGGTATTTCCCCTTTTATATTGTTACTGGAAAGGTTGAGCTCCCTTAAGTTTTTAAGCTTTCCAAAATTTTCAGGAATTGAACCACTCAAAAAATTGTTGAACATGGAAAATACTTCCAATTCTTTTAAATTATCCACCCCTGTAGGAATGGCACCCTTGATTCGGTTCATCTCTAAACGGAAAACCTTTAATTTGTCAAGTTTTACAATATCCTCTGGCAGTACACCCGCAATCTGGTTAAAAGCTAGATTCAAATTGGAAAGATATTTTAAATCACCAATACTTTCAGGAAGCACGCCACTCAAATTATTCATAAATAGAGTGATGCCCACTACATGTCCATCCTTAATCTCTACACCCTTCCATGAATTTATAGGGGCGGCTAAATCCCAAGAAGCATTCCAGTCCTCACCATTGGTACTATTGTATAAGTCTACCAATGCTGCTTTCTCTTTAGGGGATACCTGGCCACTGGCAAAAGATACGCCTGAAGAAATCATCAAACAAAAGAAAAAAATGGCTACCCGAATCATTTAATACTTATTTACTTGTACGGAATTTACCTACAAAGTACGATAAAGAAGAAACACCTTACAAATTAAATCGGTGAATACACCTTACTTTGTTGTGAAGTAGCTAAATATCGTTGTGAAAAATCAAGGGAGTTGCTCTAATCCAGTGATTCCAACTCATGGGACAGGTTTTCCCAGTCCTCCATTAAGGATTCCAAATCCTTCTTTTTGCCCTCATAATTATCAAAAAAGTTGGGTTTGGCAATAGTAGCATCGTAATCCATGAGCAGGTCATGATCAATATTTGCAATATCCTTTTCCAATTGCGAAATCTTCTTTTCCACCCCGCTAAGTTTATTTTTTAGGGATTTTTGCTTCTTTTGGGTTTGATAATCGCTTTCCTTGTTTTTGGGTTGGGGTTTGTCTTCTTTTTTTTGGTCCCCTTTTTCAACGCTTCGAAAATCCTCCATCTTACGTTGTTCCAAGTAAAAATCAATATCTCCCAAATACTCTTTTATGCCTCCGTCCTTAAACTCATATACTCTATCCGTCAACCCTTGAAGAAAATCCCGGTCGTGAGAAACCAAAATCAAGGTTCCCTCAAAATTTTGAAGGGCTTGTTTGAGTACGTTTTTGGATTTGATGTCCAAATGGTTGGTTGGTTCGTCCATCACCAACACATTAAAAGGCTGTAGAAGCATTTTGGCCAAGGCCAATCGGTTTCTTTCCCCTCCGGAAAGTACTTTTACATATTTGTCCACCTCATCTCCCCTGAACAGAAACGACCCTAAAATATCTCTTACTTTACTTCGGTTCTTTTCATTGGCAGCATCTATCATGGTATCCAAGATGGTTTTGTTACCATCCAGATATTCAGCTTGGTTCTGGGCAAAATAACCCAATTGCACATTGTGGCCTATTTTTAAATCACCTGTATAATCCAGTTCTCCCACTAAAATTTTGGCCAAGGTCGTTTTCCCTTGTCCATTTTGTCCCACAAAAGCCGTTTTGCTACCACGGTCCACCATAAGGTCTATATTCTGTAGCACTTTTTTAGTTCCATAGTTTTTGGAAACACCATTCAATTCCGCTACCACTTTTCCAGGATTTACCGAAACTGGAAATCGAAGGTTCATTACACTATTGTCCTCCTCATCCACTTCGATACGCTCCATTTTATCCAGCTTTTTGATAAGCGACTGTGCCATCGAGGCCTTGCTGGATTTTGCCCTAAATTTCTCTATCAACCTTTCGGTCTGCTGTATTTGTTTTTCTTGGTTCTTTTGGGCACTAATTTGTTGATCTTGGATTTCTTTTCGGTGTACCAAGAACTGGGAGTAAGGTTTGTTGTAGTCGTAAATCCTTCCCAAAGAAATTTCAATGGTACGGTTGGTAACGTTATCCAAAAACATTTTATCGTGGGAAACAATAACCACTGCACCCGTAAAGTTTCGGAGGAACTGCTCCAACCAAATTATCGATTCAATATCCAAGTGGTTAGTGGGCTCATCCAGTAAAAGGACATCGTTGCTTTGCAGCAATAGTTTGGCCAACTCAATACGCATACGCCACCCACCAGAAAATGTATCGGTCAATTTATTGAAATCCTCCCGCTTAAAACCCAATCCAAGAAGCACCTTTTCGGTATCTCCTTGATAGTTATAACCTCCTAAGATCTCATATCTATGGGTAACATCGTTAAGGTCTACCATAAGCTGATGGTATCCATCACTTTCATAGTCGGTACGCTCTGCCAAAGCGGCATTAATTTCATCCAATTTAAGCTCCAATGCTTTGATTTCGGAAAATGCTTGGTAAGATTCTTCCAGTACGGTCCTTCCTTCTTCAAAATCAATATCCTGCTTTAGAAATCCAATCTTTATGTTCTTTTCTGTAGCTATAGCTCCTTCATCCAAAGGCATTTCTTTGGCAAGCAGTTTAAGCATAGTGGATTTTCCTGCGCCATTTTTCCCAATAAGGCCTACTCTATCCCCACCGTTAAGACGAAATGAAATTTCCTCGAACAGGTATTCGCCTCCGAAGGCTACAGAAAGATTGTGAATGTTTAACATTATATGTGACCTTGTTTACAAAACATTAGATACTGAATTTATACTTTTGTGCAAAAACCCTGCAAATGTTAAAAAAAGGAACCAAAATGTACAGCATTTTAACAGGAAACTGTCCAAGATGCCAAGAGGAGAGCATGTATGAGAAATCTAACCCTTATACACTGTCCAAAATTTTCAGCATGAATGAAAGATGCTCCCATTGTGGTTTGAAATATAAGATCGAACCTTCCTTTTTTTATGGTGCAATGTACGTGAGTTATGGTGTAGGTATTGCTTTTGCTGTCGCTGCTTTTGTAATTTCCTTTTTGTTAATTGGCACTTCTTTGATGACTACCTTTATATCGATTGTAGGCACCATGATTGTTTTTATGCCAGTAATTATTAGGTTATCCAGAAATATTTGGATCAACTTTTTTGTGAAGTACGACCCTACTGCTGTTAAGAAAAACAAGGCAATAAAAGGTTAATCGGAATAATATTTTTTGGTAAATCTTTGGATATCCATTTCTGGATCAAGCTCACCATTGTTTTCTATAAAATCGAATAACTGCTTTGATGCATAGGGTCCAATTAGCACCCCTCTTGACCCAAATCCATTTAAAACATACAAATTCTGATGCTCTGGATGCCTCCCGACCAAAGGTCTGCGATCCACTACGGTGGGACGAATTCCTGCTACGTGGTCAAGGACTTCAAAATCACATTTTAAAAAGGTCTTCAATTTTCCCAAAAGTTCATTTTTGGATTCTTCGGTAGGTGTGTTGGTCTTGTCTTTCCACTTATAAGTAGCTCCCACCAAATATCTGTCATCAACCATTGGAATAGTAAAAACAGATGATTTAATCACATTTTCCTCTTTATAATCGGGTGCATGGATAATCAATAATTCTCCTTTGGTTCCGTTCATGGGCAGATATCCAAAGTATGGGCTTTGCTTAAGCCCATAACCGCATGCAAATACAATCCTTTTGGCGGTAATGGATTTGTAGGCCACTTGATCTTCGGTGATGGAAAGCGCATCAAAATCAAAAGGTTCAGCTTGTAGTTGTCCTTTCTTATCCAAATAATTTTTGTAGGAACGCACCAATGTGCCCGTATCAATTCTACCTGTATATTTCACCTCACCAAAACCATGGGGCGCATCAATGCTAGGATTGTTGTTCGGCAGAATTTTAGTGGACAGAAAATAATCCAACTCTGAACGGTCCGAAGCTTCAAACCATAGGTTTTGTTCTTCAATGGAAGCAAACTTTCGCAGAACGGGAAGTTCATAATCCAATTTTACATCTAGTTTTTCTTCTAGGTATTGATAGAACGGTTTGGCGAGTTCCAATTGTTGTTTGGTCTTCCAGGCCATGGTAAATCTTTTCAGAATTACGGGATTGTACAGCCCTCCAGCTACCTGGGAGGCTCTTTGTGATTCATCGGAAATTACCTTGAACGATTTTCCATTTTTCTCCAATGTTTCGCAGAATGATATTCCTGCCAAACCTAGACCTACTACAATATAATCCAACATGCTACAAAATTAGGCATCTGATTGATCTCTTGATCACTGAGTCCTCAGTTTAATGCAAAAAAAAACGCCGCACTAGATGCGGCGTTTTGCTTTATTGAATTGGAAATATTTCTATGGGTTAAAATTAATAGGCCCACATATCTTGCTCTCTATCTCGTATGCCCTCTTTTATTCTTTGAGCTTCCAAGAGCTGGAACAATGCATTATCAAAAATGTAATCACTTATCTCACGATCTTCGTGAACATTTTCCTCTTTATAGATAATACCGTTGAATCGACGTGCGTTCAACAACATATCAAAGGAAATAGGTCTTGCTGAGTTGCGCTGGTTATACACCTTGGCATCGTGCAGGATTTTCCTTGCCGCAGGGTACCATATCCAAAACAACTCTACCTTGTTCTGTCCCGGATCTACAGATTCATCATCTATAAAGTTTACATCGGGTGCAACTGGTGCAATTCCCAACAAGCGAAACTTAAGCTCTCCTTGGCGTTTATCGAAATACCAGATTCCTTTTATACGATATTCCTCAATATCTGCCGCAGTAAGATCCCTTTGGTTAATAAACTCTGGGGAAACCTGTTCACCGGCATTTACTTGCTCATATCCTAAATCTGTTGTATCCACTTTACTCAAGGTAGCTGCAAGGTCTTCCAACTTTCTTTTTTCTGTAAAGTAGGAATCTGTATAAACCTCCGTAAGGTTTCCATTTTTGATGTTCTTCATCAAAACGTGGTACAGTGACCTTCTATCCTTTCCAATACCTATGGTATCGGTTGGGTAATACAATGGAAAGTTAACTCGTTCGTCAAGATCGATGATTTCCCATACGGTTTTGGACCAAAGGATATCCCTATCATCCACATAACCATACGCTAAAGGCTCATCAGCATCTTGCTCTATTTGAGCTTGGGTTTTCTTACCTATATCTTCGGGCAATTTGGCATTCAAAATGTTTGCCTGCGCCATGATTGATACCGGCAATATGCCCAACAATCCAATTAATAGTGCGTTTTTCCAATTCATGATCACTTGTATACTTTTTATACTTCTTAGTTAGTAAGCTCAACCACAACCGGAGATACTTTCTTCAACTTGTAACTCTTATTGTTTGTGATGTAAGCTTGGATATCGAATATCTGGACAGACTCGCCCCTACCTGCTCTTTTAAGTGCAGATTTAGCTCTGTTATCCAATTTGTTTCCGTTTACAACTACTGTAGGCTGACCTGGTACTTTGAATTTGAATTGACCTACTGCAAGGTTCAAGTCAAAATCGAAGTCTTCCAACATAGCACTAACCGTTGCGATTTCAAGGTTCTTTCTAGGCATTTTTATGCTACCGGATTCTCCTCGAACGGTACCGCTTGGTCTTGGAATATCCTTGATACGGAATTCAGACGAGGTACGGATTCCTTTACCATCAGGCAATGTACCTGAAGCTGTAATGGTTACCGATCTACCTGTTCCAGGGTTCATGATGTAATTGCTACCACTTCTTCTGCTCAAACCAGGAGCTGAAGCTGAAACCTTGTTATCTGGAATACCAGGAATAGAGATGGTCATTGGGTTAGAAACACCACGGTAAACCACATTCATCTTATCAGCAGAAATTACTGCTGCGTTAGGCATAGAAATAGTTGCAAAAGTATTGTTTACTTCTACTGGCACTTCGTTACCATCCTGCATATAAGTCATGGTTCCTTTAATGGTATGGTCACCTGGAGTACCGGCACTGATCAACATTTTGATACCACCAGCTTCCAATTCGTAATCCTTACCTTCTGTCAATGGTCTTCCGTCCAAAGTCAACTCAGCTTTTACAGGAGTAGAAGTCCTGTCAGTTTTACTAACAATAATTCTACCATCATATTTTTCACCAGCGTAGTATGCAGACTTAGGAGCATCCAATGCACTGGCAAAATTTGTCAAGGAAACCGCTTCGGTCAACTCACCTTCCAAAAGGGTTTTCAATACCTCTTGCTCGGTAGTTTTGATATCTGCCTGCAATTGGGTCAACTTGGTCAAAGACGCTACCAATGGGAACCCTTCGAAGTGATAGTTGATCCAATCTTGACGCGTACCATCGCGTTTCTCAACTTTACCGTCGTCTTTTTTACCATCGCCGGTTGCAAAGCGAGTTTTAACCGCTGATTTCAATGCTTCAAATTCGCCTTCTGGCAATGCGTTGATTACGCCTTCACGATAATTATTGATCTGGTCCATGAACTTTTTTCCTTCTGGGCCCAAATTGTCGCCTTGAAAGAATTTTTGGTCCAAGTAATCAGACTTGTCCATAACCACATAGTCTTTTGGGTCTTCCAAATCTGCGGTCATTTCTTTCTTCAATCCTTCCAAATAATTGTAATAAGAATCTGAAAGTTCTTTGATCTGTTGAGCGTCTTTATAAAGTTCTCCATACTCTTCTTCATTTTCAGAAGCTTTGGTTTCCAAACTAGCAAAAAAGCTAGAGTTGTTGGAGTCCATATTGGTATTGGAAGTTTCCAGCTTTTCGTTCATTAGTCCGAAAGCGGCAAGTACTTCCTTGCTCATATTAAGTGCCAACATCGCGATGAAGATCAAGTACATAAGGTTGATCATCTTCTGACGTGGTGTTTGTTTTCCTCCTGCCATGTTTTTCTAATTAGATTTAATAATTAATTTGATTTGGTTTGGTTTTCTGTTGATTTAAAAACCTCTAATTAGACTTTTCCGCCCATGGCTGTAAGCATACCTCCGTATACTCCGTTCAAAGAAGATAGGTTAGTGGCCAAAGACTCCATTTGGTCTTTCAAGGCACCTGCGTTCTGAACTACTTCCTCGTTAATGGAAGCTTGTCTGCTTGCGCTTTCCAATTGTACTTTGTACAAGCTGTTCAAAGATTCCATTTGAGCTGCTGCATGAGACAGTTCCTCAGAGTATTTTTTAGTGTGCTGAATAGCATCTGTAGTAGGAGTGATATTCTTGGCGGCACCTTCAAAACTCTTGATACTTTCACCTAAGTTGGAGAAAAGTTCAGAATCGATTTTAGCGTCTTTAAGAAGACTATCCAATTTCTTGGAAAGAAGTCCTTCAGCTTCTTGAGCATCTTTAGCTTGTTGTTTTCTGGAAGCATCTGCTTCTCCACCGGCCAATTCTGGGTACACCAAAGACCAATCGAATTCATCATCTATTGGTTCAAATGCAGAGATAGCAAAGATCAATGCTTCAGTTATAAGTCCAACAGCAAGAAGAAGTCCACCTGTAAGTGGTCCAAATTCCCAGTGAAGGATCTTGAACAATGCACCAATAATTACTACCGATGCTCCAAGCCCGTAGGCCATATTAAACAGCTTTTTTGTTGATTTTGACTGCGCCATAATTCTAGTTTTAATTAAGTTATATAAAAAATAAGTATTTGGTTACTACTCTTACTTGTTTATATAATGTTCTCTCGTTGTTTTCTTATAATCCGCTTCTTCCTTCGGTAGAATCTTCTTCACCCATGTAATCCTGCACGGTTCTGAAACCGATATAGCTTCTTGCAGAATCCTGGTATTCATAATCACGTGTACTTACCTGTAGGAAGTACGCAACATCTTTCCAAGAACCTCCACGTATTACTTTACGCTGATTGTCTTGGGACCCAATGTTCGGGTTCATGGTGGATAGGTATTCGTATGCTCCTGCATCAAAGCTGGAGTTGGTCCATTCGGATACGTTACCTGCCATATTATACAAGTTATAATCGTTTGGTTCAAAAGATTTTGCTTCTACGGTATACAAGGCCGCATCGGCTGCATAATCTCCACGTTGTGGTTTAAAGTTGGCCATAAAACATCCTGTGTCGCTGATCACATACGGACCACCCCAAGGATACGAGCCTCCTTCAATACCACCTCTTGCAGCATATTCCCACTCAGCTTCGGTAGGCAACCTAAACTGGTTTACGAATTGTTTTCCACGACTTTTTTGATCGTCGTTCTTAAATTTTGTCCTCCAGTTACAGAAAGCCTTGGCTTGCATCCAGTTTACTCCTACTACAGGATAATCACTGTAGGCATCGTGCCAGAAGTAATCGTTATGCATTGGCTCGTTGTAGCTATATTCAAAATCTCGAATCCATACCGTAGTATCCGGATAAATTTCCAATTCCTCATGTTTGATGAAGTCTTTTCTGTTTCCGGATCTTGCCCGTGCAGCAGATTCAATGTCCATCCAGCTGTACTTATACTTAATCTTAGTAACGTCCACACTCCTTAATCCATTATAGCTTTCTTCTTCTGGAAGATAAATGGAGTCCATTACTTCAGCGTAGTACTCATCTGGATATTCGGAAGTGTCCCATACTAGATCAACATCCTTGTTCAGTGCCCTACCTTCATATCCGGTGTCTCCAAGACCTGCATAGTTATCGAGCATATACTTATCGTAAACGGAAAGTTCGGTGGTATCGGTATCTTTAAAGGCGTATTCACCAATACCTTCATCCTCTGGACTTATGCCCAGCTCGTCGGCCAAAATGGCCAATTTTGTTCTTACAATGGAGTCCTTGACCCACTCCACAAATTGGCGGTACTCACTATTGGTGATTTCCGTATCGTCCATATAAAAGGAACGTACGGTAACCGTTCTTGTGGGAGCGTTCAATACTTTTGCTTGATCCTCTTCGGCTTTCCCCATTACAAAGGCACCTCTAGGAATCAGTTCCATCCCATAGGGCTTTTCTGGATGCCACTTTTTTCCCTGGACCCCAACTAGTTCACCTTTTGATCTTGATTTAGAGCCGCAACTGCTAAGCAAAAAAACAAGTGCTATAGATGAAAAGAATAGCTTTCTCATACTTTAGGTTAAATTATTCGATTCAAGATTTAATAACTGCACTACACATATTCATTACTCTCAAAACTGAATTTTGAATAAATTATTGTGTAAAAACAATTAATGGTCAAAATTTAATTTAATTAGTTCAAGCCTTTTCTGTAGGCTTTGAACCACCTTTCGGGAATGTTCTGGTTGCAAGCATCCAAATAGTCCTCCTCGGTGCAAGGTAATAACGCCACCGAATTTGATTTAGTATGTTCTGCTAAAATTGTTGGCACTTCTACCCACCATCTTTCTGTGACATGGCTTTTGAAGAAGATCAATTCTTCCGTGTCCGTGGGTACAGTAAACTTTGTGAAGTCTTCGCTCTTTGAGCTTGGGTATTCTTTTATTCTGAAACTCAGGCCCTCGATAAAATACCATATGATCTGGGCGATCATCTGGAATGCCTGATGCGAATTTTCCCCCTCGTAGATGCCAAACAGGGAAACTTTATCGCTTATTCCGGCATAGCGGGCAATGGCACATATCTCCCTTCCGGTAAAACCATTGGGGGAAAAATTTTGGGTCATACCCATTTCGCTTGCCCGTATAGCCCTTAAATCCAAACTTACAATATCGCTACTGCGCAATACGGGTTCAGCCAATTCTATATTTGCAACTACCTCACCCAACCGATAAGCATCAAAAAAAAGACGTTCCATCAAATCTTTTTCTTCTTGTGCATTGAAATAACTTTGATACCCAATGTTCGAAAAGTTGAAAAGATTATTTGGTTTGTCTGTAATAATTCTACTCATATAAGAATGTGATGAAATAAGCTCATCGTCCTCACCGAAGTCAAAACGACTATCAATGGAGACTAGGTTTACCATATTCTTTATTTGATCAAAAGCGCGATATGTTGGGAATGTAATGTCTTGGGTAAGCCCCAATACTATAGGTATAATGTTTTCTTCGAGAAGTCCAGCTACAATTTCCTTTACCACAAAGTAGGTATCCTCAACTGTATTGCCCTCTTCCACATCCCCTATATCGATGATATTGGAGTTCCAATTACCCATCATTAATCTGTAGAGTTGGATTCGAACTTCATCCAAGTCCAGTTTTTCAGGCTTTTTCTCGAATGCGTTTCTGGATTCCAATACGCCAAATATGGCTACATCTGCATGGGCGAATACCGGAAGCCCATCCTTTTCCGTGTGCATATGGATGTTCTTGCCCAATGCTTGTTCTGGCAACAATTCGGAATGTGCCAATACCTTGTCCTTAACCGGAACCAGAAAATCGAAGGCCATACTATTTCTTAGCTTTTGCTTTTGTCTTGGCTTTTTTCTTTGGTGATTTCTTTTCCAATAAGGCTTGTGCTTCTTCCAAAGTCACTTTTGTGGCATCCACATCTTTGGAAATTTCCACCTTTACCTTACCTTTTATAATATTATGCCTTCCCCAACGGGCTTTTTCTATCCTGATTTTTTCCTCGGGCCATTCTTGAACGAGCTTCTCCTCTTCTTTTTTCTTTTTGGCCTCGATCAATTCAGCAATATCCCCATCGGAAAGATTATCGAAATCGTATTTTTTGTTCACGTTGATGAACATGCCGTCCCACTTAATAAAAGGTCCAAATCTACCTTTACCTTTGGTAACATCTTTTCCTTCATAGACAGCAATTGGTGCATCGGCCTTTTGCTTTTCTTTGATCAGTTCAATAGCACGATCCATATCTACATCAAAAGCACTTTCGCCTTTGGCTAGGGAAATGAATTTTTTTCCGAACCGAACATACGGACCATAGCGACCCACATTTGCTTCGATTTCCTCACCTTCATACACTCCCAATTTTCTTGGAAGCTCAAAAAGCGTCATGGCTTCTTCAAAAGTGATGGTTCCTATGGATTGATCTGGCAATAAACTGGCAAACTGAGGTTTTTCCTCGTCATCCACAGTACCAATTTGCACCATCGGCCCAAAACGGCCCAATCTCACGGATACTTGCCTACCAGATTCCGGGTCTGTACCTAAAACACGTTCTCCGCTGGCACGCTCGGCATTTTCTTCAACTTCCAGTACATTGGGATGAAAATCCTTGTAGAAATTTTTCATCATTTCTTGCCAATCTTCATCACCTGAAGCGATTTCATCAAAATCTTCTTCTACCTGGGCGGTAAAGTTGTAATCGAGAATTTGAGTGAAATGCGTTACCAAAAAGTCATTTACGATCATACCGATATCAGTCGGGACAATCTTTCCTTTTTCGGAACCCACAATTTCGCTCAGTTGGCTATCGGATACTTTTCCATCTTCCAAAACCAACTGTGCATATTTACGTTCAGAACCTTCAACGGTGCCTTTTTCTACATACCCCCTATTTTGAATGGTAGATATGGTCGGTGCGTAAGTAGAAGGTCGACCGATACCCAGTTCCTCTAATTTCTTCACCAAAGAAGCTTCCGAATAGCGGTAAGGTGGTCTTGAAAATCTTTCGGTGGCGGAAATAAATACGTTTTGAAGTGGCTCCCCAATCTGCATGGCCGGCAGCATTCCTTCTTGCTCTTCGCCTTCCTCATCATCGGTTCCTTCCAGATATACTTTAAGGAAACCATCAAACTTCACCACTTCTCCATTGGCTGAGAATTCTTCGCTGTGGGTGCTTGCTTTTATTTTTACATTGGTACGTTCCAACTGGGCATCGCTCATCTGCGAAGCCAGGGTACGTTTCCAAATCAGTTCGTATAATTTCGCCTGGTCCCGCTCCAATTGGGGCGACTGTAATTTCATATCCGTAGGTCGAATCGCTTCGTGAGCTTCTTGTGCTCCTTTGGATTTGCCCGTAAAGTTTCTGGTTTGACTATATTTTTCACCATAGTTTTCCACAATGGCATCCTTGGCGGCTGATAAAGCTTCACTGGAAAGATTCACACTATCGGTTCTCATATAAGTAATAAGACCAGCTTCGTACAAACGTTGCGCCACTTGCATGGTTCGGCTTACCGAAAAATAAAGCTTTCTTGAAGCTTCCTGTTGTAAAGTGGATGTAGTAAATGGTGCAGCAGGTGATTTTTTTGCTGGCTTTTGGGCCAAATCGGAAACCGAAAAGTCCGCCCCTATATTTTCTTTTAGAAATTTCTCGGCAGCTTCTTTTGTTGGGAATGTTTTGTTCAGCTTGGCAGCAAATGCATTACCTCCATCAGTTTTAAATTCCGCTTTTATTCGGAAAGAAGCCTCTGGAGTAAATCCTTCAATTTCCCGTTCACGTTCCACGATCAAGCGTACCGCAACAGATTGCACCCTACCTGCAGAAAGTCCCGGTTTTATTTTTTTCCAAAGTACTGGTGATAGTTCATATCCCACCAATCGGTCCAACACCCTACGTGCCTGTTGCGCATTGACCAAGTTATAATTAATGTCCCTTGGATTTTCTATGGCCTTTTGAATGGCCGATTTGGTAATGGAGTTAAAAACAATTCGTTTTGTTTTGCTTTTATCCAATCCCAACTCCTCTGCCAAGTGCCAGGAAATAGCCTCTCCTTCACGGTCTTCGTCACTTGCGAGCCATATAGTTTCGGCTTTTTTAGCCAAGTCCCGAAGTTTTTTCACCAAGGCTTTCTTCTCCTTGTCAACAGTATATTTTGGCTTAAAATCGTTCTCCACATCTACACCGAGTTCCTTTGATGGAAGGTCGGCAATGTGCCCAAAACTAGACTCTACTTGAAATTCCTTTCCTAGAAATCGCTCAATGGTCTTCGCCTTGGCGGGGGACTCTACAATAACTAAATTCTTTGGCATGCACTGGGTTTTGTCTCAACAAAAGTATATTAAAATTTAAACTTCAGCATTCACCGGTATGCTTTTGATATTAAAATCAAAAAAACATCATGCAATTTTGGAAACTCACATTAATAAAATTCTCTGGCGATACTGGGCAAAATAATTCTTATTTTTAGGGAGACTAACTCGATAACCCAACCAAAATGACCAACCGCATTCTAATCATAGTACTTGCGTTACTATGTTTTTATCCCACCAACGCACAACGAAAAAATAAAAAAAACAACACTCCTCAATTTAAGGAATCGCTCTATAACGGAATGGAATGGAGAATGGTGGGCCCGCACCGAGGAGGCCGGGCCGGAACTGTTACAGGTGTGGCCAACGACCCTAACCTATATTATATGGGTACCGCAGGTGGTGGCGTCTGGAAAACAACAGATGCCGGTAATTCCTGGGAATGCATTTCAGATGGTTACTACGGAGGTTCCATCGGAGCTGTGGCCGTAGCAGAATCCGACCCCAACATTATTTACGTAGGGGAAGGCGAACAGACTTTACGTGGAAACGTTTCTTCCGGCAAAGGACTTTGGAAAAGTATGGATGCCGGAGAAACCTGGGAATTCATAGGCCTTAAAGATTCAGAACACATTGCCCGTATACGCATTCACCCTAAAAATCCTGACATCGTATATGTAGCCGCCATTGGAAATCTATGGAAACCCAATGAGGAACGTGGTGTTTTCCGATCTACGGACGGAGGAAAAAATTGGGAAAAGATTTTATACGTGAGTGATAACGCTGGTGCTGGTGATCTGATCATGGATCCGAACAACAGTAGAATTCTTTACGCTGCTACTTGGCAAATGAAACGAAATGGGTACCGCATGGATAGTGGTGGCCCAGACAGCAAAATGTTTAAAAGCACCGATGGCGGAAACACTTGGAAAGATATTTCAGAAAATTCAGGGTTACCTGGTTTTCCATGGGGAATTGTTGGACTAACCGTTTCGCCTATCGATTCTGATAGGGTATTTGCCATAATCGAGGCCGAAAATGGTGGAGTTTTCCGTTCCGATGATGCCGGGGCAACTTGGAAAAAAGTGAACGAGAATAGAGGACTAAGACAAAGAGCCTGGTATTACAGTAGAATTTATGCCGACACCCAAAACATAGACAAGGTCTGGGTTATGAATGTAAGTTATGGCGTTTCTACAGATGGCGGAAAAACTTTTACTTTAAAAAATGCACCCCACGGAGACCATCACGATCTTTGGATAGACCCGAACAATAACCAAAGAATGATTATTGCGGATGACGGTGGTGCTCAAATCTCCAACGATGGCGGAAATAACTGGACCACCTATTACAATCAACCCACGATGCAGTTCTATCGCATTGCAACGGATAGCATATTTCCTTACAGAATATACGGAGCGCAGCAGGACAATACCGCCTTGCGTGTTTTCCATCGCTCTTCAGGTTCAAGCATCACAGAAAATGATTGGGAGCCAACTGCAGGGGGCGAAAGTGCACACTTGGCACCAGACCCTAAAAACAATCAATTGGTTTACGGTGGAACCTATAAAGGGTACATGAACCGTTTAGACCATACCACAGGACAAACCATCTCCACAAACGTATGGCCCGACAACCCTGCAGGTTCCGGGGCGGAGGTAATGAAATACCGGTTCAATTGGAATTATCCATTGACTTTTAGCCGACACGATTCCAATGTACTTTATGCGGGTTCAAACTATTTGCATGCAACAACGGATGGTGGTCAATCATGGAAAACCATTTCTCCAGAATTGGCAAGGGGCATTCCAGAAACCATTGAATCTTCTGGTGGACCTATCACCCAGGACAACACTGGAGCAGAATTCTATTCCAATGTTTTTGTGATTACAGAATCCATTCTGGAAAAAGGAGTGATTTGGACAGGAAGTGATGACGGACTTATTCATGTGACCCGGGACAATGGCACAACGTGGGAAAATGTAACTCCACCAGCCTCCATGTCACCTAAATTGAATATGATCAACTGCATCGATGCCAGTCCATTTAAACCTGGAACGGTATATGTTGCCGCTACGTCATACAAGTTCGGGGACTATACTCCTTATTTATACAAAACGGATGATTACGGAAAAACATGGACCTTGATTACCGATGGCATTAAGGATAATTATTACACGCGTGCTATTCGTTCCGATAAAGTAAGAGAAGGATTATTGTATGCCGGTACGGAATGGGGCATGTACGTTTCTTTTGATGATGGAGCAAACTGGACACCGTTCCAATTGAATCTGCCAATTACCGCAATCCGAGATCTTCATGTTAGGGACAATGATTTGATTGCTGCCACACACGGAAGAGGCTTTTGGATGATAGATGATTTAACTCCATTGCACCAATTGTCCGAAGAAGTAGCCAATAGTGATTTTTATCTGTACAAGCCCGATATGGCATACAGAATGCACCAAGCTAGATCTTGGCAAGCACCTAACACCAAATTGGTGGGCGAAAATCATCCTGATGGAGCCATTATCAATTTTTATCTGAAAAGTTTAAAAGAAACAGATACCGTCAACATGGAAATTTTGGAAACCGATGGGAGCGTCATTCAAAGTTTTTCCAATCATGCCGAACCCGATAAATTGGACCCGACCTCAACTCAAAAATTGGAGGTTTCCGAAGGAGGTAACAGATTCATCTGGAATATGAGATATCCCGGCTACCAAGAGTTCAAGGGAATGGTATTCTATTCCTCGCCCAACATGGGACCAAAAGCGGTTCCAGGTAACTACAAAGCAAGACTCACCGTTAACGGAAACTCTGTAGAGCAAACCTTCACCATTGTTAAAGACCCAAGAGTAAAACTCAACCAACAAGATTTTCAAGATCAATTTGACTTTGTAATGAAGGTGCGCGATCAAGTTAGCCGTGCCAACAATGCCATCATCAATATTAGGAACATTAAAAAGGATTTGGCTTATTTAAAGGAGAAAACAAAGGACAATGCCGAAATCCAGAAAATGGCAAAGGATTTTGAAACAGAGCTCTCGGTTATTGAGAACAACATTCACATGACCAAAAATCAGAGTAGACAAGATCCTTTGAATTATGGAATAAGAATCAATAACAGGCTGGCATTTTTGATGGTGGACTCACAACGTGGGGACCAAAAGCCGACAAAACAAGCCCAAGAGTTTTTTGTGGAGGTGACCAAGGAACTCAATAAGGAAATCAATGATTTAAACGCTTTAGTCGAAAAACAAGCCACATTGATCAACCAAAAGGTAGATGAAAATCAAATTAAAATGATTTCCACAGAATAGAATCAAACTTCATTCAAAATAAAAGCGCCTCGAAAAAGGGCGCTTTTTTATTTTACTTTTTTTGTTATGCATCCATGGAAATCCCCACAGCATCTTTATAAATAAAGTAAATTGGGATTTTACTGAACATAGCCGTAAACAAGACTCCCACCAAACATAATATCACACCTAATTGTGAGACCAATCCGGCTACTAGAACCAAAAGAAAAATCATCAACCAATTTTTATTGCCAAGTGCAAATCCTGATTTTACAATCTCTAGAGCACTAAGTTCTTTATCAAAAGCAAAAAATGCCGGGAACAAAGACATGGGAACCACCAAATATATAATTCCAATACCACAGGCCAGAATACCTAAAAAGGACAACCCCACCATTATCAGGGAAAGAATCAACGCTTTGGTCAAATACTCTTTTTTGAAATAAAAAAAGTAATCATCCCTGCCCAATTCATTCAAATCGTACTTTCTACAAATGCGTAAAAACGCGGCATTCAAACAAATTCCAATAGTCATGACACCAACAGTAGATATCGGCATGATCAAAGACATCAATCCTGCGAAAGCCGGAGGCATTTCTTGATGGTCAAACACATCCGGATTACTTATCCCCATGGCAATCATAGGTAGGTAAATCATTAAGTAAAAGGGTAAAATGCTAACAAAGGTCAGTATAAGCGTAATGAATCCTTGAAGCCACACTTTTTTAAAAAGCTCAATGGAATTATTGAACACGGTCCCAAACTCTACCGGGGCGCTTTGATTTATCCTCTGGGTAAGGTTAGTAAAATTCATCTGTTAAAATGGTTATGTTTTAAGCTTGAAGGTAATACTAACAGCCGATTCCGCAATATATTCTTAAAAAATACTGCCATATTGTCACTAAAATGGAATAAGCACTATCTTTGCACCCCATTGAAACATTTATGATCAAGGATAACACTGTAGAAAAAGTAATAGATGAAAGCCAACAAGGAAGTGCCTTGTCGCTTGACAATAACGGAAAGAACGGAAGAAAGCTGTACATAGAGAGTTATGGCTGCCAGATGAACTTTTCCGACAGCGAGATTGTTGCCTCTATTTTGGCCAAGGAAGGTTTCAATACCACCCAAAACTTGTACGATGCCGATCTTGTTTTGGTAAACACCTGTTCCATTCGCGAAAAAGCTGAACAAACCGTTCGCAAGCGACTGGAAAAGTTCAATGCCGTAAAAAGAACCAAACCCAACATGAAGGTCGGGGTCTTGGGCTGTATGGCCGAACGATTGAAAAGCAAGTTCCTGGAAGAAGAAAAAATCGTGGACATGGTGGTAGGCCCCGATGCCTACAAAGATTTGCCCAACCTTATCCAAGAAATTGACGAAGGCAGGAATGCCGTAAACGTCATCCTTTCTAAGGATGAAACCTATGGCGATGTAGCTCCGGTACGTTTGAACACCAACGGAGTCTCTGCTTTTGTTTCCATTACCCGAGGTTGCGACAATATGTGCACATTCTGTGTAGTACCCTTTACCCGCGGAAGAGAGCGAAGCCGTGACCCACAATCTATTTTGGAAGAAGTGAATGACCTTTGGGAAAGAGGATTCAAAGAAATCACCCTTTTAGGTCAAAATGTGGACAGCTACCTTTGGTATGGTGGTGGTCTAAAAAAGGATTTTGACAAAGCTTCGGATATGCAAAAAGCCACATCGGTAAACTTTGCAGGATTGTTGGAGCTGGTGGCACAGGCCCAGCCAAAAATGCGTATCCGCTTCTCCACGTCCAACCCACAGGATATGACCTTAGATGTAATCGAGGCCATGGCCAAACACCAAAACATTTGCAAATACATTCACTTGCCCGTACAAAGTGGAAGCAACCGCATATTAAAAGCGATGAATCGCTTGCACACCCGCGAAGAATATTTTGAACTGATCGACAACATTCGAAAAATTATTCCAGATTGTGCAATTAGCCAAGATATGATTACTGGTTTTCCAACAGAAACGGAGGAAGATCATCAAGACACTTTAAGTTTAATGGAATACGTGAAGTATGATTTTGGTTTCATGTTCGCTTATTCCGAAAGGCCTGGAACTTTAGCGGAGCGTAAAATGGAAGATGACATTCCAGAAGCAACCAAGAAAAGACGTCTATCGGAAATCATCGAAGTGCAACAAAAGCACAGTCATTATCGCACCCAACAACATTTGGGAAAAACCCAAGAAGTTCTCATCGAGGGAACTTCGAAAAAATCGGATACCCACTGGATGGGCCGAAATTCACAGAACACTGTTGCAGTTTTTCCAAAGGAACACTACAAAGTGGGCGATTTTGTGAACGTGAAAATCAACGAATGCACCTCCGCAACTCTTATTGGAGAAGCTGTAGGGTATTCAGAAAATAATTAATAATCTTTTGTAATTCCGCACAGATGCTGAGCGTAGTCGAAGTACGATGCGGAATCCAAAAAAATAAGATTCCTGCCTACGTAGGAATGATAACATATGGAAAGTGTACAATCCATAAAACAACGGTTCGAGCTTATCGGAAACGATGTCAAACTCAACCGAGCTATAGAAAAAGCTATACAAGTGGCGCCCACCGATATTTCGGTTTTGGTGACTGGTGAAAGTGGTGTGGGAAAGGAATCCATTCCGAAAATCATCCATTCGCTGTCTCACCGAAAGCATGCCAAATACATTGCCGTAAACTGTGGTGCCATTCCAGAGGGAACCATTGACAGTGAATTGTTTGGACATGAAAAAGGAGCCTTTACAGGAGCTACCCAAACCCGTAGCGGTTATTTTGAAGTAGCAGATGGTGGAACAATTTTTTTGGACGAAGTCGGCGAACTACCATTGACCACCCAAGTTAGATTGCTTCGTGTTCTAGAAAATGGCGAATTCCTAAAAGTGGGGTCATCCCAAGTGCAAAAAACTGATGTTCGTATTGTGGCAGCCACCAACATTAGCATGTTCGAGGCCATTAAAAAAGAGAAATTTAGGGAAGACCTCTATTATAGATTGAGCACCGTAGAAATTCATTTACCACCACTTCGCGACAGAAGGGAAGACATTCATTTATTGTTCAGAAAATTTGCTTCTGACTTTGGGCAGAAATACAAAATGCCCACTATCCGTTTGGAGGATGATGCCATCCAGTTATTAATAAGGTACCGCTGGCCCGGTAATATCCGTCAGCTGAGAAATATAGCAGAACAAGTATCCGTGCTCGAGGAAAAGCGGAGTATTTCGGCAGCTACCCTAAACAGTTATTTACCAGATGCGAGCAGTTCCAATCTGCCCGCCGTGATAGAGCGATCCAAAAAAGAAGGGGACTTTAGCAATGAACGGGAAATTTTGTACAAGGTCCTTTTTGATATGAAAGGTGACTTGAACGACCTCAAAAAACTAACGCTTGAACTTCTCAAGGATAATGATTCCAACAAAGTACAACGGGAAAATGAAGGTTTGATTCGTAAAATCTATGGGAATCAGGAAGAAGAGGATATAGAGCACGAAGAAAGTTCCACGCCAGAATTACTTCACCTTCCCGAGCCTGTGGTAGAAGCAACCACACCAAGTCCTGTACTTCAACAATCAGAAGACAGGTATCATTTTGCAGAAGAGATTGAAGAGGAAGAAACCCTATCTTTACAGGAAAAGGAAATTGAACTGATCAAAAAATCATTGGAGCGTAACAAGGGAAAACGAAAAGCCGCTGCCGCCGAGCTTGGAATTTCGGAAAGAACGCTATATAGAAAAATAAAGCAGTACGATCTTTAATAAAAAAGTTTGAAGAAAATGATGATAAAAAAAGGGATGAAGATTGGACTACTAGGATTGGTTTTCTTTCTATCCAGCTGTGGCGCGTATAATTTTTCCGGTGCAGATATCGGTACCGCACAGAGTTTTCAAGTGAACTTTTTCCAGAATTATGCGGACCAAACACCGGGTTCTACCATTGTACCTGGATTGGGTCGGGATTTCACCTTGGCGCTTCAGGATATGATCAATAACCTTACAAGCTTATCCCTTACCGGAAACAACGGTGATTTACTATACGAAGGTGAAATTGTAGAGTACAAGGTTATTCCCATGACGGCCACGGCAGATCAGCGTACCTCACAAAACCGTCTGACCATGAGTGTAAATGTTCGGTTTTACAACACCACTAAGGATGATGCTGATTTTGAAAAGCGGTTTTCATTCTTTTACGATTTTGATGCCGCAGCTTCATTGCCATCCATACAAGCTGCAGCCCACGAAGAGATTTTTGAACGACTTACCCAGGACATTTTTAATGCGTCCTTGGGAAATTGGTAATACTTTATGAACGTTTCGGATTTTATACATATTCTTCAAAACTCGAATACCATCTTATCTCCTAAACAAACAAGGGAGTTAGAAGATATCATTGAGGAATACCCTTATTTTCAGGCCGCTCGTGCACTGCATCTAAAGGGACTCAAAAATCTGGACAGTTATAAGTACAATAATGCCTTAAAGGTAACTGCTGCCCATACTTCCGACAGGGATGTGCTTTTCGATTATATAACTTCCAAAGAATTCATTCAAAACAATATTGCGGATACCATTGCCGGAAGAGGTTCCAAACTTGAAGACCAAGAAGCGGTTTCTGAAGAAATTCAGCCCAACCCAAATACAGCTAGTATGCTTTCGGAGTCCAATGAACCTGCACTACCCCAAAATTTGAACGATGCAGAGCAAATTCTGGATCCTAAACTTTTCGAATCCAGAACACCTGAAAAACAAGTTGAAAAAGTTGAGGAACCCAAAAAGGAACTGGATACCGATTTAAATTTGGGAAAACCCATCCCGTTCACCAAAAAAGAGAAACATTCATTTACCGAGTGGCTTCAATTAACATCCACTTCCGAAGAACCATCAGAAGAGCAAGAAAATAATGAGGCCCATCAGGAAGAAAATGTGATGGACGAACTGGAACGTAAAAAGAAATTTGAACTCTTGGACAGGTTTATTGAGAACAACCCCAAGATAGTTCCAAAGGAATCCAATCCTAAAGTCAATATAAAAGAGTCCACCAAAATCAACCAAAACGAGTTGATGACGGAAACTTTGGCCAAAGTTTACCTTGAACAAAAAAAGTACAAAAAAGCCATTCAAGCGTTTAAAATATTGAGTTTGAAATATCCAGAAAAAAGTGGTTTCTTTGCAGACCAAATTCAGGCAGTGAAGAAACTGCATAAAGAAAAAGATAAGAAATGAGCACGTTTGGAATTTTTTTGATACTGATAATTATCGTGTGCCTTTTGTTGGTCTTGGTCATTATGGTCCAGAATCCTAAAGGTGGTGGTTTGTCCTCGTCCTTCGGAGGAAGTGGCAACCAAGTTGTTGGCGGTGTAAAAAAGACCGGGGACTTTCTTGATAAAAGTACATGGACCCTTGCCACACTATTGATTGTTTTGATATTGGTTTCCAATGTTTCATTAAAAGGAAACTACAGTCAAGCAGATTCCAAATTGCTTCAAGGCGACGATACGGAAATACCAGAAACAATTCCAGAGGAAGTACCTGAACAACTTCCGCCTGCCGACACTACAAGTCCAGTAGATACTATTGGATAATAAAAAGTGACAAAGTATAGAAAAATGCCAGCTTGAATGACAAGCTGGCATTTTTGTTTTCCAGAATGTCAGTTTTTGAGCATTGGCACAATTTCTGTCCTTAAGATTCAAGAATTTTTAAAACAAACACCTAAAATTTAAAATATGGCTAAAGTAAATATCAAACCATTGGCAGACAGGGTTTTGATTGAGCCTCTACAGGCCGAGACAAAAACTGCCTCCGGTATCATCATCCCGGACAACGCAAAAGAAAAACCACAAAAAGGAACTGTTGTGGCCGTTGGTCCTGGAACCAAGGACGAAAAAGTTACCGTTAAAGAGGGTGATACCGTTCTTTATGGAAAATATGCCGGTACCGAACTTAAATTTGACGGTACTGACTATTTGATGATGCGCGAGAGCGATATTTTGGCAATTGTATAACTAAAAATCAACTAGAAAGAAATGGCAAAAGATATAAAGTTTGATATAGATGCACGTGATGGACTGAAAAGAGGCGTTGATAAATTGGCCGAGGCCGTTAAAGTTACCTTGGGACCAAAAGGTAGAAACGTAATCATCAGCAAGTCCTTTGGAGCACCACAAGTAACCAAAGATGGTGTTTCTGTTGCAAAAGAAATTGAATTGGAAGACGCCCTAGAAGATATGGGTGCGCAAATGGTGAAGGAAGTTGCTTCCAAAACCAACGATCAAGCGGGTGATGGTACTACTACTGCTACCGTTTTAGCTCAGGCGATCGTAAAAGAAGGTCTTAAAAACGTTGCCGCTGGTGCAAATCCAATGGATTTGAAACGTGGAATCGACAAGGCTGTTGAAGCTTTGGTGGCCGATTTGGAAAAACAAACCAAAGAAGTTGGTAACAACTCTGATAAAATCAAGCAAGTTGCTTCTATCTCTGCAAACAACGATCAAACCATTGGTGATCTTATCGCCAAGGCATTTGATAAAGTTGGAAAAGAGGGCGTAATCACTGTAGAAGAAGCAAAAGGTACCGATACTTATGTTGACGTAGTTGAAGGTATGCAGTTTGACAGAGGATACCTTTCTCCTTACTTCGTTACCGATACCGACAAAATGATTGCAGATTTGGAGAACCCATACATTCTTCTTTTTGACAAGAAAATCTCCAATCTACAGGAAATTCTTCCTATCCTTGAGCCAGTAGCACAATCCGGAAGACCTCTTTTGATTATTGCTGAAGACGTAGAAGGGCAAGCCCTTGCTACTTTGGTAGTAAACAAATTGAGAGGTGGACTTAAGATTGCCGCTGTAAAAGCTCCAGGTTTTGGTGATAGAAGAAAAGCTATGTTGGAAGACATCGCAATCTTAACCGGTGGTACTGTAATCTCTGAAGAAAGAGGATTCTCTTTGGAAAATGCTTCTTTGGATATGCTAGGTACTGCTGAAACCGTAACTATCGACAAAGACAATACTACAATTGTTAATGGTAACGGAAATGCAGACGACATTAAAGCCCGAGTGAACCAAATCAAAGCTCAAATCGAGACTACAACATCGGATTACGACAAAGAAAAACTTCAGGAACGTTTGGCCAAATTGGCCGGTGGTGTTGCCGTACTTTATGTGGGTGCAGCTTCTGAAGTAGAAATGAAAGAGAAAAAAGACCGTGTGGATGATGCCTTGCACGCAACCCGTGCCGCTGTAGAAGAAGGTATCGTTGCTGGTGGTGGTGTTGCTTTGGTAAGAGCCAAAAAAGTTCTGGAAAAATTGGCAACCGACTCTTTGGACGAAACTACTGGTGTACAAATCGTAGCCAAGGCAATCGAATCTCCTTTACGTACCATCGTAGAGAATGCTGGTGGTGAAGGTTCTGTAGTTATCGCTAAAGTATTGGAAGGCAAAAAAGACTTTGGTTACGATGCCAAATCCGACCAATATGTGGATATGCTTAAAGCAGGAATTATTGATCCTAAGAAAGTTACACGTATTGCTTTGGAAAATGCAGCTTCAGTAGCTGGTATGATTCTTACTACAGAGTGTGCATTGACCGATATTAAGGAAGATGCTCCTGCAATGCCTCCAATGGGAGGTGGCGGTGGAATGCCAGGCATGATGTAATATCATCCCATTCGGATTAAAAATAGGAACGCCCCGATTTGCATCGGGGCGTTTTCTTTTTTCTAGTTGAACGGTTCTCCATAAGAACCTAAAACCAAGTTACTTCTTCTTACCAGTAGCTTGGGTGGTCTTCTTTGCAACAGGCTTTATAGCTTTTGCAGGAGATGACTTTCCATTTGACTTTGCTTTTTTCATCAGTCAATAAATTAAATGTTGGAGTAAATGTATTTTAGTTTTGAATCCAAAAAATTTAATTGGCTAAATATTAACTAAAACAGCTTCAGTTGATTACCTCAAGCACACTACCACAAGTCAGCATAGCATCTCCATAATATGGATTTCGGATTTCCTCCTCTAAACTGAGCCAGTCGGCACCCTTGTCATTATTGGCCATTGGGCAATGCTGCACATAGAGTTTTGTCTCCAGTTCATTCATTTGTTGCCCTATCTGAATCATATTTTGAGAAAGCATGACAAAATCCTCACGTTGGTTTTCCAAATCTCCTTTTGAACCCATCTCCTTAAGTTGAATTGCCAATTTTGACATATGTCTCTTGCCCATATCATCCATTTGCAAACCAGTGATGGTTGCGGCTATTCCTGCTCCCTTTTGTGCCAATGTTTGCGTTTTTGTTTGGTCTGATGCAACCAAGGCATCTTTCAAATCCAGATAAATATTTAAAAGGTCGTTGAACTCTGATTGTGCCTCTGGAGAAAATTCCATTTTCATGGTGCCACCCATTTCGGAATGGCCTTCGTGACCCATTTGCATGGTTCCCCCTTCTTGGTTCATCATGGATTTTTTACCTTGTAATTGAGCTGCAGCATCTACCGTAAAAGTACCTTTGGCCACTACCAAGTCTCCCGATTGTAACCCTGAATTGACAGCATAGCTCCCATTCATTAAATTTCCTAGCTCCACCTCTCGCATTTCAAAAATGGCATTGTCCCGATTGGGCTGAACATATACCAAGGAACGCCTTCCTGTCCACAAAACAGCACTTTCTGGAATGGTCAACGATCCATCTTCAGTATTTGAAACCTCAACTTCGGCCTGTACAAACATTCCAGGTTTGAGCAACCCATTTTTGTTATCAAGTTCTGCACGGACCTCCAAGGTCCTCGTGTTCTTGTTCAATACGGGAGCAACAAAGGATACTTTTGCCGGGAATGCTTCATTAGGGTATGATTTTGTGGTAACGTTCAACGTCTGCCCTTCCTCGAACAAGCTCAACTGGTTTTCATACGCATCAAAAAGCGCCCAAACCGAATTCAAATTGGCCACTTTTACCAAAGGTGAACCTGTTTTAATGTAATCACCTTCCTCTACCATGATTTCGGAAACCACACCTCTTACATTGGAATACACCGGAAAATATTCAAGCACTTGTCCGGAGCTTTCTATTTGGTCGATTTGTGCTTCGGACAATTTCCAAAGCTTTAATTTATTGCGAACCGCTTTATATAATTGTGGTTGGGATTCCTTCAGACTGGCAGCGGTCAACAATTCTTGTTGAGCCGAAACCAAAGCTGGAGCATAAATCGTGGCCAGTTTTTGGCCTTTTCGGACCTCTTCCCCTTCAAAATTGATAAAAATGTTTTCGATCCTCCCATCAAAATAAGCGGATTGAACCGCATCTGATTTTTGATTGACCGCTACTTTACCCGAAACCCTAACTTGATTCTTCCCTGTTGCTCCTGAACCTACCATAACGGTTTCCACACCAGCTAAAACCATTGCATTTTCGGTCATTTTAATTTGATTCGCCATCAGTCCCTCCCCGCTACTTTCTGCTAGAATAAGGTCCATACCACAAATGGGGCACGATCCTGACTCTGGCTGCATAATTTGCGGGTGCATGGAACACGTCCACATTTCGCCCGAAGCAATTTCCGTGCTATGGTCATGCTCCGCTCCGTTTGTCGTATCGGGACCACTTCCAAACAGGAAATAGCCGACCAACAATCCCACCGCTACGGCAATTCCGATGTATATGATATTTTCCTTTTTCATCTTATTATTTTTTTCGTTTTATAACCTTTCTCATCGTTGGTGACGAGGTAAACCAAAGTAAAAATCCGCTCAACACGGTAATCAATCCCAACAGGGAGAAAGCACGAAGCACAGTGGTATTAAAATCGTCCCTACTTTCATAATCCATGGTGTGGGTCATCCAAAGAAAATCGAACCACCTCCAGTTCTGATGTCGCACCGTTTGAAAAGACCCGTCGGCCACCGAAACATAGGCCTTAATATTTTCGGGAGAATCATACGAAATCACATAGGCCGGCAATTTCTTTTCCCGATACTCGTGATGTTTATCGGTCTCATCGATCACCTCAATCCCTTTAACTTTTAATTCTGGTGACATTTGATGCTCTGCAACGGCCAAGGCTTCTTGTTCCGAAACACCTTTTTTTAAGTTGCCGCTTTTCGCATCAACCAAAAATTCATTGTTAATCCAGTAGTAGGGCTTGCCCGCTATTTCCTTTAGGCTCAACGAACTTATTTTAGATGGAATATTTATATCCGAAAGACCAATAAGCCCATCAAAAGCAACGGGTTCATGATCCATGTTCCTAAAATGGTCTCCATGGATTTCGTCAATATCCGTCCAGCTAAAGTAGAGTCCACTAGCTGTCCACATAATGAATTGAAGGCCCAAAAATATTCCCAAATATCTATGGGCTTTTCTAATCTTAACCGCTGTTGTTCGTTTTACCATTTTAGTTTTAGTCGATTGATTTAGTTCGTAATCGTAATGCATTGGTTATAACAGAAACCGAGCTAAAGCTCATGGCCAGGGCCGCAATCATGGGTGAAAGCAATATTCCAAAGAAGGGATAGAGCACACCAGCAGCCACTGGAACACCGATAGTGTTGTATATCAATGCAAAAAATAGGTTCTGTTTTATGTTTTTCATGACGGTCTCACTAAGATTCCGTGCTTTTACTATACCATGGAGGTCACCTTTTACCAAAGTTATCATCGCACTTTCAATGGCCACATCGGTTCCTGTGCCCATGGCAATGCCCAAGTCGCTTTTTGCCAAGGCTGGAGCATCATTTATTCCATCACCTGCCATTGCCACAACTTTTCCTTCACCCTGTAAGCGTTCAACCTCTTTCATTTTATCCTCGGGCAAGGTTTCGGCTTTGAAATCATCTAGATTTAACTCACTGGCCACCGCTTTGGCGGTCGTGGTATTGTCGCCCGTGAGCATTATCACCTTTATCCCCTTCTCCTGAATAACCTTAATTGCCTTGGCACTTGTCTTTTTTATTTTATCCCCAATGGCTACAAAACCATGACATTTACCATCAACTGCCAAATAGGAAACCGTTTTACCTTTTTCTTGCGCTTTTTTGACCTTTTCCTTCATCTCATCAGAGATTTCAACATTGGCCTTTTCCATCAATTTAATGTTCCCCAAATGAATTTCAGAATCTTTGATTCTACCTTCAACACCCATACCCGTAACTGCATTGAAAGATTCCGTCTTCAGAATTTTGACATCCTTTTCTTTGCCATAATTCACCGTCGCTTGTGCCAAAGGGTGCTCACTATTGGTATTGACAGACACTAAATATTGTAATAATTCTTCTGCTGAATAATCGCTTGAAAAGGCTTCCAAATAATCAAAAGTAGGCTTGCCTTCGGTAATGGTTCCTGTTTTATCAATGATAAGGGTGTCCACATCGGCCATTTTTTCCAATGCTTCCGCATTTTTGATCAAGACTCCATTTTGGGCACCCTTCCCTACGCCGACCATTACCGACATGGGTGTGGCGAGACCAAGTGCACAAGGGCAAGCGATAATTAAAACCGCAATGGCATTGATCAAGGCATAAACATAAGTTGGCTCTGGACCCCAAATGGCCCAAACAGCAAAAGTCAAGATTGAAATAATCACAACCGTTGGTACAAAATAGGCGGATACCTTATCAGCTAAATTCTGAATAGGTGCGCGGCTTCGACTGGCATCGTTCACCATCTGGATGATTTGTGAAAGTAATGTGTCGCTACCTACTTTTTCGGCCTTCATCAAAAAGGTTTGATTCCCATTGATGGTTCCACTGCTTACTTTATCATCCACTGTTTTTTCAACTGGAATAGGCTCTCCTGTAATCATCGATTCATCCACCGAAGTGTCTCCTTCTGTAATGATACCGTCAACAGGAATTTTTTCTCCAGGCTTCACACGTAGAATATTACCCTTTTCAATATCGTCAATGCTTACCTCAACTTCTTCCCCATCCACAACTTTAATGGCCTTGTTGGGAGCCAATTTCAATAATTCCTTTACCGCATTGTTGGTTTTGCTGTGCGCTCTAGCCTCCAACAATTGTCCCAAAAGCACCAAGGTGAGGATTACGGTGGCCGCCTCAAAATAAACATGTACCGCACCAGTTTCTCCCTTGAACTGGTCAGGAAAGAATCCTGGGAACAATATCCCGAGTACACTAAACACAAATCCCACACCCGCACCGATACCAATTAACGTGAACATGTTCAGGTTCCATGTTTTGATACTTCGATAAGCTCTTTCAAAAAACATCCAGGCAGCATAAAAAACCACAGGAAGCGATAGAGCAAACTGAACCCAGTTCCAATATTTTGGTGCCATTAAATTGTGCAATGGATTATTGGTAATCATATCGCTCATGGCGATGAGAAAAATAGGCAAGGTAAAAGCAAGGGCTATCCAAAACTTCTTGAGCAGTTTTTTATATGTTTTTTCCTCTGCGCTGGCCTCGGGCTCCTTCGGAACCAAGTCCATTCCACATTTAGGGCAGGAACCCGGACCGTCCTCCACTACTTCGGGGTGCATGGGGCATGTCCATAGTTGTTTAGAACCCGCAGCCGTATTTTGCTCCTCCACCAAATCCATCCCACAAACAGGACAATCGCCAGGTTTATCGTAGGTTTTGTCTCCCTCGCATTGCATAGGGCAATAAAAAGTGCCATTTCCATTGGAAACAGGTTTCTTCTTTTCTTTCCTTGGTTTATGATGATGGCCTCCGGCATGAATACTGTAACTGCCACCATCTTTTTCCAAAGCTTCCTCGAACTTTTTGATTGGAATGTGTTCCTCCATCTCAATCACGGCCTCTGCTTTTTCCAGATTCACCTCAACAGCATTGACCCCATCCACTTTGGAAAGGGTTCCTTCTACATGATTTCTACAGCCATTACAGCTCATTCCGTGTATGTGATAGGTATGTTTCATCTTGTTTGTTTTTTATTCAAAACTAGCTGAACAACAGCTGGAAGCTTTTCACAATTCTGGGTATCTTTTATACAATTTGATCTAAAGGCGTCCGATTCCAATCTTGCACTTTTCGATATTCACTCATGGACATCCCTGTTATGGATTTAAACTGTTTGGCCAAATGACTACTGCTCTTATAGTTCAAATCATAAGCTATTTCAGAAAATGTCTTGTTCTCCATCTGGATTTCTTCCTTTACCCGCTCAATTTTCAAGAGAATAAAGTATTTTTCGATGGTGAGGCCTTCCTTGGCACTGAACATTTTACTAAGCACCGAATAATCTTTGTTCATTTTTTCTGACAGGTATTTCGAGAGATTTTGATGCATATCGTCTTTCAAAGCATTGATCAAGTGTTTTTTAATGTCAGCTATATAGCTATCATTTACATCTTCAATCAATTCAAAACCATTTTTGACCAAAATCTCCCGAATACGCTCCATTTGTTTTTGTGCCCCATCAGAAAATTGGACTTCTCCCAAATCCATATGTACCACCTCGATGTTCGCATTCTGAAACTCCTGTTTCAAAACGTCTTTGCATCTATCGCAAACCATATTTTTTACTTTAATCCGCATCGCTGGTACAATTTAAATCTTTATTAATTGTGGGTATGTCCGTCGGCCATGTGCTCCTCGTTCAATACATAGGTCATCCCGCAAACTGGGCATTTACCCTCTTCATCACTTCCACTACCTTCGCAATGCATTGGGCAAACATATTTGGAGGTATATTCCTTGCCTTCCATTTTCGCGGTTTCCATACCTTCCATGTCATGCCCTTCATGATTCATCTTTTCCATGTCATGGTCCATGGTTTCCTCCGTAGAAGTTTCTTTTGCTTCCTCGGTTTTTCCCTTGCACGATACGGTAAGTACCAATACTGAAGCAAATGCGATCCCGATAATAGTTCTAATGTTTGTTCTCATTTTTGACATTTTAAATTTACTTGTTAATTAAATAATTGATGATAGCAGATTGTAGATAATACAATTGCACCGATTGTATTTGATTTGTCTGAAACTTTAATTGTAACTCCTGAATGTCCAACACATCGTTAAAGTCGATGGTGCCGGTTTCATAGTTTTTGATCAAGATTTCTTCGGCATCTCTGGCCTGTTTTAGGTTTTTTGCTTGGGTTTGATGCGCAATACGAGCTTGGTTTCGTTGCGAAATGGCATTGGCATAGGCATTTTCCAATACGTTCAGCCGCTCCTCTTTTTGCAGTTCGATTTCTTTTTGACGAAGCTCGTTCTGTTTAGTGGTTGATTTAAACTTATTATTGAAAATGGGTACGGAAAAAGTGACCATCGGCATTACAATATCCTTTCCGTTATCGCTAAAAACCATATTATCCCGTTCCGAAACAGGTATATAATCCAACCCTATCCCAAAACTTGGAGCATTTTCCTTTTGGTTCAGTAATTCCGATTGCGTGACCGACTCGTATAATTCATCGTATTTGAGCAACTCTGGATTAAGACTCAAATCTTCTTTGTTGAAAATGGGGTCGTACACAGGAATATCCATTTCATCCACTACCTCAACTCCAATACTTTCATCTCTATGCAATAAATTATTGAAAACGGCCTGCTCAGATATATAGGTTTGCTCCAGCACTTCTTTTTGCTGTTGCAATTCATTTTGACGAATTTGAAGTTTCAAAACATCAACCGCAGAAGCCTTACCCACCTCAACAGAAGTCAAAGCCAAGCTCTCGTAGGTTTTTAACAGTTCTATATTTTCCTCCAATACTTTTTGCTTGGCTTTGATCTCGTACAATTTGTAATAGGATTGCGCAACGGAAAGGGCCAATTTTCGTTTGGCGATCACAATTTCCGCATACTCGGTCTCTGCCATGGAGGTTGCATAATTTTCACGGGCTGTGATGGTACCGAACCAAGGCAACATCTGTGACACTGAAAACTTGGCACGTTGAGCGCCTGTCCTGGTTTCTGGTTCGCTTACAAAATACCCAGCGCCAATGGTGGTATTGGGTAAAGTGTTCACCTCGTTCACCTTTTCCTTTGCGATGTTATAGCGGAGTTCCAAGGCTTGAATCTTGGGACTGTTCAATTCAGCTTCCTGCAGATAATCCTCTAAGGACTGGGCGTTTGCCCCAAAAGCCGCTAAAGCAAATACTAAGTAAATGAATTTCTTTTTCATCGGTTTTGCATTTTAAGTTGCAACTCACTTTTCCAACTGTATAGCACGGGAACCACAAACAAGGTGATCAATGCAATCAACATCCCTCCAAAACTTGGAATGGCCATGGGAATCATAATATCACTACCCCTTCCTGTACTGGTAAGCACGGGCAGAAGTGCCAAAATAGTGGTCGCCGTAGTCATCAAACATGGTCTGATACGCTTTTCACCAGCTTCCAAAACCGAGGCACGGATGCTTTTTAAATTGTCGGGTTTGTTCTTATCAAAAGTTTGGGTAAGGTAGGTGGCCATTACCACACCATCATCCGTAGCAATTCCGAACAGGGCAATAAAACCGACCCACACAGCTACACTCAGGTTAATCGTGTGCATTTGGAAAAGATCCCGCAGGTTTTCACCCATAAAACTGAAGTTTAGGAACCAATCTTGACCATAAAACCAAATCATTAAAAAACCACCAGCAAAAGCCACGGCTATTCCAGAAAACACCATAAGAGATGTTGCCACAGACCTAAACTGGAAGTACAGGATCAAAAAGATAATCAATAGCGCCAATGGAACCACCACGGACAAGGTTTTCTCTGCCCGTAACTGATTTTCATAAGTTCCGGTAAATTGGTAGCTGATTCCCTTGGGTACTGTCAATTCGCCACTTTCTATTTTTTCCAGGATCTTAGCTTGGGCATTTTCCACCACATCCACCTCAGCATACCCATCTTGTTTATCAAAAAGCACGTAGCCTACCAAAAAGGTATCTTCACTTTTAATGGCTTGTGGTCCTTGCTCGTACCGGATGGTCACCAATTCGCTCAAGGGAACAGGACTCCCTTTTTGCACGGGAACATAAACGTTTCCAATATCTGTGGGGCTTTCCCGAAGTTCTCTCGGATAGCGTACGCGAACTCCATAACGTTCTCTTCCTTCCACGGTTTGGGTCAAAGTCATCCCTCCAAGGGCAACCTCCAAAATTTGCTGGACATCTTCAATCACCAGACCGTAGCGAACGAGTTTTTCACGGTCAATATCAATAAGAAGGTATGGCTTTCCAACAATTCTATCGGCAAAAACAGCTTCGTCCTTAACCCCGACGGCTTCTTTTAAAATGGGTTCCAGTTGAAGACCAAAATTTTCGATTTCCTTTAAATCCTGACCTTTTACCTTAATTCCCATTGGGGCTCTCATCCCTGTTTGAAGCATCACCAAACGTGTTTCAATGGGTTGCAGCTTAGGCGCCGATGTAACCCCGGGCAATTTGGTCACTTTTACAATCTCATCCCAAATATTATCAGGATTTTTAATCTCGGGACGCCAGTTTCTGAAATATTCCCCATCATCATCTGGAATCAAAAGATCTCTATCTATTCGCAACGGTTCGCTTACATGATTTTGTGAATAGTTTTTCTCATTTTGAACCTCCAAATTTGGATTGGCAAGTACTTTCCCATTGCTCAACACAAAATAACCGTCAGCATTGACCTTAAATCGTTGCGGGCTTCCAGTTTCATTTTTTTGATACTCTGAACGATATTGAATTACGTTCTCGTACATAGAAAGTGGAGCAGGGTCTAAGGCAGATTCCGTTCGTCCCGATTTCCCAACCACGGTTTGAATCTCGGGAATGGTGGCAACGGCCATATCCAATTGCTGTAACACCCTCTTATTTTCTTCAACGCCCGCATGCGGCAAAGAAGTGGGCATCAATAAAAACGAGCCTTCGTTAAGTGAGGGCATAAATTCCTCCCCTGTGTTGCGCATAATCATAAATCCGAAGACAACGATTACAGAAGGAATAGAAAGAAATAGCAGTTTGTTTTCCAATGCCCATGTCAAAATACGGCTGTAATATTGTCTAAAGAGGTAAAATACTCCCAATAACACCCCACATATCAAACCTACAAAAAGTAGATTGATGGCAATACTACGATCAAAGCCCAAGGGCCTCCAATAAGTAGCCAACAAGAAAATAATCGTTGCAACGCAGATACCCACATTGAGCATCCCTGCTTGTTTATCCTCCAGAATTTTTCTCAATTTTAGAATCCCAGAAACACCGAAAGCCATCAATGCTAAACCTAACCAATATCCGAAACCGATGGCAACCAATCCCAAAACAATCAAAATGCCGTTCCAGATATACTTAAATAGTTGATCAGAGCTTTTCTTTCTAAAAATTATCGCTGCAAAAGGTGGAATCAAAAAGAGGGCAACAATTATTGAAGCGGTCAAGGCCATCGTCTTGGTAAACGCCAAGGGGCGGAATAATTTCCCCTCTGCACCCACCATTGTAAATACCGGGATAAAACTAATGATGGTCGTCAACACCGCTGTTAAAATGGCACCAGAAACTTCGGAAGTGGCATTGTAGACCACTTCATTGACTGGTAGGTCTTGGTTGTCCTCATCCATGTGCCGAATAATATTCTCGGAGAGAATTACCCCAACATCGACCATGGTTCCAATGGCTATGGCTATACCGGATAAAGCCACAATATTGGCATCTACCCCAAATAGTTTCATGGTAATGAATACCATAAGAACCGCAACAGGTAAAAGACCTGATATCAAAATGGATGCTCTAAGATTGAACACCATGACCACGATGACCAAAATGGTAATGAGAATTTCGAGCGTCAAGGCTTCGTTGAGCGTTCCCAATGTTTCTTGGATGAGCTCGGTTCTATCATAAAAAGGAACAATAGTGAGCTGTGAAGTGGTTCCATCCTTCAATTCTTTGGACGGAAGCCCCGCACTCAATTCCTTTATTTGTTCTTTTACATTATTGATGACCTCTAACGGATTGGCTCCATATCGTGCTACAACCACACCACCAACTACCTCAGCCCCTTCTTTGTCCAAAATTCCACGCCGAACTGCTGGCCCCAAGGAAACATGTGCCACATCTTGCACTCTAATGGAAGTGTAATCCGTTGCGGTCACAACTGCATTTTTGATATCGTCCAAAGATTTGATGTAGCCAAGTCCACGAACTAAATATTCCGCTTTATTGATCTCCAAAGTTTGTGCTCCAATATCCCGATTACTTTGTTTTACGGCTTTGACTACTTGGTCCAACCCCACGTTGTACTGTTTCATCAGTTCGGGGTCTACATCTATTTGATATTCCTGAACAAATCCACCGATAGAGGCTACTTCGGACACGCCCGATGCTGAAGAAAGCGCATATTTTACATAGTAATCCTGCACACTTCGCAATTCTTGTAAATCCCACCCACCAGTTACATTGTCATCTTCGTCACGTCCTTCCAAGGTGTACCAGAAAATTTGTCCCAAAGCGGTGGCATCAGGTCCCAATGTAGGGTTTACCCCATTTGGCAATAAATTATTAGGCAGAGAATTAAGCTTTTCCAGAATACGGCTACGGCTCCAATAAAATTCTACATCTTCTTCAAAAATGATGTAGATACTGGAAAAACCGAACATAGAGGAACTCCGAACAGTCTTAACCCCTGGAACACCCAATAAGGAAGTGGTCAAAGGATAGGTTATCTGATCTTCGATATCCTGTGGAGAGCGTCCAGGCCATCTGGTGAAAACAATCTGTTGGTTTTCGCCAATATCGGGAATGGCATCCACCGCTACTGGATTACTCGGCAAAACCCCTGTATCCCAATTAAAAGGAGTGCTCACAATACCCCATGCCATAAAAACCAGCAGGAGCAGCACGGCTACCAATTTATTTTCTATTAAAAATTTGATGCTTTTGTTCAGCATATGGGTTTGATTTAAACATTAGATCGATACAAAAACGCGTATAAACGCAACTGCCCAACCAAATTGGTCGGGTACATTCAATCAAAGTTTAAATCAAATAAGGAAAGTCTGGTCAAGAACCTGTATATCCCGTATCAATGGAGGCGGGTTGTACTCGCTGAAAGGGGTAGGTTCTTTAGAATCAATTTCGAAAAGTTGAAAATAGGTTTGGACAAAGCTTACCAAGAAGACTTGCTGGTCCAAACTGAAGTTTTCAAAGGAAATTTTTAAGTCATCTTGACCTTGAACGGTAAAAGATTCATCATCACAACAGGATTTTTCCATATTCATGTCCATACCGCAATCGTCGGCATGGGCAAATAAGGAAATATCCATCACACGGCCCATACAAATATGCTTGTCCACCGTCCAAGAAACTGTGGAGGCCAAGACCAAAAGGGCCATTAATGAGGATAGTATTTGATGAAAAACCTGCTTCATTCGTCTACAAAACTACAAAATATTAACATTTATTGTTTTGCTTAACAGAACTTTATCTTTTTTTAGGATGTAAGCTTCTTTTCTTTTGTCGAACAAAACCACTATTCAATACATTTGTAAAAAAGAATTACCTCATGCTAAAATCTTTGGAGCCCAAGGTGCTTGAAATCGTAAAGGACGAAACCAAATCAGTGGATACCCGTTTAGATGAAATCTGTGAACTTTTACGCGGCAATGTCGACCATTATGACTGGGTCGGGTTCTATTTTAAAAATGGGGATAAGAATGAATTGAAATTGGGGCCATACGCTGGCGCTCCCACCGACCATACCATTATACCCTTTGGAAAAGGTATTTGCGGCCAGGTTGCAGTTAGCAACGAGAACTTTGTGGTGCCCGATGTGGCCGCTCAGGATAATTACATTGCCTGCAGCATTACCGTGAAAGCAGAGATTGTTGTTCCCTTGTTTATAAATGGGGAAAATGTGGGGCAAATTGACATTGATTCCAACACTCCAGACCCATTTACTACCGAAGATGAGCGTTTTTTGGAATTCATCAATGCCGAAGTGGCCAAAATTCTGTAAAACTTCTGAAATTTTGTTGATAAACCGTTCTGCTTTTTAGCTTCAAAAAAAGTACTTTTGTGCGCTTAATAAATTGATTTTAAGACACAGAAGATGACTGCTAAAAAAGCCTCCGCCGCATTAATTTCAGTATTTCATAAAGATGGTTTGGAACCCATTGTTAAAAAATTGGACGAACTTGGAGTAACTCTTTATTCCACAGGGGGAACCGAAAAATTTATCCGCGACTTGGGTATCGATGTGGTACCAGTTGAGGATGTGACCAGCTACCCATCCATTTTGGGCGGTCGCGTAAAAACATTGCACCCCAAGGTTTTTGGAGGAATTTTGAATAGACAGGACAATGATAGTGATGTGTCCCAAATGAAGGAATTTGACATTCCGCAGTTGGATATTGTTATCGTGGATTTGTATCCATTTGAAAAAACCGTTGCGAGTGGTGCATCGGAACAAGATATTATCGAGAAAATCGATATCGGAGGTATTTCCCTGATCAGAGCTGCTGCCAAAAACTTCAAGGATGTCCTTTGTGTTTCATCCATGGAGGATTATGAGGACTTTTTGAATGTGATTTCCGAAGGGGACGGAACCACAACCTTGGAAGATCGCAAACGTTTTGCGACCAAGGCGTTCAATATTTCATCACATTATGACACGGCCATCTTCAACTACTTCAACAAGGAAAAAGAAGAGACTGTGTTGAAAATCAGCGAGACCAGAGGTCAAGTGTTGCGCTACGGAGAAAACCCGCACCAAAAAGGATTCTTCTTTGGTGATTTTGATGCGATGTTCTCCAAGCTTCACGGTAAAGAGCTATCCTACAACAATCTTTTGGATGTTGATGCCGCCGTAAACCTAATGGGGGAATTTAAAAATGACGACCCGACCTTTGCTATCTTAAAACATAATAATGCTTGTGGATTGGCTACACGAAGTAACATTCATCAAGCGTATGTTGATGCATTGGCAGGTGATCCAGTTTCTGCATTTGGTGGTATTTTGATTTCCAATGTTGAAATTGATAAGCCTACGGCCGAAGAAATTCACAAACTATTCTGCGAAGTGGTGATTGCCCCCAGCTATTCTGATGATGCTTTGGAAATCTTGAAAGGCAAAAAGAACAGAATCATTTTAATTCAAAATGAAACTGAATTGCCAGACACTTTGGTGAGAACTTGCTTGAACGGTGTATTGGTTCAGGATAAGGATTCCAAAACCGACAGCAAGGAAGATCTAAAATCTGTAACGGACAAAAAACCAACTTCAGAGGAAATTGAAGATTTGATTTTTGCTTCCAAATTGTGCAAGCACACCAAAAGCAACACTATTGTTTTGGCCAAGAACAAGCAATTGTGCGCTAGTGGAACCGGGCAAACTTCACGAGTTGATGCCTTGAACCAAGCTATCCATAAAGCAAAGTCTTTCGAATTTAATTTGGAAGGAGCCGTAATGGCCAGTGATGCGTTCTTCCCATTCCCTGATTGTGTGGAGATTGCGGACAATGCGGGCATTAAAAGTGTGATCCAACCCGGTGGTTCCATCAAGGATCAACTCAGCATTGATTATTGCAACGAAAATGGATTGGCAATGGTGATGACTGGCACTCGACATTTTAAACATTAATTTTAGTACTTTAGCCGATAATTTTTACCGTTAATCCGAAAAACAGACGATTTTTATGGGATTCTTTGATTTCATGACCGAGGAGATAGCTATTGACCTTGGTACTGCAAATACCCTGATCATCCACTTGGACAAAGTGGTTGTTGACAGTCCTTCTATTGTAGCGAGGGACCGTATATCGGGGAAAATAATCGCGGTAGGCCGCGAAGCCAATATGATGCAGGGGAAGACCCATGAAAACATCAAAACCATACGACCGTTAAAGGATGGGGTAATCGCCGACTTTGATGCTTCGGAAAAGATGATCAGCATGTTCATCAAAAATATTCCGGCGCTCAAGAAAAAATGGTTTCCTCCTGCCCTTCGAATGGTCATCTGTATTCCTTCTGGTATAACGGAAGTGGAAATGCGTGCGGTACGTGAGTCCGCAGAACGCGTTAACGGTAAAGAGGTATACTTGATTCATGAGCCTATGGCAGCAGCCATTGGTATCGGTCTAGATATTATGCAACCGAAAGGGAACATGATCGTGGACATAGGAGGTGGTACCACAGAGATTGCGGTAATTGCCCTTGGTGGTATTGTTTGTGACAAATCCGTTAAGATTGCAGGTGATGTGTTCACCAATGATATAATTTATTACATGCGTACCCAACACAACCTGTATGTGGGCGAGAGTACCGCGGAGGCCATCAAAATTGAAATTGGTTCGGCCACCGAGGATTTAAAATCTCCCCCAGATGATAAATCTATTCAGGGTCGTGACCTTTTGACAGGAAAACCAAAACAAGTTCAGGTATCTTACCGAGAAATTGCCAAGGCCTTGGATAAGAGTATTTTAAGAGTAGAGGATGCCGTAATGGAAACCTTATCGCAAACTCCGCCAGAACTTGCGGCCGATATCTACAATACTGGTATTTATTTGGCCGGTGGCGGTTCCATGCTCCGCGGTTTGGACAGAAGGCTTTCTCAAAAAACCGATTTACCAGTGTACATCGCCGAAGATCCTTTGAGAGCTGTGGTAAGAGGTACGGGTATTGCACTTAAAAACTTGGAACGTTATAAAAGTATTTTAATAAAATAGACCTGTATTTTCAACAGTTCCATTAACTTCAAGGAGTTCAAAAAACCTTCTTAACGATACGATTGCATGCAACGCATCATCAATTTTGTTCTACGCTATCGAAATGCATTTTTGTATGCCTTTTTTGCGTTTATCTCGTTGGTGGTGACGATTAGATCTCATTCTTACCATCAATCCAAATTTTTTAATTCATCCCGATGGGTCACCGGAAGCATTTATGGTGCTGGATCCGATGTATCTTCGTATTTCAATTTGCAAGAAGAAAACCAAAGGTTGATCGAGGAAAATCAGCGGTTAAGAAAAATGTTGTTTAATTCTCAAGAGGATAGCATACAACCGTTGGATTCAACCTTGGCAGTATACGAGGTTTTAAACGCCAGGCTCATCAAAAACAGTTTTACCTCTCCCCGAAATTACATTACAATTGACAAGGGGAAAAAGGATGGGGTTCATCAAGATATGGGAGTAATAACCACTGACGGTATTTTGGGCATTGTGGAAAATGTATCCAACAATTTTGCTACGGTTCAAAGTGTACTCAACACCAAATCCAACATCAATGCAAAAATTAAGGGCACGGAATATTTTGGATCGTTGGTTTGGGATACAAAAGATTATACCGAGGTACAACTGATCGATATCGCTAGATTGGTTCCATTGGTTGTAGGAGATACCATAGTTACAGGGGGCATGTCCAGTATTTTTCCCGAGAACGTACCCATCGGAACCATTAAAAAATATGACCTTAATGTATCCAAAAGCTTTTACAACATTGATGTTGAGCTATTCTCGGATATGGCAAACATCAAAAATGTTTACTTAATTGAGAACAAGGATAAAGAAGAAATTGAGGAACTAGAATCCAGAACCATACAATGAACAATACCTTGATCATAAATATTCTACGATTTGTGTTGTTGGTCATCACACAGGTTCTGATATTCAATAACTTGAATTTTTTGGGTTTTATCAACCCATTTATCTATGTCCTCTTCTTTTATTGGTATCCCATCAAAGTAAATAGGGCCATTTTTATGCTAACTGCGTTTTTACTGGGATTGGTCATCGACATTTTCTCGGATACCCTTGCGTTAAATGCTTTGGCATCGGTAACAATTGCTTATGCGAGACCTGCAATTATGCGTTTTTGTTTTGGAGTGAACTATGATTTCCAAAATTTTAGTTTTAAGAATACGACCAAGGTCCAGCGCATTACCTTTTTGGGCTTGCTTATATTGGTTCATCATCTTATATTCTTCTCATTTGAAATTTTAAGTATCGCCCATATCCTGTTGATTTTGAAGAAAGTTTTTGCCACAGGCACTGTAACTTTAATACTTTGTATATTATTCAGTTCACTATTTAGTCCAAAAAGCGAATAAATACGTATTTTTTATCGTTGATATATATGTTGGGCCCGCGAATTTAGGTTGTTCATGAAAAAATTATTGCTTTCATCCGTTGTTATTCTAATAGGATTCACCTTTATTGGTAGGCTGTCCTATTTGCAGCTGTTTCGGTTTTCTCCCGATCAAATATTGGATGATCCTGCCATTAAAAAAGTCTACGACTATCCTGAAAGAGGCTATATCTACGACAGGGACGGTAAACTTTTGGTAGGGAATCAACCTGCATACGACGTTATGGTGATCCCAAGGGAGGTGAAACCTTTGGATACTGTAGAATTCTGTAGCCTATTAGGGATTGATAAACCTGAGTTTCTTTCCAAAATGGAAAAAGCGAGAATATATTCTCCTCGTTTACCTTCTGTTTTGGTGCCTCAACTTTCCAAAGAGGATTATGCCAAGCTACAGGAAAAAATGCGCCATTTCACCGGTTTTTATATCCAAAAAAGATCACTCCGATATTACAATACTAAAAGTGCAGCCAATGTGCTTGGTTATATTAGTGAGGTAAATGAATGGGACCTCAAAAACAATCCATATTACGTTGCTGGGGAATTAAAAGGACGAACGGGCATTGAAAAGCAATATGAAGAAATATTAAGGGGCCGAAAAGGAGTCAAACATATTCAAAAAGATCGTTTTAACCGAGATATCGGACCCTATAAAAATGGTAAGTTGGATACTCTTCCCCAGCAAGGCAAAGAAATACAGATTACCTTGGACAAGGTACTCCAAGAGTATGGAGAAAAATTGATGCATGGTAAAAGAGGCGGCATTGTAGCGATCGAACCCAAATCTGGTGAGATTTTGGCCATGATATCGGGTCCAACATATGATCCAGCTCTCTTAGTAGGAAGACAACGATCCAAAAATTATAGCAAGCTTCACTACGATACTATATCAAAACCTACTTGGGACCGTTCCATTCTGGCACAACCCTCTCCAGGCTCACCATTTAAAACACTCAACGCTTTAATTGGCCTTCAAGAAGGCGTTATAGACACACATACTAAATTTAGGTGTTATCATGGTTTCTATGTGGGAAATACACTTAGAGGATGTCATTGCGGTGGCGGTGTAAGAGATTTGAACTCTGGTATTTATCAATCATGTAACGCCTATTTTGCCGGGGTTTTCCGTAAAATTTTCGACAAATATGAAACTACGGATGAAGGTATGGATGTTTGGGAAAAACACATGAAAAGTTTTGGTCTTGGTGATTTTCTTGGTACCGACCTTCCCACAGGGGCACCTGGAAGAATTCCAGATGTAGCTTATTACGATAAATGGTACGGGGATGGCAGATGGGCGGCATCCACCATTATATCCAATTCCATAGGTCAAGGAGAAATTGCGGCCACACCTTTACAATTGGCCAATATGACCGCCGCTATAGCAAACAGGGGTTATTTTTACACACCTCATATAATTAAGAGTTTTGGAAATAACGGCAAGATCGATCCTAAATACACCGAACCACGTTATACCACAATTGACAGGAAACACTTTGATCCAGTAATTGATGGAATGGCCAATGTTTACAATTACGGAACGGCCAGATGGGTTAAAATTCCAGGTATTGATATTGCCGGAAAAACAGGTACAGTAGAAAACTATATTAGGGTTGATGGTGAACGTATGCAATTGACGGATCACTCGGTTTTTGTGGCTTTTGCCCCGGTTGAAAACCCACAAATTGCTTTGGCCGTTTATATTGAAAATGGGTACTACGGATCTCGCTACGCAGGACATATCGCTTCACTTTTGATCGAAAAATACATCAAAGGAGAAATTACGCGAAAAGATCTGGAAAAGCGTATGCTGGAAAAAACATTGGAACACGAGTATGCCAAACCTTATAGCGGTGAACCCTTCGAAATAAACGAGTATGTCTGGTAGAGGACCTTTCGGTAGGTTGGATTGGGTTACCGTAATCCTCTACGCACTTTTGGTTTTTATTGGTTGGATCAATATTTATTCCACTTCTGTTGGGGAAGCGCACACTTCAATTTTTGACTTTTCCACTTTATATGGAAAACAACTTTTTTTTATTGGTCTTGCCGTATTGGGCATCATCTTCGTACTATTCGTGGAATCCCATTTTTTTGAGCGTTTTGGTTCCCTTTTCTATATTGTTTCTATTGTTCTGCTGTCGGGCCTATTTGTATTTGGAAAAACTATTGCAGGAGCAACTTCTTGGTACGATCTAGGTTTTTTTAATCTTCAGCCTTCAGAATTGGCCAAAGTGGCCACCTCTTTGGCGCTCGCTAAATTTTTGAGCGACATACAAACTGATATCCGAACGGGCAAGCATCAACTTTACGCATTGGCAATAATTCTAATACCTGCCTTGTTGATTTTGCCCCAACCTGATCCAGGAAGTTCGCTCATCTATTTTTCACTCTTTTTTGTGTTGTTCAGGGAAGGGTTTCCAATCTATTATTTAGGAATTCTAATATTTGCCGTGGTCTTGTTTGCCACCACTTTAATGTTCGGTACGGTTTGGGTAGCCATCGGATTGATTATTCTTGCCTTATTGTTCTATACCTTCAAAAAAGCATCTGTAAAAATTCCCATACTTCCGGTTCTTGGGGTTATTCTCGTTTCCATACTCTTTTCCCTATCGGTAAACTTTGTGTTTGAAAATGTCTTTGAACAACGTCATAGGGACCGCTTTGCCTTATGGTTGAGTCTGGAAAAGGATGAAGAAAAACTAAATGAAATCCAAAAAACTATCGGATACAATACTTACCAATCCGAAAAAGCCATAGAATCTGGTGGCTTTACCGGTAAAGGATTTATGGAAGGAACCCGAACAAAAGGTGATTTTGTACCAGAGCAACACACGGATTATATTTTCAGTTCAGTGGGCGAAGAGTGGGGCTTTTTAGGTACATCTGCAGTTATTCTACTATTCTCGTTGTTCTTTTTACGGCTAATCTATATTGCAGAGCGACAAAAAAGTGATTTTAGCCGGATGTACGGTTACGGGGTAATTTCCATTTTAGTGTTCCACTACTTTATCAATATTGGAATGGTGATTGGGTTATTGCCCACCATTGGAGTTCCATTGCCCTTTTTTAGTTATGGAGGTTCTGGATTGATTTTCTTCACGATGTTGTTGTTCATCTTTCTAAAACTGGATTCCAACCGTTTAAAAGATGGTATTTAGAATTTCCAGCCTTTGGTATTAACAGAAGTTTCTATTGCATGTTGCCAAGATTTAGGTTGCTTTTCAAAAAAATCAAGCCCTGTACTTTCTTCAACCACATCAATGGGCACCAAAAATTTTTGCAGTGATTCTTGACTTTCTTTAGCGGGAATCAAAAATGCTAGAACCCATACTTTATCACCTTTTTTCCTAAATACAACTTTATAAAAAGCATCGGGTACATCAACATCTTCTTCGCCAATTTCAACTAGATCATCATCCAACACCCCTCCTGTAATGATTATTAAATCACCGTATTTTTTACACCAATAACGTACCTTCTTTTCCAATCGGTTCCAAATACCTGCATTAAAGTATTTATCCTGTGGACTTATGTTGCTCGTGTAAAAAGTTTCATTGTAAGCCTGTTCAGAAAATCGCCGATCGCCTGCCGGAAGCAAATGTCCCCTATCGTATCCTGATCCTCTGTAATTCTTCCAATCGGCCGATTTTGTTCTCACCTTTGGGTCTTCGATAAAATATGGACGTTCCCTATCATCATACGTTAGGTGCTCCTTTTTTAGCTTATATGCTACCCATTCTGACTGTTCATGGGACTCACGATAGGAAAGTGTATAATAGGTATGTTCCACTACATCACCGGTTGTGGAACTGGGCAATAAATTGGGTTCTACCAAATCAATACTAGAACCATCGGAATTGGAATATGTGGCCGGGGTATAAAAATTATCGAACAACCAAAAGCCAACAATACACAATGCCAAGAGTATAGTGTATATGGTCCTATTCTTCATTTATTCTTCAATTTGGAAAAACTTTACCATTAAAATTCCATAGAAAAAGCCAACTCTGAGGAGTTGGCTTTTTCTATGTAAAATAATCACTTAATCAACTAACCTTTTACACTAGCCAATTCATTTTCTTTTTTCTTAATATTATTCTTGTGAAGGTCTTTAAGCACATTTACTGCCTCTTCCACGTAAATATCACGGGCCAAATCCTTGTGCCATCTGTCTCGTTTTTCCCTAAGTACGGAATCTTGGGTAAATAGTTCCTTCTCGTATTGCAATGAGCTAAAAGACAATTTGGAATCGTAATCTCTTAAGCTCTTAAACTTCTCTGAACGCTTTTTGACCTCTCTTTCTTTGCTTACGTATACGTCGTAATTAAGGGAAATCAAATTCTCATCTTGTTGCTCCTTCAACCATTTGGCATTTTCCTCAATGAGTTTAATCTGCTCATTATTGGCCATACGTGCATTACTCTTTTTAATGGCATCATCAAAATCAATATATCCGTCCCAAACCTTGTACTCCGCTGGGGTAATTTTATCCCAACCAAGTGGATTTTGCTGGTCACGTTCACCAAGATCAATGTAGCTATATCTGTCCGGAACAACAATGTCACTTTTTACACCTTCCAACTGAGTAGAACCACCGTTTATTCTATAGAATTTTTGGGTAGTCAATTTTATGGCCCCCAAATCTCCGTGTTCGTTACCTCTCACAATATTATCCAGCGGTATCACATTTTGTACGGTTCCTTTTCCAAAGGTCTGCTTACTTCCAATGATTACCGCCCTTTTATAATCCTGCATGGCTGCAGCCAATATCTCTGAAGCTGATGCGGATAGTTCGTTAACCAAGATTACCAAAGGACCATCCCATTGGATTCGCTCATCCTTATCCTCGTGTACCTCTTTACGTTGTCCGGAGGAGCGCACCTGAACGATAGGACCGTCTTTGATGAACAATCCTGCCATTTCAACAACAGTTTTCAACGAACCTCCACCATTGTCGCGCAAGTCCAGTACAATTCCTTCTGCACCGGCCTCTTTCAAGCGTTCCAATTCTTTGGCCACATCGGTAGCGGCATTTCGTTCTGCATAATCTTCAAAATCCACATAGAATTTTGGAAGATCGATTAGTCCATATTTTATATCTCCAGCATCAATGGTCGCTGATTTTGCGTATGATTCTTCCAACTCCACAACATCTCTGGTTATGGAAACGGTTTCAATCGTTCCATCAACTTTTCTAACCGTTAAATCCACTATGGTGCCTTCTGGACCTTTAATCAATTTAATGGCATCCTCCAATCGCATTCCAACAATATTGATGGGCTCTTCACCTTGTTGTCCAACTTTTAAAATTTCATCCCCTACTTCCAGAGACTGATCTCTCCAAACGGGGCCACCGGAAATAATCTCAACGATTTTGGCTCCTTCCGGCTTTTTCTGCAATCGGGCTCCGATACCTTCAAACTTACCGGACATACCAATGTCAAATTTTTCTTTTTCTTCTGGAGCAAAATAGAAAGTGTGGGGATCAAATTCCTCTACTATGGTATTCAAATACTGGACAAACCAGTCTTTACGTTCCAAATCACCTACAAAATCGAAAAATTCGTCCAAGGTATTTTTGGTTACTTCCCTTGCTTCTTCTTCCGTGGTAACTTTGTCAACCGTGCCGGGGATATCATTAAACGCCAAGATAGCATTGGAATCTAGACTTGCTTCCTGATTTGCATCAGAAATCATATTATCCACTTTATTGTCAAAAACGTTTAGTGTATTGTATTTCAGCTGTTTTCTCCAACGTTCTTTAAGTTCTTTTTTGTTGGCTGCAAAATCTTGCTCGGAGTAATCGATTTCAATAACTTCATCAACTGTATAATCGAAAGGTGCAGCAAGCACTTCTTTGTATATCTCCTTGGCCTCATCCATGCGGACCATCAAACGTTGGTATACTGCATTGAAAAAAGTAATATCGGTATTTCTGATCTCATCGTCGATCATAAACCTGTATTTTTCAAATTCCCTAATATCACTTTCTAGGAAATATCTCTTGGTAGGGTCAATGACATCTATAAAATCATCGAAGACATTGGAACTGAAGCTATCGTTCACTTCTTTAGGCTCATAATGCCCTCTTTCCAAAACATAGGTAATTAAATCAAGTAAAAGTTTATCCTTGTCGTCATTCCCAAAAGACTTATTGGTAAAACTGCAGGAGGCAACTGCAACAAGAATAACCAAAAGTGCCAAAATAAAGTTCTTTTTCATAATGTGATTTTTCTGGAGCGAAATAATCTGACCTCATACTGTCAAATCTGCATTGCGTCATCCGTCGTTTCTAATTGTATGAATTCCCTAATATACAGAAAAAACCGTGCCAGTCCTGTACGCTACATTTAATTTTTTGTTAAACGCGTAAAGCTTCATATCCTTATGAAAAACGTATTTTTATGCCGTTAATTATCCAAAATGGAAAAACCACTGATTCTTGTTACCAATGACGATGGAATTACCGCTCCTGGACTTAGGGCATTGGTACGCACCATGAAACAGCTCGGAGATGTTGTTGTGGTAGCCCCCGACAGCCCACAAAGCGGTATGGGACATGCCATTACGGTAGATAGCACTTTGTTTTCCAAAAAAGTGGTCGTGGACCATAAAGAAGGCGCGCCAAGCGAGTATAGTTGCAGTGGCACACCTGCGGATTGTGTGAAATTGGCACTCCAGGTTATTTTGGACAAAAAGCCTGATATCTGCGTTAGTGGCATCAACCACGGTTCCAATTCATCGATAAACGTGATTTACTCGGGAACTATGAGTGCTGCCATTGAAGCAGGAATCGAAGGTATCCCGGCCATAGGATTTTCTTTATGCGATTATTCATGGGACGCCAATTTTGAGCCTGCACTGGATTACATCAAAAAGATTGTTTCGGAAGCCTTGAACAATGGAATCCCAAAGGGAACCGTATTAAATGTCAATATTCCCAAAACAGCAGAAGAACCTAAAGGTGTGAAAGTATGCAGACAAGCCAGGGGTAATTGGAAAGAGGAATTTGACAAAAGAACCAGTCCATCCGGAAAGGATTACTATTGGCTTTCAGGAGAATTTGAACTTTTGGACAAAGGTGAAGATACTGATGAGTGGGCCTTGGAGCAGGGCTATATTTCGGTAGTACCTACCCAATTCGACCTTACGGCACACCATGTCATACCACAAATAAACAATTGGAACTTAAATGAACAATAAGAAAGAGATCATTATAGGATTTATAGTGGGAATCATTGCAAATACCTTTGGGACCTTGCTCTATATTCTGTTATTTTCGGATTTGAGCATAACGGACACTTTTAATGCCGCCATTGACCAAGGTCATATTGGTAGTTTGTTGGCCTTGGGGGCTATTTTAAATTTGATAGCTTTTTTCGGTTTTTTACGAATTAAAAGAGATCAACGGGCCAAAGGGGTTATGCTGGCTACCTTAGTGACTGCACTTGTTATCCTATTATACAAAGTAATGGCTTAGTTTTAGTACCTATCCAATGAAATATTACATCATAGCTGGTGAAGCATCGGGGGACCTGCACGGGTCCAATTTGATAAAGGCCCTAAAAAAAGAGGACACCTCAGCGGAGATTCGTTGTTGGGGCGGTGATTTGATGCAGCAAGCCGGCGGGGAATTGGCCAAACATTACAAGGATATGGCCTTTATGGGTTTTTTGGAAGTACTCATGAACATTCCTACCATCTTTAAAAACATTTCGTATTGCAAAGAAGACATTCAAAGCTTCCATCCCCATGTAATAATTTTTATTGATTTTTCAGGTTTCAATCTAAGGATTGCCAAGTGGGCGAAAGAAAACGGTTTTAAAACCAACTATTACATTTCTCCCCAAATTTGGGCCTCCAGGGAAGGTCGAATTTCAAAAATTAAGCGTGACATTGACAATATGTACGTAATCCTTCCTTTTGAAAAGGAGTTTTATGAGAGAAAGCATGATTATCCTGTACAATTTGTTGGTCATCCGTTAATTGATGCCATAGAAAACACACCTCTTCAGGATAATGAAACGTTTAAAAAAGAAAACGGACTGGACCCTGACAAACCTATTATTGCCTTACTGCCGGGCAGCAGGAAACAAGAAGTGCAAAAAATGTTGGAGGTGATGCTTTCCGTGAAAAAGGATTTTCCAAATTACCAATTTGTGATTGCGGGAGCTCCAAGTCTTCCCGATGAATTTTACAGCCCATTTCTCAAAGGCGACAAAGTTGAGTATGTTTCCAACAAAACTTATACACTTTTAAAGCATTCCCATGCTGCAATGGTAACCAGTGGAACGGCCACTTTGGAAACTGCTCTTTTTGGCATCCCTCAAGTGGTATGCTATAAAGGAAATTGGATTTCCTATCAGATTGCGAAGCGAATAATCACCTTGGATTATATTTCTTTGGTCAACTTAATCATGAAAAAGGAAGTTGTCAAAGAATTGATTCAAAATAATTTAACCTCAAAAAATCTCAAAACAGAGCTTACCAAAATTGTAAAAGGACCAGAACGCGAACGCATGTTATCCGACTATAAATTATTGAAAGAAAAATTGGGAGGAAAAGGCGCCAGTCAATTGGCCGCCCAATTAATTGTGAAAAATGCGTAGTTTTATCTTCCAAGAAAGTAAATCTATTCTTGGATGTTACGAAAAACCATAATCTTACTGTTGCTTTTTACCATCGCCGCTTGTGGCCCAGGTAAAAAACGACGCACCTACAGCAAGACCCGAACCGTTACGGTAGAGGGGTCCACCACCGACACTTCCCCTAAAAGAAAACCCAAAAAAGAGGGGCGTAAAAATGCTAAGGCAAGCGAAATAATTTCCACGGCATTAACTTTTTCAGGAACTCGTTATAAATACGGGGGAACCACTAAAAAGGGTATGGATTGCTCCGGACTGGTCTATGTTTCCTTAAAGGAAAATGACATTATGTTCCCGAGAACTTCCTACCAAATGGCCTTGGAAGGTGAAAAAATTAGGGTGAACAATGTAGAAAAAGGAGATCTCCTTTTTTTTAAGACCAGTAAAACTGGAAGACGCATCAATCACGTTGGCCTGGTAGTCGATGTGGATGGAGATGACATTAAATTTATTCACGCCACAACCTCAAGAGGCGTACTGGTATCCTCTTTACGGGAGGGATATTGGAACAGCGCTTTTATAAAGGCCATGCGCATACTGTAAAGTGCGCCAACTTAATTTTGTGTCCATAAAACTCACCCTGTGTGTTATTTTGGGCATTGTCATCGGCTTTTATTATGAAGTAGCTCCATTTTTGCCCTTAATTACCATGCTAGTATTGCTGCCTGTAGTTTATTGGGTCAGTAAAAAGCAACAAAGAAAAGGGTTCCCGTATTTTGAGATACTTACTTCTATCATTACCATCTGTTTGGGTGTTTTTGTAGTTGGGATTTCCGTAGGAAGCGGTATGCCCAACCATTACACTAAACTAGACTTGAACCAAGAAAAAGTTTGGCACTTAAAAGTGAGGGAAGTACTTAAACCCAACTCGTTCTCCCACAGATACATTGCCCAAATTATAGCTACAGATGACGAGCAAGCATCTGGAAAATTGCTCTTCAGTATTTCGGCAGATTCAACGGTAAAACCATTGCAGGTTGATGATGAATTTCTGATATATGCAAAGCCTGAAAGCATTCGTTCACCATTAAACCCACATCAGTTTGATTACAAAAGTTATCTTGAAAAACAAGGTATTCTACATCAAATCAGAACTGACCATGGGTCTATCGTGAAAAAAGAAAAGGCATCAAATACCTTGTTCGGGATTGCCAGCAACTTTAGGGAACATATTATCTCCAAATTAGAGAAAAAAAACTTCGAATCAGAAGAAATGGGCGTTATCCAAGCACTACTTCTGGGAAAACGGGACGACATTTCCGAGACCACCTACAACAACTACAAAAATGCAGGAGCCGTTCATATTTTGGCAGTATCCGGACTTCATGTAGGGATTATCCTTTTCCTTTTGGAATTTTTCTTGTCCCCATTGGAGCGATTACCTAAAGGTAAAACCATCAAATTGATATTGGTTGTGTTGCTATTTTGGAGTTATGCTTTCGTGGCAGGACTCTCTCCTTCCATTGTCCGTGCGGTTACCATGTTTTCTTTTGTGGCCTATGCGTTTTACCTAAACCGACCCACCAATTCGTTCAACATCATCGCTCTATCCATGTTGTTCATTTTGCTGGTGAAGCCTTTGTTTTTATTTCAGGTTGGATTTCAAATGAGTTATGCTGCCGTTTTTGCCATTGTTTGGATTTATCCCAAGCTGCAAAAACTTTGGTTTCCCGAGAATATCATCATACGAAAAACGTGGCAATTGTTATCGGTTAGCGTTGCGGCACAATTGGGTGTATTGCCGATTAGCTTGTTCTATTTTCATCAATTTCCAGCCCTATTTTTTATTTCCAACCTGCTGGTCATTCCATTTTTAGGGTTGATTTTGGGCTTAGGGATCTTGGTCATTGTCTTGGCTTTGATCGACTTCTTGCCTCAATTTATGGCAGATGGCTTTAATTGGGTCATTAAACTGATGAATTCTGTTATTGGTTGGGTCGCACAGCAAGAAGGTTTCATCATCAAAAATATTCCTTTTGATTCAGTTCAGCTGCTATTGGGATATCTCATTATTACTGTATTGGTGGTTTTCCTATCCAAACCCAAATGGAAAGTAGCTTTGGTGTTGTTTGGCGGAATCATCGCCTTTCAAAGCTGGATTATTTGGGGCCAAATGCTAGTTCAAGAAAAGGAAGCGATTATTTTGGCGCACCGCTCTAGAAATACAATTTTATTTCATCAATTGGGGGATTCACTTTCCATCCTTACATCTGACAAAACCAACCTTGGTAACGTTATTGACAATTACGCTGTGGCAGAAACGATTCAAAAGGTGGATACATCAATATTGAAGAATAGTTACCTCATTGGGGATGAGAGATTATTTATTGTGGACAGCTTGGCCATTCTTCCTTTGGAAGAGCGTCCAGATTATTTATTGCTCACCCAATCTCCAAAGCTCAATCTAGAACGGTTGTTGGATTCTATCAAGCCCAAAAAGATATTTGCTGATGGAAGTAATTATCCTAGTTTAATTCGAAAATGGAAAGCAACCTGTAACCAAAAAGAAATCCCCTTCCACTACACCGGTGAAAAGGGATATTATGTTTTTGATTTTTAAGAAGTCTCTAGTGGACCTTACCCATCAATCTCTTAATCAATGGCGAAGCTAAAATCACTAAAACACCAGCTCCCAAAGCATATTTGGCGATGAGCATGAAACCATCCGTGTAAATGGTAAGGGTGTTAAATCCACTTATATCAGCATCCGTACTTTCTATAGCCAATTGTTTGCCGATAAATCCAACTACCTGAAATGCAAATGCGGACGAAAGGAACCATACCCCCATCATAAAGGCAACAATGCGCTTTGGTGATAGGTCTGTAATTTTTGACAATCCTACGGGAGACATAAACAATTCCCCTACCGACAGCAAGAAATACATCAACAATAGATAGGTGAAGGGAACAAAACCGTTCTCATTGGCACTTGCTCCACTTACGGCCAAAGCATAAAAGCTGATTCCCGCAAACAAAAGCCCCATTCCAAACTTGTAAGGAGTTCTTGGGTTGAGTTTCTTTTTGGACAGCCATTGCCACATTAAAGAAATCGGAATGGCCAAAATAATAATCCACATGGAGTTCAATGAATTGGTTTGGGAAGCGGACATGATGCCCTCCAAATCTACATTTCGAGCTGCAAATAATGTGATGACACTACCCGAAAGTTCATGAAAGCCCCAAAAAATGGTCATAAAAAAGGTAATCAGAACGGCTACAAAGAGTTTTTTACGCTCATCCACAGTAGCTTTATACATGATGTAACCCAAATAAACCAATATAGATAATCCTATCAATTTAAAAATTACGTTAACGATATTCTGGTCATCAAAGAAAGTTCCTTCCGCACCCAATGCTTTATATGCAGACAATAAATAGGCTATCACCGGAACTGAGGCAAATGCCAAAACGGGCACAAGTACTCCTTGTTTTAGGCCAAATACCTTTTTATCGATGTTTCCATTCTCCGGCGGTAGTCCTTTATCTCCAAAGACTCCTTTTTTAATTCCGCTCCAAAAAACAAGTAACCCTGTAAGCATGCCTATTCCTGCTAGTCCAAATCCGTAGTGCCAACCATATTTGGCTGCCAAGAAACCACACAGCAATGGAGCTACCCAACCGCCTATGTTTATTCCCATATAAAAAATGGTGAATCCAGAATCTTTTCTGGGGTCTCCATCCTTATAAAGTGAACCAACAAATGTTGAAATGTTTGGCTTAAAGAAACCGTTACCAGCTATAATCAGTGAAAGGGCTATAAAAAAAGTAACGTGATTCTCTATGGCCAACACAAAATGTCCTAACGACATTAGGATTCCTCCCAAAAAAATGGATTTTCGCATTCCTAGAATACTATCCGAAATACGCCCACCTATTACAGTTGAGGCGTAAACCAAAGAACCATAAGAGGAATATACCGCCGCAGTGGCATAATCCCGTTCCATTAAGGCCTCGAAAATAACTTCCACCATGTAGAGTGTAAGAAGGGCCCGCATTCCATAAAAACTGAAACGTTCCCATAACTCTGCAAAAAAGAGGTAAAACAATCCTCGCGGATGCCCAAATAACTGCTTTTCACTTTCTGGTTTGGATACTTCTGACATAACGGATCTGTATTGGTTTATATTCTAAAGATTTTCTTTAATGAAGTTGGTCATTTTGGTATATAGGTGCAAACGTGTATTGCCACCGTATATTCCATGGTTTTTATCTGGGTAAATTGCCCAATCGAACTGCTTGTTGGCTTGCACCAATGCCTCGATCATTCGCATGGTGTTCTGTACATGCACATTATCGTCACCGGAACCGTGAACCAACAAATATTTTCCCTTTAATAATTCTGGGTAGTTAAATGGTGAGTTATCATCATATCCTGTTGGGTTCTCTTGTGGGGTCTGCATATAACGTTCTGTATAAACAGTATCGTAAAATCGCCATGAGGTCACTGGAGCTACCGCTATGGCCATTTCAAAAGTATCATTGCCTTTCAGCAAGCAGTTGGTAGACATAAAGCCACCATAACTCCATCCCCAAATTCCAGTTCGGTTTTCATCAATATAAGAACGCTCGCTCAATTTTTTGGCTGCGGCAATCTGGTCTTCCACCTCGTATTTGCCCAATTCCTTTTGGGTAACTTTTTTAAAGTCACGTCCCTTTAATCCAGTTCCCCTACCATCTACACAGGCTACAATATAGCCTTGCGATGCTAAATGCTGGTGCCAATAATCGTTGCTACCCATCCACCCATTGGCCACTTGTTGTGAGCCAGGTCCACTATATTGGAACATAAACAATGGATATTTTTTGTTGGGATCAAAATCGGCTGGTTTGATCATATACATATTGAGGTCGTACCCATTTACATTGATGGTAGAGAATTCTTTGGGAGCTATCTCATACCCATCCAATTTTTTCAACAAAGCGGAATTATCCTTGATTTCCTTCACCAATTCACCATTAGAAGCTTTATGCAAAGTAAATCTGTACGGGGTTGTCGCACTTGAATATGTGTTGATATAGTAGGTAAAATCACTACTGAAGGCGGCAGAATTTGTTCCCTCTTCCGTAGATAGTGCCTTCTTGCGCTTTCCTTTGGTAGAAATACTGTAAACTCCCCTATTGATGGAGCCGTTTTCTACGGACTGATAAAAAATACGGTCATGTTTTTCATCATAACCATAGTAACGAGTCACTTCCCAGGACCCTTCGGTTATTTGATTTTTAAGCTTCCCATCTCTCCCATATAGGTAAAGGTGATTAAAACCATCAGTTTCGCTTGTCCAGATAAAGCTGTCATCATCCAAAAAGGTAAGGTCATCATCAACATCCACATAAGCTTTGTCGGTTTCTTCCAATAAAAGAGAAACGGAATTATCCTTTGCGTTCACCGCGTATAGCTTCAAATCGTTTTGATGTCTGTTCAAGGTCTGAACACTCAAATCGTTAGGGTTGTGCATCCATTCGATTCTAGGAATATAGTAGGGGTCATCCAAATCCACATCGGAAATACTTCCCGAAGTAACATCATACATATGCAATGATACTATGGAATTCTTTTCCCCAGCTTTTGGGTATTTAAACTCATATTGATATGGATAAAGTCCAGTTCCGTAAAAATCCATGGAAAAATGTGGGACTTCGGTCTCGTCAAACCTTAGAAATGCGATTTTTGTTCCATCGCTGTTCCACTCAAAAGCACGTACAAAGCCAAATTCCTCTTCATACACCCAATCGGTTACGCCATTAATGATGGTACCTTTGTTTCCATCGGTAGTGATTTGTTTGGTGGTTCTGTCCGCCAGGTCTAAAACATACAGGTTATTGTCCAAAACATAGACCACTTTGCTTCCATCAGGGGAAAGCGTTGGCTCCTGAATTTTGGTCTCGGCAATTTTCACCAAGTCCTTTGAGGCAATGTCATACACATAATAGATGCCCAGACGGGAACGTCTAAAAATAGGTTCTACTTCTGTTGCCAACAACACTTGGGATTCATCTTCACTAAATGTGAAGGAAGAAAAATATGGAATAGCATCGGATGAAGCCACAATGGTTTCCACCTTTTGCAAGGTTTCATAATCGTACTTGTCCAAACTACTGGAACGGGGAGAACGTGTTGTATTTAAAATAGTGTATTGTGTACCGTTGTTCATGGACCGGAGAACGTCCATGTATTCTGTCCTGAATTCTCCTCCCCAAATCTCTTCAAGGGTTATTTTTTTCTTTTGTGCTGTGGAAAAAGTAAAAACTCCCAAAAGGAATAGGAATAGAAAAGACTGTTTGTTCATGAAATGAAAAATTGATTAAATATTCTCTTAAATGTCAAAAAAACGTTTTGGTCACTTTGAGCTTAGTCGAAAAGGCTGAAAAAAAATGTCTCGACTGCGTTCGACATGACATTTTGCTTCAAATTGCACCTAACCAAATAACATTGCTTCGCTAGGTTTATCTGATTAAAAACTCCCAAGTTTACTAATATTTATCGGAAAAATAAATTTTGATGTTGCGTTTGCAACAAATTTTAACCTTTGGGCAACCGTTAATCTTTCAAAATAACCACGCCTCTCGCCTAAATGGTCAATATCCGTATATTTGAAAGCTTTAACCCAGCTTTATGAAGACTCCCGTTCAAGGATTTTCCAAACTCTCCAAAACTGAAAAAATAGATTGGATAGCCACTAATTGCACCAAGGACCCAGAAAATACCAAAAGGTTATTGGAACAATTTTGGAATGCCGACCCCAAAGTGCAAAAATTGCACGATGAGTTTATAGAAAATACCATATCCAATTACTATCTGCCCTTTGCCATTGCACCCAATTTTTTGATCAATGGGGACTATTTGGCCATTCCCATGGCCATAGAGGAAAGTTCCGTGGTGGCTGCAGCCAGCAAGGCTGCCAAATTTTGGTTGGAACGCGGCGGATTTAAGGCCGAGATTATTGGAACGGAAAAAGTAGGGCAGGTACACTTTATATATAAAGGTGATAAAGAGAAACTATCAGGTTTCTTCAATTTTGTAAAACCTGAGTTGCTTAAAAGTGTTGCTTCCATCACTCAAAACATGGAAAAACGTGGAGGAGGTATCAATAATATTGAATTAAGGGATTTAAGCGGTAAAATTAAAGGTTACTACCAGCTCCATTGCACTTTTGAGACATTGGACGCCATGGGTGCGAATTTTATCAATTCCTGTTTGGAGCAATTCGCCAAGACTTTAAAAGAGCAGGCACTTTCTTTTAATGCTTTTACCGATAAGGAGAAAGACATCGAGATAGTGATGAGTATTTTATCCAACTACGTTCCCAATTGTTTGGTAAAAGCTGAAGTTAGTTGCCCTGTTTCTGACTTGGGCAATGCGGATATGCCCTCCGAAGAATTTGCCGAAAAGTTTGTGCAGGCCGTAAACATTGCCAATATTGAACCGTACCGGGCCGTAACCCATAACAAGGGCATTATGAACGGCATTGATGCCGTGGTCCTCGCCACAGGAAATGATTTTAGAGCAGTTGAGGCTGGTGTACACGCATACGCGGCAAAAGAAGGGCAGTATTCAAGTTTGACTCATGCCAAAATTGAAGATGGCATTTTCAAGTTTTGGATTGAAGTCCCCCTAGCTTTGGGCACCGTAGGAGGATTGACTTCCTTGCATCCCTTAGTGAAACTTGCTTTGGAAATCCTACAAAATCCAACCGCAAAAGAATTAATGCAAATTGTTGCAGTAGCTGGATTGGCCCAGAATTTTGCAGCAGTCCGTAGTCTTGTTACAACGGGCATTCAAAAAGGCCACATGAAGATGCACTTGCTCAATATGCTCAATCAAATGGGCGCTACCGAATCTGAAAAGCAGCAACTAGTCACCTATTTTAAGGACCAAACCGTAACCAATGCCTCGGTAAAAGAAGCGTTGGAAAAGATTAAATCAGAATAATGGAGAAGGAGTTTTACAGCAATGGCAAGTTATTACTTTCAGGCGAGTATGCTATTTTGGATGGAGCAGTGGGACTCGCCATTCCTACAAGCTATGGGCAATCGCTCCATGTAACTCCGACAACATCCGGTTTTTTGGAATGGACCAGTTTTGACGAAAACAAAAATATTTGGTTCTCAGCAAAATTTGACCTGACCAACTTAAATGTTGTTTCCACTACGGACGAAACAGTGGCCAAAACCTTAATCACACTACTTTTAGAGGCCAATACCCAAAATCCATTATTGTTGACCGATAGTGATGGCTTCGATATAGAAACACATTTAACTTTTCCAAAATTCTGGGGGTTGGGCACATCATCAACCCTTATTAACAACTTGGCCCAATGGGCGCGGGTCGATGCTTATCAACTTTTATGGAACGCTTTTGGCGGAAGTGGTTATGATATCGCTTGTGCACAACATAACTCCCCCATTACATATCAACTCAAAGACGGCGAACCCAATGTTGAGGAAATTAATTTTGCTCCCAATTTTAAGGACTCGCTGTTTTTTGTGCATCTCAACCAGAAGCAAAGTAGCAAAGAAGCCATTGCCAACTACAGAGAGCAACAGTTTGACAAGTCCGAACTTGTAAAAAGTATTTCCAGTATTACTCAAAAATTGATAGATGCATCCACCTTGTCCGGTTTTGAAGTATTAATGGAAGAGCATGAAAAATTACTTTCCAACGTGTTAAATATAGAGCCTGTAAAACAAAGCCTTTTCCCTGACTATTTTGGGATGGTAAAAAGCCTGGGGGCATGGGGAGGCGATTTTGTGTTGGCCACTGGTGATGACAAAACTATATCCTACTTCAAATCGAAAGGGCACCACACCGTGATTCCTTATTCGAAGATGATTGTTTGAAATAGCTGTAAGAAAATATTTTTAAAAATTTAAGACTTTTATTTCTACTTTATTTTAAATTAGTTAAACCCACTCATTGATACATTCAAATACTACATTCATCAATCGGCTAGATTTACTTGTAGGTTTTTTATAACTTTGCCTACGAAGAAAGTAGCTAACTCAAAAAAAATCTTCCAGAATTAAAAAAATATTATGCTATTTTTTTGGAAGTACACTTTAATATTTTTTATTGCTTTTGGTTTTCTTTTTACCCTATACCTGGCACTAAAAAAAGGAGCAAATCTACTCAAAAACAAGCTTTTTCTCCTTCTATTCCTGTTTACCTACAATACCATTTTGGTTTTATATAGCTTGGTTCAGTTGGGGAATGGATTTGAGAACCTAATTGTGTACGCTCTTTCCGTCATTTTATTGCTAATGAGTTTGCTCATCTACTTATATATTAAACATCCCGATAGATTCTACGAACAACATCCTCCTGTTGTAACATTGGACGAGAAAAATATCAAATATGAAAAAACAGGGCTTTCAGAATCATTTTCCCACGAATTAAGAGGCAAACTTGAAAGCCTTATGAACGACCAAAAACTTTATCTGAATCATGGATTAAAACTCTGTGACCTTGCTGAAGAATTGAATATCTCAAGACACCACGCTTCACAAGTCATCAACGAAAATTTTGAGGTAAGTTTTTATGAATATATAAACACATATCGGATTGAGGAGGCCAAACGGTTGCTGTCTTCTTCTATAAAATCACCAATCTGTATTTCTGACATCGCTTATCAATGCGGTTTTAATAATAGGGTTTCATTTTATAAGGCTTTTAAGAAGGTTACCAACATCACCCCAAAAGAATATCTGCGAGAACAGGACAGCATCATGTCCAATTGTTAATGTTAATTTCCTTCGGCAAATACGTAAAGGTTAATAAGCGCTTACAATGCCCCATATTTCTTTCCTTTTTTTTACGCCGCAATCTACAAGGTGGGAGCCCTGAATCCATTCTTCTCTAGATCATTGTTTTAGGAAGATTATTTGAATTAGCTACAAAAAGATTTACCTCCCATTTTGTCGGATTGCACTAACTAACTTTTAAATTTTTTAATTTATGAAAGCAAAAAACTATGGCATGTTGCTGGTGTTGTTGATATGCTTATGCGCTACAACACTGGCACAGGAAAAAAATGTTACCGGAACTGTGACCGACCAGGATGGATTGCCCCTTCCGGGAGTCTCCATTTTGGCGGTAGGCACCACCAACGGTACCCAGACAGATTTTGATGGGAACTATTCCATTATGGCAAGTACGGGCCAAGTACTTCGTTTCAGTTACATTGGTCAAAAAACAGTGGACAGGACCATTGGCACATCCGCAATGATCAATGTGCAAATGGAAGATGATGCCCAAGCACTTGAAGAGGTTGTGGTAACAGCTTTGGGTATTGCCAGGGAAAAAAAATCGCTTGGGTATGCGACCCAAGAGGTCCAGGGTGATGAAGTCAGTACCGTAAAAGCGGCAAACTTTGTAAACTCGTTATCCGGAAAGGTTGCCGGTATCGATATCAAGAGCAGCGGTACATTGGGAGGTTCATCAAACGTAATTATCAGGGGATACTCCTCGATCAACAACAGCAATCAGGCTTTGTTTGTTGTCGACGGTGTACCGATCAGCAATGTAAACAACAATGGCAGCAGTCAACAAACCGGTAGGGGTGGTTATGATTACGGTAACGCAGCGGCCGATATCAACCCTGAGGACATTGAATCCATCAACGTTTTAAAGGGAGGTGCCGCAACGGCCCTATACGGGTACCGCGCTTCCAACGGGGTGATCGTTATTACCACTAAAAAAGGGAAAAGGAACAGAGGAATCGGGGTGACCATAAATTCGTCCACCACTTTTAACAAATTCAACCCTGATACCTTTGCCAAGTACCAGAAAGAATATGGGGCAGGTTATTATGATGGTTTTCATCCGGGCGGCTTTTATTTTGAAGACCAAAACAATGATGGTGTAGACGAAGCCTATACACTTGCCGATTGGGACGGGTCATTTGGGGTTGTTCCCTTTAATGAGAACTTATTGGTCCACCAATGGAATTCCTTTTATCCCCAACTTGAAGGAACCTATGGCAAAGCAACTCCATGGGTCGCAGCAAAAAATGGGCCAGAATCTGTCTTTGAAACTGGGGTCACCTTGTTCAACAGTGTTTCCTTGGATGGAGGAAATGAAGACGGTCAATTTAAGATCGGGTACACCAAATTGGACCAAAAAGGCATCATGCCAAACAGTAAAATCACAAGGGACAATTTTGATTTTTACGCCAGTCACAACTTGAATGACAAACTTACCGCTGCCGCAAAAATAACTTATGTAAAAACCAAAGGAAAAGGCCGCTACGGGACAGGGTACGATTCCCAAAACTTTATGCAAACTGCAAGACAATGGTGGCAAACCAATGTGGACGTTCAAGAACAAAGGGCCGCTTATTTTGCGACCGGGGACAATATAACTTGGAACACTTCTTATATCAACCATGACCTACACCCCATCTACCACGACAATGTGTATTGGATGCGTTATGAGAACTATGAGACCGATCTTAGAAATCGGGTGTACGGAAATGCCTCCCTTAACTACCAGATCACTGATTGGCTGGATGTTTTTGGCAGGGTATCATTGGACAACTATTCCGGCAATCAGGAAGAGCGAATAAACAACCATAGCACTTCAGTGTCCCAATACAGCATATACAACGAGAGCTTTAACGAGATGAACTATGACCTGATGCTCAATTTTGATAAGGACCTAAGTGACAAGGTAGCTTTGAGAGGGACTTTGGGGACAAACATTATGCGGCAGAAATATTCTACACTTTATGCTTCTACCAATGGGGGTATAAATGTTGATAGGCTATTTGCCTTGAGCAATTCCGTAAACCCCATCAATGCTCCAAATCAATATGAGTATTCTATGGGTGTCGATGGATATTATGCAAACGCCTCTATCGGGTATGACAATTTCTTCTTTGTGGAAGGATCGTATAGATATGATGTCTCATCCACCTTGCCGACCGATAACAATAGTTATGATTATTATGGAATATCGGGGAGTTTTGTTTTCTCCGAACTACTTGATTCAAAAATCATTCCCTTTGGTAAATTAAGGTTGGGATATGCGAAAACAGGTAACTCCGCAAGTCCATTGACCCTTTACAACACATATGATTTGAACACTCCCGTCGGGGGCCAAGCCTCTGGATCTTTGCCCTCCACCAACAACAATTCAAATTTGACGAACGAAAGTTCGGAAGAAAAGGAAATCGGTCTGGAGATGGCATTCAAGAACAAAAGGGCAGGTTTTGACCTATCGCTTTATGATAAAAGATCGTTCGATCTATTGAACAACATTGCCGTTACTCCCGCAATTGGATATTCCGGCCAGTGGATCAATACAGGCGAAATGGAAAATAAAGGTGTTGAGGTGGCACTATGGGCAATACCTCTGCAAACAAAAGATTTTTCATGGAACATCAATGTAAGCTGGGGACAAAATAAAAACAAGGTTCTTTCATTGCCACAAGGACTTCCGGCCCTACAATTGGCAAGCGTCCAATCCGGTCTTTCGATCAACGCAGTTGTCGGGGAGCCTTTCGGGACACTATATGGGTCCGATTTTGTTTATCTGGATGGTGAAAGGGTAATCGATGAAAATGGTAATTATGCGGTTACAGAAAGTCAAAATGAAAATTTGGGCACTTTTCAACCAGATTGGAAAGGTGGACTCAAAAACACTTTCAAATACAAGAGTCTCTCTTTAAGCTTTCTAATAGATGTTCAACAAGGGGGCAAGGTATTCTCCTTGGATACATGGTACGGAATGGCAACGGGCCTATATCCAGAGACAGCAGGCCTCAACGAACTGGGCAATCCTGTAAGAACCCCTGTGACGGATGGTCCTGATAGCGGAGGTATCCTATTGGATGGTGTCCAAGCGGATGGCACTCCCAACACCATAAGGGCAAGAATGGATTACTATGCACATACTTTGGGCTATGCCCGAGCACCCCATGCCTTGCATGTATACGATGCAAGCTATGTCAAGCTAAGGGAGGTTGCTTTATCCTACTCATTGCCCAAGAACCTTATCGCCAATACTTTTATCAAAGGAATAACCCTATCCGCTACAGGTAGAAACCTATGGATCATCCATAAAAATATACCCTACAGTGACCCAGAGGCCGGCTTGAGCTCAGGTAACCTTCAAGGGTATCAATCAGGGGCCTATCCAACCACCAAGGATTATGGGTTCAGCTTAAAATTAGAATTTTAAAAAAAGAGACAATGAAAAAAATCATATATATAATCCTAGTACTAGGGGTCACATTTGGTTGTCAAGATTTTGAGGACTGGAATATTGACGAGAAAAACCCCAGTTCCGTTCCTGCCAACTATCTTCTGACAAGTGCCGAAAAGGATTTGTTCACAAGAATGAGCAGTACAAGCGTGAACTATAATATTTTCAAATTATTTGCGCAATACTGGAATGAAACCCAGTATACGGACGAAGTAAATTACAATATCAGAGGCAGGGATATCGGCGGAGGCTTTTTCCTATACCTGTACCGTGATATATTGAACGACCTCAGGGAAGCCCAACAACTTATAGACGAAGATGCTTCCTTGAATGCCAACCTCAAATCGACCCAATCCGGAGTAGTGGAAGTCCTCCAAGTCTACACTTGGCATGTTCTGGTGGACACCTATGGGTATATCCCTTATTCCGAAGCCTTGATGGGCGTTGAAAATCTAACCCCGGTGTATGATGAAGATAGCGTAATTTATGCTGATTTGTTCACTCGCTTGGACAAGGCTATCCAAATGTTGAGCGCCGATTCCGAATCTTTCGGTGCTGCCGATTTAATATATAATGGATCAACGGCGCAGTGGAGAAAATTTGCCAATTCCCTGAAATTAAGAATGGCCGTAAGAATATCCGATTATAACAATGCCACCGCACAGCAACTGGCCACGGAAGCTGTTTCTTCCGGGGTTTTCACTTCTAATGCAGATAATGCATCATTCCCTTTTGAAACAGCCCCTCCGAACACAAATCCAATTTGGACAAGTCTGGTACAATCAGGGCGTAATGACTTTGTTATGGCAAATACCTTTGTGGATATAATCTCGCCCCTGAACGACCCTAGAGCATCCGTTTTTATGGATGACAACATAACCCCTTATGAAGGAGGTACTTACGGGACTGGTAGTGCTTATACGGATTTCACACATATTGGCGACCTATGGCATACTCCCGATTTGGAAGGAGTCATATTGAGCTATGACGAAGTGGAGTTTTTGTTGGCAGAAGCCATTGAAAGAGGGTTGATAACCGGAGATGCAGGAACCCACTATTACAATGGGATTACAGCTTCGATTTTGTACTGGGGCGGTTCCCAAGAAGACGCGGACAACTATATGGCCCAAGCAAGTGTAGCATATGATGCGGCAAACTGGAAAAAGTCAATAGGCATACAAAAATATATAGCACTATATGGTAGAGGGTTTGAAGCTTGGTCCTCTTGGAGACTTTTGGACTACCCGGATACATTTACAAGACCGGAAGTTTCAGGTGAAGCTGTCCCACGTAGATATTTATACGGCAATGATGATGGCGATGTCAACAGCGTAAACTATGAGGCTGCCAGTCAAGCTATGGGTGGCGATTTAAAAAGCTCAAGGGTCTTTTGGGATATTGTTGGAGAAGGAAACTAAGCTATCCCTTTCCTTAGTCATGACAATTTAATTTATTCTTTAATATGTCCAGGATTCCTAAAGGGTCCTGGACTTTTTTTAATCTATTATGAAAAAAATAATTACACTAATTGCCGTATTCTTAACTGTTATTTCTTATAGTCAGAAAAATGACCCTAATCTAAGGTCGGGACAAATGCATAGCTACAACCCTATTCTTTCAAATAATATAAATAAGTTTTTAAATCCACAAAAACGCATTAAAGGTTCACGTTTTTTATTTCAAAACTTCCAAGAACCAGGAATTATTTATACAGGAGGAAAGACGCATACAATGTCTGGTCTAAACATAGACGCCCTGAACCAGGACATAGTACTTAAAATAGGTAAAGATTCCATTTTAATATTAGAAAAAAATAAGATCGATTCCCTAAAAATTGCAGATCGAAAATTCAAAAAAGTTGATTCTAATTCATTTTATGAAATTGTACATAAAAACAAAAAAATTACTTTATTGAAAGGATATGATTGCCATATAGAAAAAGGGAGAACCAATGTTATGAAGGGAACTACTGAGAATGATTACTATAAATTGACAAACAAATATTTTCTATACCAAAATGAAACACTGAGCAATCCCTTTGAACTAAATAAGAAAGCCGTATTTAATTTGTTTGAAAAAAAACGAAAGCAATCGAAAACATACATTAAAAACAATAGATTGAATTTAAAAAAAGAAGAGAACTTTATTATGTTACTGGACCACCTCTTTAATAATCCCAATTAACACATTCAATTGAGATGAGTAAAGGACAAAAAAAATTCAAAACCTAATTCGATCTAGTCAAACACCCCATCCATCAATTAGCACCCGAAAAATCCGTCCATTACATATAAGTTTGAGACATATTGATCAAACTTTTAGCAAAAATGGCCCAAATCTGTAAAAGCTTAGTTAGCAAATCCCTCTTTGGTATCCTTCTGCTCTCTGTCTCTTTATTATTTTGCCAAGAGGATATGGAGCGTACCCTTAGATTGGACAACTTCTTAAATAAAAGCTGTACAACAGACTTTAAAGAGATTACCTCAGAGTCCGTGAAAAATATCCTGAAGCACAAAGTTTTCTACATTACCCAAGAGACCAGAAATATTTATGGTGAAAAGAAAAAACAAGTCAATGAATTTATTGTTATTGACAATGGTGATCAAGTAAAGCGGTTTGAATATATAAAAACCAATACCAATCTGCCAGAACTTACAACTTATATTAGAGAGGACTTTTTGCTTAATCCAGATACCGCGCCACACTTTCAAGCTCTTTTGGATTATATATATCCCATCGAAGATTGGAAACCTGATAAAAGAGAGTTCTTTTTTAAAAATGGTAAATGGTACTTTTTGCGGGATGCTTATTTCCGGACAAAACAAGGCTTTGAAATTACTGTAGACTCCAATGGAAAAATAACGGATATCTGTTATAAAATGAAATGGGATGAGCCTGAAAGTAGATAGGTGAAACCAAGACAAGAAGTTCTTCAGAAAACATAAAAGCCTCCTTTAAAGGAGGGACACTATCCCAATAAGTGTGTAATTTAAAAATAACGGGGGTTTGACTTTATTAGAGTCTGACCCTTTTTTCATAGATCGTTAGGAACTGGTTTAAAATGATGCCCCAGTTCCTAATGGGCATGGA
>NZ_JBNPYE010000006.1:0-236442 GCF_051494225.1 Flagellimonas lutimaris | reverse complement strand
TCCGAACAGGGAAGTTAAGCCCGTTTGCGCCGATGGTACTGCCACACCAGGTGGGAGAGTAGGTCGCCGCCTTCTTTGAGGCCCTTCACATATGTGAGGGGCTTTTTTTGTTTTTACTTGGTATATTGATCCTATTCTTTAATGGAAAAGGTATACATCAGATTCTTTTCATCTGCAGCAGGAACTTCAGAAATTAGAACATAATTTCCAGGAATCAAGTCGGCTTCAAAAAAACCTTTGCTTCCTGCAGGAAGGTTATTCATTCCCCCAAGAAATGTAAACCCTTTCGGGGCTGGAGTAATTAACCCTTTGGGATCCATCCAGTTCATCCATTGGATTAATGAGTCTAAGGAGGCAGTGTTGTCGTAACGAACAAGATTTATATCATGTCCTACAAAATTTTCATAGACCTTTTGATCTATAAAATTGGTTTGAAAAATCTGATTTCCTGAAGTGACAGTGTCTTTTAAAATAAGTCCATCTGTACTCGAAATATCGATGCTGACTGTTGGAGCAGGAGGAGTTAACTCGGTAGTTAGATTGGATACAATAATTTCTTTAAGCATTCCATGAGAAGTATGCCATTCTCCATTGAACATTTTTACATAACATTCCATCATATACCGTCCAGGTTCTAGATAGACTGTGCTTTTTGCTGTGTGTTTGGGGGAAACAAGGCCCGTCCCACCCAAAAATTTTACTTGTTGGAACCATTCAGGTATTTTGCCAAATGCGATCATAGCACTATCCATTTTGTTTTCCATGATGAGTCTCATTCCATCATCGAATGGAGGTAGTAGTTCTGCTTTGGTGTTTTCTATTGTTATACCTTCCGGGTATAGATCCATCATCACAAAGTGTACTTCAGGTGACTTATTATCGTATATCAATGTGTTCCAACCTGAGTACAGCGTGTCCGCGACAAAAAATTCCATGCTTTGCGTATGTATATGTACTTCACCCAATTCCAACGGATCTTTTTGCGGAGTTACGGTTTCTTCTTTTGTGTCTTTTTCTTTTGTTTTACATGCAAATAGTGTCAAGAATAAAAAACAAAATGTCAGTAGAATTCTCATAAGTAATGTATTAAGAGGTTAGTTATTCTCTTTTAATACATAGCAATGGGTTTAAAGGCTAGTAGGGTAAGACAACTCTTCTGAAGATACAAACAATTTATTGGTCAACACATTATCTGTGTGTAGATGGTGGATTTGCCTATGTAATTGATTGATAATCGGTTGTGATTTGAATTTTATGCTCATAAAAAACTCCCCACAGTGAAATACCGTGAGGAGTGGCGTAAGTTTAGTTGAGATTTACGCGTTTTTTATACTCTTGGTAAATCCCCTTCACCTTTCAATGGTAAAAAGGATTGCCCCATCAAATATTTATCGACGTAATGCGCCGCTTGCCTGCCTTCAGAAATGGCCCAAACAATTAAGGATTGACCTCTTCTTTGATCACCTGCAGCAAAAACGCCCGGAACATTGGTTTTATAATTTTCTACAGAAGCTTTTATGTTGGTTCTTGTATCCAATTCCAAATTTAATTGATCAGCAACTGTGGTTTCGGAACCGGTAAAGCCCATAGCCAATAGAACCAAATCACAGTCCCATTCTTTTTCTGTGCCTTCCACTTCTTTTAACATAGGTCGTTGGCCGGGTTGCTTGATCCACTCAACTTCTACAGTTACCAGGCTTTTTAAATTACCATCTTTATCTGTATTAAATTTTTTAGTCGAAATACTGAACACACGTTCTGCCCCTTCCTTGTGCGATGTACTGGTGCGCAATCGCATTGGCCAAAACGGCCAAGGTTGTCCTTCTGGACGATCGGGAGTTCCTTTGGGCATAATTTCAAAATTCGTAACCGAAGTAGCACCTTGTCGTATAGATGTGCCGATACAATCAGAACCTGTATCGCCACCACCTATTACGATCACATTTTTTCCTTTTGCAGAAAGTTCTTCCCCTTTATATGGAATACCATCCACCTTTCTATTGTTTTGAGGTAAAAAATCCATGGCCTGAACTACTCCTTTGGCATCTGACCCAGGAATGGGAAGGTTTCGTTTCACCGTAGCACCACCACACAGTACTATGGAATCAAATTCTTGCTGTAGATCGGTTGCAGTGACATCAATACCAACATGGATCCCTGTTTTAAACTGAATCCCTTCTTTTTCCATTATTTTCAGCCTACGATCAATTACGCTTTTTTCCATTTTAAAATCAGGAATACCATATCGTAAAAGGCCACCAGGTTTTTCATCTCTCTCGAAAACGGTAACTGTATGCCCTGCTCGGTTAAGTTGTTGGGCGGCGGCCAAACCAGCTGGTCCAGAACCTATGACAGCTACTTTTTTATCAGTTCGTATTGTGGGTGGCTCGGGTAGAATCCATTTATTCTTAAAAGCTGTTTCCACAATATTCTTCTCAATATTCTCAATGGATACTGGGGCTTCATTTATTCCTAAAACACAAGCTTCTTCACAGGGAGCAGGACACAATCTTCCAGTGAACTCCGGAAAATTGTTGGTGGAATGAAGTATTTCAGCTGCTTTTTCCCACTTTCCTTTGTAAACCGCATCGTTAAAATCAGGAATTAAATTCCCAAGCGGACAACCACTGTGGCAAAATGGAATTCCACAATCCATACAACGGGCCCCTTGGTCTTTTAATTCTCCTTCTTTTAGAGGTTTGGTAAACTCCTTATAGTTTTTGATGCGTTCTTTGACAGGGGCGTAAGTTTCATCCTTTCTGTCAAATTCCATAAATCCTGTAATCTTTCCCATGTCTCAAATTATAAGGTTTGCATTTTTTCTTCTTCTAATCGGATAAGTGCTTGGCGGTATTCTTCCGGGAATACTTTTATAAATTTAGGAAGACATTTTTCCCAATTTTCAAGAATGCTTTGCGCCAAAGGACTTAAGGTTGCATTGTAATGGTTTTCAATCAAATCTTTTAGTTGCTTGATGTCGTTATCCTCATCAACAGGTAGTAGGTTCAAGTGATCTCCATTACATTGTTGTCTGAACGTGTTATTCTTGTCGTATACAAAGGCGATGCCCCCACTCATCCCAGCACCGAAATTTCTTCCGACGGAACCTAAAATTACGGCAACTCCACCTGTCATATACTCGCATCCATGATCTCCAATCCCTTCGACTACCGCTTTGGCTCCAGAATTTCTAACACAGAAACGTTCTCCGGCTTTGCCGTTGATGTATGCTTCACCAGAGGTTGCTCCATAGAGGGTCACATTTCCTGTAATAATGTTGTCTTCTGGCTTTATGGTGGATTTAAAAGGCACTTTAATAATCAATTTAGCTCCTGATAAACCTTTTCCAAGGTAATCGTTGGTATTTCCGTTGACCACCATGGTAAGTCCTTTAGTGGCAAAAGCTCCAAAACTTTGTCCTGCTGATCCTGTAAAGTTTAATTTAAGGGTGTTTTCTGGTAATCCGTCTGCACCATAAATCTTTGATATTTCGTTACTGATAATAGCACCTACAGCTCTATCCGTATTGTGGATAGGGAAATCCAAGGTGGTTTTCTCTTTCCTGAACAGGGCAGGGTGAGCCTTTCCGATAATTTCAAACTCGATGGATTTATCAACCTCGTGATATTGTTTTTCGGTATTGTGGAATTTGGTTCCTTCGGGCACGTCGACTTGATAAAGTATCGGAGACAAGTCGATACCTGCAGCTTTGTAATGTTCAATGGCCTTTTTCCTATCTAACTTTTGAACCTGTCCAACCATTTCATTTAAGGTTCTGAAACCAAGTTTGGCCATGATACCACGTAGTTCTTGTGCAACAAAGTACATGTAGTTGACCACGTGCTCTGGTTTACCTTCAAACTTTTTACGAAGTTCTGGGTTCTGGGTGGCTATGCCAACGGGACATGTATTCAAGTGACAAACACGCATCATCACACAACCGGATGCCACCAACGGAGCCGTTGCAAATCCAAATTCTTCTGCCCCCAATAGGCAAGCAATTGCCACGTCCCTGCCTGTTTTTAATTGTCCATCGCATTCCAAGGTTACCCTGTTTCGTAAATCGTTCAACACCAAAGTTTGTTGGGCTTCGGCTATTCCAAGTTCCCATGGAAGTCCGGCATGCTTCAAAGAGGTTAAAGGTGATGCCCCAGTTCCTCCATCAAATCCTGAGATTAAAATAACATCGGCCTTGGCTTTGGCAACACCAGCGGCTACCGTTCCCACACCAACTTCGGATACCAATTTTACATTGATGCGAGCCTCTCTGTTTGCTGATTTTAAATCGTAAATCAATTGCGATAAATCCTCAATAGAATAAATATCGTGATGGGGAGGCGGGGAAATCAATCCTACATAAGGGGTCGAGTTCCTTGTTTTGGCAATAGCAGGGTTTACTTTTGGACCGGGCAGTTGACCACCTTCGCCAGGTTTAGCACCCTGTGCCATTTTTATTTGGATTTCTTGTGCACTGGTCAGATAGTTGGACGTTACGCCAAACCTACCAGAAGCTACTTGCTTGATGGCACTGTTCTTCCAATCGCCAGTTTGACTTTTATAGAAACGAGCCGAATCCTCTCCTCCTTCACCTGAATTACTCTTTCCTCCAATTCGGTTCATGGCAACCGCAAGATTTTCGTGGGCTTCCTTGCTGATGCTTCCATAGGACATGGCCCCGGTTTTAAACCTTTTTACAATTTCTGTCCAAGGTTCAACTTCTTCAATGGGAATAGGGTCATAGTTCGAAAATTCGAACAGTCCGCGGATGGTCATTAGGTGTTTGGATTGCTCATTGACCAATTTGGAATACTCTTTATAAGTTTCCGGCTCGTTATTGCGTACCGATTTTTGAAGCATGGCGACACTTAATGGATTGAACATGTGTTTCTCGCCGTTCCTTCTCCATCGATACTCTCCACCGACCTCAATATCGAGATTGGCAGCTATTTCCTGTGCTAGGAATGCCTTTTTATGGCGTTTGGTTACTTCTTTCTCTATTTCATAAAGCCCAATTCCCTGAATACGGGTAGGGGTATTTGGAAAGTATTTATCCACCACCGTGGTGTTGATACCGATACACTCAAACAATTGTGATCCTCGATATGAGTTAAGGGTGGATATTCCAATCTTGTTCATCACCTTCAGGATACCTTTTCCTATGGCCTTGTTGTAATTTTTGATAGCTTCCTCAAAAGTGTAACCGGTGATGTTGTTCTCTTCAATTTGCTCACCAATGATTTCGTTCACCAAATATGGGTTGATGGCACTTGCCCCAAAACCAAACAATAAGGCAAAATGATGCACTTCTCTTGGTTCTGCGGATTCTATAATGATACTCAATTTAGAGCGTTTTCCTAATTTTCTGAGACCGCTATTCACATATGAACATGCCAAAAGGGCTGGGATAGGAGCCATTTCTGCACTCACCATTCTATCCGATAGAATGATAATATTGGCGTCTTCGTCAATGGCCTTGGAGGCTTGTTGTAGAATGGCGTCCAAGCCTTCTTCCAGTCCATTGTGCCCTTTGTTGATCTCATAGAGCATGGAAATGGATACTACCTTATAATCCGGACTGGCATCGTAATTTTTGATTTTATCAAGATCTTCCTTGGAAATAACAGGGTTTTGGATTTTCAGTTTTCGGCAGTGCAGCTCGGAAAAGTCAAAAATATTATGGTCGCTTCCCAAGGTTAGACTAATATCCGTGATCAGTTCTTCGCGTATACCATCCAAAGGCGGATTGGTTACCTGGGCAAAAAGCTGCTTAAAATAGTTGTATATTAATTGGGGTCTTTCAGATAGTACGGCAATCGGTGTATCGGAACCCATAGAACCAATAGGCTCTTTACCATTTTCTGCCATGGGCATTATAATGGTATTGATATCTTCTTGGGTATACCCAAAGGCAGTTCTTCGGGTTTGCAAAGGGAATTCGCCAAAGAAAACAGGACAATCGTTATAAGGTATATCCCTTAAATGCACCAAATTCTTCTTCAACCATTTTTGATATGGATGCTTTTTGGCAATGTGCTCTTTGATTTCCTCGTCGTTAATGATTCTTCCTTCCTCCATGTTTACCAAGAACATTTTTCCAGGCTCCAATCTTCCATGGAATTCAATATCCTCTGGTTCTAGTTCCACAACTCCTGTTTCCGAGGACATGATAACATATCCTTGTTTGGTTACAGAATATCTTGATGGGCGAAGTCCATTCCTATCCAATACCGCTCCGATATAGTTGCCATCTGTAAATGGTATGGAGGCCGGTCCATCCCATGGTTCCATAAGACAGGAATTGTATTCGTAAAATGCTCTTTTGGCCTCGGACATGTCAAGGTTTTTCTCCCATGCTTCCGGCACCAGCATCATCATAACTTCGGGCAACGAACGCCCGGTCATTAATAATAGTTCAACTACCATATCCATACTCGCGGAATCCGATTTAGCGGGCAATACAATGGGTAGTATTTTTTTGATGTCCTCACCAAACCAATCACTCTCCATGAGTTCTTCGCGCGAGCGCATGCGAGAAACATTTCCTCTCAAGGTGTTTATTTCTCCGTTGTGGCACATATATCTAAAAGGTTGCGCCAAATCCCACATTGGGAATGTGTTTGTAGAGAATCTTTGGTGAACCAGAGCCAAGCGTGTAACTACTCTTGGGTCCAATAGGTCTTCATAGTATCTACTGATATCTTTTGGAACCAAAAGCCCCTTAAAAATGATGATTTTAGTGGAAAGGCTGGGAAGATAGAAGAATTCACTTTCCGATAATTTACTTTCGGTTACGGTATGCTCCGTGATTTTACGTGCAATGAAGAGCTTGAGGTTAAATTGAAAATCATCCAAGGCTTCACCTTTGGCAACAAAAACCTGCATTACATAAGGTTCGGTTTCGGCAGCTATTCTTCCGGGAACGGAACGGTTAACAGGCACATCTCTCCATCCTAACAATTGAAGTCCTTGTTTCTTTATGTTTTCCTCAAAAACCTTGATGCAAAAGTCACGCTGGTTTTCCTTTTGTGGAAGAAATACGTTCCCTACGGCATATTCACCTGCTTTTGGTAATTCAAAAGGACAGGTATCCACAAAAAAGTTATGGGGAATATCTATTAATATTCCTGCACCATCACCGGTTTTGCCATCTGCGCTTACAGCACCTCTGTGTTCCAATTTATCAAGGATTTCGAGGGCTTTGTGTATTATATCGTTGGACTTTATTCCTTTTAGGCTACAGATGAAACCTGCGCCACAGTTATCATGCTCAAATTCCGGTAGGTATAAACCTTGCTTCTTCAATCTCATCATTAACGTATTTCTTCAAAAATATCAAAATGAATGAATAAAATATAAGGTTTTTGTTGATTATCAGATAAATAATCAAGATAATGTCTGTGGGGTTAAAAAAAATTCAATTTGGGAATATGTGGAATGTTAAATTATCATTATCTCAAATTGGACAACGAAAATATGCTCTTCCCTACGAAGAAAAGAGTGTTTAGTTGTATTTGATTGTATTTGTAGGAGGAGTAGTTCCTAAAAAGAAGGGGGTTTTGTAAATAAAAGGCTTTTGAAGAAAAAGAACCCCCTCTTTTGAGAGGGGGTCGTAATTATTTAATCTTTAAGGATGCTCCTTGATATGACAATTTTCTGTATTTCGGAGGTACCTTCATAAATTTGAGTGATTTTCGCGTCCCTCATCAATCGCTCTACATGGTATTCTTTTACGTATCCATTTCCACCATGAATCTGCACGGCTTCCACAGCGGTTTCCATAGCAACTTCGGACGCGTAGAGTTTGGCCATGGCGCCCGAAAGTGTGTAATCGTTTCCAGCATCTTTATCACATGCGGCTTGATAAACCAAATGGCGCGCCGCTTGGATTTTGGTGTGCATATCGGCCAATTTAAAGGCAATGGCCTGGTGGTTCGAAATTTCTGTACCAAAAGCTTTTCGCTGTTTGGAATACTTTAGTGCAAGTTCGTAAGCTCCAGCAGCTATTCCAAGTGCCTGTGCAGCAATACCAATTCTTCCTCCAGCTAAGGTCTTCATAGCGAACTTGAAACCGAAGCCATCTTCGCCGATGCGGTTTTCCTTGGGTACTTTTACATCGTTGAACATTAAGGAGTGGGTATCGCTACCTCTTATACCCAACTTATTTTCTTTGGGCCCAATGTCGAAACCTTCTGTGCCTTTTTCAACAATCAAGGCATTTATACCACGGTGACCTTTTTCTCTGTCTGTTTGTGCTATGACCAAATAGACTTCGGCTTGATTTCCATTGGTTATCCAATTTTTGGTTCCATTTAATAGGTAGTGGTCCCCTTTGTCTATAGCTGTTGTTTTTTGAGAAGTAGCATCGCTTCCCGCTTCGGGTTCGGACAAACAGAACGCGCCAATTATTTCACCTGATGCCAATCGGGTCAGGTACTTTTCTTTTTGTTCTTCTGTTCCGTATGCTTCCAGTCCCCAACATACCAAGGAATTATTCACCGATACCATTACTGAAGCAGATGCATCAATTTTGGATAATTCTTCCATGGCTATTACGTAAGAGAGGGTTCCAAGGCCGCTTCCACCATATTTTTCGTCAACCATCATCCCCAAAAAACCTAGTTCTCCCATTTTTCTTACTAGCTCACTAGGGAATTTTTGAGTTTCATCTCGCTCGATAACACCAGGTAAAAGTTCGTTTTGGGCAAAATCTTTTGCCGCTTGTTGTATCAGTAACTGTTCTTCGGAAAGTGTGAAATCCATAAAACTGAATAATATTTAAAAACTGGCTACAAATATAGCTTTCAAATATTAATATTCTATGGATATGACCAAATAAATGAGAATGATTGAATTTTTAACGATTTTTTCAATATCAGTGTTTTGTCTTCACATATTTTTATAGCGATAAGATTATGCGGAAATATTCATTTTGAATATCTTTAGCAACTCAGATAACTACTCAAAAATTTTATTCCTTAATTAAACCAAACTTAACATGGAAACCCTCTTAGTTGTCATTTTTGTAATTGGATATTTGGCAATTACCCTAGAACATAATTTAAAAATAGATAAACTTATTCCGGCTTTGGCCATGATGGCGGTGATGTGGGCCCTTATGTCATTTGGAATCGATGGTTTTACCACTTGGTTCGATTCTGGCGAACACCATTTGTTGGAAAATTTCGGCACCTTTGGGCATGCTGAAAAGATGGAGCTTTTGGAGGAAACTCTACTGCACCATCTAGGAAAGACCTCTGAAATATTGGTGTTCCTCCTAGGAGCAATGACCATTGTGGAAATTATTGACTATTTCGATGGCTTTTCTACTATAAAGTCTTTTGTAAAGACTAGAAGCAAAAGGAAAATTCTTTGGATCTTTTCATTCTTGGCCTTTATTCTTTCAGCAATTATAGATAACCTGACCGCAACTATTGTGCTTATTTCCATTCTTCAAAAAATTGTAAAGGACAGGAACGTAAGGCTTTGGTATGCAGGTCTTATTATTATAGCGGCCAATGCTGGCGGTGCTTGGTCACCAATCGGCGATGTAACCACTACCATGTTGTGGATCGGTAAAAAAGTAACTACCGCTAACCTAATCGAGCATTTGCTCATACCTTCATTGGTGTGTATGGTCGTTCCTTCGTTGATTGCATCATTCCTGCCTGCTTTCAAGGGCAAAATCGAGGCTGAGGAAGAAGAGCCGTCAAAATCTAAATTTGGGGCAAATATGCTTTATTTAGGTTTAGGTGCTATCATATTTGTACCGATATTTAAAACTATTACCCATTTGCCACCTTATGTTGGAATGATGCTCTCCTTGGCAGTGGTTTCAACTTTTGCGGAAATATATAGTAGTTCAAAGTTTTCCATTTCCAATGTGGACCATGAAAGCGATGAGGCTTCCCATCATAGTCCCGTACACAAAGCACTTACAAAAATTGAGTTACCAAGTATTCTTTTCTTCTTGGGTATTTTAATGGCGGTGGCGTCATTGGAATCTTTAGGTATGCTTTTCAATTTTGCAGAGGGCCTAAAACAAGGAATGCCTTTGATGGGTACGGAAATGGCCGGCACACAGGTCTCCGATTTGGTGATATTGTTGCTTGGGGTTGGATCAGCGGTGATAGATAATGTTCCGTTGGTAGCTGCCAGTTTAGGAATGTTCTCTGAGCCGATGAATGACCAGTTATGGCACTTCATTGCATATTCAGCTGGAACCGGAGGTAGTATGTTGATTATTGGCTCCGCTGCTGGTGTTGTAGCTATGGGTATGGAAAAAATTGACTTCTTTTGGTATCTTAAAAAAATATCGTGGTTGGCTCTTATCGGATTCGTTTCAGGATCTATTTGCTATATGCTGATGCGAAATTTGTTCTAAAAAATACTTTAGTTCAAAAATCTCCGTTATAATTGCAACTTAAATTGGGGATTTTATATGAATATGTTTCAAGAAGTGACGGAAGGCGTTGAGGCAACTGCCTCTATTTCCGAAGAAAAGACCTTGTCCGTAATAGATCTTATTGTCAACGGTGGAACAGGAAGTATTGTCATTATTATGGTACTTTTTGTTCTTCTGTTTGTAGCTATGTACATATATTTTGAACGCATTTTTGCAATAAAAGCTGCGTCCAAGATAGATAAGAATTTCATGAACCAGATTCGTGATCATGTGATGAACGGAAAGTTGGAAGCTGCAAAACTGCTGTGTGCCCAAACGGACTCACCCGTAGCCCGACTTACTGAAAAGGGGGTGGCTAGGATCGGAAAGCCGTTGGATGACATCAATACGGCAATTGAGAACGCAGGTACACTCGAAGTGTACAAGCTCGAAAAGAACGTGAGTGTCTTGGCAACCGTTGCCGGTGCTGCACCTATGATAGGTTTCTTGGGAACCGTAATCGGTATGATTTTGGCATTTCATGAAATGGCAAGTAGCGGAGGTCAGGCGGAAATGGGATCTTTGGCATCGGGTATTTATACTGCAATGACCACAACAGTTGCTGGTCTGGTGGTTGGTATTATCGCATATATCGGTTACAACCACTTAGTGAACAGAACTGATAAGGTGGTGCATCAAATGGAGGCCAATGCGGTAGAGTTTTTGGATTTGTTGAACGAACCTATATAACCTTTAGCTATGAAACTGAAGGGAAGAAACAAAATAAGCCCGGAATTCAGCATGTCATCAATGACGGACATTGTGTTCCTATTGTTGGTGTTTTTCATGCTGACGTCCAATGCGCCGAATGCGTTGGATTTGCTCTTGCCAAAGGCAAAGGGAAAATCAACCAATACACAGAATGTTTCGGTTACAATTGATAAGAACCTGAAATATTTTGTGAACAACGAGCAGATCAACAAAGAATACATTGAAATTGAATTAAAAAAGGCACTTGAAGGTCAAGAAAAGCCGACAATCATCCTCAGAGCAGAAGAAAACGTGGCCATTAAAGAAGCGGTCAACGTAATGGACATTGCCAATAGGAACAGTTACAAGGTTATCTTGGCAGTGCGGCCAAAATAATGTCCTTTTTAGATACGAGACACAAGAAAAAATCCTTTACGCTTACAACACTTTTGTTAAGCGCACTACTCCTGTTGCTTTTTTATATCGGCCTTACTTACCTCGACCCACCCATTGAAAACGGGATTGCCGTCAATTTTGGTACCATGGATTTTGGAAGTGGGGAAGTACAACCTAAAGAACCAGTAAAGTCTGAACCAAGGGAAGTCGAAAGCCAACCCGAACCGCAAGAAGTGACAGAGCCTGCCGAACCTAAAGAAGCAGTTGTAGAAGAAGCTCCCGTGGAGGAGGTTTTGACCAGTAATGATGAGGAAACCATCAAGCTGAAACAACGGCAAGAGGCCAAGCGTAAAGCGGAAGAAGAGGCCGAAAAAGCCAAGGCGGAGGCCGAGCGAATCGCTCGTGAGAAACGTGAAGCCGAAGAGCGCCAAAGACAAGAGCAAGAAGCCAAGAAAAAAAGCGTTGATGCCCTAATCGGTGGTATCGGTAAATCCGATGGTACAACCACAGGCAGCGAAGGTGACGATAATCTGGCAGGAGATAAAGGTCAACCAGATGGAGACCCTTATGCTTCATCTTATTATGGTTCACCAGGAAGTGGAACTGGCGGCTATGGCTTAAGTGGAAGGTCGTTGGCCAATAAAGGCAAAGTACAGCAAGAATGTAACGAAGAAGGTAGGGTTGTCGTAAGGATTACCGTTGATAGGTCAGGTAAAGTTGTCAAGGCTGAACCTGGTGTAAAAGGTACCACCAACAACGCTCCCTGTCTTTTGGAACCAGCTCGTAAAACAGCACTTCTCCATCAATGGAACTCCGATTCCAATGCACCTGCGCAGCAAATAGGTTTTGTAGTGGTCAACTTTAAATTGGGGCAGTAGTGACCTATAAAGAGACTTTGGACTGGATGTTTGGACAACTTCCGATGTACCAGCAAAAGGGAGCGGTGGCCATGAATGCCAAGTTGGATAACATTATTCACTTTTGTAATGTCCTGGACAATCCTGAGAAAAAATTTAAAAGTATCCATGTTGCTGGAACCAACGGGAAAGGTTCCAGTAGCCATATGTTGGCTTCTATTCTTCAGGAAGCTGGATATAAGGTCGGATTGTACACTTCTCCTCACTTAAAGGATTTTCGGGAACGTATCAAAATAAATGGAAAAGTTGTCAGTAAGCGGTTTGTGAAGGATTTTATTGAACAGCACAAACCTTTTTTAGAGTACAATAGGCTTTCTTTTTTTGAAATGACCGTTGGGATGGCCTTTACGTATTTCGCTGAAGAGAAAGTGGATATTGCGGTGATAGAAGTCGGTTTGGGAGGAAGGTTGGATTCTACCAACATTATAGTTCCAGAGGTTTCTTTAATCACCAATATTGGAATCGACCATACTCAGTTTCTGGGAGATACCCTTGAGAAAATTGCATTGGAAAAAGCGGGAATCATTAAAAGAAAGGTTCCAGTGGTAATTAGCGAGACCCAGCCTGAGACTAAAATGATTTTCAACTTGATTGCCCATCAGCTTAAATCCAATATTGTTTTTGCTGATAATGAACCTGCAGTAGTCTATGAAACTGATTTGTTGGGGGAATACCAACAAAAGAATATCAATGGAGTGGTGGCATGTATTCACCAATTGAAAAATTTTGAGGTTCCGGAGAAAGCAATTGTCGCAGGACTTAAAAAAGTTGTGGCAAACACAGGACTTTTGGGAAGATGGCAGGTGTTACAAAACAATCCTTTAGTGGTTTGTGACACTGCGCATAACAAAGAGGGACTTCAATTGGTTTTAAAACAGATTGAAAAGCAATCCTACGATCAACTTCATATCGTGCTTGGTTTTGTAAAGGATAAAGATGTGAATTCAGTTCTTGCACTTTTTCCAAAGGATGCAAAATATTATTTTGTTAGGCCAAGTATCCCGAGAGGGATGGATGCCCTAGTGCTTCAAGAATTGGCTAAGGAATTGGGGTTGAGCGGTGTAGTGTGCAAGTCTGTAAAAAAGGGATTCAAAAAAGCATTGAATTGTGCTGATAACAAGGATATGATCTATGTTGGGGGGAGTACTTTTGTTGTAGCGGAAGTAGTGTAATTTTTTTTCATTTTTTGTTTTTTAAATGAAAAACAGTGTTATATTTGCACTCCCATTTAGGAAATTGAATGGGCGCTTAGCTCAGTTGGTTCAGAGCACCTCGTTTACACCGAGGGGGTCGGGGGTTCGAATCCCTCAGCGCCCACAACTAGAAAAAAGCCTTCGAGAAATCGAAGGCTTTTTTTGTTTGTGTCAGGAAAAAATTGAGAGTGATGGTGGATTGCCAAAAGTATTTTTTCTCAAAGCATCATAATAGGAAAAATATTACTTTTTGTCGAAATATTTTTTTCGATTCCCAATAATAAATGTATGTTGCTAGAACTAAACTAGCACATGAAAAAAATACTAACCTCTATCCTTTTGGGTTTGGTACATTTCTTGGTATCTGCCCAAACGGAATTCATCACGACTTGGAAAACTGACAATCCCGGAGTATCAGCGGACAACCAAATTACAATACCAACTTTTACGGGAGAAACTTATAATTATACTGTTGATTGGGGTGATGGAAATTCAGACACCAATGTTACCGGAAGTATTACACATACCTTTAATGTCCCGGGCATATATCAGGTTTCGATTGAAGGGACATTTCCCAGAATTTATTTCAACGAAACAGGAGATAAGGATAAAATCCTGAACATTAAACAATGGGGGGGTATTCAATGGACTTCTATGGATTCAGCATTTGCTGGATGCACCAATATATCAGTCGGGGCTAATGATGTACCCAACCTATCCAGTGTCACGAGTTTGAGGAGAATGTTCTTCTATTGTACTTATTCATTTAATTATACGAATCGTGAGTACCCTAATTTTAATGGCATAGAAAATTTTAATGATTGGGACGTAAGCACAATTACCGATATGTCCAATATGTTTGATAAATCATCATTCTATCAGGATATATCTGCATGGGATGTAAGCAACGTTATTGATATGTCCTATATGTTTTTTAGTAGCCCCTTTAATCAGGATATAAGCAATTGGGATGTCAGCAGCGTACAAAACATGAGCGGAATCTTTGGTGCTAGTTCATTTCGAGGGGATGTAACGGGATGGGATGTTGGGAATGTTACAAATATGGATTACATGTTCAACAGTACCTTTTTTGATCAGGATATATCTTCTTGGGATGTGAGCAATGTTACTACTATGCGTTACATGTTTAGCCAATGCAGTTTCAACCAGGATATTAGCGATTGGAATGTGAGTAATGTTGTAGATATGTCAAATATATTTGACGACAATGATCTCTCTCGGGAAAATTATGATAAGATCCTGATTGCTTGGAGCCAGTTACCTTCATTACAAAATGGAACCATATTAGGGGCAAAGGACGTACAATATTGTTTGGGAAAGGAGGCACGAGAGTTCCTTATTTCCAATTATAATTGGGTCATCATCGATCAAGGAGAAAACTGTGAGGAGGAACGCCCCTTTATTACCACATGGAAAACTGACAACCCTGGATTTTCCGAGGACAATCAAATTACCATACCTACAAATTCGAGAGAGGTGTATAACTATAACGTGGACTGGGGAGATGGCACGAGCGATACCGGGGTAACTGAAGACATTACCCATACATACGCTGTTCCAGGCACATACCAAGTATCAATAACGGGTAGGTTTCCGCATATATTTTTTAATAATAGCAATGCAGATTACCCTTATCAATACCCTAGAAATACTTCCGATACGGATAAGATCATTTCCATAGATCAATGGGGCACCAATCGGTGGATATCCATGGCCTTTGCTTTTGCTGGATGTACCAATTTGGATGTTCTGGCTACAGATTCACCTGATTTTTCGAAGGATGTACGCTTAAACCATATGTTTTATGGTTGCTCATCCCTAAAAGGGAATAAAAGTATGGCAGACTGGGATTTAAGCTATATAACCTTTTTAGGGAATAACATGTTCGATAATGCTCCACAATTTAATCAGCCCATTGGGGATTGGGATGTCAGCAACATTCGTTATCTGAACGAGATGTTCCAAAATGCCACTTCGTTCAATCAAAATTTAGAAAAATGGGATATAGGCAAAGCAGAAAGGTTGAATGCCATGTTCGATGGTTCCGGAATATCAGTATCAAATTATGACAAGATTCTAAATGCTTGGAGTAAGCTGCCTTCCCTGCAAGAAAATATTGAGTTCGGCGCAAAAGATACCCACTATTGCAATAGTGAAGCGGCCAGACAATTACTTATCGATACTTACAATTGGGAAATAACAGACGCAGGAAAAGACTGTTCGAGCACCTATTTCATAACAACTTGGAAAACAGACAACCCTGGAATTTCAGCGGATAATCAAATTACGATTCCGACATTTTCAGGTGAGACCTATAACTACACTGTAGATTGGGGCGATGGAAATTCAGATACAAATGTTACTGGCGATATTACACATACCTATGCAACTGCAGGTACTTATCAAGTTTCTATTAGCGGCGGTTTTCCAAGGATTTATTTTGATGATTTATCCTTCGATGAAACAACCAATGATAGTGATAAATTAATGGAAGTGAATCAATGGGGCTCTATCGAATGGACATCAATGGAATCTGCATTTCATGGTTGTGCTAATTTGGATGTTACAGCTTTGGATCTTCCAGATTTTAGTCGGGTCACTAGTCTAGTGTATATGTTTAGGGGATGTAGGTCACTCATAGGAAACGAATCGATGAATTCTTGGGACGTATCCAATATCACCAATCTAGCAGCTGCATTCAACACAACGGATTTATTCAATCAAGACATTTCGAATTGGGATGTTTCCAATGTCACCAGTTTAAATGGAACCTTTGCGGAAGCCAAGGCTTTTAGTCAAAACTTAAATGACTGGGATGTCAGCAGCGTAACCAACCTTGGAGTTGTTTTTGGATATGCATCTTCCTTTGATCAACCCTTGAACAATTGGGATGTTTCGAAAGTATCGGATTTTCATTCGGCATTTGCTGGGACACCTTTTAATCAACCTTTGAACAATTGGGATACCTCAAGTGCAAGCACAATGGGTGGAATGTTTTCGGATGCCGTCAATTTTAATCAAGATATTGGAAATTGGAATGTGTCTTCAGTGGAATATTTTGGAGCGATGTTTCAAAATGCCAGTTCTTTTAATAAAGATATTTCAAATTGGGATACCTCAAGTGTAATCGAAATGAGTGGAATGTTTGATGGTGCAACTTCTTTTGACCAAAACTTAGGAGAGTGGGAAATAAGTAATGTGACCAATATGGATTACCTTTTTTTAAATGCAGGATTATCCTTGGATAATTATGACAAAACATTGATTGGTTGGAATAGCTTGCCCTTAAAACAAAGCAATGTTGTTTTGAACGCTGGCTCAAGTCAATATTGTGATTCTGAAGAAGCACGACAGAGCTTAATTGATGGTTTTGGGTGGACCATTGTTGATGGAGGTAAAGCGCCATTGTGCAACGAGGACAATGATGCCGATGGAGTTTTAGATCATTTGGACCTTTGTTTGGATACCCGGCCAGATGCTGTTGTGGATGATTATGGCTGTGAAATCATTCCCGTAGATGCCATCCAGGTGTATGTATTGACTCCAAGTTGTATTGGTAGTTCGGATGGAGCTGTAACTATTTTAATGAGTACAACTGGACATTTGATGGATATTTCCATTATAGGGGATTCCTACACCAATCAATTTGATGATGTAGCCTCTGGGCAGGAATTTGAAATAGGAAATCTTTCCGAAGGTATCTATACCATCACAGTTTCAATACCAGAAATCCTTTTTGAACAAACCTATGGAGTTATTGTAAACGAATTGGCATCCGTAACAGGTAAAAGAGCATCTACGGATTCCAAAATGGGTACTGTTGTTTATGAAGTGGCAGGAAGTAAAAATTACAATGTTCAGGTGAATGATGAGATACGAAATTACACTTTTGAAAACATCGGTCAGCAGACCATTGTCCTGAACAACTTACATGGGCAGACTGAAATCGCGATTTCTGGAGAAAGTGACTGTCAAGGTATTGTATCCGATAGCTTTTTTATTGGGGATACGATTCAGGTTTACCCAACAATAACCTCGGCAAGTGTAAACATTTTATCCACTGATACCACATTTAATGTTCAAGTTTTTGGTATTGATGGAAGACTGGTCAAGGAGTTTCAGTATAATGATAACGATAAAATAATGGATGTTTCTACTCTAAAATCTGGTATCTACTTGCTGCAAATGGAAATTAACGGACGTATGGAAACTGTAAAGATTGTAAAACGATGAAAAAGGTAAGATTAATCTCCCGAACTCTATTTGTTGTAATAATACCCCTGTTTCTATCATGTGGAGGTGGAGGAGGGGGTGAACAACCACTACCAGAACCCGAACCAAGCAATGATTTGCCCGCTCGAGTTTTGGGTGCGTTACCAGCCAATGGAGAACCCTGTTCCGATTATGAGGAAGTGCCTTCGGATGAATCCAAAGTTTTAATTGCCTTTAACTGGAATGCTGCCCAATACGCAGATAGTTATGAGTTGGTGGTGCTGGAAAATAATTCGGAAGTGTTTAGGGACACCTATTCCAATTTAGAAACCCAAGTGGAGTTACAACGAGGCAAAACATATACTTGGTCCGTAAATTCTATCAATGAGTTTGGGGAAACATCGGGAAATACGTATTCCTTTACTACCCCGGGTACGCCTGTTGGGAATTATGCTCCTTATGCTGCTGAAATCTCAATTGAATTTAATACTGGAACAATGGAAATGTCCATAGGTTGGATTGGTAACGATGAGGATAATGATGTGCTCACCTATGATGTGAAAGTATGGGAAAACGAAAACCTTCTTATGGAAGAAGCGAATTACGCTTTAGATTTATTGGAACCGGTTTTGTTTTTAAATGGTGAGAATTATTCGGTGGAGGTAGTATCTAAGGACACTTCAGGTAATTTCTCCATTTCAACAATGAGCGTAGAGGCTCCATGAGATAATTAATCAAGTTAAATAAAAAAGCCTTCAAGAAATCGAAGGCTTTTTTGTTTTATACCGTTATTGACTCTCCAATATCCGGTAACATTAATTTCTTTCCTTTATTTTCAAAGTGCTCTACAGCTTTTGTTTTGTCAATCTTAATAGGCGGAAATGTGTCGTAATGACACCCAATTACTTGGTCGCATTCCACATAGTCGCTTGCAATAGCGGCATCTTCATACCCCATAGTAAAATTGTCGCCAATGGGCAAAACGGCAATATCCAATTTTGGACATGTTTTGGGAATCAGCTCCATATCCTTGGTCAATGCGGTGTCCCCGGCAATATAGATGCATTTTGATTCATCGTACAGCACAAATCCACCTGGGTTTCCACCGTTGCTGCCATCGGGCAACATACTGGAGTGAACCGCATTTACATATTTTGCTGTCCCAAAGTCAAATGTGTACTTTCCTCCGTGGTTCATAGGGTGTCCTTGAACACCTTTCTCCGCAAACCATGTAACAATTTCAAAGTTGGAGACCAACAAGGCATCAGGATTGTTCTTTGCAATGGCCTCAACATCGAGTACATGATCTTGATGTCCGTGAGTCGCAAAAATATAATCCACCTTAAGGTTGTCAATATCAATTTCCGATGCCATTTCATTGCCGGTGATAAACGGGTCAAAAAGTATCTTTTTTCCATTCATCTCAAGGAGCAAAGTGGCATGGCCCAAATAGGTAATTTTCATAGTATATATTTTTTATTTGCTGTTAGATAAATTTTACGGTTGAAAGCTTATCTGCCTGTTGCATAAAGTTAGGAAGAACGCTTGTGAATTTCAATTCAAAACAGGGGATTTAAGTCGTTGCACATAAATTTTTGAATCCATGAATATTGAATGAGGAAAAAGAGATTAACTTTGCAGCATGATTGCTACAATTTGCAGAAAAGCCCATTTTAATGCCGCCCATAGGCTCCATAATCCCAAGTGGAGCAAGGAGAAGAACATCGAAGTGTTCGGTAAGTGCAACAGTCCAAGTTTTCATGGTCATAATTTTGATTTGGAAGTAAGGATCAAGGGTGAGGTTGACCCGGATACCGGTTTTGTGATGGACCTTGCGGAATTGGGAACTTTGGTCAGGGATGAGGTGGAAGAACGTTTTGATCACAAGAACTTGAACGAAGATTGCCCGGAGTTCAAGGATTTGCTTCCAACAACGGAGTATTTTGTAAAAGTGATCTACGATATCCTAAAGCCCAAGCTACAAAAGGGTCAGTTACTGCATATTACCTTGCACGAAACATCAAAGAACTCCGCAGAGTATGGAGATTGGGATTAATTTCCGATATTGCAGCCCATTTTAACGGGATATTAGCTCAGTTGGTTTAGAGCGCTGCCTTGACAGGGCAGAGGTCACTGGTTCGAATCCAGTATATCCCACTTTTTCTACTCGTATTTAGATATCCTTTTTCTTAGTTTTTGGTTACTGCGCTCCAAACGTTCGTTTTGGTGCCGCAAACTGCCCAATGCCTTTTGCATGGCCTGTAGGCTCTCTTGCTGAAGTGCAATGATCTTTTCCAGGTCGGATTTGGTGTGTTGTTTGCTCATAATTTTGTTCTTATCTTCTAATAAAAACTTTAAAAGTTTATTTATCTCCTTTTAAAGCATTTCAAAATTATATAAAGATTTTTAAATCTCCTAATAAGACATATTTTAATGCTTATAGCATTTACTTTTCTTAATTATTTTTATAACTGAATCATAGCATTTACTATGGATAAACCAGTCTATAATAGAGTTAAGGCAGTTTTAGCTGAAAAGGGAAAAACCAATAAATGGTTGGCCGAAGAATTGGATATGAATACCAATACTATTTCAAAATGGTGTAGGAATGATATGCAGCCGCGGGTTGAAACCCTGTTTCAGATTGCCAAAGTTTTGGATGTAGACGTGAGAGAACTCCTTGTCTCTACCAAATAACGTTCAAATAAACGATGGATTTATAATAATTCCAACACTCGTTCCAAGGCCATTCCACGGGAGCCTTTGATCAGTAATGCTCCTTTTTTCAAAGGATTCTTCAGGAGATGATCTTTCAGATCATCAAACGATTTACATTGTGTTGATGAGGTTTTGGTTTTAAAGAAATTTTCACCTACCAAGTAGATGTCGTCAAATTGGAGTTTTTCTGCAAAATCCGCAATTGCTTGATGTTCCTTGTTCGCGGTGTTCCCAAGTTCGAACATATCGCCTATAATTATGGTTTTCCTATCAGCTTTCATTAAGCTAAAGTTCTCCAGGGCAGCTTTCATACTTGTGGGGTTGGCATTATAGGCATCCAGTACAATCTCAAAACCATTTTTGGAAAGTATCTGTGATCTATTGTTTTGGGGGCGATAGTTTTCAATGGCCGATTTAACGTCTTCTATTGGCACATTAAAATATTTTCCCATCAAAATGGCGGCACAACAATTTGGAAAGTTGTACTTGCCCACAAGTTGGGTGTGTATGTGTACTCCTTCAACTTCCAAGTTAACGTAGGGGTCGGCCCCAAGAAACTTGATATTGTAGAATTGATGATTACTAGTGCTAAACCCTATTTTTTTGGTATAACTCGCTAATTTCTCTTTTTGAATAGGATCATCAGCGTTAAAAAAAACATGTTTGTCGTGTGTGGTGAGGTAGTAGTACAATTCACTTTTCCCTTGAATAACACCTTCCACACTTCCAAAACCCTCTAAGTGGGCTTTCCCAAAATTGGTGATGTATCCGAAGTCGGGTTGGGCAATCTTGCACAAAAACTCAATTTCGCCTATGTGGTTGGCACCCATTTCTACAATGGCCATTTCCGTATCTGGTTGTATGGACAACAAGGTCAATGGAACACCAATATGGTTGTTTAGATTGCCTTGTGTTGCTATGGTCTTGTATTTTCTTGAAATTACGGCATTGATGAGTTCCTTGGTCGTGGTTTTTCCATTGCTGCCCGTTAATGATATAATTTTTGCCTTGCAATGGTTCCTGTGGTAAGTGGCCAACCGTTGTAGGGTTTCTAAAACATTATCACAAAGTATGAGGTTGTCAGAGGTCTTGAAACTCTCCTCGTCTATTATTGCATAAGCGGCTCCTTTATCCAAAGCGTTTTGTGCAAAGGCATTTCCATTAAAATTAGGGCCCTTTAGGGCAAAGAACAGACAGTTTTCGGTAATTTTCCGAGTGTCGGTACATATTGTAGGGTGCTCTATGAACAGAGCGTGTAACTCTTCCATTGTCATAAACCGAAGATAAAAAAAAGCCCCGACCTAGGTCGGGGCTTTTTAAAATACTCAATAAGTTTTTTATTTTGCTTTTTTGTGTCGTACGGTTTTCTTGGTTCTGGACTTAGATCCAACTCTGGACATGGCGCATCTAAAACCAATATCATCTGTTGCCATATATTGTGGCAAGTATCTACGTTGTGTAGGGTCTAACCAGTAAGCTCTGTCTCTCCAGGATCCACCTTTGTACACTCGAACTTCGTTGTTGATCAAAGATGTTCTGAAGTTGGACTCGTCATATTGGCGAACTAGCTCACCTTCTTCATTTCGTTCAACAGAGTGTTTAGGGGAATCGTACATTTTACGGTTGTCTTCCTCATCACTAAATCGACTAAAGAATCTTGAGGAACCTGGGTCACCATCTCTGAAACCTCGGTTGTCACTCTTATCAAAATTGGTTCTTAAGTAAGTCTCTTCTTCCGTTACCGGTACTTCTTTGATTTCTCCTGGAAGATTGATGGCCACAATTTTACCATTTGGCAATGTGTCATAAACAATTTTATCTGTCAAGATTTCAACTTTTCCATCTTCTCCGATGGCTTTTTTCATGAATACGTTTCCACGGTAGTAGTTGAAGTCACTGATTTCGTCATCTACGATAGGACGGTATACATCAGCCACCCATTCGTTTACGTTTCCGGCCATATCATATAGACCAAAATCGTTGGGTTTGTATGATTTAACCTCTCCAGTAATATCGGCACCATCGTCGGACCATCCTGCAATACCGCCGTAATCACCCTTACCTTGTTTAAAGTTGGCCAATTGGTCTCCTCGACCTACACGTTGACCGTTACGGGTATAGTCACCTTCCCAAGGATATTTTTTTCGACCTCTATAGTTATTGTACTCTCTTGTTCCAACAAGTGCTTGTGCTGCATATTCCCATTCGGTTTCAGTTGGCAACCTATAAGCAGGCATAATAATACCGCTACTTCTTTTGGCAAATGCATTAATGGAATCTCGTTTTTGTTTGCCTTGTAGGGAATCAATTTCGCCGCCATAAACGGATTCTGGGTTGTTCAAATAAGCTTCTGTGCTAAAAGTACCTTCCAATTCGCCGTTCAATACTTTGTATTTGGTGTCTTCTGCCAAATACCCTTCTCTTTCCAACATAACTTCGTTCACCCTGTCTGTTCTCCATTCAGCATATTGGGTGGCTTGCACCCAGTTAACACCTACAACAGGATACTCCGCATAAGCAGGGTGTCTTAGGTAATTGTTGGTCATTGTTTCGTTAAAGCCCAATCGGTTTCTCCAAACCAAGGTATCCGGTAGGGCACCTTTATAAATATTGGCGTAATTGGGGTTGTCCGGAGGATAAACTTCCTTAAGGTAATCCAAGTACTCTAAGTACATTACATTGGTTACCTCGGTTTCATCCATATAGAAGGACTGTACATGTTGTTGGGTCGGTGTATTGTTCCAATCATGCATTATATCATCCTGGACTTTTCCTTTGGTAAAAGTTCCACCTTCCACAAATACAGTTCCCGGAGGGGTTTCTTGCTCTTTGAAGTCTGAGTTATATTGAAATCCCCCTTCTTTGGCATTAATTTTCCAACCAGTGGCTCTGGAGACATTCTTGGATGAGGAAGAGTTTTTACAACTGGTAAAACTTCCCATCACAACGACGCAAGAAAGTACAACTTTGAATAAGTGTTTTTTCATAATTTGGGCTTGAGTACTTTGAAACTCAGGGCTGTATACCCTCAGTAACTTCAACTTGTTTTGATTTTTAAAATCCTTCAATGGCATTAAAACGGTGTTTTTACCATTATATTTTGTGCTCATTAAATATTTCTGGCAATGTGTTGATTGGCACATGCTACACTTCTGTAACGGAGAAGGGGCCAAATTAGTATGGAGACCTTCGTTTTTAACGATAAAAGGGTTGTCCATGGTTAATGTTGAAATTGGAATTTTTATTCGGGTTTGCCGTATGTTTTAAAAAACACACTTATAATTACACGAATTTGTGGAAAAGAACGTTAACATGTAATATATCCAAAAGCATATTTTGGACTATGAACTTTACTAAACGTAAATACTTATAATGAAAAAGTTACTCGTATTGGTAGTGTTGCTTGCCTTTGCCCCACTGGTGAGTGCGCAGCAAGAAAGGGCAATTACAACAGCCGTACCATTTTTGACCATAGCCGCCGATGCAAGGGCATCCGGTATGGGGGATATGGGTGTAGCAACCTCTTTTGATGCATATTCCCAACAATGGAATCCTGCCAAATATGCTTTTGCAACCCAGAAATCTGGTGTTGGCATCAGTTATACCCCTTACTTGGAAACTATTGTCAATGATGTTTCCTTATTGAATGCTAATTACTATAACAAACTTAATGATCGCAGTGCATTTGCCTTCGGACTTCGATATTTTGGTTTGGGGGAAATAGAACTGAGACAAACCATAGAACAACAGCCTACATTGGTAAAGCCAAGCGAGTTTGCCTTGGATGGTTCTTACTCCTTAAAATTAAGTCAATCATTCTCAATGGCCGTTGGTGGTAGGTTTATTAGTTCCAATCTAAGGTTTCAAGATGGTACCCAAGATTCACAGGCGGCAAATGCTTTTGCTGTAGATATTGCGGGATTTTATAGATCTCCGGAAATTGCTTATAGTAATTATGATGGTCGATGGAGGTTTGGTTTCAATATTTCCAATATTGGTGGTTCGCTTCAATACGATGAAGGAGGACAGGAAAACTTTTTACCAACAAACTTAAAGTTTGGAGGTGGTTTCGATTTTATTTTTGATCAAGATAACGTTTTGGCCATCAGTACAGAATTCAATAAACTTTTGGTACCGACCCCAAGAGATTTTAACGGGGACGGTGATATAACGGTTGAAGATAATGATGAATATCAAAATATTAGCTTCTTTAATGGAATTTTCGAATCTTTTGGTGACGCTCCTGATGGCTTTAGCGAAGAACTGAAAGAAGTAACCTGGGCACTTGGGGCCGAATATAGGTTTAGAGAGGCTTTTATGTTGCGAAGTGGCTATTTTAACGAGAGTGAAGAAAAAGGCTCTCGAAAATTCTTCACCCTAGGTGCGGGCTTCAAGTATAAATCAGCACAAATAGACCTTTCCTATCTTTTCTCGACCTCACAGGTTAGAAACCCGTTGGAAAACACATTGCGATTCTCACTTACCTTTAGTTTTGGTGAAGAGTTCTACAATGATTAAGAAAGTATAAATTAAATAGGAAACAACCTGTCCCTTGGGCAGGTTTTCTTATTTTTGAGATAGACCATTGAGTTTACATGGAAAAAAAGAAAATTGGTTTTGAACTGTTCATTTTTGAGAATGAATCAGAGTTGTCACAAAACGACCAAAAATTGTTACAGGATGCGGTGGCGGCCAGAGAAAATGCGTATGCACCTTATTCAAAGTTTAAGGTGGGTGCGGCAGTCCTGTTGGAAAATGGAGAGGTGGTTATCGGCAACAATCAGGAAAATGCATCTTATCCTTCAGGTCTGTGTGCTGAGCGTGTTGCGGTTTTCCATGCAGGAGCTAAATACCCTGGTGTTACTATAAAATCCATCGCTATCAGTGCCTCGTCTTCCGGCCACGAAGTGGAAGAGCCAGCAGCCCCGTGTGGTAATTGTAGACAAGCTATTGTGGAGTATGAGCAAAAGCAGAATTCGCCAATATCATTGTTGCTTGGGTCCGAGAAAGGACCAGTTTATAAATGTAGTTCCGTAGCGGACATTTTACCTTTGGCATTTAATAGTTCATTTTTGGGCGATTCTTAATTCAAATCTTTTTCCAAAACAGATATATATGTATTTTTGCTTTTCCCTACCACAGGAGGGAATTCATTTAATACAACTGTAGATGAAAAAAATCACCAAAGAAGTTTACCTTAAATGGTATGAGGACATGTTTTTCTGGAGGAAATTCGAGGATAAACTTGCCGCAGTATATATTCAGCAAAAAGTTAGAGGCTTTCTACACCTATATAATGGTCAGGAAGCAGTTCTGGCAGGTGCGTTGCATGCAATGGACCTGGATAAAGATCGCATGATCACTGCTTATCGAAACCACGTTCAGCCCATCGGTATGGGTGTGGACCCAAAAAGAGTAATGGCGGAACTTTATGGAAAGGTAACCGGAACATCAAAAGGAAATGGCGGCTCCATGCATATTTTCTCAAAAGAACACCGTTTTTATGGTGGACATGGAATTGTGGGTGGACAAATTCCTTTAGGTGCTGGATTGGCCTTTGGCGATAAGTATTTTAAAAGGGATTCTGTTACCTTGTGTTATATGGGAGATGGTGCTGTCCGACAAGGTTCACTTCATGAGGCTTTTAACTTGGCTATGTTGTGGCAATTGCCCGTAGTTTTCATTTGTGAGAATAACGGTTACGCCATGGGAACTTCTGTAGCACGTACTTCATATTCCACAGATATTTGGAAATTGGGGCTTGGCTATGAAATGCCATGTGGTCCCGTGGATGGAATGGATCCTGCCATTGTTGCCAAAGAAATGGATAAGGCCATTGAGCGCGCAAGAACAGGTGGAGGACCTACTTTCTTAGAGATGAAGACATACCGATATCGTGGACACTCCATGTCGGATGCGCAACATTATAGAACAAAAGAAGAAGTTGAAGAGTATAAAAAGATAGATCCGATTACTCAGGTGAAAGATGTAATCCTTGAGAAAGGATATGCATCCGAAGACGACCTAAAACAAATTGATAAAAGGGTGAAGGACTTGGTGAAAGAGTGTGAGAAATTTGCAGAAGAATCGAATTTCCCACCAAAAGAACAATTGTACGACACCGTTTACGAGCAAGAAGACTATCCATTTTTACAACATAAATTATAATTAGATGGCAGAAGTAATCAACATGCCTAGATTGAGCGATACCATGGAAGAAGGAACCGTGGCAAAATGGCTCAAAAACGTAGGGGACAAAGTCGAAGAAGGAGATATTTTGGCTGAAATCGAAACGGACAAAGCCACCATGGAATTTGAATCTTTTCATGAAGGGACTTTGCTTCATATCGGAATAGAGGAAGGTGATGGTGCCCCGGTTGATTCACTTTTGGCCATAATCGGTGAAGAAGGAGAGGATATTTCCGGTCTATTGAATGAGTCTGGAAGTTCTTCTGATTCAGTAAAAGAAGAAGATGCTGCGGAACCAGAAGCAAATGAAAGTTCAGCTCCGGCAAGTGCGCCGGCCGATATTCCAGAAGGAGTAGAGATTGTGACCATGCCGAGATTGAGCGATACTATGGAGGAAGGAACCGTGGCCAGCTGGTTAAAAAATGTTGGTGACACAGTTGAAGAAGGAGATATCTTGGCCGAGATAGAGACCGACAAGGCCACAATGGAATTCGAATCATTTTACTCCGGAACTTTGTTGCACATTGGTATTCAAGAAGGTGAAGGTGCTCCGGTAGATTCCCTATTGGCCATTATTGGTCCAGAAGGCACCGATGTTGATGCTGTGTTGCAGGCACAAACATCAGGAGGTTCTGCCACAAGTGCTCCAAAAGCCGAAGTAAATAAGGCCGAAGCTCCAAAAGCTGAGGAAACAACCACTAAGGAGGTAGCAGCAAGTTCTCAAAACGGACAACGCGTATTGGCTTCTCCTTTGGCTAAAAAGATAGCCAGTGAAAAAGGAATTAACTTGGCCGATGTGAAAGGAACCGGTGACAATGGAAGAATTGTCAAAAAAGATGTTGAAAATTATCAGCCATCCCAAGCAGTTCCAGTCGCTGAAAAATCGGTCGAAGCTGCTGCAGCGCCAGTTACACCTGTAAGTTTGCCCGTTGGAGAGGAAAGTATCGAGGAGGTTAAAAACTCCACCATGCGCAAGGTAATTGCCAAGCGTTTGGGTGAATCCAAATTTTCAGCACCTCACTACTATCTTACAATAGAAGTGGACATGGACAATGCAAAGGCGTCACGTTCACAGATAAATAATTTGCCAGATACCAAAGTGTCTTTCAACGACATGGTATTGAAAGCTTGTGCGATGGCACTTAAAAAGCATCCACAGGTAAATACTTCTTGGAATGGTGATTCTATGTTGTACAAACATCATATACACATGGGTGTTGCGGTAGCAGTGGACGAAGGTCTTGTGGTTCCGGTAATCAAATTCGCAGATCAGTTGAGTTTGACCCAATTGGGTACTGCAGTTAAAGATTTGGCCGGAAGGGCAAGAAACAAGAAAATCAAGCCGGACGAAATGGAAGGAAGCACCTTTACCGTATCCAATTTGGGGATGTTCGGTATTTTGGAATTCACTTCCATTATCAACCAACCGAATTCAGCAATTTTGTCGGTTGGAGCTATTGTTGAAAAACCAGTGGTGAAAAATGGGGAAATTATACCAGGAAGCACAATGAAAATTACATTGGCCTGTGATCACAGAACAGTAGATGGTGCTACAGGAGCACAGTTCCTTCAAACATTGAGGGCATACTTGGAAAATCCTGTGACCATGTTGGCATAGTTTTAATGTCACCTTGAGCGAAGTCGAAAGGGACATTCAATAACACAAATCAAAAGCATCCTTTTTAGGATGCTTTTTTTATCTTTAAAAAATTCAAAAAGCGAAAATTATGAAGACATTACTCTATGTCATGGTAACTCTGTTTGCAATGAACTGTGGTTCCATCCAGGTTGCCGAATCCAGCAAAATGGAGTCGCCTGCCCTACCAGTATCCGAAGAAACCTTCACTAATGGAGAACGAATAGGGGACATGATGAATTACTTGGCTTCCAATGACATGAAAGGAAGGGATTCGGGTAGTGAGGGAATTGAAATGGCCGCAAAGTATATCGAAAACTATTTCAAATCCTATAGACTTCAACCTTATTTTGAATCCTATCGAGATACGTTATCAAACTTCAAGAAACCTTCGTATAACATTGTCGGGGTTGTTGAGGGAAATGATCCTAATTTAAAAGAGGAGTATATTTTAATTGGAGCACATTACGACCATATCGGAACCATAGGGCCAGAGAATGGTGATTTTATTGCAAATGGGGCCAACGATAATGCTTCGGGAACTTCTACAGTTTTGGAGATGGCCCGTTATTTTGGAACGCAAAAAACCAATAAACGTACTTTGATTTTTGCTCTTTTTAGTGCCGAGGAAAAAGGTTTATTGGGATCTAAACATTTGGCTAAAAAATTAAAGGAGCAGGATTTGAACCTGTACACTATGCTAAATTTTGAAATGACGGGTGTTCCCTTAAAGGATAAAGACTATTTTATGTACATCACGGGATATGACATGTCCAATTTGGCAGAGGTGAGTAATAAATATGCTGAGGAGAATCTGGTGGGTTTTCTGCCAACCGCGAAAGAATTTAATCTTTACCAACGCTCGGACAACTATCCGTTCCATGAAGAATTTGCAGTGCCATCACACACATTTTGCACTTTTGATTTTACCAATTTTAATCATTATCATAAAGTAGGGGATGAACCTGAACTTATGGATTTTGAACATATGGCTACTTTGGTCAACAAGACTATTCCGGTAATAGAGGGTATTGCCAATGCACCAACACAAGAAATACAATTAAAAAAGTAATTTAAAACTGTCATCTCGAGCGCAGTCGAGGGATTTCACTTATGGCAAACATTATAATAACGGGAACAAGCAGAGGTATAGGTTTTGAACTGGTCAAACTTTTTGCCCAAGAAGGGCATCAAGTTCTAGCATTGTCACGTAATGTTGGGCCAGTTGATGATTTAGGACTATCCAATGTGCATGCATTTCCTTTTGATTTGGGAAATCCATCCGATTTTGAAAAGGTAAGCCGTTTTCTGGAACAATGGCATGTGGTGGATGTGCTGATCAATAATGCTGGGCGATTATTGAACAAGCCTTTTTCGGAAACCACGGCCCAGGAATTTGAAGCTGTTTACAAAGTGAATGTGTTCGGGGTAGCCGAAATGACCAAGACCGTGCTCCCAATGATGGGCAAAGAAGGGCATGTGGTAACCGTGAGTTCCATGGGTGGAGTACAGGGCAGTATGAAATTCCCAGGGCTTTCTGCATATAGCTCAAGTAAAGGAGCGGTAATCACCTTGACCGAACTATTGGCCGAGGAATACAAAGAAACGGGTCCAAGTTTTAATGTCCTGGCTTTGGGGGCTGTACAAACCGAAATGTTGGAAGAAGCATTCCCGGGATACAAAGCTCCGGTAACTGCATTGGAGATGGCCACATACATCAAAGATTTTGCCTTGACAGGACAAAAACTCTATAACGGTAAGCTGTTGCAAGTGAGCAATAGTACTCCCTAGAGCAATTTAGGAAGCATTGTATGGATAAACTTGTAACTTTATCCCAGTGAACAATACCCTTCAAAAATATCTTCCCGAGCTTGCAGTAGCTCCTTGTTTTGAGCTCATCAAAACCAATGGAGTACATTTAAAGATTGTGAGCCATAGGGTTACAAGGCATGGTGATTACCGAAGGTTGCCCAATGGGTTGCATCAGATTACCGTAAATGCCTCGTTGAACAAATATCGATTTCTGATTACACTCATTCACGAAATCGCGCATTTAGTAGCCTTTGAAACCTATGGTCGTCGAATAAAACCGCACGGATTGGAATGGAAGCGTACTTTTCAGCATTTAATGGTGCCATTTATTCGACCCGAGGTGTTTCCATCACAGTTATTGCCAATAATTGCCAGTCATTTTAGAAACCCAAAGGCGAGCAGTAGTACGGATGCACGATTGTCCATCGCACTCAAGGCTTTTGACATTGAAGAGAGAGAGCATAGTTATGTGTACGAATTGCCACAGGGAAGTGTTTTTAAATTGTACAATGGTCGGTTGTTCAAGAAGGGAAATAAGAAAGTTAAACGGTACGAATGTGTGGAGTTATCAACGGGGAGATTATATTTGTTTCAGCCCAATGCCGAAGTTGAGCTGGTTCAAGATGTACATAGTTAACAGGCATAAAACTTAAAAGTAGCAACATGAACAAGAATTATTACGCAGTTTTAATGGCAGGTGGAGTAGGTTCGCGATTTTGGCCGGTTAGCACAACATCCAACCCAAAACAGTTTCACGATATGTTGGGAACGGGCAAAACTTTGATTCAAAAAACTTTTGATCGTTTAAACAAATTTATCCCCACCGAAAATATTTTAATTCTCACCAACGAGCGTTACAATGATTTGGTTTTAGAACAATTGCCTAAGGTAAAACAAGACCAGGTTGTGCTCGAACCCGCAATGCGAAACACTGCGCCATGTATTTTGTATGCTTCTTTAAAGATTCAAAAAATGAACCCTAATGCAGTGATGATCGTGGCGCCCAGTGATCACTGGATTGAAGATGAAGCTGCATTTGAAAAGGATGTCATAGCTTGTTTTGATAAATGTGAAAAGGAAAATGCGCTTTGTACTTTGGGAATCCAGCCTACGTTTCCCAACACTGGCTTTGGATACATTGAATTTGAAAAGGGAAGTGACGAAAAACTGAAAAAGGTGTCCCAGTTCAGGGAGAAACCGGATTATGAAACAGCAAAGGAATTTTTGGCACAAGGCAACTTTCTCTGGAACGCAGGTATATTTATGTGGAGTGTAGAAACCATTGTGGACGCTTTCAAAAAGTATCAGCCAAGTCAATATGAATTGTTTGGCAAAGGAATTTCCTCCTATAACACAGAAGAAGAGAGAGTTTTTATTCAAGAAAATTACGCCAAAGCGGAAAACATATCCATCGATTATGCTATCTTGGAACAGTCCAAATCCATTTATACACTGCCTGCGACCTTTGATTGGAACGATTTGGGGACTTGGGGTGCACTCTATGATAAATTAGATAAGGACGAAAAAGAAAATGCAGTGGTAAACGCCAAAGTGCTTTTGGAAGATGCCAAAGGCAATATGATCCGTTCCCCTAAAGACAAAGTTGTTGTGGTCGATGGTTTGGAAGATTATATTATTGTGGATAAAGAAGAAGTACTCTTGATCTATCCAAAGGCAAAACAGCAGGATATTAAAAAAGTATTGAACCAAGTAAAGGAAAAATTCGGCGATCAGTTTGCATAATACATGAGCGAAGACCAAAAAAATATGGAAACGTCTCCTGGCCAAGATAGTGGGGATGAAGTAAAAAAGGATTTTAAGGGGCTATTGGGAAGTATACGCAAGTTCCTTTCGGATTTATTGGAAATTCGTTCCAATACCGATGCTGTAGCTACCAAGGAATCCATTATAGCGGATATCCCTTTTAAGGGGCATACTTCGTGGATTTTGGTATGTTCCATTTTTATAGCATCCATTGGGTTAAATGCAAATTCAACCGCTGTAGTTATTGGAGCCATGTTAATTTCTCCTTTAATGGGTCCCATTTTGGGCATGGGTATGTCCTTGGCCATTAACGACATTGATACTTTGCGAAGGTCTCTTAAGAACTTTGCCGTGATGGTAGTTTTGAGTGTTATTACAGCATTTCTTTTCTTCTATCTATTTCCCCTTCGGGATGAATCTTCGGAATTACTCGCCCGGACCAAACCGGACATTCGAGATGTATTGATTGCATTTTTTGGTGGACTTGCCCTTGTTATCGCCAGGGCCAAAAAGGGTACTATTGCCAGTGTTATTTTTGGAGTAGCCATCGCAACAGCTTTAATGCCACCGCTTTGCACGGTAGGCTTTGGCTTGGCGATTGGAAAACCTTGGTATGCAGCTGGGGCTATGTATCTGTTTATTATCAACACTATTTTTATTGGTTTGGCAACCTTTTTGGTCATCAAATTCCTGAGGTTTCCCATGGTTCGTTATGCCAATTCACAACGTAGAAGACTTATTGCACGTTTGGCTTCCATTACAGGTATTTTGGTGATGATTCCAGCCGGATTTACCTTTTACAAGGTGTTTCAAGAATCACTTTTTATGAAACAGGCCCAAGGGTTTTTACAAGAAACTGTGGAAGTGTATCAGTTTGAAGGTTCGGGACGATATGTGGATAACCTTACCAAACTCGATTATGTAGATGATGGTGCTTCATTGATCGAAGTCGTGTTCATGGGTGATGAACTGGTTCCCGAGAACGTAATTAATACATGGAGGACACAGAAGAACCAATACACTAGATTGAAAAATGCAGAATTGCACATTATACAGGGTGGCAAGGACGATTCGGAAGAAAAGTTCAATTACGTTAGTGAGCTCTATGAAAAAAACAAGGCGGAATTGTTGAATAAGGATGAACAAATTCGACTGCTAGAAGAAGAATTATCCACTTTGACCAAAAATGCGGGCAAGCAGATTCCCTTCCAGAATATTAGTGCAGAGGCCAAGGCCAATTATGAGAATATTGATGCAATAGGTTTTTCATACCAAATTCGCACCGATTTTAAGAAAATGGACACCGTTCCAGTTTTTGAGATAGATTGGAAAGATGGGGTGAGTTCCAGTAAAAAAGCTGAAGACTCAAAAAAAATGTTGACTTGGTTAAAGCTTAGGCTTCAAGACTCCACTTTGGTGATTAAAGAAATAGATTGATTTTTTACATGTCTGATGTCTGATGTCTGAATCAATTCCGTTCCTCAATATACATTTGCCGCACTTTTTTAAATAGTTCAGAAGAGTAGACAAAATCGGTTACGGCTTTATTATCCGTTTTAAAAATTTCTTTGTTGGTTCCTTCCCACTCTTTAAACCCATTTTTAAGGAATATAATTTTTTCCCCGATTTCCATTACGGAGTTCATGTCGTGAGTGTTGATTACTGTTGTAATATCGTATTCCTGGGTAATCTCTTGTATCAGGTTGTCAATTAAAATAGCTGTTTTTGGGTCTAGTCCAGAGTTGGGTTCGTCACAGAACAAGTATTTGGGATTCATTACAATGGCTCTAGCAATGGCCACCCTTTTTTGCATTCCCCCAGAAATTTCTGCAGGATATCTTTTATGGGCATCGATCAGGTTAACCCGTTTTAAAACAAAATCTACACGATCTTGCTTTTCCGATTGTGACTGGTTGGTGAACATATCCAAAGGGAACATTACATTGCCCTCCACTGTCATGGAATCGAACAGTGCACTTCCTTGGAACACCATGCCCATTTCTTGACGTAGGTTTCTTCTTTCTTTGGTCGAAAGCTTGGAATAGTATTGGCCGTTATAACAAATTTGTCCTTCGTCGGGCTCAAAAAGGCCAAGCAGACATTTGATAAAAACCGTTTTACCCGAGCCACTTTGCCCAATAATCAGGTTCGTCTTTCCCTTTTCGAATACTGTGGAAATACCTTTTAGAACGTGATTGTCCCCAAACGATTTATGTATATTTTCTACTTCTATCATCAGCCTAGCAACAATTGGGTTAATACATAGTTCACAATGATAATCACCACACTTGTCCATACAAAAGATGTTGTACTGGCTTTTCCTACTTCCAAAGCACCACCTGTCATATAATATCCATGGTAAGAAGGGACCGTAGCGATTACGAAGGCGAACACAATCGATTTAATAAAGGCATAGGTTACATGGTACGAATCAAAATCCATTTGCAGTCCCTGTATAAAATCACCGCTTGGAGCAAAGCCCCCAAATACGGCTGCCACCCAACCTCCTAAAATACCGACAAACATGGAAATCGCAACGGCAAAAGGGTACAGCATGGTGGCCACAATTTTAGGAAATACAAGGTAGTTGAGTGAGTTGATACCCATAACTTCGAGAGCATCAATTTGTTCCGTTACTCGCATTGTTCCTATACTGGATGTGATGTATGACCCGACCTTACCTGCCATTATTATTGAGGTGAAGGTTGGAGCGAATTCCAAAATCACCGATTGTCTTGTGGCGAATCCAATTAAACTTTTAGGTAGAAGGGGATTGTTTAGGTTGAGCGCTGTTTGAATCGTAACTACACCCCCAATAAAAAAGGAGATAAAAATAATGATGCCCATCGCTCCAAAAATCAGCTCATCGATTTCCTTGAGAATCAAGGTTTTCATAATGCGCCACTTGGTAGGTTTTTTAAATACTTCCCAAATCATGATGAAGTATTTTCCAATCGCTTCTAGGTATTTCATGCGTTTTATGGACTTGAGGTGATAAAAATAAGAATATTGTTAAGCATTTAACCTTCATTTAAATTTTTAAACAGGAGAAATCAATAGTTTTGTTGTTATTTGATTAAAACCTTAGCATGAGAACAACGAATCTTATAGTTTCAATTTTAGCATTGTGCATGATCAGTATTTCATATGGTCAGCGTAGAAAAAAGAGTATAGAGGAGCCACAACAAGAGCTTATTTCCCAAACACCTAAACTTGTAGTTGGGATTGTGGTGGACCAAATGCGCTATGATTATTTGACCCGTTTTTGGGGCCAGTATGGCAATGGAGGTTTTAAAAGAATGGTAAATGAAGGGTTCAATGCCAAAAACAACCATTTTAACTATGCGCCCACCAGTACAGGGCCAGGCCATACCTCGGTTTATACAGGAACTACGCCATCTATGCACGGTATTATTGGCAATAATTGGTACGACAAGGCAACCGATAAAGAAGTGTATTGTGCAGGGGATGATAGCTACTCTTCTGTTGGGACCACTTCCGATGCAGGAAAAATGTCACCGCATAGAATGCTTACCACTACCATTACCGATCAGCTAAGATTGCACACCCAACAAAGAGGAAAGGTGATTGGTGTGGCATTAAAAGATAGGGGCGCCATATTACCTGCCGGACATTCGGCCAATGCAGCATATTGGTTCGAGGGAGGAGAAACTGGAAACTGGATCACGAGCTCCTACTATATGGATGAGTTGCCACAGTGGGTGGAGGATTTTAATACGTCCAATATTGTTGAAGCCTATAAAAAACCATGGAATACCTTAAAACCTATTGAAACCTATGTGGAAAGTGGTTTGGATGTCAATAACTATGAAGGGTTGCAAAAAGGGGAATCAACGAATGCCTTCCCGCATGATTTTCCAACAATATGGGGGCAAAATGGTCAATTTGATTTATTGCGCAGAAGCCCTTATGGTAATAGTATTACCGCGGATTTCGCTTTGGCGGCACTCGAAGGTGAAGAATTAGGTCAGGATGCCATAACCGATTTTTTAGCTATCAGTTTTTCCAGTACCGATTATGTGGGGCATTTTTATGGAGTCAATTCCAAGGAAGTAGAAGATACATACATAAGACTTGACCAGGATTTGGCCCGAATTTTTTCTGCTTTGGATGAAAAAGTAGGTGAAGGTGAATACACAGTTTTCTTAACTGCGGACCATGCAGCCATTAATGTGCCTTCCTACTTGAAAGATCAAAAAATACCTGCGGGTTATCTTGATATGAAAGGTATTGGTGAAAAGTTTGATGATTTTTTACAATATAAATATGGAACCACAGATGTGGTCAAAAACCTTTCGAATTATCAAGTGTTTTTAGATCATAAAATTTTGACCAATTTGGATATTGACATTGTAATAGCCCAAGAAGAAATAGCCCAAGAACTGTTATCGTACGAAGGTATTGGCCAAGTATATACAGGTCACCAAATGTGGGCCAATGACTATACCCAGGGCATTCCATACATTTTACAGAACGGATATAACCAAAAACGCTCGGGCGATGTGCTTATCGTACCCGATCCTGGATATATTTCATATAGCAGAACAGGTTCTACACACGGCTCTCCTCAAATTTATGATACCCATGTGCCTTTATTGCTATTTGGTAAAGGAGTTAAACAAGGTAGTACGGTAAACCGCACGGAGATACCGGATATTGCTCCTACCATTGCCACTTTGTTGGGTATTGCATTCCCGAATGGAACAACCGGACAACCAATTGGGGAGGTTTTGGAGTTTAAATGATTACAATTTCGACCAAATCCCTTTCCAGCGAAAACTTCGGATAAATTTTCCTTCTTTTTTGGAAACGTACTTTGGTTGTTGTTGGAAGAATGCTTTAAGGTAACCCAAAACTGCTTGAATGTATAAGCTAGGGCTTTTGGCCTGCCATGCCATTTTTAAGGCCGCAATTTTGGTAAGTACAATGCCATACCGCATTTTGTACATGGCCATTCCTTTGGCTTGATAGTTTTTGGAACTATACCCATGCCCCGTAGGGCGGAGGTGCTTTACGTGAAGTTCTGGGAGGGTCAAGGTGTCAAAATCGTGGTATTTGGACAAAAGGGTATCCATGGTGTCCCAGCCTACACCAGGACGCAATCCGCCTATTTTATTGAAACAAGCTCTATGGTACAACTTTATGGGACCTCGGATATGAGATTTGTCCGCGATGTTTTCATACACCCAATCTTCCCCTTTTTTAATGAACAGGAGTCCAGAGCACATGCCCAGTTTCCAATTGGCCTGAAATTGATTGACGATAAGTTCAAAATAATTTGGAGGTAACACAATGTCTGCATCAAACTTTCCGATGAGGTCGTATTCCGAAGTGTGTTTTAAACCAAAATTAAAGGTGTCCACTACTTTTTTTCCGGGAATATGCTCGTCAATTGATTTGCGCTGAAGCACTTTTATCCAGTCATGTTGCTTTGCAAAACTTTGGGCAATTTTAAAAGTACCGTCCGAAGAATTATCATCCACTACAATTACCTCATTGGGCAAATAGGTTTGAGACACAAATGAGTCCAAGCAGTCCTTTAAATAAGATGCCTCATTGTGTGCTGGGATGACGATACTTATACGCATGTGTTAAAAGTCTAAAAATTCGGGCATTTATCCCAAATTACTTTTGGGTCCTTTCAGCATAAACAATATAATACCTGTTTGTAAAGTATCTAAGGATAGGGCGTATTCCAATTTTTTTGGTTGGATTTGTCCATTTGGCCGTGTCTTTGATCGTCCAACCTGCTTTTTCCAAAAGCCAATCAAATTGCCAATCTTCAAATTCGTGGTAATGACGATCCCATGGGTCGGTCTTGCTTCGGTAAGCTGGTGAAAACCATAATCGCATGGGAATGCTTGCTACTAGTTTCTCTGCTTTGATTTCTTTGAGGACATTAAAAGGGGCCACCAAATGTTCAAATATTTCAAAGGCAGTTACTACATCGGTATTGGTTTGTGCGACATTTTGAAAATCTACATCCAAATCTTCACCCGAGGTATTCTTTACATTATACCCCTTGGATTTCATTATTTCTGAAAAAGGATTTTCGACCCCGAGGTCCAAAATGGATTCAGTAGTATCAATATGTTTCTGTAGAAACGCTAAAGTATGCTTGTAGCGTTTGTTGGGAAAGTTGTTTTCGTACATTTAGTATCTATAGACAATGGCATTGATGTTCATTCCGGCACCAACGCTTGCAAAGATAATAACATCTCCCTTTTTTACTTCATGTTCGGGTAGTTTGCCCTTAAGAACCATATCATATAAAGTGGGAATTGTGGCTACGGAACTATTGCCCAAATCCTGAATGCTCATGGGCATTATATTTTCGGGCACCGTTTTCCCATAGATTTTATAAAATCTTTTTATAATGGCCTCATCCATTTTTTCATTGGCCTGATGGATGAAAATCTTCTTGACATCATCAATATCAATACCGCTATCATCTAAACAGGAAGCCATGGCTTTTGGTACATTAAGGCAAGCGAATTCATAAATTTTTCTCCCTTGCATTTTAATATATCGGGTATCCTCGCATGCAGAAGGGCTATTGGACTTGTCAAAGTATAGATAATAGGCTTCCTCATTGGCATAGGTTAGCGATGCATGTGACAATATTTCACCATTTGACGTATTGGATTCCAAAATAGTGGCTCCAGCCCCATCGGAAAAAATCATACTGTCCCTATCATGATGGTCTACTACCCTGGAAAGCGTTTCTCCTCCAATGACCAAGCATTTTTTGGCCATTCCGCTTTTAATGAATGCAGTGGCTTGTATCACACCTTCAATCCATCCTGGACAACCAAAAAGTACATCGTAGGCAACACATTTTGGATTTTGGATACGTAGCAAATGTTTTACTCGGGAGGCAAGGCTAGGTAGGGTGTCTCCTTGGATTTTTCCGGGTGTAAGATCCCCAAAATTATGTGCAAATATGATGTAATCCAGTTCTTCTTTGTCGATTCCGGCGTTTGAAATGGCTTCTTCGGCTGCCAAAAAACCAATATCAGAAGTTTTTAAATCGGGTTTGGCGTACCGTCGGTTGGCTATACCTGTAATAGCCTTGAATTTTTCAATGATCACGTTGTTCTGGTGTTCAAAAGCCGACCCATCGGTCTCCATAAACTCATGATTCAAAAAATCTTCGTTTTTGGTTATAATGGATGGAATATAGCTTCCGGTACCTGTAATGCCAATCTTCATTTTGTAAAGAGGTTTTTAATATACAACAAGTTAAGGTATTAAGATAAGTGGTATTATGCGTGCATGACAATTGTTACAATGTTCAAAAGGTAGCCTTTATATTGCGGTATATAAAAAAAGCCCTGATCTAATTTTAGAATCAAGGCTTTTTCAATGTTTACAATGGTTTTTAGGCTTCCATATACTCTTCAATCGGCGTACAGGTGCACATTAAATTACGATCCCCAAACGCTTCATCTGTTCTTCTAATACTTGGCCAAAACTTATTCTCAGCTACATACGGTAATGGGAAAGCTGCCTTTTCCCTGCTATATGAATGACTCCAAGAGTCACTCGTTAACATTCCCAATGTGTGGGGGGCATTTTTCAGTACATTATCGGTTTCGTCGGCAGAAGCTTCATCAATTTCTTCTCTGATAGATAGCAATGCATCACAGAAGCGATCTAGCTCGGCTCGGCTTTCACTTTCCGTTGGTTCGATCATTAACGTTCCTGCAACGGGGAAAGAAACCGTAGGCGCATGGAAGCCGTAATCGATAAGGCGTTTGGCAATATCGGTTACTTCAATGCCATTTGCTTTAAAAGGTCTACAGTCAATGATCATCTCATGGGCCGCACGTCCACGTTCACCGGTATAAAGCACATCGAACTTGCCCTTTAAACGGTCTTTAATATAATTAGCGTTTAAAATAGCAGCTTCAGTAGCTTTGGTAAGTCCTTTAGAACCTAACATTTTAATGTATCCGTAAGAAATCAGACAAACCAATGAACTTCCCCAGGGTGCACCGGAAATTGCAGTTATCGCATTTTCTCCGCCAGTTTCAATTACTGGGTTGGAAGGAAGGAAAGGTTTTAATTGCTCCGCAACACAAATAGGTCCAACTCCAGGGCCTCCACCGCCATGTGGGATGGCAAAGGTCTTGTGCAAGTTCAAGTGACAAACGTCGGCTCCTATGGTCGCAGGATTGGTCAATCCCACTTGGGCATTCATATTGGCACCGTCCATATATACTTGTCCACCATTATCATGGATGAGTTTTGTAATCTGTTTGATGGATGATTCAAAGACACCATGAGTGGAAGGGTAGGTGACCATTAATGCAGCTAAGTTGTCCGCATATTGCTCTACTTTTGCAGTCAGGTCGCCCATGTCGATGTTTCCTTTTTCATCGGTTTTGGTCACAACCACTTTCATGCCCGCCATTACAGCTGATGCAGGATTGGTTCCGTGAGCAGAGGCTGGAATTAAGCAGATGTTTCTGTGTTCTTCACCTCTTGATTTGTGATAGGCACGGATCACCATAAGTCCGGCATATTCTCCTTGTGCTCCAGAATTGGGTTGAAGCGAGGTGGCAGAAAATCCGGTAATTACGTTCAATTGTTCTTCAAGCGATTTCAGTACCTCTTGATACCCTTCGGCTTGGTTTATCGGAACAAAAGGGTGAATGTTGCCCCATTCTGCCCAACTTAAGGGCAGCATTTCCGAAGCAGCATTCAGTTTCATGGTGCAGCTTCCCAAAGAAATCATGGATTGGTTCAATGCTAAATCCTTACGCTCCAATTTTTTGATGTAACGCATCAATTCTGTTTCGGAATGATAGGAATTGAACACTTCGTGCGCCATAAATGGAGTTTTTCTTTGTAAATCGAATGGAATGGCTTCATCCAATTCAATCTCGCCCAAAGATTTCTCTTTTAAGCTGTGAGACTCCAAGAAGCATGAAATTAATACATCCAAATCGCTGTTGGAAACAGCTTCGTTCAATGAGATGGAAACGGTGCTGTCATCAATATAATGCAGGTTGATGCTTTTGCTTTCTGCTACTTCCTTAAGTTGCTTTGTATTTTTAACTTTTACCTGAATGGTATCAAAGTAAGCGCTGTTTAATTGTTCAAACCCATAGGCTTCCAATGTTTTGGCCAGCTTTTTGGTGTTGTTATGCACTTTGTTGGCAATATATTTTAAACCTTCTGGTCCGTGATAAACAGCGTACATTCCAGCCATAACGGCCAAAAGTACTTGAGCGGTACAGATGTTGGAAGTTGCTTTATCCCTCTTTATGTGTTGCTCCCGAGTCTGAAGTGCCATACGAAGGGCCGGATTGCCATCCGTATCTTTGGTGATTCCGATTATTCTGCCGGGAATGTTTCTTTTGTATGCTTCTTTAGTGGCGAAAAATGCGGCGTGTGGGCCACCATAGCCCAATGGAATCCCAAAACGTTGTGTGGTTCCCACTACTGCATCCACTTCCCATTCTCCCGGAGGAGTCAGCATTACCAAACTTAAAATATCTGCGGCAACGGCTACTTTAATTTCTTTGGCCTTGGCTTTTTCCACAAAGGAGGCATAGTCGTTTAATTGACCATGTTTTCCCGGGTATTGCAATAACGCACCAAAGAATTCATCGGAAAAATCAAAATCTTCATGATTGCCCAAAACCAACTCTATACCTAAGGGCGTAGCACGTGTTTCGAGCAAACTTATGGTTTGGGGAAGTATTTCCTCTGAGACAAAGAATTTTACGACGTCTCCCTTTTTTTGTTGGCGGCTACGCACCTCGAACAACATGCTCATGGCTTCGGCGGCAGCGGTACTTTCGTCCAAAAGAGAGGCATTGGCAAGTTCCATACCTGTAAGGTCGCTCACCATGGTTTGGAAGTTTAAAAGAGCCTCCAATCTACCTTGGGCAATCTCAGCTTGGTACGGTGTGTAAGCGGTATACCACCCTGGATTTTCCAGAATATTTCTTTTGATGGCCGATGGCGTCAGGGACTCATGGTACCCTAAACCAATATAGGTTTTAAAAACCTTGTTCTTTTTGGCTAAATCTTGCAGGTGGTTTAGGAACTCATGTTCGCTAATCCCTTCGGGAAGATCTAGTGGTTTTTTTAATTTGATGTCATCGGGAATGGTCTCATTAATGAGTTGTTCCACATTTTCCACCCCAATGGTTTCGAGCATCTGGGGTAAGTCTCTTTCTGTGATGCCAATGTGTCTGGCGGCAAAAACCTCTGTGTTCATGTTCAATCCAATAAAGTGCACAAAATTAGGGATTAATTCGATGAAAATGGTCAATTTTGAAAGACTCTGAACCAAAGTTGTTAACCACAAGTTAACCTTTGGCAAAATGCACAATATTTTACTCCATGCGAACCCTAAAGGCTATTTTTAATTTTTATCTTGATGCAAGCATTCATGTGGCTGTGGCGGTGATTGCTATGGCTGGGGTTACCTTTCATCTTTTGGGGAGTTCATCGGACATTAACCTTCTGGGGTTTATTTTTTTTAGCGTGATTGTTTGTTACAATTTTATCAAGTATGGAGTGGAAGCCTACAAATACCTGATTGTGTCCAACGCCTACCATAAAATCATTCAAATATTTAGTTTTATAGCCTTTGCATTTGCCATTTACTTTTTGATTCAATTGGATGAAGAAATTTGGGTGGCTACCATTATTTTGGGTGTGCTTTCCGCCCTGTATGCGGTACCACTGTTGCCAAGAGCTAAGAACTTAAGGAATTTGGCAGGATTGAAAATATATATTGTAGCCTTTGTTTGGGCCGGTTTTTCCGTTTTACTACCAGTTCTGGATGCCAATATGTCTTTACATTGGGACTTTTCGGTAACGTTTATTCAAAGGATGCTATTGGTTTTAGTACTTATTCTACCTTTTGAGATTAGGGATGTGCAATGGGACCATAAAAGTCTCCGGACATTGCCTCAAGTACTTGGAATTAAAAATACGAAGCGATTGGGAATTGGTATTACCCTGATGTTTTTCCTATTGACTTTCTTGAAGGATGAAATACATCAGCTTGAAATTGTACTTCGGTTAGTTTTGTCAGCAGCCCTTGTTCTTGTACTTTGTTCTGGAAAGCGATTACACTCGAGATACTTTGTAATGTTTTGGGTGGAGGCAATACCGATTTTCTGGTTTCTTCTGTTTTGGTGGACTGAAAATTATTTTTAGATCTTATCTTCTAGATCCCTTTTCATTTTTTTCTTGTCATCATCCGATAGCATGGTAAGCCCAGCTCTATCACATAGTGAAGTTAGTTCGCTATTCTTTTTGGAGTACGCGCGGCAAACCTTGCAATAAGATAGATGGATGCGAAGTTTAATGATGTCCAACCAACTAGCTTCCTTATATTGGGACTTGTCACAAATACCTGATGCCTCTTTACATGAAATCTTCATACCTAAAACCAATTTTCGTTTAAACAACCCATGAGTGCCGTTCTTGCTCTATGGATCATTACCCACAGATTGGACGGATTTATATCGAGTTCATTACAAACATCTTCAGTGCTCATGCCCTGAATTGTTTTCAATTTGAACACCAAAGCCTGTTTTTGAGGTAGTTTTGTGAGACAATCTTGAATTGCGGATCCCAATTCTTCATTTTCAAGCACATTGTCACCATCTTTGCTATAGGGGTCGGCCACTTGCTGTTCCAGCCAATCTCCTTCAGCCTCCGATTCAGAACTGTAGTTCATGCGTACTTCTGCTTTTCCTTTTTTGGAGTTTACTTTTCGGTAATGGTCTATTACTTTTCGTTTAAGTATAGATACCAACCATGTTCGTTCGGCAGCATCACCTTTATAGTTCTTGGCCGAGTTGAGACCTGCAAAAAAGGTTTCCTGCACCAAGTCTTTTGCAATTTCAGCATCGCTTACACGAGAAACTGCATAGTTGAACAGGTAATCCGCATACTGGTCTACCCAATTGTCTGGTTGAAGTTTGTGTTTGGCCATATTCCTATCGAATTACCAAATGTAGTGGTTTTTGGACATATAATTCTATAGTCAAAAACGAGTTAGACTGCTCATTAAACCTTTTTTAACGGGTTTTTACAAAGTTTAACTTTCTTTTGGCATTTGGGTATTATTTATTCGAATCGTAGAGCTTTTTGATGTAAAACTATATAACTCAAAGTAAATCAAATAATTATAAAAAATTGATTCTATTTTTTTCTATGGTTCTATTGTTACTGTAGTTATCGAAGATTAGATTCTACAAGTAATGATTATAAGATTGGGGAAAAATATGAGGTCAAGGAAGGTAATGGTAAGTCAGAAAAAGTAACCATTAAAGAAGTGGCCAATTCCACTATTGATGTAATCCAACATAAAAATGAGATTACTCTTCAGAAGTCAATGATAACCGAAGCTAAACTAATGAAAATATCCCTGGGCAAAACTATATCGGTGTCGGTTTTGACACTAGGCTTGGTTATAGCCGTTGTAGGCATAGTCACCTTTACAAATGGAGATGGCCCAGGTTTAACGTTCGCAGTCGATTAGGATTTACTTTCCAAAAGCCCAGCACGCTCTAACAATGCATCAATATTGGGTTCGGCGCCTCTAAATCGTTTGTACAGTTCCATAGGGTTTTCGGTACCACCTTTGGATAACACATGCTCCTTGAATTTGTCCGCCACTATTTTACTGAAAATTCCGTTTTCCTTGAAATAGGCAAAGGCGTCTGCATCCAAAACTTCGGCCCATTTATAACTATAGTAGCCAGAAGAATACCCACCTTGGAAAATATGGGCGAACGATGTGCTCATACAGGTTTCTGGTGTTTCAGGGAACAAATTGGTGCTCTCAAAAGCCTTGGTCTCGTAGGTTTTTACATCTTTTATGTTTGACGGGTCTTTTCCGTGCCAAGCCATATCCAACAGTCCAAAACTTAATTGACGGACAGTTGCCATACCTTCTTGAAAAGTGGCAGACTCCTTGATTTTTTCTACTAATTTCATAGGAATCAATTCACCGGTTTCGTAATGATGGGCAAAAAGTTCCAGGGCCTCTTTTTCGTAGCACCAGTTCTCCATCACTTGACTTGGAAGCTCTACAAAATCCCAGTACACAGAGGTTCCGGATAAGCTTGGATAGGTAGTGTTGGCCAACATTCCGTGCAAGGCGTGCCCAAATTCGTGGAATAGTGTGGTTACCTCATTAAACGTTAACAAGGATGGTTTTGAGCTGGTAGGTTTTGTAAAATTGCACACATTGGAAATATGTGGTCTACTGTTTTTTCCACCCAAGGTATATTGTGGTTTGAAGGAGGTCATCCAAGCGCCACCACGTTTTCCGGGTCTAGGGTGGAAATCGGCATAAAATAAGGATATGAAGTTATCATTTTCATACACTTCAAAGGTTTTTACTTCTTCGTGGTATTTGTCCACATCGTCAACTTCTTTAAATGTAAGTCCGAACAACTTTTCTGCAACTTTGAACACCCCACTGATCACATTTTCCAGTTTGAAATAAGGTTTCAACTTTTCATCGTCCAAATTGAACAATTTCTGCTTCAATTTTTCGGAATAATAAGCGCTGTCCCATTTTTCCAAATGGTCAATACCGTCGAGTTCTTTGGCAAAGCCTTCCAGTTCCGTAAACTCTCTTTCCGCAGCCGGCTTTGCTTTTTCTAAAAGTTCGTTTAAAAAATCCAATACCTTTTCCGGGGTTTCGGCCATACGTTCTTCGAGTACAAAATGAGCATGGGTCTTATAACCCAAAAGATTGGCTCGTTCAAAGCGAAGATTCACAATGCGTTTTACATTTTCTTGATTATCCAACTCATCATTGTGGAAGCCTTTGCTGCCAAATGCCAAAGAAAGTTCCTTGCGCAATTCCCTGTTCTTGGCGTATTTCATAAACGGGATATAGCTTGGATAATCCAAAGTAATCAACCAACCCTCTTTGCCTTTGGATTCGGCCAATTGAACTGCAGCTTCTTTAGCTCCCTCGGGAAGACCTTCTATATCTTTGTCGTCCGTGAGCAACATTTCATATTTGTTGGTCTCGGCCAGAACATTTTCGCCAAATGTCAATTTTAATTTGGATAGCTCTGCATCTATTTCACGAAGGCGTTTTTTATCCTCTTCATTAAGGTTGGCTCCGTTTCTACTGAAATTCTTGTATTTTTTTTCCAGAAGTGTTTCCTGTTCTTTCGTTAAATCCAACGAATCTCGTTGTTCATAAACAGTTTTGATGCGCTCAAAAAGCCCTTCGTTTAAAGTGATGTCGTTGCTGAACTCCGACAATAGGGGGGATACTTCTTGGGCAATTTTCTGAATTTCCTCATTGGTCTCGGCAGAATTCAAGTTAAAAAATACACTGGAGATACGGTCCAATTGTTGTCCGGAAAAATCCAAAGCTTCCAAAGTATTTTTAAAAGTCGGTGGCTCTGGGTTAAGCACAATAGTATCGATTTCCTTTTTGGTGTCCTCAATGGCCTGAAGAAAAGCAGGTTTAAAATGTTCGTTTTTTATTTTTGAAAATGGAGCTTGATTAAAAGGCTCCAAAAGTGGATTGCTCATACTTTTTAATTCTGTTCTTTGTTTTTAAAACGTGTTACGGCCCAATCGCTCACTAAGTAGGCGAAACCAATAATGGAAGAAAATACGGCCATGGTCAGAGGTGCATATAATCTAATATTTGCTCCATAGGTTCTCCGGTTCATGGCTTTGATCGCTTCATCGGAATATTCGTTTATATCTACAAAACCATTTCCGTTCAAATCAAATTTACTGGCATAGTCCGAAATAAATTGCCATCGTATTTCTATATAAATTAAGAGGGCGGCATATATGGTAAAAACCAAAAGGGCACTATTCCAAATCCCTTTTAGATAAGGGTTGCTCACTTTTTTTACCGTAAATCCAAAAAAGGCGATGGCAAAAATCCCCAACAATATGCCAATTTGATTGTAGTTCATAAGTGAACAAAGTTTGCGTTAGAATGCTTTCTTTACTTCTTCGGCACCTTTAATGACTTTTTCCTTAAGCCCTTCTTTATAAGAAATAATGTTGTCCATAATTTCACGATTGGAGCTTCCTATTATTTGTGCAGCGAGTATACCTGCATTTTTTGCACCGTTCAAAGCTACGGTAGCTACGGGAACTCCACCGGGCATTTGTAAAATGGACAAAACTGAATCCCAACCATCAATGGAATTGCTGCTTTTTACCGGAACTCCGATAACGGGTAGGGGTGATAAAGATGCCACCATACCTGGTAAATGTGCTGCGCCACCTGCTCCAGCAATAATGGCGGAATAGCCATTGGTATGGGCGCTCTTGCCAAAGCTGAACAATTTTTCTGGTGTTCTGTGGGCGGAAACAATATCCACATCCACATCAACGCCCAATTCTTTCAATATATCAATGGCTTCTTGCATAACGGGAAGGTCGCTTGTACTTCCCATGATTACGGCTACTTTGCTCATATCTTATTTGCTTATCACTTTAATGGTTTCTTTTACCTGCTGTGCCACTTCTCTGGCTCTGTCCATATTTTTGTCAACAATGGTTACATGGCCCATTTTACGAAAAGGCCTTGTTTGTTTTTTACCGTAAATGTGCGGGGTAACTCCATCCATCCCCAGTATTTTTTCCATGTTTTGGTAAACTACTTCTCCAGTATGTCCTTCGGCCCCCACCAAGTTAACCATAATTCCAGCTACTTTGCTATCGGTTTTGCCAAGGGGCAAGCCTAAAATGGCACGGATATGTTGCTCAAACTGGTTGGTGTACGCTGCTTCAATACTGTAATGTCCGCTATTGTGTGGTCTCGGGGCAGATTCGTTCACCAAAATTTGGTCGTCTTTGGTCTGGAACATTTCTACGGCCAACAATCCCACATGCTTCATATGTTCTGAAACTTTCAAGGCAATTTCCTGGGCCTTTTTGGCCACGGCATCATCAACTCTTGCGGGGCAGATTACATATTCTACTTGATTGGCCTCTGGATGAAATTCCATTTCCACCACAGGATACGTTTTTACTTCACCTTTGGTATTCCGTGCTACCACTACGGCCAGTTCATTTTTAAAATCGATCATTTTTTCGGCAATGCACTCCACATTGGGCAAGTCTTTGAGGTCCTCTATCTTGCGGATCACCTTAACACCTTGTCCATCGTAGCCAAATTGGGCGCTCTTCCAAACAAAAGGTAATGAAACCCCTCCGTTGCTTATACTATCTTTGATTTCAGAAGTATAGGCAAATCGTGTAAAGGCAGCGGTTGGAATATCGTGGTCGGTATAAAATAATTTCTGGACCCCTTTATTTTGAATGGTTCGCAAAGTTTTGGTTGGGGGATATACTTGAACTCCCTCATGTTCCAATTTTTCAAGGGCATCCACGTTCACATTTTCAATTTCAATCGTGAGCACGTCCACATCTTTTCCGAAATCATGAACGGTATCAAAATCCATTAAACTGCCTTGAACAAACTCGTTGCATGCTATCTTACAAGGTGCTTCTTCCGAAGCATCCAATACCTTGGTTTGGATATCCCATTTTCTGGTTTCGTAAAGCATCATTTTGCCTAACTGTCCACCACCTAAAATTCCTAAAGTAAAGTCGGAAGAGAAAAATTGCATTGTTTTGTAAATTGAATGTGAGCAAAAATACGTGAAATCCACGAGGCTATAAAAGATGTGAGGGCTTAGCAGCTTTAAAAATATTATCTTTGCCAACCTGACCATAACTTGAACACATTGATTAAGCTCCACGACAAGATTTTTAAACCATATCTAAAGGAAGGGGAAATCCTTGCGGCCATAGATAAAATGGCCGAGGAGATTGCTGAAGATTATAAAGATGAAACACCCTTGTTTGTAGGTGTGCTCAATGGTGCTTTTATGTTCGTGGCGGATTTTTTAAAAGCATACCAACATCCTTGTGAAGTTTCTTTTGTGAGATTGAGCTCCTATCAAGGTTTGACTTCAACAGGGATTGTGGAGACACTTTTGGATGTGCCAGAAGATATCGAGGGCAAGAGTGTTATTATTTTGGAAGATGTGGTAGATACCGGTCGCACCTTGAAGCAGTTGGTGCATTTGTTCTCCAATACTAATGTAAAAGAATTTAAGATCGGAACACTTTTTTATAAATCCGATGTGTACAACGGTGAATACCCCATTGATTATGTAGGTCTGGAGATCCCCGACCATTTTATTGTGGGCTATGGGCTGGACTATAACGAGCTCGGCCGAAATCTTAGAGAAGTTTACGAATTAAATCAAACAGATATGATCAACCTAGTGCTTTTTGGAAAGCCAGGAGCAGGAAAAGGTACCCAAGCAGGGTTCCTAAAGGAAAAGTATAATTTGAAACACATTTCTACGGGAGATGTTTTCCGCTACAACATTAAAAATGGAACCGAACTTGGAAACTTGGCCAAATCCTATATAGATAAAGGTGATTTGGTGCCCGATGAGGTGACAATAGATATGCTTAAGGCTGAAGTGGAAAAAAATCCAGATGCAGCAGGCTTCATTTTTGATGGATTTCCACGAACTGCAGCACAAGCAGAAGCATTGGACAATTTCTTGGAGTCCAAGGATATGAAAGTAAATGCTACCATCGCCCTTGAAGCTGAGGATGATATTTTAGTCGCCCGTCTATTGGAAAGAGGTAAAAGCAGTGGCCGTTCCGATGATCAAGATGAAAGCAAGATTCGCAATCGTTTTGATGAGTACAATCAAAAAACAGCTCCTTTAAAAGCCTACTACGAAAAGCAAGATAAATTCCATTCTGTAAACGGTATAGGGGAGATTGATGAGATTACCGAGCGTTTGAGCAAGGTAATTGACGCTCTATAATTGATTTTCAATACATACTTTTTTAAATTAGAATATGACCGAAGGAAATTTTGTCGATTATGTAAAGGTGCACATTTCTTCTGGAAACGGGGGTAAAGGTTCTGCGCATTTACGTCGTGAAAAATATGTGGCCAAAGGTGGCCCCGATGGTGGTGATGGTGGTCGCGGAGGTCATGTTATTGTGAAGGGGAACAAAAGCTTATGGACGCTGGTCCATTTCAAATTTAAAAAGCACTTTAAAGCCGGTCACGGAGAGCACGGGAGTAAAAGCCGCAGCACAGGTGCCGATGGTGAAGATGTTTATATGGAAGTACCATTGGGTACTGTGATTCGAGATACCGAAACCAATGAGATACTTTTTGAAATCACCGAAGATGGTGAAGAAAAAATTGTATTGGAAGGTGGAATGGGTGGTCTTGGAAACTGGCACTTTAAAAGTTCCACGAACCAAACCCCAAGGTATGCACAGCCGGGAATAAAGGGGCAAGAGGGAGATTTGACCCTGGAGCTTAAGGTTTTGGCCGATGTTGGCCTTGTAGGTTTTCCAAATGCAGGAAAATCCACGTTACTTTCGGTAATGACCTCGGCTAAGCCAAAAATTGCCAATTATGAGTTTACTACCCTAAAACCCAATTTGGGCATTGTGGAATATCGGGACTTTCGAAGTTTTGTAATGGCCGATATTCCTGGAATTATTGAAGGCGCTGCGGAAGGAAAAGGTCTGGGACACTATTTTTTACGCCATATAGAACGAAATGCTACACTCTTATTTTTGATTCCTGCCGATAGTAAGGATATCAGCCAAGAATACCAAATCCTGTTGGATGAGCTGAGACGATACAACCCAGAGCTATTAGACAAGGCAAGACTTGTAGCAATCTCTAAATGTGACATGTTGGATCAAGAGCTTATAGATGAAATGGATGCCGATATGAAAGAGGATTTTAAGGATGTCCCCTATACCTTTATATCATCAGTGAGCGGGTTGGGTATCCAGGAACTTAAGGATAGGCTTTGGCAGTTGTTGAACGAATAATGGGCATTCTTCTACCTATCTAATCAATATATTGATTAAATTTAGGTGGACCCAAATATCCATCATGCGCTATTTACTTTCCATAGTGTTGGTTTTTATCCTAACGTCTTGTAGTTCTGTCAAGGTAAATTATGACTACGATAAGGCGGTGGACTTTTCAAGTTACTCTACCTATAATTATTTTTCTGACATGGAATCCGGTTTAAATCAGTTGGATGAAAGACGTCTGCTCCGAGCTTTGGATTCAACGTTGAAATCTCGAGGTTACCGATTGGCCGAAGAACCAGAACTCTTTATCAATATTATGAGTGATGAGTACAAAAGTGCTCCAAGAAATAATGTTGGTGTTGGCATTGGGGGTAGTGGACGTAATGTTGGTGGAGGTATTTCCGTAGGATTGCCCTTAGGCGGTTCCAACTTGCAGCGCAGTATACAGTTCGATTTAGTCGATGCCCAAAGAGATGCCCTTGTTTGGCAAGCGATAGCGGAGAGTGGGTTCCGCGAGAATGCCTCGCCCAGCGTAAAGGAAAATCAACTACGGGCTTTGGTTAAAAAGGTGTTTTCACAATTTCCGCCAAAAGCAAAATAGCGTTTGAAATCAGCATTTTAGGTTTTCTTGTATAAAAACAAACTGCTTTTACCGTTCGGTTGGGCTAAATTACCACTTGTCATAAATCACTTCATAAGACAAGTGTTGTCCATTACTTTAGCATCGGAATTAAAATCTAAAACCGAACAATCATGATAGCACTAGCAAAATTCATTATTTCACTTTTAGTAAGCATTATTTTATAATCCGCTTAAACGAATAAAAAATTCATCAATATGAGAAAACTGAACACGAAACAAAAAGTAGTATTTGCCATGGGTGTCCTTGGCGTATTAATAGGAATCTACGGTAGATTCAATGCGTGGGAATATATGGAATACTTTCCCTTTTTCTATACAGGTTCAACCATGATGTGGATTGCATTTTTACCTCAAAAAAAGTCATGTAGCAATCCATTTAGGAGAAAATCGGCACAAAATTCTTAGTATAGTTTATACCGTTAAAGTTTAATGTAAATTTGGGCAATTCACGCTCAACATAATGGAGTTAAGTTCAAGGAAAAGAAATATTGCATTTTGGGTTCTTCAATTGCTGGGTTGGGGTTTTATTAACTCCATAGCAGCTCTGATTCCCCAGAATGTTAGTTTTGAGATGACCTTATTCTCAATCATCGTTGGGATTTTCATAGGTGTATTTTCTACTTCGATATTACGTTGGTACCTTAAAAGAAACGTGCATTTTGATTCCTTTGGAGGTAAAGAGGTGATCAAAATCATAGTATCCACATTAGTGGCCTCTGCAATTTTTGGCCTTTTAAATGTCTTCTTTGGGTATATCTATGTAAAATTTGGTCCGGAACTCACCGAGGCTGAAATGCACTTGTTCGAGGGGTACGACAAAATTATGGTCCAGGTACTGAACTCCGTCTTCTTGGTCGGATCATGGGTGATCACATACTTAGTGATTAAATTGCTTTTGAAACTGAATCAGAATAGGATAGAGCGTTTGGAATTGAATACGACTCTTAAGCAGGCCCAATTGAACACCTTGAAGGGTCAGATTAATCCACATTTTATGTTCAATAGCCTCAATAATATTCGTGGACTTATGCTGGAAGATGTGGACAAATCGAGAGAAATGCTCACTAAACTTTCCGAAATTATTCGATATTCCCTGACCAAAAATAACATCAACGATATTCCGGTTCATGAAGAATTGGAAGTGGTGGATAATTATATCGATTTGTCAAAGATTCAATTTGAAGATCGTTTGGAATTTGTTAAACAAGTAAACGATGATACGTTGGATTTAAGAATACCTCCAATGGTGATTCAATTACTAATTGAAAACGCAGTAAAACATGGCATCTCCAATCTTAAAAATGGAGGGCGAATTTTGTTGGCCATTTTCAAAATGGACAATGACCTTTATATCGAAGTTAGGAATGCCGGAAATTTGAAGATTTCAAAGGATTCTACGCAGCTAGGGTTAAAAAATATTGAACAAAGGCTGAAATTGTTGTATGCTGACCGTGCATCTTTTAAATTGGAGGAAATATCCGATGAGGTGGTGGCGCAAATAAAAATTCCTTTGACATGAAAATCAGAGCGGTGATAGTTGAAGACTCCAGATTAGCACGGAATGAGCTGAAAGAGCTCATCAAACTTCATGATGATTTGGAGCTGGTGGGTGAAGCCGGTAATGTGGACGACGGGGTTGAATTGATTCAATCCGAATCTCCTGATTTGTTATTGCTCGATATCAACATGCCCGAAAAAAATGGCTTTGATCTATTGGAAATGTTGGATGATGTTCCCATTACCGTTTTTACTACAGCGTACGATGAATATGCCATAAAATCGTTCGAGTACAACGCATTGGACTATCTGCTTAAACCCGTAAGCAATAAACGCTTTGATATGGCTTTGGAAAAGGTGCGCTCCAAAATGGCCTCGAAGGAAGAAATCTCATCGACTGCAAAAAAATTAACGGACAACAGTCAGATATTTATAAAGGATGGTGAATCCTGTTGGTTGGTCAAGATTGGTGATATTTCTTTGTTCGAAATTGTGGGTAATTATACCCGCGTATTTTTTGAGGACAAGAAACCTATGTTGTATAAATCGCTCAATCAAGTAGAGGACAAATTGCCCGAGGATTCTTTTTTTAGGGCCAATCGCCAACAAATCATCAATACCAATTACATAGAAAATGTGGTGCCTTGGTTCAATGGAAAATTAAAGCTCACCATGAAAAACGGAGAAGAAGTTGAGGTTTCCCGCCGCCAATCCTACATATTTAAAGACCGCATGAGTCTTTAAAATCACATTGATTTTAAAAGTCCACCATCAATGGGAATATTTGTCCCAGTTATGAAAGCTGCTTTGTCCGAAGCCAAAAACGTCACCAAATAACCATATTCTTTAGGGTCCCCAATACGTTTTACGGGTACTTGTTCTTCCATGTTGGAACGAACCTTGTCCGGAGAGATTCCCAGCTTTTCTGCTTTTTTTGAATTTAATTGAGCAATACGGTCCGTATCAAAATAACCTGTCAGGGTATTGTTCACGGTAATGCCATCTTTGGCCACATCATAAGCCAAACTTTTGGCCCAGGTAACCACCGCAGCCCTTATGGTATTGGAGAGCGCTAAATAATTCAAGGGCTCCTTCACGGAAATAGAAGCGATATTAATAATTCGACCCCATTTGTTTTCTTGCATATGTTTTAAGGCAAGCTCGGTAGTAAAAACAACAGATTTGAAAAGTAGGTCAAAAGCATTTTGATAGTCCTCCACATTTTTTTCCAATGCGCCACCACCTGCAGGTCCTTGGGTATTGTTCACCAAAATGTCTATGGTATTGGTCTCGAAGAATCCCGATATTTTTGCTTTGTAGGCATCAAAGTTGGTAAAATCAACGGTTAGATATTGATGTTTTTGCCCTTGGGAGCTGTCCATTTCATCAGTCAGTTCTTTCAAACGTGTTTCGCTTCTGGCCATTATGGTCACATTGGCGCCACTTTCGGCCAATTGCCGTGCAATCGCTTTACCAATTCCTTTGCTGCTCCCGCCTACAAGGGCGTTCTTTCCTTTAAGTGATATCTTCATAGCTATCGGTATTCGTCTCTTGTGGGACTAAAAATATCCATCAACTTACAAGGGGTCAAGGCCTTGCCACTATGTGGAGCATTGGATGGGATTATTAAAACATCTCCTGGTTTGTAGATGCCTTTTTTACCATCTAGAGTAAATTCAAAAGTGCCCTCCACTACATGCATGATCTGTTCATGGTCGTGTTGATGTTCCGGTACTTGGGCATCTTGGTCCACATCCCAAAACACCCAGCTCATACGTTCGCCATGAACCAATTTTCCATGGTAACCCGGCATTATTTCCTTTGATTCGATTTCTGATAGGTTCATTGTTCTCAAATTTAGCACCAAGATAGAAATTAATATAAAGTTTTGGGTTTGGAATGGTAACGGCTTTGGCTATTTTTGAACTTTAAATTGAACTGATGCAGGTACATTTTATAGGTCTAGGTGAAGTCAATCTGTATAATTTGGCTGCCGCTCTACATAAAAAAGGGGAAACTGTTACCGGTAGTGATGATGTATTTGATGAATCACTCAAAACAATGATGGAGCAACAGGGATTGTTATCCGATGGCAAAGGGTGGTCTTCCAACAAGATCCATGCGCAATTGGATGCCGTGGTAGTAGGGTCAAAAGTAAAAAAAGATAATCCAGAGTTGATAAAGGCCGAAGAACTTGGTTTAAGCATCTTTTCCTTTCCAGAATTTCTGTACCAACAAACCCAATATAAAACTAGGGTTGTAGTCTCAGGTAGTCAGAACAGGGCCATGGTTGCTTCAATGATTTTACATGTTTTGGAATACAATGATGTTGAGGTTGATTATGCATTGGAAACTCCAAACGGAGTCCAACTGACTGAGGAAAATGATTTTATCGTTATTGAGGGAGGAGACAATCCTTCATCTATGATAGATACCACTCCGCAGTTTCAATTATATCAACCAAACATAGCTTTGTTGAGTGATGTTGAGTTTACTGACAATGGAAATTATTCAACTATTGAAAGCTATACTGAGCAATACGGTGTTTTTGTGGATAGTATTGTAAAGGGAGGTAGTATTACCTATAACGATGAGGACGCAGAAGTGAAAAAACTCGTGGAATCATCCGAAAATCCGATTAGAAAGTTCCCTTATGTCACTCCAGAATATCAGGAAGATAATGGAGAAGTGTTCTTGGATACACCCGATGGTGAAATGCCTTTGGAAATTTCAGGAGCCACAAGTTTAAGAAATATGGCAGGCGCCAAGTGGATATGCCAGCAAATGGGTGTTGATGAGGTTGAGTTCTATGAGGCCATGGCCACTTATCAATAGCAGTTCAACTTTAAAGATAACTAGGTGACCAAATGTAATTTTGTCAGTAGCTTATTTTGGGAACGATAGTTGTCTGATAATCTGTATGAAAAGGCACTTCCATTTTTACTTTTTCTTCCTTAAACGATTAGTGTCTGTTTCATTTCTTGCGTTCATGTTGGGAATCTCCAACGTTTTTTTACAGGAGGATAGAATGATAAATGATTCGAGAAAAAAAGTTGAACTAAAAGAGGTTCAGAATGAAGACGACCAACTCTAATCTTAACTCTAAACAGAATTATACATTAAATTGCCTTAAATGATGATCCAAATGCTTGTATTGCATTTGCCCCCATTGTTCGTGGGTAAATGAGCCGAATATTGGGTGAGGGTCCCAATGCTGCTTATTCTTTTCTTGATGAAAATCATTGATCAAATCAATCAAGACCTCTTTCTCGTCAACAAAATTTTTGTCCTCAACCACTTTCAATGCTTTGGCCGTGGGTAAATTTTGCCGCCAGGGCTTATCGTTGTAAAGGCTTTTTTTGAACAGTTTGCCCATCAACTTCAACATTAAGTTGGGCTTATTGTTGGGATTGTATCTTCCTAAAGAAATTTTTATGGGATATTGACAATGGTGAAGCATTTGGCCTACCTTCATTTTCCCCCATTGACCTTCTGAGGAATCAGAAAGTTTGTCGATGCGAGATAAAATTTCTTCATGGGCCTCAGTGTTGAAAAGGGATTTCATTTTGAAATGATTTATCATGAAAAATACATAAAATTATTCTCCTATCTTTAGCCCATGCAAGAAAAGCTAGCTTCCTTTTCCATTAAAAACTGGGCCGATGATGATAGGCCAAGGGAAAAACTGGTGCAAAAAGGCAGTTTTGTACTGTCCGATGCCGAGCTGATTGCCATTTTAATCGGTTCAGGAAGTAGGGATGAGAGCGCCGTGGAACTTTCCAAACGGATATTGGCCTCTGTAAACCACAATTTGAATGAATTGGGCAAATTGTCCGTAAACCATTTGATGCGGTTCAAAGGAATTGGGGAGGCCAAAGCAGTAACCATTGCAGCTGCATTGGAGGTAGGTAGGCGAAGAAGGATGGAGGATACCTCAAAAATCACCAAAATAAAAAGCAGTCACGATGTTTTTGAGTTGCTTCACCCTTTAATAGGGGAGTTGCCACATGAGGAGTTTTGGATTGTTTATTTGAACAATTCCAATAAGGTTGTCCATAAGGCACAGTTAAGCAAAGGAGGTATTACAGGTACTTTAGTGGATGTTAGGTTGGTATTGAAACAAGCTTTGGAATTGGGTGCTGTTGGAATTATTCTTGCTCACAATCACCCATCCGGGACATTACAACCAAGTACTGCAGATAAACAGATAACACAGAAATTAAAAGTGGCTTCGGAAGCTTTGGATATAAAGGTTTTGGACCATTTGATTTTGTCCCAACATGAATATTTGAGTTTTGCGGATAAAGGAATACTATAGCCCATGTTGTTGATTTTTACCCATAAGGTAACCAACCGATTAACTTATACTGCCAAGCAGGTTTTTGAAAAAATCTTAGGCGTTGAGATGTCTTTTACCACCAAGGTTGAGGATTTTATTAAGCATAATGGGCCAAAGATGACCTACTCTAAGCAGCCCTTGCAAAACGAATTTTTTGTACGAAGCAACGACTTGTTGTTCGAGCAAGGTATCAATGATTTGGAAATCAAGGTATCGGATTGGGATGGTGTTCCCTGTTTTTTCTCTTCTGGGGAGAAGAGTACTATTCCTTTCGATATTTTTTCGGCCAGCTTTTTTCTTTTGAGTCGGTATGAAGAATATCTACCGCATGTAAAGGATAGTGTTGGCAGATTTCCGGTCAAGGAAAGTATTGCCTATCAAAACAACTTTTTGGAACTGCCGGTAGTAGATCTTTGGGCTTACAAATTTTTAGATGCCCTTAAAGAACGTTTTCCTGACTTGGAGACCAAAGAAAAGAGTTATCATTTTACCTCGATTATTAACGTAACCACTTCACATGCATACGCCATGCGTGGTTTTGCAAGAACAATAGGTGGTTTTTTGCTGGATTTGGGAAATTTTAAGTTCAGAAACGTTTGGGAGCGTTTTTCGGTGTTGTTGAGGTTAAAAAAAGACCCTTACGATAATTTCTTTGAACTTGTTGATATCCATAAAAAATTTCCGATTAAGACAATGTTCTTTTTTCAATTCGCCAAGCATTCGGCTCACGATAAGAACGTATCAACAAATAATAATAAGTTCCGTAATTTAATTAAATCCGTTGCTGATTACAGTGTAGTCTCCTTAAGTACTTCGTTTGTATCCTCTTTGGATAAAACTGTGCTGCGGGAAGAAAAAAAGCAGTTGGGAAATCTCATCAACAGGCCCATAAACTATGCAAGACTCCGTTATAACAAGGTAAATGTTCCCGCAACATATAGAAATTTAGTGGAGACTGAGTTTACCGATGATTTTTCCATGGGATACACTCACGAAATTGGATTTAGGGCAGGTACATGTACGCCATTTTATTTTTATGATATCAATACTGAGGTAAGGCAACCCATAAAAATACATCCCTTTACTATGCACGATTATGCCTTGGTCAAGTATAAGAAAAAAGACGAGGTCTTTGAGAAAATGGATAGAGTATATCGTACAGTGAAACAGGTAAAAGGCGATTTTATTTTGGTTTTTTCCAACGAGCTCTTGGGGGGCAAGCAACAGTTGGATTGGATGGAGCTCTATCAATCTATTTTAAAGCGCTACTATGTTTGATTATAAAGTGACCGATATTTTTTTTGATTTGGACCACACCCTTTGGGACTTTGAGAAAAATTCGGCCCTTACTTTTGCTAAAATTTTGGTGGATAATAAAGTAAAAGTTGATCTTGATAGGTTTTTAGAAGTGTATGCGCCCATAAATTTCCAAATGTGGGCATTGTACCGAGAGAATCGAATTAGTAAGTCTGACTTGCGATATCAGCGTTTGAAGCAAACTTTTGATGTACTTGAAGTAGAGGTTTCAGATGATGTGATTGATGTCTTGGCGCACGATTATATAGCTCATTTGTCTTCCTTCACACATTTGTTGCCCAATACTGTTCAAACTTTGGAATATCTCTTTCCAAAATACAAACTTCATATCATTACCAATGGTTTTCAGGAAGTTCAAGAAAAAAAACTGAGAGGTAGCAGTATAGATCATTATTTTCAAAAAATCATCAATTCTGAAATGGCGGGGGTAAAGAAACCGGATCCTTATATTTTTGAATTGGCTCTGGATATGGCCGCGGTTGATGCTCAAAACTCATTGATGATAGGAGATAATTTAGAAGCGGATATTTTGGGAGCAAAGGCTATGGGAATGCAAGTTTTGCATTACAATTTCCATAACGATTCCGAGCATGGTGTATGTACAATGATTAACGATCTTATTGAAATAAAAAACATTTTATAGAGTTATATAAAGAGCGGTTTTGCATCACCCTCTCGACACTAGAAAATGTTTTTTGCTATGAAAAGATTATTCTACTTCGCCCTCTTGTCAGTGGGCTTTCTATTTTTAACCATATCCTGTGCTGAAGAACAAGATTTCAGTCAGATAGACGACTTACGGATAACGCCTACACTGGCAACTGGTCTTTTTTATTTTGAATCCGATGAGGAGACCATAAATTCAGCAGGAGCCCTAAATACTTTCTATTCTCAAGAGGTGAATTTTGATGCCTTCAACGAAGAATACGTGGCTGAACACCTTTTGGAGGGAACAATCACTTATGAAATAGAAAATACCACGAGCAAGCAACTTCAAATAACTATTGAGTTTTTGGATGAAGCAGGTCAGGTAATTGACAGGGAGTCTTTTAGTATAGGTCCCGATCCTTCGGGTGTTTTTATTAAAGAGGTGTTTTACGGACCTGGTGGAACGAGCATCGATATACTGGCTAACATCTCGAGCCTAAGGGTTACAGCAATTAATTTGAGTGATGCTACAAGTGTTTCGTCTGCCGAAGACCCAAAAATCATACTTCGGTCTGGGGCAGAATTTTTATTTGAACATTAATGAGAATAGTTTCAAAATTTATTTGGGTCATCTTGTTTTGTGGTGTGAATGCCTTTGCCCAAAACAAAGAACTCCTATATGATTTTTACGAAATTTCCCAATCTTTGATGACAAATCCAGGGGTTAAGACATCCCAAAAATGGCATACGGGTATTCCCTTTATGTCCGGGTTATTTGCTCAAGGTGCAACAAGCGGGGTTACAGTGAACGATCTCTTTGCTAACGATGGTGTTGATTTTACCACAAAAGTTCAGGAAAGGTTGTTGGATGTAATGAGGAATAAGGACGATTTCAGTTCCACAAGCCAGATAGAAGGGATTACTGTGGGTTTTAGAGGTAAAAACAGAACTGATGATTATTATTCCTTTGGAGTGTATGGGGAAACAGATATCATCTCTTATTGGCCAAAGGATTTGGCCATTTTAGCCTTTGAGGGTAATGGCGGCAATAATATAGGCCGAAGTTTTGATCTTGGTGATTTAAACTTTCGTGGTGAAATGGTCAATGTTTTTCATTTTGGTATCAATAGAAAGATGAGTACAGCACTTACTTTGGGTGCACGGGCCAAAATCTATTCCAGTGTTTTTCAATTCCAATCTATAAATAATTCAGGTTCTTTTACTACAAGACAAGGTCAAGATAATGTTTACGAGAGCTCTATTAATACAGATATGCAACTACAAACGGCAGGGGTAAGGGAGATTTATGATATTTTGGAAGAAGATAGCAATACCACACAAAAGGATTTGGCAAGCTTATTCTCGAAAAGAGTCCTATTGGGTGGAAATCTTGGGTTTGGTGTTGATTTTGGGTTTAGCTACAGTCTAAATCCGCAAACCACGATAACTGGGAGTATTTTGGATGTTGGTTTTATTAACAACTCCAAAGATATTTGGAACTATACTATTAAGGGAAATACAACCACTGATGGTATTTCAGTGTTCCTTCCAGAGGATATAGATAATGTGAACAACGATTTGTGGCAAGAGTTGATAGATCAAATAGATGAGGCCTTACCGCATGGTGAGAACGAATCCAGCTATATTTCATGGAGACCTGTTAAGGTTTATGGTTCAATCAGGTACGATTTTGGAGAAGGGGAGAGTCCGTTGGCAGAAAATTGTGGATGTGCTGTAAACGGAGGTGGAGGTAGAAATCAAGGTGATTACAGAAACAGCGTAGGAGGTCAATTGTTTATGATGAAAAGACCTCTTGGGATTCAAGCAGCATTGACCGGGTTTTATCAAAGAAGGTTTGGTAGAACCTTTTCTTTGAAAACTACATATACGATAGATAAATATTCATTTACAAATATGGGTTTGGGGGCAAATCTTCAATTGGGACCTGTTAATTTTTATGTTCTAGCGGATAACCTTTTAAGTTACTCAAATATTGCGGACAGTCATTACGCTTCTTTACAGTTCGGATTTAATATTATATCTTGGAACAATAATTGAGTACTATTACTATATGAAATCTAAAGTTGTATACATATTGCTTTTTGCAATGGGATTAAGTGGTGCTGTCAACGCACAGCTGAACAATTATAAATACATTATTGTTCCCAAGAAATTTGATGCGTTCAAATCTCAAAACCAGTATCAGACCAGTACTTTGGTGAAATACTATTTTACAGAAAACGGATTTACCGTGGTTTACGATGATGCTCTTCCTGTAGATTTAGCTGCCGATAGATGTTTGGGGCTTTTGACAGACATTATCGACGATTCCTCTATGTTTACCACAAAAGTCAGTATTACACTAAAGGACTGTAATAATATTGAAGTATTTAGGTCTATCGAGGGAACAAGCAAGATTAAGGAATACGATGAATCATATAAACAGGCCATTCAAAACGCGTTTGTTTCCTTTTCTGGAATGATATATAAGTATGAGCCCAAACAACAAAATGAGGTAACGGAAAACGCTGGTCCAGTTACTGTAAGCTTTAAAGATGATGTGAAATCGGTGGAAGAAAAGCCCAAAGAACATGTTTTGGAACAAAAAGCTACTCAAGAAGAACAAGTGTATAAAAGTGTGGAGCCAAAACCTACCAATATTGTGAAAGCCGTTGGTGAAGAAAAAATGGAACCGGTTCCTTCAAGTACTTTATATGCTCAGCCTATTGAAAGAGGTTATCAACTTGTGGATAGCACTCCAAAAATTGTGCTTAAACTTGTTGAAACTTCCATAGAGAATGTTTTTATGACCGATTTTCAGGGTAATAATGGTGTAGTTTTCCTTCAAGACGGGAAATGGGTGTTGGAATATTCAGAGAATGGTAAAAAAGTTCAGAAAGAGCTGAACATCAAGTTTTAAAAATCATATTTGTTGTTCCATCTTTTCTTCAAAAAGTCCTTCATGGAATTTTCCCTTGGATTATTTCCGGGTCTGTAAAAAGTGGTGCCCGAAATTTCATCCGGTAAAAATTCAAGATTTACAAAATTGTTTTCGTAATCATGTGCGTACGCATACCCTTGGCCATACCCTAAATCCTTCATCAGTTTGGTGGGAGCATTTCTTAGGGGAATTGGTACGGATAAATCCCCCGTTTGACGTACTTTCTGTTGAGCTTCGTTAATGGCCATGTAGCTGGCATTGCTCTTAGGTGAACTAGCCAAATAGGTTGCGCATTGGCTCAAAATTATTCTTGCTTCGGGATATCCAATGGTAGTGACCGATTGGAATGTAGTATTGGCAAGTACCAATGCCGTTGGGTTGGCATTTCCAATATCTTCGGATGCCAATATGATCATTCTCCGCGCAATGAACTTTACATCCTCACCACCTTCGATCATACGGGCCAACCAATACACGGCGGCATTGGGGTCGCTCCCTCGAATACTTTTTATAAAAGCAGAAATGATATCGTAGTGCTGTTCTCCAGTTTTGTCGTACAACACTGTGTTTTTCTGAACCTTGTTCAGTACCAAATCATTCGTTATGGCAATTTTGTCGCTGGCCTCTGAATTGATAATTAATTCAAAAATATTAAGCAATTTTCGCCCATCTCCTCCGGATAAACGTAATAGTGCTTCCGTTTCTTTGAGGTCAATTTGTTTTTTGGAAAGGTTGGAATCCGTTTTAATGGCTCTTTCCAAGAGTGCTATTAGGTCATCTTTGCCAAATGAGTTCAAAGTATATACTTGGCACCTGGATAAAAGTGCTGGAATTACTTCAAAACTTGGGTTTTCAGTGGTTGCGCCAATAAGTGTTACCCAGCCTTTTTCTACGGCACCGAGTAGTGAATCTTGCTGTGATTTACTAAATCGATGAATCTCATCAATAAAAAGAATCGGATTTTTGGAAGTGAACAGCCCTCCACTTTGTTTAGCCTTGTCGATCACCTCACGAATATCTTTTACTCCACTGCTTATAGCACTTAAGGTATAAAACGGTCTTTGGCTTTCTGAAGCAATTATATTGGCCAATGTAGTTTTTCCCGTTCCGGGCGGTCCCCAGAAAATCAAGGAAGGGATTACACCATTTTTAATTTGATTGGTCAATGCACCTTGCTTTCCCACCAAATGTTGCTGACTAATATAATCCTCTAAGGTTTTTGGACGTATGCGTTCTGCCAAGGGTTCGTTCATAGAGTAAAAATAAAATAAATTTGATGGTCTATTGTTCTAGTTAGTGAAAGGATTTTGTAGATAACCTGACAATTTGTATAAATTTAGGATTGTGGCGGGATGTTTGATTTTATGAACACATGAGTAAGGATTCATTTAAATTTTCTAATGTGGTAGTATTGGCACCATTGGTGGCTGTACTAGCCATTTGGATTGTTTTTTGGGTTGAGGTTCAATTTGGCATCAACCTTAATGACTATGGCGTGTACCCTCGAAGATTATTTGGGTTGAAAGGAGTGTTGTTCAGTCCGTTTATTCATGGTTCCATAGCACATTTGTACAACAACACCATTCCTTTGGCAGTATTGACGGCATTCTTGTTTTATTTCTATCAAAGTGTGGCGTTGAGGGTACTATTGTTTGGTACGCTTGCTTCTGGTTTGCTCACATGGGCCATTGCACGTCCATCATACCATATTGGTGCTAGCGGTGTGATTTATTTACTGGCCAGTTTTATTTTCTTCAAAGGAATCTTGGCTAAAAATTATCGTTTGGTGGCCCTATCGTTGATTGTTGTTTTTATTTACGGGAGCATGATATGGTATATCTTTCCCGTAAAGGATGGAATTTCTTGGGAAGGCCATTTGTCCGGATTTATTATTGGACTGATACTGGCATTTGTGACCAGGGTTCGTGTTCCAGAAGTTCGAAAATACGACTGGGAACGAGACGACTTCAACGAGGAGGATGACCCTTTTCTAAAACATTTTGATGAGCATGGTAAATTTATCGAAACCACAACGGGAGAAGCCGAGGAAAAAATCGAAATTAAATACCACTATAAGGAATCCGATAGAGATTGATTTCTATGTGGTTCTTTGCCGCACCACTTCATAAAGAAACACACCACAGGCCACGGAAACATTCAAAGAACCGATTTTCCCCATTAGCGGCAGTTTTGCTTGGTGATCTATACTGCTAAGGGTAGAAGGGGAGATGCCCTTTTCTTCGGAGCCCATTATAATTGCAGTAGGTTGCTTAAAATCCACTTGGTAAATATCGTTTTCCGCCTTTTCAGTAGCTCCAGTTATGACAATACCCGAGGATTGAAGATAGAAGATAGCATCTTTTAAATGGTCCACCTTGGCAATAGGTACATTAAAAGCTGCTCCAGCGGAAGTTTTTACGGTATCGTCCGTTATGGGGGCGGCACCGTTTTTGGGAACGATAATTCCGTGTACGCCCGAACATTCGGCTGTTCGGATGATAGCGCCAAAATTTCGAACATCGGAAACCCCATCGAGCAATAGGAACAAAGGAAGTTCTTCTTTGGCAAGAACTTGTTCCACCAACGTTTCGAACTGTTGAAATTCAACTGGCGATATCTGTGCCACCACACCTTGATGGTTGTTGTTTCGTGTAAGACGGTTCAATTTTTCGATGGGAACATAGGATAGGCCGATACCACTTTTGCGAACGGATGACTCCAATTCCTTGTATAGCTCGCCTTTAAGGCCTTTTTGGACAAATATCTTGTTGATGGGCTGGTCGGCATTAATGGCTTCTAATACTGCACGTACTCCGTAGATCAGTTGTGAGTCTTTCATGTGGTAAAGTTAAAAAAAAGCCCATCATATGATGGGCTTTTTATACCGTAGTTAGGTTATTTTAATTTATTGGTTATTCAAAAAGTTGAAAGCTTTTAAAAGGTCGGCCTCATTTTTGATGTTAAGGTCGTTTGTCTTTAAATAAGCTTTTAGTTTGGCTTCGGTATCTTTATCCAAAAGCTTGAGTAAATGCTTGTTTTTTAATTTTATTTCGTCCATTCTATTAACCCCTTTTTTTTGGAAATAGTATTCTGTAAATGGGGTGAATCTGTTGGGTACTGCTTTTACAAAAGAATTAGCCGCTGGCTTACCCTCTGTAAATTTCACATAATTTCTTTTGTAAAGGTCATAGGTTTTACCATCAATAATCGTGGTAAGATAACCATTTACAGTATTGTTATTGGAAGTGGTAAAAGTTTTAAAGCTCATTCTCTTTCCGTTTGAAAGGATGCTGATTTTTTTATCTCTGGAAAGCCCCTGAACAGGTAAATCATCGTTATTATATCTTTTGATTTCAATTTCTTCGTTCAGCGCATTATATCTATAATAAATATTTCCCACATTTTCATCACCATAAAAGATGGTTGCAGGTAAAAAAGTTTCTGAGATATAGGGAGATCCCTGAAAGTTGACATATTTGTCTTCAGTCTTCTTGTTCCGCTCACTAATGGGCCCCATTAGATCATAAATTGCACCTTGGGCTCCAGTACCACCCCCCGCCGACATATTGGAAGAGGCACTTCCGGCATATTGTCCAAAGCAGATAGTTGCCGATGTGAGTGATAAGATAAAAAGTATTTTTTTCATAGTTTTTGTTTTGTGTTTAAATGTAATAATTAATGATTAATAAAAAGATTTTTTTGGAGTTAATTGGATGTCAATTCATAGGATATCAGGTTGTTGTCATTATTTGTTGAGATTAACAAAGGATGATTGTCAAAGTTCACCATTATGATGTCTTTTGTGTCTTTTTCGAGATAGATCCCCGATTTTTTGTAATCCATGGCCTTATAGCCATCCTTTTTGTTTGATAACAAGACTACACCTGAAACAGCATCCAACCTTGGCGTTTCGACTTCCGTATCAAAGATGTTGCCGGCGACAATACAGTCTTCGTAGCCATCATCGTTTACATCATAAAAAGCAATGTTCATGATCGGAAATTGTTGTGATAGAATAGGTAAGGGTTTTGATTCGTATTTTCCATTGCCTTTGTTGACCAAAATCAACGATTGAAACTGTGTAGTCTCCTTTTCATATGAGGTTTCAAGTTTTTCACCGTAAATATCAACAAGGGTGGCATTGGCAAAAGAAGAATAACTTTTAAATTTATCTTTTATGAATGGCATTTGTTGGGAAGTACATTCCCTTCCTCTTACCGGAACATATTCACCTTTGTACTGTTTACTGAGGACCACATCATTTATACCATTGTTGTCAAAGTCATTGGAGTAAATTTTAAAAGGTTTTTTATCACTGGCCTTGAATTTTAGGTTAAGACCAACATTCCCGACCACATAATCTTTAAGACCATCGTTGTTTATATCAGTTTCTTCCACTGAAAACCACCACCCTTTTTCATTAAAGGCATCAACATCTTGAACCAGTTTAAAGGTGCCCCCATGATTCTTGAAAAAGCCTATGGATGTCCATTCTCCAACTGCAATAAAATCATTCCAACCATCATTATCAAAATCGGTGGTCAAAATACTGTTTATTATCCCAAAACTTTCTAGTTCTGGCGCAATCTTTTGGGTGACGTTTTCCAATACACCACCTTTGTTCTCATAGATTGTGGAAGGACTATGTTGAGGATATTTCTGTGGTATGGACCTATTGCCCACCAAAATATCCAAATCTCCATCTTTATCATAATCTATAACACTTACTGCTTTTCCATTTTTTGAGAAAGATTGTAAAGCCGCTTCATCGTGTTTTATAAAATTACCTTTGCCATCATTAAGATAAATTCGGTCCTGGTAGTACGATGAATTATCATCATATTGATTTCCTCCACTTACAACATAAAGATCAAGGTCTTCGTCGCCGTCGAAATCGAAGAGGACAGATTCCATATCTTCAAAATAAGCATCATCGATAAATGCTTTTGGAACTATTTTTTTAAAGTTGTTTTCCGTTTGAAGAAATATGCTCCCTGGCTGATTTGTGCCCCCGCCAATATATAGGTCTTCCTTACCATCGCTGTTGACATCACCTTTGGAGACAAATGGACCAAAAGTAGATTGTTTATAAGGTAATAAGATCTCAGTGGCAAAATCATCAAAATTGTTTTCCTTGTGGATATAGTCCAGACCCAGCTTGGAGGGATTTATCTCCTTGAAATACGGATTGACCTTTTTTGACTTCTTAGTGGATTGTTCAGCATTTTGTATGTCCGCAACCAATGTAGTATTGGCATTTACATTATAGAATTCTTGACTTTTTCCATTGAGCCAGTTAATGATGACCGTATCTATTTTACTATTGTTCCCAACTCCAAAATGAATGTCCGTATCCTGGGCCGACATGTAGCCGCGAACCCTTTTTTGTTCAACTTGTTGAGATTTATCGCCATAGGTTATTTTAACCGTACAGTAGGGTTCGGACGTTTCGCCCTTGGTCTTGATTTTTAGATAGTTTCCCGCGTTTTTTTCGACCGTCATGTTTTTGTATAGAAAGGTATTTTCGTCCATATTGTTCACAATGAGGTCCAAATCCCCATCGTTGTCCAAATCTCCTTGGACAGCTCCATTACTAAAGGTAAAATCACCCAATCCCCAGTTAGCAGCTTTTTCCGAAAACTCCAGAGCTCCTTCATTTTGAAAAAGCATGTTCTGTAATTTTTCAGATGGCATGGATTCATATAGCTGTCGCTTAACTTCCAACGGCACATTTTTGCCAAATTTTTGTTTGGCCGTATAAATTTTGTTCTGTAGGTCGTTATCCTTGCCATATCTCCTGTAGCCATTGGTAATGTAGATGTCGTTGTCCTCGTCATTATCAAAATCGGACATGAGGACGGACCAACTCCAGTCTGTATTGGCCGTATGGGTGAGTTGGGCAATATTGTTGAATTTATTATGTCCCAGGTTGAGCTGTAGACTATTGTACATGTATTGATAATGAAATCCGGCCGTAACGGTGAGGTAATCAAACCTTGCTGTATTCATGGATGCCATTAAGGTCTTGGATCTCACATGGTCACTTGATGACATGTCCAGAACGAAAATATCATCCATCAAATCAGAATTTATATCGGCAATATCGACACCCATCCCATAATGTGGAATTTGGTGGGTGTATTCCTTGATCCTATCGGTAAAGGTGCCATTACCATTGTTAATATACAAGGCGTCGGGAATATAGTAATCACTGGCCATGTAAATATCCAAAAAGCCATCTTTATTAATATCGCTGATGCATAATCCAAGTCCAAAAATTGGAGTTTGTAATCCAGCGGTTTCCGTAACATCCACATATTTACCATCTTCATTTTTATAAATGTGGGAGCTGTTGAAATAATCAACCTCATTGCTTTTCCCTATCATTTTATAGAAGTTTATGGGGTCTACGCCATATATCTCATTTTCGTTCATCACTACACAGTCCAAATCTCCATCGTTGTCATAATCCAAAAAAGCCGATTGCGTTGATAAGCCCATATCTGCTATACCGTACTCTTCAGCTTTTTCGGTAAAAGTGAGGTCTTGGTTGTTTATAAATAGAAGGTTTTTCCGATTTTCCCGCTGATTGGGACCACCTTGTGAAATGTAGATATCTTTATAGCCGTCGTTGTTTATATCGACAAAGGTAACTCCGTTGGACCATTGTTTTCCGGTATTGATGCCCGACGTTAGTGTTATGTCCTCAAACACTAGATTGCCTTTGTTCAAGTACAGTTTGTTATCAACTTGGTTTCCACAAAAAAATACATCCAATAAGCCATCATTGTTCAAGTCTTCCACACCAACACCGGCACCATTATAGAAATAGTCGAAACTAAATAGGTTTTCCATGGTTTCGAGATTTTCTGTTATGGTGTTGGCAAATTGTAGATGGCTTACCTCGCTCTTTACTTTTTCAAAAACAGGATTGGTTTCTATGTTTCCTACAATTTCTCCATTTTTAGAGGACTTATCAGTGGTTTCTTTGGAATTGCAGGATACTATTAAAAGGACTATCGTAAAGAATATTTTTTTCATCTTCTTAGTTTTTTGAAAGCTGAACCACCTTTTTGAAAATTTATGAAATGATATTGAATCGGACATTTGGATCAATTTAAGATGCAGAGAATTTAATGAACATTTATAACCCTAACAAATTAATCTCCGGAGCATCTTTTAAATAATGATAACCTCTCCAAAAAAATCCTTCAGCATGGAATTTCCAGATAACCTCTTTTTCTCTTGTTACTTCCCAAAATCCGAAGTCGCCCTCTGTTATTAGAATATTACCGTTTTCCAAGATAACTGCTCCAGAAACTTTACCGGAATATAAATTGGGATCTGTAAAGCTCCAAGTAATCGATGGCTCATTATTAAAATTCGGTTTCAAATCAAAAGTAGTAGGCAATTCCAGTTCATATACAGTTGATTGTTTAATATCATTACCATTGGAAAAAATAAGTAGTTTCCCCTGATTTTCTCCTTTAAGCAAATTTGGAAAATGGTTATTGTGAAACAAGCGATCCCCTTCAGGGTTTTTGTAGGTTTTTGGATTGCCAAAGCGGTATATTAAGTCGCCACCTTTACCGTAATTGCCCCCCGCATGTGTTGCGGCTTCTTCCGTAGTAGTGCTATGATCAATGAACCACACCTCAGAATATGAGTTTACGCTAATGACAATAATATCGTTGACTTCGTCATAAGCTATGGCGTTTGCATGCATAATGTCTCCGCTGACGGGAGGTAACGAGTCGTCTTGAGGGGTGTAGTTGAGGTCTATTAATTGTGGGTTTTCTGAAACTGTTCCATAATTATTCTTAGTGTCATCATAATCCTGGATTAAGTGGTCCATTGAATTCCATTCCCAGACAATTTCGTCGGTATCTGGATTTATTTCTATTACCGATTCCGGATATATGGCTTCATCTAACATGAAACCTTCATTTAGTGCATCTTCCGGGTTTATTTTATTCCATACAAGGGCAATTATATTGCCATTCGGTAATATTTCTATATCGTGGTGTAGTTCCCTATACTCCGTGGATAGGATATAATCCCATGAGATAGTTCCATCGGGTTCTACAAATTGTATTCTACCGCCTTTTCCTCCCCAAGGCATTTTTGGATCATCGGATTCTAAAGCAGCCAATAATTTTCCGTTTGGTAATAAAACCACATCGTTCCCAATATTGTTGGATAGGCTCCATTCATGGATTAATTTAGCTTCCTTGTTCATAAGATATACGCGATTGGCCTTAGCATCATTTACCAAAATGTAATTGTCATCAATTTTGGTTTCATCAAATACCTCAATGATCCCAATGGGCGTAAAGCTATTGTCCTCTATTGGTTCTTCATCTTTTACTTCCTCAATTTGAATTGTTTCCTCTGGTTCCAAAGTATTGTCATCCTGTGAACACGAAAACAAATTTGGAATTAGTAAAAAGAGTATGATGAATTTTTTAAAAATGAGTTTAGTGTCGATGTTCATATTTTTTTAATCAAAAAAATGAGAAATTAAACTTTGTCTATTACTAATGGCCCGCGTAAATAAGTGATAGTTCTTATTGATTGCCCTGATTTTACTCAATCAGAGGAGTTAGGGCTTAAAAACGATATTATGTTTTTGGGACAGTTTTACCTTGTTATAGTTTTAATATAATTATATGTAATCTACTGTATTAAGTAAACCGTGTTGTGGAATTTTAATTAAAAAGCCACCTCTTTGAGGAGGTGGCTTTTATTAAATATCCGTCAAAGATCAATGAAATTACATTAATCTTTACAAAAATCTATTGTAATAGGTCCAGCTTCTACACCTGTGTATCCACCAACTACATTTCCGTTTGGAGTAACGATTTCAAAACCGATTTCACCATAATTGTCTCCTGGGAAATACCATTCTGCACTTTGTGTACCCACTGGTATAGTAATTGTTCCAGTTCCACTAAAGCCATCATTTGGAGTACAGTCTCCACTTCCAAGGAAAGTTCCTTCTGCGCTAGTATAAGGCGAACAAAGCCCTACTTCCAATACAGTACCATCGTCTAGGGTAACTGTAATACCAGAACCTCCGTTATCGTCGTCGGTTTGCCATCCATCACCGTACGAATCGGTCATGTTGATGGTCCATTCACCGGGAGTTGGCGCTTTTGGTGGGCAAACCACCGTGGCAGTGTAAAGGAAAGGTGAAGAAAAATAGGAACCTGTCAACGTACCTGAATTCTGAGCAAAGGAGAATGTGCGACCATCTACCATTACTATTTCAAAACGGATTCTAAATTGGTCGCTACCATCAATTTCACTTGCAGAAACACCTGTTGCACCCAACAAGTCACCAAGTGTAGCAGAGAAAGAAATTGTAGGTAAACCTCTATCTCCTGTACCAAAATCGGAAGAAGGTATGGAAGTCAGCAATGATTCAGCAACATCACCTGGTCCGTTGCTGGGATCTGCATCCAAAAAGCTTACATATACGTCTACTGCGCTTACCAAAGTACCATTTTCTTGACTTTGTACTTCCAAATCTACAGCGAACACTCCCGTGTCATCTCCAATCGGTAATTCGTCGGAATTGATTTGTAATGTTCTTAAAATAGCCCCACGCTCGGTGTTCGCTACTACATCATCTACTACAGCATCTCCATCGTCGCATGAATAAAACATCAGCGAAGTAAAGAGAAGAGCTGCAAAAACTTTATAATTTATTTTCATCATTTTAAGTTTTTTATTAATTAATTCGCCGGTGGAAACGCTGGACTAGCAGGATTGGTATCCCAAAATACCTGATTTGTTAGCGATGTTTTTTGCGTCAAATTCGGATTTGTTATCACTTCATTCTGTGGATATAAGAATGTTCGTGGGAATGGTCCCGGATCTGGTTCCCAGTTAGGAGCAAGTGTAGTTGGGAATCCTGTTTTTCTATAGTAGTTATAGGATTCTCCACCACCACCATAAAGGGCTATCCAATATTGCTCTGCAAAGATATTTTCCTTGTCATCTCCTGTTGCAGCATTGAAATCGGCCACAATACCGGCAATATAATCCGCCACTTCGGTTTCCGTTGGCTCAAAGGATTTATCGGCGCTTGCATCCAATGCAGCGAAGGTTTGTACTTTTGCTATTGACTTCTTCATTCCTGCCTCCATAAATGTGGCCTTGTCAGTATCATTTGTAGCCATTTCCGCTTGCCAAAAATCTACCCACGAAGCTAGAAGCATTGGTTCGATACCTGCTCCGCCTCCTCCAAGACCTAGACCGACTACATCGAAACTATTATCGTCAAAGCGACCTCCTGCAGGATATACACCTGAAGCGGTTCTTTGAAAACCATCTGGAGGAGTACCCTCATCGTTTCCGTGAGAACGACCCCAGTAACCATTATCGACACTACAATAAACATAACCTCCGTCTATATAGTGTTGAGGTGGGATAACCAATGAACACGCCAATTCCTCTTCGTTGGGATCAACAGGGTCTCCATTGATATCCAGTGCACCTGGTGTGCCATCAGATTGACGATAGAAATAATAACGAAGTCTAGGGTCATCTTTTTGCAGCATATTGTTCATCAACCAGTTGGACCTGTATAAGTTGGCACCACTTGGTGTATAATCGTTAGCGTAATCTGGATGACGCGTATCTGGCTGCAATTCATTGGTTCCATAATCGAACTGAAGGTCATCTTCCGTGCTACTGATGTAAGTTTCATTCGCAATAATAGCATTGAATGCTGCAGTATCACCAGTTTGCTTGTAGGCTTTCAACTTGATAGTGTTGATTACCTTGATCCATTTAGAAGTATCACCGTTGTAATAAAAATCAGTTGCTCCTTGTGTTCCAGAGGATGAATTCATTAAACTTTTGGCTTCGTCCAATATGCTCAAAGCCGCTGCATAAACAGACGCTCCATCATCTAAAAGAGGTGCCGGAAACTCTGCTGGATTTACAGCTTCAGAATATGCAGCCTCACCCATCAAATCAACCAAAATAATCAGACTATGGGCTTGGGCAATTTTCCCCAAAGCAACATGAAAGCTATAGTCAATATCAGAATTTTCGTTGATTCTTTCGATTTCCTGAAGGTTGGTGAATATATTGGTATAGGTTTGTCCCCATACATTGTTCGTTGTAGGTCCCTGGAAGTTATTAAAATAATCCCTTCCACCCATAAGTTGAATTCTGGTCAATTGCCCACCAAGATTGTTGAATGTGGCCACATTGTTTCTGTACCCTAGCTGAATGTTGTTCAGCAATAGGTTTGGGTCCCCCGAAGTCAGTATATTCGGGTTATCTCTTAAATCTAGATCTGTGGTGTCACAGGAGTTGAGAAAACTACCTGTTATGACAACCATCAGCATATATTTAATTATTTTTTTCATAATATATCTTGTTATTAGCAATTTTTAAAAGGTCATCTTTACACTCAAACCATATCTTCTGGTACTTGGACCATTCAAGAAGTCAAATCCTCTTCCGTTCCCAACACCAATACCTGCTACGTTTGGATCAAAGTTCGCACCTTTGGGTGTATTGTAAGCATCATACCAAAGGTTAAAACCTTGTAGTGTGAATGAAAGACTTCCGAAAGGTGTTTTTTCCAAGAATTTTTTAGGTATTGAATAACCTAAAGACACTTCTTGCAGTCTTATTACAGAAGCGTCATAAATTTTCGCCTCGGCCGGACCGAACAATAAGTTGCTGAAATAATATGTTGAATTATTCAATTGCACATCATTTGGCTCCCCTGTTGTTTGGTTAACACCTGGTAAAATATAGGTATCCAAACGGTTTTCGGTTTCCGTAATCAAACCTCTACCCAATAGCGTTGCAATGGTACTGGACATAATGTCTCCACCTTTAATATGGTTTATTTGAAAACCTAGGGTCAAGTTTTTATATGACAAGGAGTTGATGAAGTTCATCGTGTAATCTGGAATTGCATCTCCAATGATTGGCGTCTTCCCATCTAGATCAGACTCGGTAATTACATAGTTACCGGCTGCATTGGTCAATAAATCGCCATTCTCGTTTCTTGCGAATGCCGTACCTACGATACTACCTAATGATTCACCTTTTATAGCGGCATTACCACCAACGAACAAGGCGGTACTACCTGCATAGATAATAATGTCCTGCTCCTGCTCTTCGACAACTTCTTTATTGGTAAAGAAATTAACACTGGACCTCCAGCTGAAACCTTCAGGATTTCTGAACAAGTCAACTCCCAAATCAGCTTCATATCCTTTGTTGCTGATTTGTCCAATGTTACTTTGAGTCAAAGAAAATCCGGTAGATGGTGAAAGAGGCTCGCTCACAATCAAGTCGTCCGTTCTTCTATCGTAATAAGTTACATCCAACGACACTCGGTTGTTAAAGAACTTACTTTCGAAACCTACTTCAAATTCCTTCAATAATTCTGGTTTTAAATCAGGATTGGCCTTAAAGCCACTAATGTTGTTTAAGGTAACAGGACCAAATGCACCACCTGATTGTTGGGTAAATTGATCAACTCCACTTCTCGTTGGATAATCGGTAGGGAAATTTGCAGAGGTACCATAACTACCTCTCAATTTCAAGTAATTAAGTCCTCCTTGTGATTGCAAACCAGTAAAGGCCGCTGTTGGAAGAAATGATAAACTTGCCCCAGGATAAGTTAAGCTTCTGTTATCCTTAATCAAGTTGGAAACCCAATCCGTACGGCTACTTAGGTTTAAGAACAAGAAATTATCATAATCAAAACTTACATCTCCAAAGATACCTACGATATTTCTTTTTCTTGAGAATTGAATAGGCAATTGATTTTCGTAATTGAAGTGTCTTCGTACGCCAAAAACAATTTGTCCAGTACTCGCAACACCTTGTCTGTCATATTCATCAGACCTTGCATTGGTACCTACGTTAAATGTCATGCCAATTTTATCGGAAATATCATAATTTCCATTAAAGCTTAAAGTATGATCCCAAATTGTGTTGTTGTTGTCAAACGTATTTAAGAAGCCAAAGATATCGGAGTTGAATTCTACACCACCCCTATCAGAAAATTGGGTGTTCCTCTCATTGTAAAAGTCTAAACCAGTTCTCCATGTTACTCCAAGGTTCTCATTAATATCATATGACAATGAAGTGTTGAAGTAGAACCTATTCGTCAACTGGTTGAACTTGATATGTTTGGTTACCCATCTAGGGTTTATAATATCATTACCGTTTCTATAATAAACACTACCACCAGTAACAGGATTTTCAAAAGGTAATCCCATCAGGTCAACGTTTCTAGGCGTAAAAAGCACTGCTCCGTATACAGAGTTGGAACTAATACCACCGTTCCCCCTACTTGCTGAAATTGGTGGGGTGTCATAATCCGTTCTTGAATAGTTCATTGTACCTGAGACGGTAAACTTGTTAGATAGTTTGGAGCGACCACCAACAGAAAAATTAAGACGTCTTAGTTGGTTGCCGGGGGTAAACCCAACATCGTTCAAATGGCCAAGGTTTGCATTAAAAGTAGTGTTGCCGTCTTGGGAACCACCTGAAAAGTTAACCGATGTATTGGTTACGTATCCTGGAGAGAAAAAGTCTTCTACAGAATCATAAGGTCTCCATGCGTAACGAGCGCCTTGCAACTCTGGGAACGCGTCTCTTGTCGATTGAATCGAAGTTGTAGAGTATGGGTGTTCCAAAGTTCCATTGTCATCAATGGCAGACTGGGCACCCCATCCAGCAGTTCCTCCTTTGTCAAAACTTGGCCCCCAGTTACTAAAAAACCAACCGAAGGCTTGGTCAAAACCACCTCCGTATGAATCTTGATAGTCAGGAAGTGAAGCATACTCATTGGTGAAAAAAGAAGTGTTCACCGAAATTTCATTCTTCTTGACACCGCCTGTATTGGCAGCAGCTTTGGTTGTAATAAGGATAACACCGTTCTTACCCAATGTACCATAAAGGGTTGTTGCAGCCAAACCTTTTAGCACCTCTATGTTCGCAATATTATTAGGGTCGATATCCAGAAAACGAGATGATCCAGTGTTTCCGGAAAGGAAATCACCACCACTATTGGTGTCATTACTAAAAGGAACCCCATCTACTATGAATAAGGCCTGGTTACTCCCACTAAAGGAACTTAACCCCCTAATTGTGACACTGGTAGCCGAACCGGACATACCGCCACCAGAGGTAATGTTAACACCTGCCGCTTTACCAGATAGAACACGCGCAACATCTCCTTCAGCTCTAGATTCCAACGCTTCCTGTCCCACTGAACTTGTAGCATACCCGAGCGCTTTCTTTTCACGCTTAATACCTTGAGCGGTAACAACTACCTCTTCAAGGGCTTGGGTATCTGCCTCCATTTGAACATTGATTACGCTGCTAGCGCCGACAACTTTTGTCGAGGGTCTTTGCCCAATATAGGTAAAAAGCAATGTTTGCCCTTCACTTGCACTGATGGCGTAATTTCCATCAAAATCTGTTTGGGTACCAGTCGTGGTCCCTTCAACGACAATATTGACTCCAGGCAGTGGGAGGCCATCGGCATCCGTAACTGTACCTGTAATCGTCTTGTCTTGCGCATAGGATATATGCACAACAAACGCCAATAATAGCGTTAACAATCCATTAAGTTTTGTTCTCATTGTTAAATTATTTGAATTAGCTGATTGCTAAAATCATAATTTCATGTTAATAATCCAAACTAATTTTATAAAATCTTTAAGAATGACCTTTTAAATGAAGTAACCGCAAAATCATTAAAATTCATTATGAAGTATATAATTTGAAGGGGTTAGAATTGTTCTTAATGCAAATAATTTTTCTTATTGCCCTGTTTTCGGTATGGGAGGGTGTTTTTCAATCTCATTTTCTATTTTCACCAACTGTTTTTTTTTGCTTCATACATTATGGTAAAGAAATGTTAAGGGGCTATAAATTTTTCACATTGGAAATTTATACCTTAATATATAATAGGTTTTAGTTGTTTCTTTTGTATTGCGTCTTTGGATTATTGAGATCTTTTCTTGGGTGGAGTGTTGGATTTTTGGTGGACATTCAAACTTTTTTTGGTTTAGCTCTAAATTTAATTGCCTTGGATTTGAATTATTAGGAATTATCATTACATTTGCAGCCCTCAAAAAGAGGGTTATTTAGTTTTTAAAAGAAATTTAATGCCAACAATTTCACAATTAGTACGAAAAGGAAGGGCCACGATTACCAAGAAGAGTAAATCGGCTGCTTTGGATTCGTGTCCTCAAAGAAGAGGGGTTTGTACGCGTGTTTACACTACTACGCCAAAGAAACCAAACTCTGCAATGCGTAAAGTTGCAAGGGTAAGGTTGACCAATGGTAAAGAGGTCAACGCATATATCCCCGGTGAAGGTCACAATCTCCAGGAGCACTCGATAGTATTGGTTAGGGGCGGAAGAGTAAAGGATTTGCCTGGTGTGCGATATCATATCGTTCGTGGTGCATTGGATACCGCAGGTGTTGCGGGAAGAACGCAACGTCGATCTAAGTATGGTGCAAAGCGTCCTAAAAATTAATCATTTTTAAGAAGAAGAGATGAGAAAAAAGCAGGCAAAAAAGAGACCGTTATTACCGGATCCAAAATTTAACGATCAACTTGTTACACGCTTCGTTAACATGATGATGTGGGATGGTAAGAAGTCAGTTGCATTTAAGATTTTCTACGATGCGATTGAGATCGTTGACGAAAAAAATACAGACGAAGAAAAAACAGGATTGGAATTGTGGAAAGATGCTCTTTCCAATGTAATGCCACACGTAGAAGTTCGTAGTAGAAGAGTGGGGGGTGCAACATTCCAGATTCCTATGCAGATTCGTCCGGACAGAAAAATTTCCACTGCCATGAAATGGTTGATCAGCTTTTCAAGAAAGCGTAATGAAAAATCCATGGCGCAAAAATTGGCGGCTGAGATTTTAGCGGCGGCAAAGGAAGAAGGTGCGGCAGTGAAGAAAAGAGTAGATACACATAAAATGGCCGAGGCCAATAAAGCATTCTCACACTTTAGATTCTAGTCAATATAATGGGAAGAGATTTAAAATATACAAGGAATATAGGTATTGCAGCTCATATTGATGCTGGAAAGACAACTACTACTGAACGTATTCTTTTCTATACAGGTGTGAGTCATAAAATTGGTGAAGTGCACGATGGTGCCGCAACCATGGACTGGATGGAGCAAGAGCAAGAGCGTGGTATCACTATTACCTCTGCTGCTACTACATGTACATGGAAGTTTCCAATGGAGAATGCGCAAGCATTGCCTGATACGAAAGATTACCACTTTAATATTATTGATACTCCCGGACACGTGGACTTTACGGTTGAGGTAAACCGTTCCCTTCGTGTATTGGATGGGTTGGTGTTTTTGTTCAGTGCCGTTGATGGTGTTGAGCCACAATCCGAAACCAACTGGAGATTGGCCGATAACTATAAAGTACCTAGAATTGGATTTGTTAACAAAATGGATCGTCAAGGTTCTAATTTCTTGGCTGTTTGTAAGCAGGTCCGTGAAATGTTAGGTTCCAATGCTGTGCCGATTGTATTGCCAATTGGTGATGAGGCTGATTTTAGAGGGATTGTTGACTTGGCCAAGAACAGAGCTGTTGTATGGCACGAAGATAACTTCGGTTCAACATTTGATGTTGTCGATATTCCTGAAGAAATGAAGGATGAGGTTAGAGAATACAGAGCTGCCTTGATCGAAGCTGTTGCGGAATATGATGAGGAGTTGATGGAAAAATTCTTCGAAGATGAAGATTCCATTACGGAAGATGAAGTGCATGCTGCTTTGCGTGCTGCTGTTATGGACAGGGCCATCATTCCAATGATTTGTGGTTCTTCTTTTAAAAATAAAGGGGTTCAATTCTTATTGGATGCGGTTTGTCGTTACTTGCCATCACCTTTGGATAAAGATGATATTGTAGGTACTCATCCTGATACTGGAGAGGCTATCACAAGAAAACCAGACCCAAAAGAACCGTTTGCGGCTCTTGCTTTTAAAATTGCTACCGATCCTTTTGTAGGTCGTTTGGCATTCTTTAGAGCATATTCCGGTCGTTTGGATGCAGGTTCATACATTTTGAATAACCGTTCAGGTAAAAAAGAACGTATTTCACGTATCTACCAAATGCACTCCAATAAACAAAATTCCATCGATTATATCGAAGCTGGGGATATTGGTGCGGCTGTAGGATTTAAAGATATCAAGACAGGGGATACAATGTCTGATGAAAAGGCTCCGATCGTTTTGGAGAGTATGGACTTCCCTGATCCCGTTATCGGTATCGCAGTTGAACCCAAAACTAAAGCTGATGTTGATAAATTGGGTATGGCTTTGGCTAAATTGGCCGAAGAAGATCCAACGTTCCAGGTAAAAACAGATGAGGCATCTGGTCAGACCATTATTTCTGGTATGGGTGAACTTCACTTGGATATTATCTGTGATCGTCTTAAGCGTGAGTTTAAGGTGGATGTTAATCAAGGTCAACCTCAGGTAGAGTATAAGGAAGCTATTACCGGAACAGCTGATCATAGAGAAACATATAAGAAACAGACTGGTGGACGTGGTAAGTTTGCGGATATCGTATTTACTATGGAGCCTGCTGAAGAAGGTACATCAGGTCTTGAGTTTGTAAACGTGATCAAAGGTGGTAATATTCCAAAAGAATTTGTCCCATCTGTTGAGAAAGGATTCAAAGAGGCTATGAAGAATGGTCCTTTGGCCGGTTTCGAAATGGATTCTATGAAAATTACACTTAAAGATGGTTCTTTCCACCCTGTGGATTCCGACCAACTTTCTTTCGAGCTTGCTGCAAAATTGGGTTACAAGGAAGCAGCTAAGAAAGCAAAAGCAGTAATCATGGAGCCGATCATGAAGTTGGAGGTTCTTACTCCAGAAGAAAACATGGGGGATATTGTTGGTGACTTGAACCGAAGAAGAGGTCAGGTGAGCAATATGTCAGATAGAGCAGGGGCCAAGGTTGTCAAGGCTGAGGTGCCACTATCCGAGATGTTTGGTTATGTTACTTCCTTGAGGACTTTGTCTTCAGGTCGGGCAACATCCACAATGGAATTTTCACACTATGCGGATACTCCTTCCAATATTGCGGAGGAAGTTATTAAGGCAGCAAAAGGAATAACCGCTTAATTTTCAGCAAGATGAGTCAAAAAATTAGAATAAAATTGAAATCTTACGATCACAATTTGGTGGACAAATCTGCTGAAAAGATCGTAAAGACAGTAAAAACAACGGGTGCTGTGGTAACTGGACCAATTCCTTTACCAACACGCAAAAAAATATTTACGGTTTTGCGTTCGCCTCACGTGAACAAAAAGTCTAGAGAGCAGTTCCAATTGAGCTCTTACAAGAGATTATTGGATATATACAGCTCTTCGTCAAAAACCATTGATGCCCTTATGAAGTTAGAGCTTCCAAGTGGTGTTGAGGTTGAGATCAAAGTCTGATAGTGTTTCTGCCCTAGGTGGGAGCAACATGTCCCGAACGATGGTTCGGGAAAAACGGAGAAAGAAAAAAATCTGGGTCAGAACAGAATGTTTTTCTTGACCCAATTTTTTTGCCAAGAAATTGGCTAGAGTTATAAAAAGTAAATAATTGTTAATTAATTAAATATGTCTGGGTTAATAGGTAAGAAAATCGGTATGACCAGCATTTTCGACGAGAATGGAAAGAACGTTCCATGTACCGTATTGGAAGCTGGGCCATGCGTGGTTACCCAAGTCAGAACCGAAGAGGTGGACGGGTACAGTGCCCTTCAACTTGGTTTCGATGACAAGGCAGAAAAACGTGCTAACAAGGCCGAAACAGGTCACTACAAAAAAGCAGGTGCTTCTCCTAAAAAGAAAGTCATTGAGTTCCAGGGGTTTGAAGGAGAATACAAATTAGGAGATACCGTAGGTGTCGATTTATTTGTAGAAGGAGAATTTGTTGATGTAATTGGTACATCAAAAGGAAAGGGATTCCAGGGTGTTGTAAAACGCCATGGTTTCGCTGGAGTTGGTCAAGCGACCCACGGTCAGCACAACAGATTGAGAGCTCCAGGTTCCATCGGTGCAGCATCTTACCCTTCTAAAGTTGTGAAAGGTATGCGTATGGCCGGTAGAATGGGTGGTGATAGAGTGACAGTTCAAAACTTGAAAGTATTGAAAGTGGTTCCTGAGAAAAATCTTTTGGTAGTTAAAGGATGTGTTCCAGGTCATAAGAATGCTTACGTAACAATTGAGAAGTAATGAAGGTTGCAGTTTTAGATATCAAAGGAAAAGAGACAGGTAGAAAGGTAGACCTTTCTGACGATGTTTTCGCCATAGAGCCTAACGAGCACGCTATTTATTTGGATGTAAAGCAGTACCTGGCCCATCAGAGACAGGGAAATCACAAAGCCAAAGAAAGAGCGGAGATCGCTGGTAGTACCAGAAAGATCAAAAAACAAAAAGGTACTGGTACTGCGAGAGCAGGTAGTATTAAATCACCTGTATTTAGAGGTGGTGGTAGAATTTTTGGTCCTAGACCAAAGGATTACACCCAAAAGTTGAACAAGAATATGAAGCGATTGGCAAGAAAATCTGCCTTGAGCTTAAAGTCTAAAGAAAAATCTTTAGTGGTTGTGGAAGACTTCAGTTTTGAGGCTCCGAAGACCAAGGACTTTGTTAAATTCTTGTCCTCCTTGGGGATAGAAAATAAAAAGTCCCTTATTGTGTTGGGCGATTCAAATAATAACGTATATTTGTCGTCGCGTAATTTGGAACGTTCCGAAGTTGTAACAGGCTCAGAATTAAATACTTACAAAATTGTTAACGCAACAAGTTTAGTATTGACCGAAAGCGCTTTGGAAGGAATTGAATCGAACCTAAAGAAATAAAAGTATCATGAGTGTGTTGATAAAACCGATAATTACGGAGAAAATGACCGCTGACAGCGAGCTTTTCAATCGCTATGGTTTCTTTGTTAACCCAAGTGCTAACAAGTTGGAAATCAAAGAAGCGGTAGAGGCTACTTATGGTGTTTCTGTTGAAAAGGTAAGAACCATGAACTATGGTCCAATGCGTAAGAGTCGTTATACAAAAACCGGAATTCAGCATGGCAAAACAAATGCGATCAAAAAAGCAATTGTTGATGTGGCTGAAGGTGATATTATTGATTTTTACAGTAATCTATAAAGACGAGAGATGTCAGTTAGAAAATTAAAACCGATAACCCCTGGACAGCGTTTTAGAGTAGTAAACGGATTTGACGCGATTACTACTGATAAGCCGGAAAAAAGCTTGCTTGCTCCGTTAAAAAAGTCAGGTGGTAGGAACAGTCAAGGAAAAATGACCATGCGTCACAGAGGTGGTGGTCATAAGAGAAGATATCGAATCATCGATTTCAAAAGGGATAAACAAGGTGTAGAAGCTACTGTGGTTTCTATCCAATACGATCCTAATAGAACTGCATTTATCGCCTTGGTGGAATACAAGGATGGTGAAAAAAGATATGTAGTTGCTCAAAACGGATTGCAGGTGGGTCAGACAGTTACATCTGGTTCTGGATCTGCGCCTGAGATTGGAAACGCACTTCCATTGAGTGAGATTCCATTGGGTACTATTGTGTCTTGTATAGAATTAAGGCCTGGTCAAGGAGCAATTATGGCGCGTAGTGCTGGAACTTTTGCTCAGTTGATGGCGAAGGATGGTAAGTTCGTGACCTTGAAATTGCCTTCAGGAGAAACAAGATTGATTTTGGCTACTTGTTTGGCCACTATCGGGGCGGTTTCCAACTCCGACCACCAATTACTGGTTTCCGGTAAAGCTGGTAGAAGCAGATGGTTGGGTAGACGACCAAGAACTAGACCTGTAGCTATGAACCCTGTCGATCATCCAATGGGTGGTGGTGAAGGTAGGGCTTCAGGAGGTCATCCAAGATCTAAGAACGGTATTCCTGCTAAAGGATTTAGAACTCGTTCCAAGACTAAGGACACCAATAGATATATCATAGAACGTAGAAAGAAATAAAAGAAAAGTAAATGGCACGTTCGTTAAAAAAAGGACCATACGTTCATTTTAGTCTGGAGAAAAAAGTCCAGGCCAATATAGAATCAGGTAAAAAATCAGTTATCAAAACATGGTCTAGGGCCTCAATGATAACGCCAGACTTTGTTGGGCAAACCATCGCGGTACATAACGGTAGACAATTCGTTCCTGTTTTTGTTACTGAAAATATGGTGGGTCACAAACTTGGGGAATTTTCACCTACACGATCTTTTAGAGGTCATGCAGGAGCTAAAAACAAAGGTAAAAAGTAAGTAAGCTATGGGAGTTCGTAAAAGAGAAATGGCCGAAAGGTTAAAAGAAGAGAAGAAGCAACTTGCTATTGCAAAGCTTAACAATTGCCCAACTTCTCCAAGAAAAATGCGTTTGGTCGCTGACTTGGTAAGAGGGAAGCAAATTGAGATGGCATTGGCTACCCTAAGGTTCAACCCAAAAGAAGCATCCAGAAAGCTAGAAAAACTTTTACTTTCTGCTATTGCTAACTGGGAAGCTAAAAATGAGGGTGCTGATATCGAAGCTGCTGATCTTTACATCAAAGAAATTCGTGTAGACGGAGGGACTATGTTGAAAAGGTTGAGACCAGCTCCACAGGGTAGAGCACATAGAATCAGAAAGCGTTCCAATCATGTTACTATGATTTTGGAGGCCAATAACAACGTTCAAAGCTAGAAGAATATTATGGGACAGAAGACCAATCCAATAGGAAATCGCTTAGGAATTATCAGAGGATGGGAATCCAACTGGTATGGAGGAAATGATTACGGCGATAAACTGGCTGAAGACGATAAAATCAGAAAATACCTATATGCACGTTTGGCGAAGGCTAGTGTATCTAGGGTTATTATAGAGAGAACCTTGAAATTGATCACCATTACCATTACCACGTCCAGACCTGGTATTATTATCGGTAAAGGTGGACAAGAGGTGGATAAACTTAAGGAAGAGCTTAAGAAGATTACCAACAAAGAGGTTCAAATCAATATTCACGAGATTAAGAGACCTGAACTTGATGCAAACTTGGTAGCTGCAAGTGTTGCAAGACAAATTGAAAGCAGGATTTCATACAGAAGAGCTATTAAAATGGCTATCGCAGCAGCAATGCGTATGAATGCTGAAGGTATCAAGATTCAGATTTCCGGACGTTTGAACGGCGCTGAAATGGCGCGTTCCGAATCTTACAAAGAAGGAAGAATTCCATTATCTACTTTCCGTGCAGATGTGGACTATGCCTTGCACGAAGCTCACACTACTTACGGTAGATTGGGCATTAAGGTATGGATCATGAAAGGAGAGGTATATGGTAAAAGAGATCTTTCCCCATTGGTAGGATTGAGCAAGAGTCAAGGAAAAGGCGGGAAGGATAACAAGAAATCCCGTCGTAGAAAGTAATTAAGATAAAGTAAGGTAAAATGTTACAGCCAAAAAGAACAAAATTTCGTAAAGCCCAGAAAGGGCGTATGAAGGGAATCTCCCAGAGAGGACACCAGCTTTCCAATGGAATGTTCGGTATCAAGTCTATGGATTCGCACTTCATTACTTCCCGTCAGATAGAGGCTGCACGTATCGCTGCGACAAGATACATGAAAAGACAAGGTCAGTTGTGGATCAAAATATTCCCGGACAAGCCTATCACCAAAAAACCTCTTGAGGTTCGTATGGGTAAAGGTAAAGGTGCTCCAGAATATTGGGTTGCCGTAGTTAAGCCTGGAAGAATCATGTTCGAGGTCGGTGGTGTACCCATGGATGTTGCTAAGGAAGCCTTGAGGCTGGCAGCACAAAAACTACCGGTTAAAACCAAGTTTATTGTGGCTAGGGATTATTCCGCCTAATTTTTAATTGAGAAGAAAGATGAGACAATCAGAAATAAAAGAACTTTCAATTGAAGAGCTAAAGGAGAGATTGGCTGAGTTGAAAAAACAACACGCTGATCTTAAAATGGCACACGCTGTTACTCCTTTGGAAAATCCTTTACAGATCAGAAAGACAAGAAGGACGGTAGCAAGACTTGCAACTGAATTAACTAAAAGGGAATTACAATAATCGGTTCTGCCTTATGGAAAACAGAAATTTAAGAAAAGAAAGAATAGGCGTTGTTACCAGCAACAAAATGGAGAAATCGATAGTGGTTTCTGAGGTAAAAAGAGTGAAGCACCCTATGTACGGGAAATTCGTTCTGAAGACCAAGAAGTATGTTGCCCACGACGAGAAGAACGATTGCAACGAAGGTGATACCGTTAAAATAATGGAAACTAGGCCACTCAGTAAGACAAAGTGCTGGAGGTTGGTAGAAATCCTAGAAAGAGCTAAATAATTATGGTACAGCAAGAATCAAGATTAAGAGTTGCGGACAATACCGGTGCAAAAGAAGTATTGACCATCCGCGTACTAGGAGGAACAAAGAGGAGATATGCTTCCTTAGGTGACAAAATTGTTGTTACCGTAAAAGAAGCTACTCCAAACGGTACTGTAAAGAAAGGTTCTGTTTCTACAGCAGTTGTTGTAAGAACTAAGAAGGAAGTGAGAAGACCAGATGGTTCTTACATCCGTTTCGACGATAACGCATGTGTGTTGTTGAACCCGACAGGGGAGATGAGAGGAACTCGTGTATTTGGTCCTGTTGCCAGAGAGTTGAGGGACAGACAATTCATGAAGATTGTTTCATTGGCGCCTGAAGTGCTATAAAAGAAATATCACAGAGATGAAGTTGAAAATAAAAACAGGGGACACGGTAAAAGTCATTGCGGGAGACCACAAAGGCAGTGAAGGTAAAGTACTTCAAGTAGACCGTGAAAAGAACAAGGCTATCGTGGAAGGCGTCAATGAGGTGTCCAAACACGAAAAGCCAAGTGCTAACAACCCTCAAGGAGGCATAACAAAAAAGGAAGCTCCAATACACATTTCCAATCTTTCCTTGATGGATCCAAAATCTGGTGAAACCACTAGAGTAGGATACGAAGTAAGGGATGGTAAGAAAGTAAGGTTTTCCAAAAAATCCAATGAAGTAATTTAGTCATGAGTTACATTCCAAGATTAAAGCAAGAGTATAAGGAGCGCGTGATCAAGGCGCTAACCGAAGAATTTGGTTACAAGAACGTAATGCAAGTTCCTAAGTTGCAAAAAATAGTAGTTAGCCGTGGAGTCGGTGCTGCTGTTTCCGATAAGAAATTGATTGATCATGCAGTAGATGAATTGACCAACATTACAGGTCAAAAAGCGGTCGCTACCCTTTCCAAGAAGGACGTTGCTACGTTCAAATTGAGAAAAGGAATGCCAATTGGCGCTAAAGTGACCCTAAGAGGAGAACGCATGTACGAGTTTTTGGATAGATTGATTACAAGTGCCCTTCCTAGGGTTCGTGATTTCTCTGGTGTTAAAGCTACAGGTTTCGACGGTAGAGGTAACTACAATTTGGGAGTTACCGAACAAATCATCTTTCCAGAAATCAATATAGATAGAATTAACAGAATCAACGGAATGGACATCACATTTGTTACTTCCGCTGAAACTGATAAAGAAGCAAAATCATTGTTAACCGAACTGGGAGTACCCTTTAAAAAGAACTAGTATGGCCAAGGAATCAATGAAAGCCCGTGAAAGAAAAAGGGCTAAAATGGTAGAAAAATACGCCGAAAAAAGAAAGGCTCTTAAGGAGGCGGGAGATTATGAGGCTTTGCAGAAGTTGCCAAAGAACGCTTCTCCTGTTCGCATGAGAAACCGTTGTAAATTAACAGGTAGACCTCGTGGTTACATGAGAACTTTCGGTTTATCGAGAGTAATGTTCAGAGAAATGGCCAATAAAGGGTTGATTCCTGGAGTTAAAAAGGCAAGTTGGTAATTTAGATAAAGAAAAGAAATGCTTACAGATCCAATTTCAGATTATTTGACCAGATTGAGAAATGCCAACATGGCAGGTCATAGGGTTGTAGATATCCCTGGTTCCAATCTAAAGAGACAGATTACCAAAATATTGTTCGATCAAGGATATATTTTGAGCTATAAATTCGAGGAAGATAAAGTACAGGGCAATATTAAAATAGCCCTTAAGTACGATAAATTTACCAAGGAGCCTATCATTAAAAAATTGCAGAGGGTAAGTAAACCCGGTCTGCGTAAGTATTCAAACTCTAACGATTTGCCTAGAGTATTGAATGGCTTGGGAATCGCCATCGTGTCTACTTCTCACGGAGTAATGACAAGTAAGCAGGCCCAGCATGAGAACGTAGGTGGCGAGGTATTGTGCTACGTATATTAATTGAGAAAAGAGAAGAAAAATGTCAAGAATAGGTAACAGTCCAGTTAAAATTCCTGATGGAGTCACTATAGAAGTAAAGGATTCCGTTGTTACTGTAAAAGGTAAATTGGGAGAACTTACCCAAGAGTTTTCGGGAATTGACATAAAAGTTGAGGACGGAAACGTTGTTTTGGAAAGACCTTCTGATTCCAAGGAAACTAAATCAAAGCATGGTTTATACCGCGCTCTTATCAATAATATGGTAGAAGGTGTATCCAATGGATGGACCAAGGAATTGGAACTTGTAGGGGTTGGTTACAGAGCCAGCAACCAAGGACAAAAATTGGATTTGGCCCTAGGATTCTCTCATAACATTGTTTTGGATATCGCTCCAGAAGTTAAGATTGAGACTATCTCTGAAAAAGGGAAGAACCCTATCGTAAAACTAACATCTCACGACAAGCAATTGGTAGGTCAGGTAGCCGCTAAAATTAGAGGTTTCCGTAAGCCAGAACCTTACAAAGGTAAAGGTGTGAAGTTTGTAGGTGAGCAATTAAGAAGAAAAGCAGGTAAATCAGCTTAATAATTAAGACTATGGGATTATCTAAGACTGAAAGAAAATTACGCATCCGAAGAAGAATACGAAAAGTATCCTTCGGAACTGAAGCAAGACCAAGGTTGTCTGTGTTCAGAAGCAATAAAGAAATATACGCACAGTTGATTGACGACGATAAAGGTGTAACTTTGGCGGCGGCTTCATCCAGAGACAAGGATGTCGACTCCAAAGGATCTAAGTCCGAGATTGCAACCAACGTGGGTAAGGCCATAGCTGAAAAAGCTCTTAAGCTTGGTGTTGAAGCCGTAGCTTTTGATAGGGGAGGAAACCTATATCACGGAAGAATAAAATCATTGGCTGAAGGAGCTAGGGAAGCAGGACTAAAATTCTAATAAACTATGTACCAGAAATACAAAAACGTAGAAACAGTAAAGCCAGGTGGACTGGAGTTGAAAGACCGTTTGGTTGGAGTACAAAGGGTTACCAAGGTAACAAAAGGGGGTAGAGCCTTTGGTTTTTCAGCAATTGTTGTTGTTGGTGATGAAAACGGAGTTGTTGGACATGGTTTGGGAAAATCCAAAGAAGTTGCCACAGCTATCGCTAAAGCTATCGAGGATGCCAAGAAAAACTTGGTTCGTATTCCATTGAACAAAGGAACACTGCCTCACGAGCAAAAAGGGAAATACGGTGGAGCACGCGTTTACATCAAGCCTGCATCACATGGTACCGGGGTAATTGCCGGTGGAGCTGTAAGAGCCGTATTGGAAGCTGTAGGTGTACAGGATGTACTGTCTAAATCACAAGGATCTTCCAACCCGCACAACGTTGTAAAAGCTACTTTCGATGCATTGTTGCAATTGAGAAGTGCTGACACCGTTGCAAAGCAAAGAGGAGTTTCTTTGGAAAAAGTCTTTAAAGGATAAATAAAGGATATTATGTCAAAGATTAAGGTTAAACAAGTAAAGAGCGGCATCAAAAAGCCACAGAACCAAAAGAGAACTTTGGAGGCTCTTGGATTGCGTAAGATCGGACAGGTAGTTGAACACGAGGCAACACCTAGTATCCTTGGAATGGTAAATAAGGTAAAACACTTGGTTTCCACAGAGGAAGCTTAAAATATAAAGGCACATGGATTTGAATAATCTAAAACCAGCGGATGGCGCTGTGCACAGAGAAGGAAAACGTGTAGGACGTGGAGAAGGTTCCGGTAAAGGAGGTACTTCTACCCGTGGACACAAAGGAGCCAAGTCTAGATCTGGTTACTCCAAGAAGATTGGTTTCGAAGGTGGTCAGATGCCGTTGCAAAGACGTGTACCTAAGTTTGGTTTTACAAACATAAATAGGAAAGAGTACACGGGTATCAACTTGGGCAAACTTCAAGAATTGGTGGACAAAGGAACCGTGAAAAACGAAGTAACTTTGGAAACACTAATCGAAAACGGTTTGGCCCACAAAAACGATTTGGTAAAGATATTGGGAGACGGTGAATTGAAAGCTTCTCTAAAAGTATCTGTACATAAATTTACTGCTTCCGCTAAAGCTGCTATTGAGTCGGCTGGAGGTGAGGCAATAAATTTATAAGAAATATAGCATGAAGAAATTTATTGAGACCATATCCAATATTTGGAAGATAGATGAACTAAGACAACGAATCATCCTTACACTAGGATTGTTATTGGTATACCGATTCGGAGCCCAAATTGTTCTTCCTGGTATTGATACTGCCCAATTGGCCCAATTATCCTCAAATACAGAAAACGGTATTTTGGGTATTCTTAATGCTTTTACGGGTGGTGCTTTTGCGAATGCCTCGGTGTTCGCTTTGGGTATTATGCCCTATATCTCTGCCTCTATTGTGGTGCAATTAATGGGAATTGCGATTCCTTATTTACAAAAACTACAAAAAGAAGGAGAGAGCGGTAGAAAAACCATCAATCAGATAACTCGTTGGTTAACGATAGGTATCTGTATTGTTCAGGCCCCTGCCTATTTGTACGGTCTTGGCGCCCTAGGTGTTCCAGATAGTGCATTTGTTTTGGGTAAAGGTTTGGATTTTATCGTGCCGGCTGTTATTATATTGGTAACAGGATGTGTATTTGCAATGTGGTTGGGTGAGAAAATCACCGATAAGGGAATCGGAAACGGTATTTCTTTATTGATTATGGTTGGTATCATCGCAACATTGCCACAAGCATTTGCACAAGAATTTGTTTCAAGAACGACCAACAATACCGGAGGAATCATGTTTATGTTGATCGAGGTAATAGTTTGGTTCTTGGTAATCTTGGCCAGTGTTTACTTGACAATGGCGGTTAGACAAATTCCTGTTCAGTACGCAAGGAGAACAGCTTCTGGCGGATACGAAAAGAACGTAATGGGAGCACGTCAGTACATTCCACTTAAATTGAATGCGTCTGGAGTAATGCCCATTATTTTTGCACAGGCAATTATGTTCGCACCAAGTTTAATTGGTAGAACGTTTAACGATACTGCTGCAGGACAATGGATGGAAGTGCAGTTCGCTGATATTTTTGGGTTGGCTTACAACCTCCTATTTGCAGTATTGATTATAATATTCACATACTTCTATACGGCAATCACCGTGCCTACCAATAAAATGGCAGATGATTTAAAGAGAAGTGGTGGTTTCATCCCGGGTATTCGCCCAGGAAAAGAAACAGGAAACTATTTGGACAAAATAATGTCCTTGATTACATTACCTGGTTCTGTCTTTTTAGCACTGTTGGCCGTGTTGCCTGCGGTGGTTGTAAAATTGATGGACGTACAGGCCGGATGGGCATTGTTTTATGGAGGTACATCACTGTTAATTATGGTTGGTGTGGCGATAGATACTGTACAGCAAGTAAATTCTTATTTGTTGAACAGGCATTACGACGGCTTAATGAAAACCGGTAAAAACAGAAAAGTAGCATAATTTATGGCAAAGCAACCAGCAATAGAACAAGACGGGACTATTATTGAAGCATTGTCTAATGCAATGTTCAGAGTAGAATTAGAAAATGGGCACGTGGTAACGGCACACATTTCCGGGAAAATGCGTATGCACTACATTAAGTTGCTTCCTGGGGATAAGGTAAAGTTGGAAATGAGTCCATACGATTTAACAAAAGCAAGAATTACTTATAGATACTAGTTACATGAAAGTAAGAGCATCAATAAAGAAGAGGAGTGCCGACTGCAAAATTGTTCGCAGAAAGGGCAGATTGTACGTAATCAACAAAAAGAATCCTAGATTTAAACAAAGACAAGGGTAATTATGGCAAGAATTGCAGGGGTAGATATACCTAAACAAAAGCGTGGCGTTATTTCGCTTACCTACATTTTCGGGATAGGTAAAAGTAGGGCGCAAGAAATTTTGGCAGCAGCCCAAGTAAGTGAAGATACTAAGGTTTCTGATTGGACTGATGATGAAATCGGAAAAATCAGGGAAGCCGTAGGGTCTTTCACAATTGAAGGTGAGCTTCGCTCAGAAACTCAAATGAACATCAAGCGTTTGATGGACATTGGTTGTTACCGAGGAATTCGCCATAGATCTGGATTGCCTTTAAGAGGTCAACGTACCAAGAACAACTCTAGGACCAGAAAAGGAAAAAGAAAAACTGTTGCTAACAAGAAAAAGGCAACTAAATAATACGGATAGTAGTCATTAGTATTTAGACGTTAGAAGAATCTGTTTGAAATGTAAAAGTCTAGGATTCCAATAACTAAAAGCTAACACTAGAAACTAAAAAATATGGCAAAGGCAAGTACTAAAACAGCTAAGAAGCGTAAAGTAGTGGTAGAATCTACAGGAGAGGCGCACGTTGTTGCATCTTTCAACAACATCATTATTTCCCTTACCAATAAGAAAGGTGATGTTATTTCATGGTCTTCCGCTGGGAAAATGGGATTCCGAGGTTCAAAAAAGAACACTCCTTACGCAGCTCAGGTTGCAGCAGAGGATTGTGCTAAAGTTGCTCACGAAGCAGGTTTGAGAAAAGTGAAGGTTTATGTAAAAGGACCTGGTAATGGTAGGGAATCAGCTATCCGTTCCATTCACAACTCAGGAATAGAGGTAACAGAAATCATAGATGTTACCCCACTTCCACACAACGGTTGTAGACCACCAAAAAGAAGAAGAGTTTAATTATCATTTAATTAATAATGGGCCCCAAAAGGGTCTTCACCCGAAGGTGCAGTTAGATTATCGAAGGATAAGCCTTAATTCATAATCGCACTTTCAAACTAAAAGAAGATGGCAAGATATACAGGACCAAAAACAAAAATCGCTAGAAAATTTGGAGAAGCGATTTTCGGAGACGACAAGTCATTCGAAAAGAAAAATTACCCTCCAGGACAACACGGTAACAACAGGCGTCGTGGTAAGAAGTCTGAATATGCAATCCAGTTGATGGAGAAGCAAAAGGCAAAATACACTTATGGTATTTTGGAGAAGCAATTCCGTAACCTTTTTGCGGAAGCCAAAAGAAAAGAAGGTGTTACAGGTGAGGTTTTACTTCAGTTGTGCGAATGTCGTTTGGACAATGTAGTATACAGAATGGGAATCTCCCCTTCAAGAAGAGGAGCGCGCCAATTGGTATCCCACCGTCATATTACAGTAAATGGACAGGTAGTAAACATTCCATCCTATTCACTAAAAGCAGGCGATGTTGTTGGTGTTAGGGAAAAATCAAAATCCGTACAATCTATTGAGGACTCGTTGGCTAACAATAGCAGCGTTTACGAATGGATCACATGGAACTCTGAAAAGAAAGAAGGTACATTTGTTGCCGTTCCAGAAAGACTTCAGATCCCTGAGAATATCAAGGAGCAGCTGATCGTCGAATTATACTCTAAATAAGAATTCAACATTAATCCAATTATGGCATTACTTAATTTTCAGAAGCCCGATAAAGTTATAATGATAGATTCAACAGATTTCGATGGGAAATTTGAATTTCGCCCGTTGGAACCTGGCTATGGATTAACAGTTGGGAATGCGCTGAGAAGGGTATTACTTTCCTCTTTGGAAGGTTTTGCCATCACTTCTGTACGCATAGATGGAGTTGAACATGAATTTTCTGTTATACCTGGCGTTGTTGAAGACGTGACAGAAATGATTTTGAACCTTAAACAAGTTAGGTTCAAAAGACAGATTGATGATGTTGAGAGCGAAACTGTATCTATTTCCGTTAGTGGAAAAGAACAAATGACCGCCGGTGACTTCCAGAAGTTCATCTCGGGATACCAAGTGTTGAATCCAGATTTGGTAATCTGCAACATGGATCCTAAAGTGAGCATCAACATGGAAATTGTTATCGAAAAAGGTCGTGGTTATGTTCCTGCAGAGGAAAACAAAAAATCCAATGCACCTTTGGGAAGCATTGCGGTTGATTCTGTTTATACTCCTGTAAAGAACGTTAAATACAGCATCGAAAACTATAGGGTAGAGCAAAAGACCGATTATGAAAAATTGGTTTTCGAAATCATCACCGATGGTTCTATTCACCCAAAAGATGCTTTGACCGAGGCTGCTAAAGTTTTGATTCACCACTTTATGTTGTTCTCTGATGAGCGCATTACGTTGGAAGCCGACGAAATCGCTCAAACCGAGACCTACGATGAGGAATCATTGCATATGCGTCAGTTGTTGAAAACTAAATTGGTAGACATGGACTTGTCCGTAAGGGCGTTGAACTGTCTTAAAGCTGCCGAAGTGGATACTTTGGGAGATTTGGTTTCCTTCAACAAAAACGATTTGATGAAGTTCAGAAACTTCGGTAAAAAATCTTTGACCGAATTGGAAGAATTAGTAATCAATAAAGGCCTACAATTTGGTATGGACCTTTCCAAATACAAATTAGATAAAGATTAATAATCATATTTTGCTCTCCTGATTAACTGGGATTTGGTAGCAAGATGATAACTTAGAACAATGAGACACGGAAAGAAGTTTAATCACTTAGGTAGAACAGCCGCCCACAGAAAGGCTATGTTGGCCAACATGGGTAGTTCCCTAATAGAGCATAAAAGAATCAATACCACGGTTGCAAAAGCCAAAGCATTGAAAAAGTTCATCGAGCCTTTGATTACTAAAGCAAAGATTGAGAACAACCAAACTACCGAAAAAGGTACGCATAACAGAAGGGTTGTTTTTAGTAACTTGAGAAGTAAGGAGGCCGTAACAGAATTGTTCAGCACGGTTGCCGAGAAAGTTGGCGACAGACCGGGAGGTTACACAAGGATCATTAAATTGGGTAACCGTTTGGGAGATAACGCTGATATGGCCATGATCGAATTGGTGGATTTCAACGAGATATACAACGCAGGTAAGCCTAAGAAGAAGTCGACCAGAAGAAGTAGAAGAGGAGGCGGAGGCGACAAAAAAGCTGAAGCACCAGTTCCAGCGGCCGAAACTAAAACTGACGATTCTGAAGAATAAGAAGAATGTTATTAACTATTATATTTTAGGAAAAAGGATAAGTGAAAACTTATCCTTTTTTTATGTTTTTTTATCTTAACTGAAACTAGAGCACGAAATGAAGTATCACACAAAGAAAAAAGCGTTGATTTTGTTGGCGGACGGAACCATATTTTATGGTAAGGCCGTTGGAGGAAGAGAAGGTACCGCAGTAGGGGAAGTTTGTTTCAATACTGGGATGACAGGTTACCAGGAAATCTTTACGGACCCATCTTACTACGGGCAATTAATGGTTACTACCAATGCACATATTGGTAATTATGGAACCAATGTTAATGAAATTGAATCCGATTCTATTAAAATTGCCGGTCTTATCTGTAAAAACTTCAGTTACGATTATTCAAGACCCAGTGCTGATATGAGCCTATTGGAGTTCTTGGACAAGAATAACTTATTGGCCATTTCCGATGTGGACACCCGTGCTTTGGTGAGCTACATTAGGGATAATGGAGCCATGAATGCCCTGATCTCTACAAAAGTGGACGACATTGATGCATTGAAAGAAGAGTTGAAGCAAGTACCTAGCATGGAAGGTTTGGAACTTTCATCAAAGGTTTCCACCAAAGAACCATATTACTACGGTGATGAAAACTCCGAATACAAAATTTCGGCACTTGACATAGGGATCAAGAAAAATATACTAAGAAACTTGGCAAAAAGAGGAGCCTATATAAAAGTTTTCCCTTACAATACATCTTACAATGAAATGGAGGAGTGGAATCCTGATGGATATTTTATCTCCAACGGCCCTGGTGACCCGGAACCTTTAACCGATGCCGTGGCAGCGACCAAAGAAATGATTGCTTCTGACAAGCCATTGTTCGGCATTTGTTTGGGACACCAAGTTTTGGCATTGGCCAACGGAGTTTCAACCTATAAAATGCACAATGGGCATAGAGGTATCAATCACCCTATCCTAAACCTAATGAGCGGAAAAGGAGAAATTACCTCACAAAACCATGGATTTGCTGTAAATAGGGAAGAAACCGAAGCAAATGCCGAGTTGGAAATCACCCATACGCATTTGAACGATCAAACCGTGGCTGGAATTAAAATGAAAAACAAAGATGTATTCTCGGTACAATACCACCCAGAAGCAAGTCCTGGACCACACGATGCAGATTATCTGTTCGACCAGTTCTTTGATTTGATCAAGGCTAGGAAAAACTAAAACGTTATAGTTTTGTTTTTAAGCAATTAAGTGCGTTTTGTGAGTAATTTCATGGAGTTAAAAACGACACCTTTTGTATCTTAGCCCAATAATCACAACTAAAAATATTGAATTAAAATGAGCATCATTATCAACATTCATGCAAGACAGATATTGGATTCCAGAGGAAATCCAACAGTAGAAGTAGATGTAGTAACAGAAAATGGAATTATGGGAAGGGCAGCAGTACCTTCAGGAGCCTCTACTGGAGAGCATGAAGCCGTTGAGTTGCGCGATGGTGGCGATTCCTTTATGGGTAAAGGAGTTGGTAAAGCCGTGAACAACGTAAATACCATCATAGCAGAGGAATTGATAGGTACTTCTGTTTTTGAGCAGAACTATATCGATCAAACCATGATTGATTTGGATGGTACACCAAACAAATCAAAATTGGGAGCCAACGCTATCTTGGGAGTATCCTTGGCCGCAGCAAAAGCAGCAGCCAACGAGTTGGGTATGCCGTTGTACCGTTATGTAGGGGGGGTTAGCGCCAACACGCTTCCGGTGCCAATGATGAACATTATTAATGGAGGGTCGCACTCCGATGCTCCAATTGCATTCCAAGAGTTTATGGTAATGCCAGTTAAGGCAAAAGATTTCAGCCATGCCATGCAAATGGGAACTGAGATTTTCCATAACCTTAAAAAAGTATTGCACGACCGCAACTTGAGTACTGCTGTAGGTGACGAAGGTGGTTTTGCACCTACCTTGGAAGGCGGTACCGAAGATGCTTTGGATACCATTGGAAAAGCTGTTGAAAAAGCAGGTTACAAATTGGGTGATGATGTGATGATTGCCTTGGATTGTGCCTCTGCAGAGTTTTATGTTGATGGTAAATATGATTACACCAAGTTTGAAGGGGATAAGGGAATGGTGAGAACCTCTGAAGAACAAGCTCAATACCTTGCAGACCTTTGTGAAAAATATCCAATCATTTCCATTGAGGATGGTATGGATGAGAACGATTGGGACGGTTGGAAGTTGCTTACCGAAAAAATAGGTGACAAGGTACAATTGGTTGGTGATGATTTATTTGTGACCAATGTAGAGCGTTTGTCTCGTGGAATTGAAAACGGCATCGCCAATTCAATCTTGATCAAAGTGAACCAAATTGGAACTTTGACCGAGACCATCGCTGCCGTAAATATGGCTAAGAATGCTGGGTATACCTCTGTAATGTCTCACAGATCTGGTGAAACAGAAGACAACACCATCGCTGATTTGGCTGTGGCATTGAACACTGGCCAGATTAAAACCGGTTCAGCTTCTAGGAGTGACCGTATGGCCAAATACAATCAATTATTGAGAATTGAGGAGGAGTTGGGCGACATCGCTTACTACCCTCAAGAAAAAGCCTTCAAGGTAAAATAAGCTTAATGATTTTTTAGCATAACAAAAGCCTTTTCCAAATGGGAAAGGCTTTTTTTTGTTTCACTAATAAAGTTTGGTTAAATTAAGGGTTCACTAAACTACCATACAAATTCTCCCACATGAATAACTTTCTTTTTGTTGCCGCTGAAAACGATGCTTTGGAAAATTGTAAAGCGGGCGGCATGGGCGATGTAGTCCGCGATGTGCCACGGCAGATTTCCGAACGGGGCGATAAGGTGCATGTTGTTGTGCCGGCCTATTCAAGACTTCATCACGGGGGATTGCCCAGAACTACTTTGAATTTTACCCTTCGTGGTATGGGTTACACCGCAGAATTGTATGAGGTCAAGCCCAAAAAGGAGTTTCCGAACATTTTCCACTATGTCCTGCATCATCCAGAGATAGAGGCCGGAGATATTGCACACATTTACCATAACGACCCACAAGAACCTTTCTACACCGATGCCATTAAGTATTTTATTTTTTGTACTGCGGTGGCAGAAGCCATAAAGCACGGAGCTTTTGGAGATGTTGACTTGGTACACTTACACGACTGGCATTCCAGTTTATTGTTGTTTTTAAGGGAATATCACCCAGATTACACCAATCTTAAGGATATACGCGTTGTTTACAGTATCCACAATTTGGCCATTCAGGGGATACGACCTTTTGATGGTAACTATTCATCCTTGAAAAACTGGTTTCCAAATGTACCCTTGGATTATCAAAAACTAATGGATCATAGATATCAGGATTGTATCAACCTAATGGCAGTGGGAATTCGGTTTGCCGATGCGGTGCATACCGTTTCACCTTCTTATAAAGAGGATGTACTACAACCGAGTTCCCCACCTGAATTTATTGGAGGCGAAGGATTGGAAATGGATTTGCAAGAAGCAGATAAAGAAGGTCGATTATTTGGAATTTTGAATGGATGTAACTACAAAAACATCAATAAGGAAAAGAAGGGAAACATTTACAGGAACACCGTAAAAGCCCTATTTATGTGGTTACAGGAAGAATCCAAAAAGTATAAAGCCGATTTTTTGGCCCATACAGGGGAGAAGATCATGGCATTTGTAGATGAAAGACCAAGATTTATCGCATCCAGTGTAGCCCGTTTAACAGAGCAAAAGTTTTATTTTTTCATGCGTTCACCAGAGGCTTTTGTTGAAATACTGAAAAAGCTGGAAAAGGTTGATGGTATTTTTATGTTGTTGGGTACGGGTGCCCCGGAATATGAAGAGCTTTTTCGAAAGTTGAGCTATGAACATAAGAATTTTATATTCACCAATGGTCAATCGGAAAAACTGATCGATTCCATGTATTTGGAATCCGACCTTTATTTTATGCCCAGTCTTTTTGAGCCCTGTGGAATCAGTCAAATGTTGGCCATGCGAAACGGTAACCCTTGTTTGGTTCATCACACAGGTGGATTAAAGGATACCGTAGATCACATGAAGACGGGTTTTTCTTTTGATGGAGATAGCTATGATGAAAAAATAAAAAACATGTTGGAAGCTTTGGATATTGCTTTGGATGTGTTCGAAAATGATAGACCTACCTGGAAAAAAATTCAGGCTGCAGCTAGGAAAAAGCGTTTTACTTGGAAGAAATCCGTTGATCAATATTATGATCAGCTGTATAAAATGGATTAAGTAAATTTTCTATATCATTTTAGCGTTAATATCAACTTAAATAGCGGCTGTAAATTGTTAATGGTAGTGCTTTTTCGTAATTTTCGGAATCAATTTTTACTAATCTATTAAAATATAAAATGTCGGATAAAGCTATACTCGAATATGGGGGAGAAAAGTATGAATTCCCTGTTATCAAAGGTACTGAAGATGAATTGGCCATAGATATCAAAACTTTGAGGGCCTCAACAGGAATGGTGACAATAGATCCAGGATACAAGAACACGGGATCTTGTGAGAGTGCCATAACTTTTCTGGACGGTGAGCAGGGAATATTAAGGTATCGTGGATATTCGATTGAAGATTTAGCAGAAAAAGCCGACTTTTTGGAAGTAGCTTATCTTTTGATTTTTGGGGAATTGCCCAACAAGGAGCAGCTCGAAAAATTTCATAATGATATTAAGGAAGAGTCCCAAGTGGATGAGGAAATGAAGAAAATTTTGGATGGTTTTCCAAAATCAGCACACCCAATGGGAGTACTTTCTTCGTTGACCAGCGCCTTGGTCGCTTTTAACCCATCTTGCGTGGATGTGTCTTCAGAATCAGCCATGTACAATTCCATTGTACGGATTCTGGCCAAATTCCCAGTTTTGGTAGCTTGGGCCATGCGTAAGAAAAAAGGTCTTCCGTTGGATTACGGAGATGACACCTTGGGTTATGTGGAGAACATTCATAAAATGATGTTCAAAAGACCAAATCAGGAATACAAAAAGGATAGAATTGCAATAGACGCTCTAGATAAATTACTGATATTGCACGCTGATCACGAGCAAAACTGCTCAACGTCCACTGTGCGTATTGTGGGATCGTCACACGCTGGGCTTTTTGCATCACTTTCTGCAGGTATCTCGGCACTTTGGGGACCATTGCACGGTGGTGCTAACCAAGCCGTTCTTGAAATGCTTGAAGCAATCGAGGCCGATGGAGGGGACACTAAAAAATATATGGCCAAAGCCAAGGATAAGAATGATCCGTTCAGACTAATGGGCTTTGGACACCGCGTATACAAAAACTTTGATCCACGAGCTAGAATCATTAAAAAATCTGCGGACGAAGTATTGGGCAACCTTGGTATCGATGATCCTATTTTGGATATTGCCAAAGGATTGGAAAAAGAAGCATTGGAAGACAAATACTTTGTGGACAGAAAGCTATACCCGAATGTGGATTTCTACTCTGGAATCATTTACCGTGCATTGGGTATCCCAACTGAAATGTTCACTGTAATGTTTGCCTTGGGCAGATTGCCGGGTTGGATTGCACAATGGAGAGAAATGAGACTCAGAAAAGAACCGATTGGTAGACCTAGACAAGTTTATATCGGAGAAAACTATAGAGACTTTGTTCCTGTGGAAAAAAGATAAGATTTGGGACGATAAAATAAAAAAGGGGCGATATTTTCGCCCCTTTTTTTGATAGATACAGTACTAAAGTCTTCCTACAGAGCTTTGGTTTAAAGACCTGTCGCTATCATAGCATATTCGCATAATTTCACAATGGTAGTGTTTCTGGATTTCCGAAATATCATTGTCTGTTATAGCATTTTTTGCTTTTTGAAATGTTTGATGGATAAAGTCATGTGCATCCACGGTACTCAAATTTTTCAAGGTCGAATCCAAGGATTTCCCGTATTTTCTTGCCGATTCATTGACCTTGGTAAAATACCAATCCTCATCTTCGCTCTTCATTTGTTCGGAATGTAAAGGATATCCATTTGGAAAATCACTCTCCTTGATACAGTCATCGTATTTAACCGCATAAATGGTATCAACCAGTATATTCGAATCTGCTTTGGAGACAAAACTGATTCGCTCCATTCTTTGGAAAACATCCATGCCTCCCATAACGATAAATAAGGTCGCTAATAAAATAGATGTAATTACAATATTTTTCATAAGTAGGAAAAATCTTAATACAAATGTAATCATAAAAATGAATCGATAACCTGACATTTGTCAGTTTTTTAGGTTTTGACAGTGATTTTAACTATTTGATGAACAACTTTTTGGCCTAAAATGAATTACCCTTGTTTTTAGGATTTATTCCCGAAATAAGGTGGGTGATTTTATCATTTTGATTAGTTAATAAATTCAACTAAAACATTAGATTTGCCATAGAATTTATAAGGATTTTCCTTATTGTTTTGATGGCCTGTATTTTTTGGCCCTAATACATCTTTTATGATTGAATTGAACGTTGTTGATGAGACCAGTACTTTAAAAGCTGTTATTCTGGGAACTACTCAAAGTAATGGGCCTGTTCCTACAATTGAAGAAGCTTACGACCCTAAATCAATTGAGCATATTAAGGCAGGAAAATATCCTAAAGAGGCGGATATGGTTAAGGAAATGGATGCTTTTGCCCAAGTATTCCATAAATACGGAGTTAAGGTTTACCGACCAGAGGTTCTTAAGGATTGTAATCAAATTTTTGCACGGGATATAGCTTTTGTTATTGAGGATAAGTTGTTTCATGCCAATATTTTGCCCAATCGGGAACGTGAGTTTGAAGCAATTCATGAAGTGCTCGAGAAAATAGATCCTAAAAAAATTATTAGGCCACCAGAAGAAGTTCATATTGAAGGTGGAGATGTAATGCCCTGGAACGACCATATTTTTATCGGAACCTACACTGGTGATGATTATGCGGGTTATATTACCGCAAGAACCAATATCGAAGCCGTAGAATTTATTCGGGAAATGTTTCCCCATAAAACGGTAAAATCCTTCGAGCTGCGAAAATCCAACACCGACCCAAAGGAGAATGCATTGCATTTGGATTGTTGTTTCCAGCCCGTAGGTAAAGACAAGGCAATTTTACATAAAAATGGATTTTTGGTAGAGGAGGAATACCAATACTTGGTGGATTTCTTCGGGCCAGAAAATATTTTTGAAATTGATAAAGACGAAATGTACCAAATGTTCAGTAATGTTTTTTCCATTTCCCCCGAAGTGGTGGTTTCGGAAAAGAGTTTTACTAGATTGAACAATTGGCTTAGGGACCAGGGATTCACCGTAGAGGAGATTCCCTATGCCGAAATAGCCAAACAAGAAGGCCTGCTGCGGTGCAGCACCATGCCTTTGATCAGAGCATAATTTTTAACCCTACTTCCTGCTGCCACAGGTTTGATCTAAACAGTCAAAGTATTGAGAAAACAGATTACCAACACCATTCTTATGGTGCGTCCAGTAAACTTTAGGATGAACGAGCAAACTGCGGTCAACAATTACTTTCAGGAAGACCCGCATCTAAAAAATGCCGAAATCAATAAAAAGGCACAGCAAGAGTTCGACCAATTTGTAACCGTTTTACGGGAGCACGGCGTTAATGTGATTACCATTAGCGATAATATGGAGCAGGACACCCCCGATTCTATATTTCCGAACAATTGGGTGTCTTTTCACGAGAGCGGAACCGTTTGTGTGTACCCGATGTTTGCCGAAAATCGAAGAAAGGAACGTAGGGAAGATGTTTTTGAGCTGCTGGAGGAGAATGGTTTTGTGATTAACAATGTCATGGATTATACGGCTGCCGAAGAGGAGGGAGTGTTTTTGGAAGGAACAGGTAGTATCTTAAAAGATAGAGTCAACCAAAAAGCGTATTGTGCCCTTTCCGAGCGAGCACACGAAGAACTTTTTATAGAGTTTTGCGAGGATTTTGATTGCTTCCCCGTAATTTTTCATGCCAACCAAACGGTGGATGGTAAGCGATTGCCCATTTACCACACCAACGTAATGATGGCCATGGCGGAGGACTTTGCCGTGATTTGCCTCGATTCCATTGACGATAAAAAGGAACGGAAAAATGTGGTGGAACATATAAAAATGGACGGAAAAGAGGTCATAAGGATCACGGAGGATCAAATGTGCCACTTTGCGGGCAATATGCTCCAAGTGGTGGGGGCCAACGATCAACGTTATATGGTAATGAGCACGCAAGCATATAACAGTTTGACAGAGCAACAAATAAAAGCCATTGAAAAGCATTGTGCGATCATTCACAGCCCATTGGATACCATTGAAACCTGTGGTGGTGGAAGTGCCCGTTGCATGATGGCCGAAGTGTTTTTGCCCAAGGCATAAATTGTCTCCTGGGACCTTAGGGGTGTATGTCCATTGATAATTGATTATTGTAAATTGTACAAATTCAACCATGCGCAGAAATTTTGAAATCTTGGGACTTTGCATGGGCTGGTTTGCCGTACTTGCCCAATTGTATTTAATGATTCAAAATCGAGAAGCAGGCATTGCCGAGAGCTTGGTACGATTTTTTAGCTTCTTTACGATACTGACCAATACGTTGGTGGCTCTTTTCTTTACTACCCAAGTATTTGGTGCCGACCAAAAACGATCGGCCCTTTTCCATAAAAAGACAACACCCATTGCCTTAACTACGTTTATTGTGGTGGTGGGAGTGGTGTATCAATTCGTGCTACGTAAAATTTGGGATCCAACAGGACTACAAATGGTGGTGGACGAACTGTTGCATACCATAATCCCCGCATTTATGTATGTGTATTGGCTCATGTTTTGTGCCAGGACCGTTGTTGCTTGGAAACATCTCTCCAAATGGTTGTTGTACCCTTTAGGGTATTTGGTTTTTGTGATGGTCCGAGGGCAATTCTCAGGGTTTTATCCCTATCCATTTTTAAATGTGGATGAACTTGGTTTTGGACCAACTTTGTTGAATGTCTTTTTTGTGCTCCTGCTGATGCTTTTGATTATGGTTGCGCTATACCTTTTGGGGAAACTTCTCCAGCCCAGACAATGAGCAATTGGTAATGGGCAATAAACAATCTACAATGCTCAATTTTCAATGTCATTTCGAGCTGTCACCCTGAGCGCAGTCGAAGGAACAGTCGAGAAATCTTTTTTGGTTGACACGAATTGCACGAATTATCTCAAGGTATTTTTTTGTCATTTCGAACCGACTAAAAGGAGTGTGAGAAATTTAAGGATAGTTGAGATTTCTCAATCGCTGCTTTGCATCTCATTTCGAAATGACGTCATCGTCATGTCGAACTTGCTTGCTCTGCTGTTTGATAGGAAGGTTTTCGTATTTTATAAACTTAGTAACTATTCCTCAACCCAACCACAATACCCCGAAGCGCAGCAACCACTTGTTGCACTTCTTTACGGTCGAACGTATCTTCCTCTAAATAAAACAGCATTTCTACGGCCAAATCCAGAACTTTGGCGAGTTCTTCAGGAGAGCCGTACCAATCTTCAATCCATTGCAATAAAACTTCTCCTTTTTCCATTCTTACCTTTAGGTAAGCAAGTAACAATAGTTTGGAAAATGGTTTAATGCCATAAATGGCAAGTTGCCATCAAGCCTTGGAACTCCCATTATCCGACCTCTGTAATCTAACATCTGATATCTAAGATATCTATCTGAAATCTATTCCTCTTCGGCCGTAAACCCTCGAATGGCCTGGTTAGGCTCCATAATGGTGAAGCCTTTCCAGAACTCTGGGTTGTATCGGGGCATATAGGTGGCTCGAACCGTTTTGTCTTCCTTGTAGGTTTTAAACTCGTTTTCCGCAATTTCGTCTTGGTTGAACACTACCAATTCCCACTTGTTGGTCATGTTCATACGAAAGTCAATGTTCAATTTTAGTTCGTTCTGCTTGCGGCGTCCTTTTACGTGTTTGTTCTTTTCCACCACTTTTAGTGGTCGGTCCACACCAAAGTATTTACCATCGGACAAATCCATAAACTGAAGATCGTACTTGCCATTGGATAATTTGGCAAAACGCATGGTGCCCTTGTACACTGTTTCCCGGTAGGTAATGCCCAACAATCTAAAATTTCGCAGGCGTTGGGTGTTGGTAAAGTCCAGTCGCATTACGGCAAAGTCCTCTATATTTATATAGAGGCGCCCTTTAAAGTCGGCACTGCTTCTCTTGGGCCAAAAATCCACTACATAAACACCTGCGTCGCCAATATCGGCGTAACCTGCCAGTTTAAACTCGTATCGACCGGTTTTGTCCACAAAGTCCAGTTTGGTGTCCTCCTTATAATACAATTGACTCAACATTTCCTTAAACTGCCAACGTTGGCTGTCGACCAAGCCCGAAACACTATCTTTTTCCACTTGGGCCTTTACCTTTTTTACTTGATCTATCCGTTCATCGTCCATAGTGTCCAAAATGGAATCCACTTGTATTTTTTCGCTAAAAATGCCTGATTTTATCTTTAGATAAGAGCCTGGTTTTACATTCTGTTTAAAGATTTCCTCCATATGCTCTGCCAAATCCTCAAAAGAACCCACCTCCTTTTTATCATACAGGTCGGCCGCTTTTATGATGTTGAGTTTATAATCAGTGTTGTTTTTATAGAGGTCGCCAAAACTTTCGGTATAGTGAGCTGCATTTTTTGGAATGGAATTCGAGATGCTGTCCATAAGCTCCTTGTTCAACTCTTTAATGGATGATTTTTCGAACCCAAAATCCACTTTTTGCATATTGGCCAGTTCCGATTTCCGTAGGAAAAAGCGTTGTTTTATGGGGTTTTTGTTTACGTTTTTGGGAATGTTCTCTATCATTTTTTCAATAATGTCGTCCACCTCCAGCTCCTTGTCAAAAACATAAACGCCACTCAGTTCGATCGCTTTGGCATTCAAGGGAATCAAGCTGTCCTGCATTTGCTCAAGGGTGAATCCTTTTTTTTCGTATCCCATTGAGGTTACATAAATGGAATCGGGCAGGGAAGTGCCTTCTTCCATCACAAAACTGAAACGGCCTTCCTCATTGGTGATCACTCCTTGATTTTCCCCATATTGAATAGTAGCATAGGGAATGCCCTTTTGTGTCTTGGCATCCACCAAACGAGAACTTATGGTTTGGGCAACAAGAGGAATGCTCATTAAAAGGGAAAAAGCAGTAAAGAGAATAGTCTGTTTAACGGACATAGTTGAATGTATGGTTTCATTAATAAGACACCTTTTTCGCAATAAAGGTTGCCTATTGTTTAGACGAACTCGGGGGGAATTTGTGACAAAGTGCAAAGAAAAACGGAATCACCGTTATGGCTTAATAGTATTTTAACAACGTAGGGGATTGATGCTAGGGGTTGATAAGAGGGTAAAGCACCAACCAGTAATTTATTAGAACATGTTCATAGATCTTCCAGATTGGTGGGCAGGTTGTCCGCGCGATGGTCCAATAATTTTCGAAAAAAACGTTGGATGGCCTTGGTGTCCGAACGTACTTTAATAAAGTAATGGTCCATATAAATGGAATAAATGCCAATATCCCCTTTGTACACATTCAATTTGTAATAGGGGATTATAAGACCATAGGTTTCCAAGCGGGAACGGAACCTAACGATAATGCCATTGGGGCGAATTTCAATGTTACAAGTGTTGGTACTATTGTCCAAAACGAGAAGATTGTATATATCCAAGCTGGTCTCGGTAATGTACAATTTGGGAGAACCGATACCGCCCATGGCAAAACGCTCTTTTATGGGGATGGGTTTGCCAACGGCTTCGTCAATTTTTTTGGTGATTTTTTTATCGTTGTAGGAGACGTTCAATAGCATATCTAAAAATAGCCAAATTAAAACCCACCATTTGATAATGGTGTGGGAAAAGCCCAAAAAATGCGTAGTTTTGCGCCCTGAAAAGCCTTTTAGATGAGTTTGCAAAACGATTTGAGCCAAAAAGTGATCGAGGCGGTAAAACAACTGTACCAAGTTGAGCTGCCTACGGTGGAATTTCAACCTACCCGAAAGGATTTTGAGGGTGATATTACCGTAGTGGTATTTCCGATGTTGCGTCAAATTAAAGGGAATCCCGTTCAGATTGGAACCAAGATAGGCGAGTATTTGGTCGAGAATGTTGATGAGGTGTCCAAATGCAATGTGGTGCAAGGCTTTTTGAACATTGTTATTGAGGATAGTTATTATCTGAATTTCTTCAACGCTATTTCTGATGAAACCGATTTTGGTTATGTAAAATCCCAATCCGATGATGCGGTAATGGTGGAATATTCTTCGCCCAATACCAATAAGCCCTTGCACTTGGGACACATCCGAAACAACCTTTTGGGGTATTCGGTGGCCGAAATTTTGAAGGCCTCTGGTAAAAAGGTGTACAAAACCCAAATTATAAATGACCGTGGCATCCACATCTGTAAAAGTATGTTGGCATGGCAAAAGTTTGGGGAAGGCGAAACTCCTGAATCTTCTGGATTGAAGGGAGACCACTTGGTAGGTAAATATTACGTGGCTTTTGATAAAGCATACAAAGAGCAGATTGCTGAACTAGTTGAGGCTGGGACACCAAAAGAGAAAGCTGAAAAGGAGGCTCCAATATTGTTGGAGGCCCAAGAAATGCTCCGTAAATGGGAAGCTGGAGATGATGAGGTGGTGGCCCTTTGGAAAAAAATGAACGGTTGGGTATACGATGGTTTTGATATTACATACAAAAACCTTGGCGTTGATTTTGATACGTTGTACTATGAAAGCGATACCTATTTGTTGGGTCGTGATGTGGTAAAGGATGGATTGGAACGTGGTGTTTTCTTTAAAAAAGAGGACGGTAGTGTTTGGATAGACCTCACCGAGGATGGATTGGATGAAAAAATTGTGTTGCGTTCCGATGGTACGGCAGTGTATATGACCCAAGATATCGGTACGGCCATCCAACGGGTAACCGATTTCCCGGACATCAACGGAATGGTGTACACTGTAGGGAACGAACAGGACTATCATTTTAAGGTGTTGTTCCTTATCCTTAAAAAATTGGGCTATGCTTGGGCAGAACAATTGTATCACTTGAGCTACGGAATGGTGGACTTGCCCAGTGGTAAAATGAAGAGTAGGGAAGGTACCGTAGTGGATGCGGACGACCTGATCAAAAATATGGAGGATACGGCCGAGTCTATTTCACAAGAATTGGGCAAGTTGGAAGGGTATTCCGAGGAAGAGAAAAAGCAATTGTACCGAACCATTGGTTTGGGTGCCCTTAAATACTACATTTTAAAAGTAGATCCTAAAAAGCGCATCTTGTTCAATCCTGAGGAGTCGGTAGATTTCCAAGGGAACACAGGGCCGTTTATTCAGTATACCTACGCCAGGATTCAGTCCATTCTTCGCAAGGCGAACAATGTCAGGTCGAGCGCAGTCGAGACCTCATTGGATCTGCACGAAAAGGAAAAAGAATTATTGAAACAGATTCAATTGTTTCCCGAAACGGTTCAGTTGGCAGCGGAAAACTTTAGTCCTGCCTTGATTGCCAACTACACCTATGATTTGGTGAAGGAGTTCAATTCCTTCTACCAGCAGGTATCCATTTTGGGTGAAACGGATGAGCAAAAGAAAAACTTTAGGGTACAGTTATCGCAAAAAGTGGGCGAGGTGATTCAGTCGGCGTTCCGCTTGTTGGGTATAGATGTTCCTGAGAGGATGTAATCCCTCTGTATTTTGACCTTTGGTCAAAATATGTCTCCCTTTTAAAAGGGAGAATCTTATAGGGTTTGTGTGAAATGTTCTGAGATTTCCGACAGCACGGATTCCAAGTTTTCAAATACCATTTTGTTCTCAAATCGTATTACGGTATAGCCCAATTCATTTAAAATTTTGGTGCGTTTTGCATCGTATTCTTGGGCGTGGGGTGTGTTATGAATAGCTCCGTCCAATTCTATTACAAGTTTTTCAGAAGCGCAATAAAAATCTACGATATAGTTTTTGATGCTATGTTGACGGTTGAAACGTCTTCCCTGTAATTTTTTGGCTTTTAGATGTCGCCACAGAAAGGCTTCGGCTGGAGTTAAGTTTTTCCGTAATTTTTTTCGAAACTGTTCTAGTTCCTTGCGGTTGTGGATTCGTTTTTTCATCAATCTCTACTTTAAAAGCTCCGCTCTTTGCACAAAGAGGGGTGATTCAGACTTGCTGAATCGGGGAGATTGATTTAATAAAATTACAAAATTTAAAAACTCACCCTAAAACTCACATTCGGGGTAATGCCCAATGAAAAGTTTTCAATAGTCTCGATTTCATCATTTTCATTGACTCGATAATATTTGTTGAGGGTGTTTTTTCTGTCCGTAAAATTAAGAATTGACAGTCCCGCATTGGCTCGTATGGTCCTGCTGATTTGGAAATTGTAAATAGCAGAAGCATCGGCCCGGAAATATTCAGGTAATCTACTGCTGTTCGGGGGCTGGTAATTGATTCTTGGTGGATAATAGCCTTGGTCCAACCCTTCGTCGCCCTCAACAGGCTCTGTAAACGGCTTACCGGTCCTGTAGTTCAAACCAATACTCAATTTCAGGTCCTTGTAGGTGTAGGTGCTGGCAAAGGTAACCGTGTGCCTAATGTCCAGATTGTTGGGGAAAGATTGCGGTACAATCGAATCGAAAGTGTAATCATTTTTGTTGTAGGCATAGCTCAGCCAAGTGCTGTAGTTGTCCCCTTTTTTATTGATAAGCAATTCAATCCCTTGAACATCGTAACTCCCTATTTCCCCCGAAAATTGATACTGGTTTTGGAATCCTTGGGTGCTGGTACTGATACCACCCACATTTTTGTAGAAGCCTTCGATACCCACATAAAAATTGTTTTTCTCATAATTGATGCCAAATGAGCCTTGCTTGCTTTTGGTCACGGGAAGCGTATTGTCATTGGATAGAATCCATCTGCGTTTTTCTATCCCTAAAAAGTTTTGCTCCAAATCAATAATTTGGTTGGTGGTTTGACTTTTGAATTCTCCCAACACTTCAGCTCTTAAGTAGTTGGCCAATTTGAAATTTAGGTTGATTCTTGGTTCGATCAACAATTTTTTGAAGGTGTCCAGGTTCTCAATAAAGTTAAAGCGGGCACCGATTTTTCCAATGAACTTGTTCTCAAAAGAACTATACCCAAATTCTGTGTATGGGGCATGGATTCGGGCAACCTCTATAACTTTGCTGAAGAAGTCAGGTTGATTGATTTCGGTAAAGTTTTTTATTCCCGTTTCAATATATTGATACCCATTGTTCCAACTAAATTCATCCGTTAGGATATAATTTGTGTCGAACTTGAGTGCATTTTCCGTCACTTGATTGTTCTGAAACAACTGCTGGACCTGATTGGCAAAAATGTTTTGCGCATCCAAATTGTATCTGGAGTAGTATACATTGAGGTGCGTGGAAAATCTACCCGACCACTTGCTCTGTATTTGGCCACCAACCGAAATATTGTCCTGTTTTAACAAGCTGATGTTGGTTTCATCTGCGGAAACATTCGTTTCTTCAAATTTTAAATTGTTCTTGATGCGTATGGCACTTAGTCGGATTTTATGATTTTTGTTAAGGTCGTATAGGATTTTCCCAGAAAAATCATAAAAGAAAAAATCTTCATTCCTAATGAATTCATCATCAACAGTGTTGTTGTTTTGGAGGGTGATTTCACTATCCTGAAAGGCCCTATTGATGAATTGTTTGTAGGTTGGCGTTTTTAAAAAATCGGTTGCTGAGCGTCGTGCTGAAAATTGAATTCCTAGCTTGTTGGTTATGGGCGCTTCTGCATAAACATCGCCACTTATCAAGTTAAATCCACCGCCCCCTTTAAAGGTGTCTGGGATGGTATTGCCCGTTTCCATTTGAATGACACTGCTTACGCCATCCCCGAAGTTTGCGGGGGTTCCGTTTTTGTAAATGGTCACTTTGTCTGTTTGGTAGGGGTTAAAGGCGGATATCAACCCAAAGAAATGCCCGGATTGGTACATTTTGATTCCGTTCCAAAGTATAAGGTTTTGGTCATTGGTGCCACCACGCACATTAATATCCGATACGGTTTCGTCTATACTTTTAATACCGGGCAAAGCCTGTACGGTTTGCAGAATGTCAGGCTCAATAAGTCCTGGAAGTATTCCAAACTCTGCAGTGTTGAGGGTGATACTCGCATCTTTCTCTTTTATGATTCCAGAAGTAAGGTATTTATAGACGAACACCTCATCCAATTGCTCATAATATTGTGCCAATAGAATTTTAGGGCAATCTCCCTGCTGTAATAGTGTCTCAACTTTTACATATTTGGTTATATAACCTAAGTATCTAATTTGAAGTGATGCATCTCGGGGAATATTTTCTAAAGAGAAGGCACCATTATTGTCCGTTATTTTGGCAACATCTTCTCCCAATACTTCCACAGTGGCACCCATGACCGTATTTTCGGCAAAATTGTCCAAAACAACCCCACAGATATTTACTCGATTGTCTTTGGAAAGCGTGTAGTATCTGTCGTTAAGTTTGTCAGCTTCAATTTGAAGCGAATCCTCAACGTATTGCAGAATATCTTCCAATGAGGTCAGATTTTCTGGTATTGTTATCGTAAGTCCTTCCAAATCTTCATCTATATAGGAAAACTTGATATTAAAGCGGTCTTCTAAGGATTTTATGTAGGAAATTAGGGCAAGGGGAGACTGTTGCTTTTCTTGTGCATTGATATTGCAAAACAGGAAAAACAAAAAAACCAAGGCGAGGCTTAAATGCTTATTGTAGTGTGTTCCCAGCATAAAAAAGTACGTTGTCTCCGTCTATTCTGTAATGTGTTTGGGAGGGGGTACTTATACTTTTTAACGCCATATTTAAGTCTGTGTTGTTAAAAGACCCTGTAAATAATAGGTTTGTATCTATATTTTCTGTTGATACTTTGATGTTGAATTGTCTTTCAAGTTCGGCAAATACATATTTTAAAGGAATACTTTCAAAACTACTTTCATTGTTCATCCAAGAGGGTAGAGTGCCATCAGGTGTTCCAGTACTGATAATTTTTCCGTTGATCACCAAGAAAGAGGTTCCAGCAGGTAATTTGGATTCTTTATTATTATGGGTAACGCTCACCAAACCTTCATAACAAGTTACCTCAAAAAAGCCTTTTCTGTTTTCCACGTTGAATTGTGTTCCCAATACGGCGACAGTTCCATGATCGGTGGAAACGGTGAATTTTTTTCCTTTGGCCACTTTAAAGAAGGCCTCACCTTTTAATTCAATGTTTCTTTTGTTGTCCCAATTTTTTTCGCTGTAGGATACTTGGGAATCTGCGTTCAAAAAGATTTCGGAATCATCCGGAAGCACAACTTCGGAACGTTCGGCAAATTCTGTAGTAACTCTCTCGTCTAAAGTGTTTATATAAAAATAGGAACCAGCAAGCAGTATGGCAATAACCGCAGCGACCCTAAGGAATTTCTTGAAAGGATTCAAGGAAATCACTTTTGGAGCATTCGCGATATGTTCATCTTTCAAGCGTTGCAAGGCTTTTTCCGAATCAAAATCGGGTGCCCTCAAACTGCTTGTAGCTTCCTTGAGCTTTTGGTACGAGGCATACGCTTCGGAATTTTGAAACTCCTGAAGCTCTTCCTCTGAAAGCTCATCGCTCAGCCATTTTGCCAAATAATTTTCTTGCATGGGTTCTATGCTTTACGTTATAATAACAACTACCTTTAAAAATACCCTACCTTATAATTTGTAATACACTGAAATTTTTAAATTCCATCAATTTGTTCTCGTAAACTCTTGAGAGCCAAATGCATCCTTTTTTCAATAGCTTTTACACTCACACCCTCAATTTCCGCAATATCCGCGTACTTTTTCCCGTCGATTCTATTGAGCAAAAAAGTGGTCCGTTGGTTTTCGGGCAAAGCATTCAGGGCGTTGTCCAGTTTTTCCTTGTATTCTTTTTCCTCCATTAAAAATTCTGGGGACTCATTGGTGCGGTCATTGCTTAAGCTATCAGCATGCTTCAATCTTACCTTTTCGGCCTTTATTACATTTAAATAAAGGTTGTTGGCTACTGTGTAAACATATGATTTAGCTTTCTCTGGACTGACCTTGGTGCAATTTTGCCAAAGTTTAACAAAGGCTTCCTGTACGGCATCGTGCGCCTTCTCCTCATTCCCAAACTTATAAAAGATGTAGTTGAAGACCGTTTTGGAATGGGTCTTAAAAATTTTGCTGAAAATATGATCTTCGCATACATTGCTCATGGGCAGGAGTTTGTTTGTCGACTCAAATATATTTGAAAATTTTTAAGAAAAAGTAGGGTTTTTTTTTGGCGAGTTGTTTAAAGGTTGAATTCTAACCCCAAAATTCAAACATTATGAAAAATTTGATTAGCAACATATTACGCGTAGCCCTTGTTGCACTTGTTCTTGGCTTTTCTTCTTGCCAAGAAGAATATGAAGAAATCGGAGGTGGAGATGAACAACAGACCATTGCCGCTAACTCTTCAACTGCTGTTTTAATAGAAAAAACATCATCCAATGACGGTTCTTACGATAATATTATAGATGGCGCCAGTTGTTTGGCCATTCAATTTCCCTATACAGTAAATGTCAATGGAGTTGAAGTAACCATTGATTCCGAAAGTGATTTGGAGGTGGTTGAAGAAATTTTTGATGAGCTTGACGATGACGATGACATTTTGGACATTATATTCCCCATTACTATTACCCTTTCAGATTTTAGTGAAATAACTATTGAAAACCAAGACGATTTAGAGTTGTTGGCTAGGGATTGTATTGAAGGTGGTGATGATGATGATATTGAATGTATCGATTTTGTGTACCCTATCACCTTATTTACTTTTGGGGTGGATAATCAACAATCAGGACAGGTAATTGTAGAAAGCGATCAAGGAATGAGAAGGTTCTTCGAAGAGCTTGAAGAAGGTGACCTGATTAGTATAGAATTCCCTGTTACGCTGCGAAAGCATGATGGAACTGAGGTGGTTGTAGAGAACAATACAGAATTGGCGGCAGCTTTGGAATTGGCCAAAAACCAATGTGATGAAGATGATGATGATAATTATAATGATGATGATTTCACCGAAGAAGAGTTAGATGCGTTCTTAGTTGCTTGCCCTCTTGAGGTTAGGCAGGTAATCCGTGGAGAAATGGACAATACCGAACAATATTTGGAGCATTTAATGACATTCACCGAGGATGGAAGCGTCGTAATGTCCAATTCCATGGGTGCGTCCACAACGGGTACTTGGAGTACAAGTATGACTGACAACGGAGTGTTGTTAAGCCTTGAATTCGAAGCTATGGTAGACTTTTCTTTAGAATGGTATGTTTACAAAATCGAAGAAGGAGTCATCAAATTATATAAAGATGGCGGCAATAGGATAATTCTTAAAAAGAGATGTGATATAGATCCTGCAGAAGAAGTTGATAGAGAGGCATTTATAGCACTACTTAAGGAATGCGAATGGGTAGTTAAAAAAGTTAAGAACCAAGGAGAAGAAATAGAGCGGCTTTTAGGGTATGAATTCCAATTTATGGCAGATGGAGTAGTAACACTTGGAAATGGAACAAATACTATGGAAGGGACCTGGGATATTGGTTTAAATAGTCAATTTCAGCTATCCCTAATGATTTCTATAGGAGACGAACCTGGAGTTAGTTTTGAATGGCCGATCAAGGAAATGTTTGAAAACCGATTAAAATTTAGGATTGAAGAAACAGATCACGAAATGGTATTGTTAAAAGTATGTGATGATAGTGCTGGTGATGGTGATGTTACTGAAATCAGAAATATTGCTATGGGCGGACCATGGAATGTAGCCCTTTATCAAGAAGGAGAAATGGATATGACCGCTTCCTATGCAGGAATGGATTTTAATTTCTCCACGATGTATCAAGTTGAAGTGTCTGTCAATGCCGATCCAATAGCCAATGGAATTTGGAGGGTACTAAGAGATTCAGAAGAAGGTTTGAAGTTCTATATCAATTTTGATACAGGAGACGACCTTGCAGAATTGACCGAAGATTGGAAGGTAGTTTCCATAACTTCCACCCGAATCGAACTTAAAGATGAGAACGATGATGGTTCGGTAGATACCTTGGTATTTGAGAAACCATAAAATTTTTCCCCAATCTTTTTTCCAAAAGAAGGACGGCTCTCCCCAAAGCCGTCCTTTTTCTTTTATATTATTCTTAAATTTGTCCCTCCTTTAAAACAAAGAACACATGTTCGATAATTTAAGTGAAAAATTAGATAAAGCACTTCACGTCCTCAAAGGGCATGGTCAGATTACTGAAATCAATGTAGCAGAGACCCTCAAGGAAGTTCGAAGAGCTTTATTGGATGCTGACGTTAACTTCAAAATTGCCAAGGAATTTACCAATACGGTAAAAGAAAAAGCTTTGGGCCAAAATGTACTGACCTCATTACAACCAGGTCAGCTCATGGTTAAATTGGTAAAGGACGAGCTTACCGAATTAATGGGAGGCGAAGCAGAGGAAATAGATTTATCTGGCAACCCTTCTGTAATTTTAATGTCTGGTCTGCAAGGTTCCGGTAAAACAACATTTTCCGGTAAACTTGCCAATTACCTCAAGAACAAAAAAACCAAGAAGCCACTTTTGGTAGCTTGTGATGTATACCGTCCAGCGGCGATAGATCAGTTACATGTTGTAGGTGACCAAATAGGAGTAGAGGTATATTCCGATCGTGACAATAATGACCCCGTAGCTATTGCCAAGGCAGGTATTGCCCACGCAAAAAGTACAGGGTGTAATGTGGTAATCATTGATACCGCAGGTCGTTTGGCCGTGGATGAACAGATGATGGATGAAATTTCCAACATTCATAAAGCCATAGAACCCCAGGAAACCTTGTTTGTGGTGGATTCGATGACCGGTCAAGATGCTGTGAATACCGCGAAAGCGTTTAACGATGTTTTGAACTTTGACGGTGTTATCCTTACCAAACTCGATGGTGATACCCGAGGGGGTGCTGCCATTTCCATTAAATCTGTGGTCGACAAACCCATCAAGTTTATCGGTACAGGAGAAAAAATGGAAGCCATTGATGTGTTCCATCCATCCCGAATGGCCGATCGTATTCTTGGAATGGGAGACGTGGTATCCTTGGTAGAGCGTGCCCAAGAACAGTTTGATGAAGAACAGGCTCGTAAGATTCAAAAGAAAATTGCCAAGAATAAGTTTGGGTTTGATGATTTCTTGAGCCAGATTCAGCAAATCAAGAAAATGGGGAACATGAAAGACCTAATGGGAATGATTCCAGGTGCAGGAAAGGCTTTGAAAGGATTGGATATTGATGATGATGCCTTTAAACATATTGAAGCTATTATCCATTCCATGACCCCCGAAGAAAGATCTACACCATCCATGCTAAATGCCAGCCGTAAAAAACGAATTGCTTCAGGTAGCGGAACCTCTATCCAAGAAGTGAATCAGTTGCTCAAACAGTTCAATCAAATGAGCAAGATGATGAAGATGATGCAAGGCGGAGGCGGCAAAAAGATGATGCAGATGATGCAAAATATGAGATAACTTTAGTCAGTAGTCAGTAGTCAGTAGTCAGTAGTCAGTAGTCAGAACCAAAAAGCCAATACAACCCATGGAAATCCTTGACGGAAGAAAAGTATCGAACCAGATTAAAGAAGAAATCACCGTTGAGGTGGCCCAAATGAAAGAACGGGGCGAAAAAGTTCCTCATTTGGCAGCTGTATTGGTGGGTAATGATGGGGCAAGTCTTACCTACGTGGGCAGTAAGGTGCGTTCCTGTAAAAAAATAGGTTTCGATTCCACTTTGATTCACCTTCCTGAGGAAACCACCGAGGAAGAATTACTGAAGCAAGTACATCAGTTGAACAACAATCCCGATATCGACGGTTATATTGTTCAACTTCCCTTGCCCAAACATATTGACGAGGAAAAAGTGCTGATGTCCGTAGATCCAGATAAGGATGTGGATGGTTTCCATCCTACAAATTTTGGTAAAATGGCATTGGATATGGAGACATTCATCTCTGCCACTCCATTTGGAATCATGGAACTTTTAAAGCGCTACAAGGTGGAAACCGAAGGGAAGCACACAGTGGTTATTGGGAGGAGTCATATTGTAGGAAGACCCATAAGCATTTTAATGAGTCAAAAGGGAAATCCAGGAAATTCTACCGTTACCCTTGCACATAGTAGAACCAAAAATCTAAAGGAATTGACACTTCAGGCCGATATAGTAATATCCGCTTTGGGTGTTCCAAAATTCCTCAAGGCCGATATGGTCAAGGATGGCGTGACTATCATTGATGTTGGCATTACCCGTGTTCCAGATGAAACCCGTGAAAAAGGATACTACATTACTGGGGATGTCGATTTTGAAAATGTGAGTAAAAAAGCATCTTACATTACTCCGGTTCCTGGAGGCGTGGGACCTATGACCATTGCCATGTTGCTTAAGAATACCTTATTGGCACGGGAACGCCACAGAGCATAAAACTCTAGTTTGCTTTTTCCTGCTCTAATTTTAGAGCAGCTTGTTGTTCTTCTTCCGGAGTTAGGATTTCAAAATCGGTATCTCCTTCATCATTGGTGCAGCTGGATACTGCCATAGCAGAAAAAATAAGGGTAATCAAGAGTAAAATTGTCTTCATAATAGTAGGATTTGGGAGCGGCTTGAGTGCCTAATCAGTACGTTTATAACGAATTACCATTAAAATTCTTGTCTTTATATCCAAAATATCGATAACTTACTTCGTGCTAAATCAGGCAATATGGCTCAAACGGTAAGAAATAAAGTAGCATGGGTGGTTTTTGTTTTACTGGCCATAGGAATTGGTCTTTATCCTTTGATTTACTTATTCGCCACGGATGATTTTGGACTTTTGATGAATAAATCCGAAGACTTATTGTCAAGCACGGTCTGGAATTTTGCCTTTTACGGTCATATAAGTTTTGGGGGGCTTGCACTGTTGGTCGGTTGGTCGCAATTTGTAAAAAAACTTCGCACCAAAAGGTTGAATTTGCATAGGAATCTTGGAAAAGTATATGTTATTTCTGCTTTGATCAGTGGTTTGTGCGGTGTTTACCTAGGTTTTTTTGCAACAGGGGGAATCATTTCTTCCCTAGGATTTATAAGTCTTGGAATTATTTGGCTGTTTACTACACTAAGGGCTTATGTCGCAGTAAAAAACAAAGACCTTTCCCTACATCAAGGAATGATGATTTATAGTTACGCTGCTTGTTTTGCAGCAGTTACCCTGCGCATTTGGTTGCCTTTCCTAACTATTGTATTCGGTGAGTTTTTACTCGCCTATAAAGTAGTCGCATGGCTTTGTTGGGTACCCAATATGATTTTTGCCAAGATTTGGGTAAAGAAAAAAGGCCTGACCCTCGTTTGATCTACTTGGCAAATAATTGCCCCATATCCTTAAAGGCCTTGAATTCCAAAGCATTTCCGGCGGGGTCTAAAAAGAACATAGTGGCCTGCTCTCCGGGTTCCCCTTTAAATCGGATGTAAGGTTCGATAACAAAATCAATCCCCTTTTCAATCAATTCTTTTGAAAATGTTTGAAAGGTATCCCATGGCAGAACCACGCCATAGTGAGGCACGGGTACATTTTTCCCATCAACGGGGTTGGTATGTGTCTCTTCTTCGGATTTAGGCTTATAATGAATCACAAATTGATGTCCAAAAAAGTTGAAATCTACCCATTGTTCGGCACTTCTGCCTTCTTCACATCCGAGCACATCCCGGTAAAAGGTTCTACATTCATCTAAATTATGCACAGGAACGGCAACATGGAAGGGGGTTATTTTTTGCATGGTCTATTTTTCTTGAAAATTAGGACAACTTTATCAAGCTTCCAAAAAAGAGACGATTTGATTGTTCACATCATCTTGATGCATAGAATGGCCAAGTCCCTCTGTACTGACCAAGGTGCTATCTTTCCAATTTTTATTTACTGCTACAGAAGCATGGTACGGAGTAATGTTGTCATGCTTATCATGAAACAACAACCCTTTTTTGCTTAAGGATTGTGCAAACTTGGAAGTTGAAAATTCATCTATTTTAAATCCAAACCTATTCAAAATATACTTATCCAAATGTTTCATTACTCGATTATTGAACTTTAACAAGTCCTGAAAGTGTTCCATGATTTCATGGAATTCCGATGGAGATCCAATTGTGACCATTTTTTCAACCTCATCACTTGGGTTTTTGTATTGGTTGTAGATAATGGTCATCCCACCTACGGAATGTCCAATAAGATGTTTTGGATTGTATTTTTTCACCATATAGTTTACTGCTTCTTCGTATAAAGGCACATAGAGATGTTTTCCAGTTGAATACCCATGTGATGGAGCGTCAAACGCAATGATATTAAAGTCCGCTTCCCTAAGTTTTTTGATGAGGTTGCGCCACCGAAAGGTGTTGCTCTCCCATCCATGCACCAACAAAACGGTTTCTTTATTTCCGGGCCAGTGATAGGATTGTACCTTGTGGCCGGCTATATTCTCTATGTTGAGTTTGGAACCGTCCAAATATTCGGCCTGTTCCGGTCGAACACGTCCTTTTCTTACCGTGCAAAATACATGAAAAGCATTCTCGGCAGCCTTTTTGGGTGCAATTAACGTATAGGCATTATAGTATTGCCCATAGGCCAATGGAATTATTTTATTAAGTAGTTTTTTCATGAGGTTACTTTTTGTAACTTACTCTTAATTAGAAACTAAAAGTACATATTCATTTTAGAAAAGAAAAGAAGTAGCTTATTGAAAACTAAGTGTATATATGGAAACTATTACTGATAATCAGAAAGTTAGAACGGTAAAAAAAATAGAAAAAATGTTTGGGCATATCGATTACAAGAACCCGCCCGAACTGTGCCCCGTTCGAGATGTAATGTCAGTGGCTTCTGATCAATGGAGTGTTTTGATCTTACTTTGGTTAAGCTATTTTCCAGTTCTTAGGTTCAACAAACTTAAAAAATACGTCTACGGCATATCAAATAAGGTATTGAGCCAACGCTTAAAGGTTCTTGAAGCTGACGGTTACATTGAACGTAAGGCCTACCCCGAAGTACCGATTCGGGTGGAATATAGCCTTACCGAATTTGGACAATCTTATGTGGAAAAATTGCTGGAACTTACCGAATGGATGCACGATAACAGCCCAAAAGTAATGGCTAATCGGGAAAAATACGGTTTGATTTAATGCCAAGGAAATTATTCCCAGCCCAACATCAGGTATTTGATTTTGGCATCGTCCGGTATTTGAACCGCTTCAATATCCGAAGTTGAAAATCTTAAATTCTCTGGTAGCTCCTCCTTGTCAATGGTAAAGTAAAGATTGCTTCCCTTTGGGAAAACTACAATGCTGTTCAAGGTGGTCACAATTTTTTTGATATCGTAATTGTTCTGAATATCCTTAAACGTGCTTTGTAGTCCAACACCTTTTTCTGAAACATAACGCGGATCCATAATCCTTACATTCTCGATGGTTGGAATACTGTCGGAGTTTGCCTTAAGCGTTAAAAGGTGTTTACCGCCTTTTTCATAAACCTCAATTTTTTTAGGGGAAATACCTAAATTAATTTGGGCCGTGTCTCCTACAACGGAATCTTGTACAAAAGTGGATTCCATTTCACTTACGGTAGTGGTTTGGGTCAATGGACCAACACTGCTTTCTGTAATTAAAAATCTAGTATCCTTTTTACAAGAATGGATTAACGTAATGCCGAAAATTAAGGCTATTATTTTAGTTGTCTTTTTCATATAAATTATCGAATCACTTTTTTTAGTACTCCCAAAACTCCTCTTATAAACGTAGCGCTTGTCAATACTTTGACAACAGGGTTCATTCGGGTGCTCCTTCGGCTTGATGACCTTCGGCTTGTTGATTTTACTTCTTTTTCCTTTTCGGCTTCTTTTTCAGCTTTTTCAATTTTTTCGGTGAGGATTTCGTAGGCACTCTCACGATCGATTTCCTCATTATATTTTTTAATCAGTTTGGACTTGTCCAATACCTCCTTGATTTCGGAATCGCTCAAAATATCCATTCGGCTCATGGGAGCACGCATCATGGTAGCAGCCAAGGGTGTTGGGCGTCCCTTTTCGTCCAAAGCGGATATTAGGGCCTCACCGGTTCCCAATGAGGTAAGTACTTCGGCGGTATCATAGAATTCCGAAATAGGGTAGTTCTGTGCTGTAAGCTTAATTGCTTTTCTGTCCTTGGCCGTAAACGCACGGAGTGCATGTTGCACTTTCAATCCTAACTGGGCCAGAACATCATCCGGTACATCGGTAGGGTTTTGGGTTACAAAGTAAAGTCCTATTCCTTTGGAGCGAATCAATTTTACGATACTTTCAATTTGGTCCAAAAGTGCCTTGCTGGCATTGTCAAAAATAAGGTGGGCCTCGTCTATGAACAAGACCAATTCCGGTCTGTCACTATCTCCTTGTTCGGGAAAAGTGGAATAAATCTCGGCCAAAAGGCTCAACATAAATGTGGAGAACAATTTTGGACGGTCTTGGATATCTGTCAAACGGATAATGTTCACGTAACCACGTCCATTTTCATCAATCCGAACCAAATCATCCACATCAAAGGATTTTTCACCAAAGAACAAATCTGCACCTTGCTGTTCCAATTCAATGATTTTCCTTAAAATGGTACCGGTAGAACTTGTGGAAATACGACCGTATTCCTTTCGGAACTCCTCTTTTCCTTCCCCCGTGGCATATTGCAATACCTTTTTAAAATCATTTAGGTCAAGAAGCGGAAGTTTGTTGTCGTCACAATATTTAAAAACCACGGCAACAATACCTTCTTGGGTAACACTAAGGTCCAAGATTCTGGAAAGTAAAACTGGCCCAAACTCGGAAACAGTAGCTCGTAAGCGAACTCCGTCTTGTTCCGAGAGGGACATAATTTCCACTGGAAAACCTTTTGCCTCAAAAGGGAGGCCTATTTTTTCTTGGCGTTCATCAATTTTTGGGTGACCAGGACTGGGTTGGGCAATACCGCTAAGGTCACCTTTTAGGTCCATGAGCAACACAGGAATTCCCTTGTCGGATAGGTTTTCGGCCAATACCTGAAGAGTTTTTGTTTTACCCGTTCCCGTAGCGCCGGCGATAAGCCCATGGCGATTCATTGTTTTTAGAGGGATTTTAATGTAGGCATTGGTCATGGTTTCACCATCCAACATTCCTGCGCCCACGGTAATGAAATCGCCCTTCATGGCGTACCCTTGTTCTATATGCTCAAAGAATTTTTCTTTGTTGCCCATCGCGTTCAATTTGCGATAAAAATAGGGTAATTTTAAGCAAAACTAAAAATGAGATTATGAAACCTTTTCACTATGCACTGTTGTCCATTTTGATGAGTGGGGTGATGGCCACTTCCTATGCACAAGAAAGTACGGATATTATTTTCCATAAATCACACGAGCCAAAAAAGCAAAATGCCCCTTTTAGTGATGTGGTACAGGCGGGCAACATGTACTTTTTGGCCGGGCAAATAGGGATGGACCATACCACTCGAACACTAGTTGAAGGAGGAATTCAAGCTGAAACGGAACAAGCCATAAAAAACATTGAGGAAGTGCTGGCTCAGCATGGAATGACCTTGGATAATGTAGTAAAATGCACAGTAATTCTTAGCGATATTCAATATTTTTCCGCTTTCAATGAAGTTTACACCCAATATTTTACTAAAAAACCGGCCAGAACCACTTTTGCGGCCAAAGGCATTGCAGCCAACGGTAATATCGAAATAGATGTTATTGCTGTAAAGTAGGTGAAACCATTGAAGTGGATTATCTTTGCATCATGGTAGAAGAAAATGTAATGGATTTGGTGGGAAAGGGCTTGATGCTGCCCCTCATGGAAGAATTTTATACCATTCAAGGGGAAGGCTACCACAAAGGTACAGCCGCTTATTTTATAAGAGTAGGTGGATGTGATGTGGGTTGCCATTGGTGCGATGTAAAAGAAAGTTGGAATGCGGAAACGCATCCTCCAACATCCATTGACAGCATTGTGGAAAATGCCGAAAAATATTCCGATACCATCGTGATTACCGGAGGTGAACCCCTTACTTGGGAAATGGGACCATTGACTCAAGGTCTCAAGGCCAAAAACATGACGATTCATATTGAAACTTCCGGGGCCTATCCTTTGACAGGAACCTGGGATTGGATTTGTCTATCGCCCAAAAAGAATAAACTTCCTGAAGGGGATATTTATAAAAAGGCCAATGAGCTGAAGGTTATCGTTTATAATAAGCACGATTTTATTTTTGCTGAAGAACAGGCCGCTCAAGTGGGTGAGGATTGTATCCTTTATCTGCAACCGGAATGGAGTGTACGAGATAAAATGGTTCCACAAATTGTAGATTACGTAATGAAACATCCGAAATGGAAGGTTTCCCTACAGACCCATAAGTACTTGAATATCCCTTAAGCAATAGGATTATCGCCCCCCATATTTCTGAAGGTCCAAAATACATTCGGCGTCAAAATCAGGAATAGAAGCTAGGCCCTTGGAGACATTTTTTTCCATCTGCTTTAAAAGAGACCCTCCAAATTGAAGTTCGGCACGCATTAAACAACCATCAACATTGCAATGGTTTTCCGCTTCTACATCTTCGTGCTCGTTCACGGATTCGGTTGCCAAGTTTACCAATCCAAACAAATGACCAAATTCATGTAATAAAGTAGCTGTTTCAATTTCTTCGGTAGTAATGGTACTCCTATTGGCCATATCTTGTATAGTAGACTCGTAAATAACCATCGAAGTATTACGATAAACAGCCCCTAAGGTAACGAGACCTTCGCTTTCATCGTCGGTATCAGCCGGTGCATCGGCAAAATAAATATGAACAGCCAAAGTGGAGCCATCGTTGTACTCGTCTCTGTTCTCGCTTTCTAAATCGACAACCTCTTCCAAGGTCAAGGTTTCCTCATTAGGGGAGGTTAGAGCTGAATATTTAAACTCAATGGTTTCTTTGAAAGTTCTTGTTAATAAAAAGTCTTCAAAATTGGCAATAGCTCCAGCAGTTGGGGCAAAACCTGTTACGTAGTCAATCTCAATCAAAATCTTGTCGTAATTGTCATTGGATAATAAGTCCCTGGCCGACGAACCAGTGGTCAATAGATTTCCAGCTTTGAGATTTGTATTGGAACCTGAAGAGGTAACATCAGAATCTTTGGAGCAACTTAACAGTAGTCCAAAACTAAACAGGGTATAAAGCGCAATTTTTTTCATAACATTATTGTCTATAATAGAACGTTCCATATTGGAATCTATTATTCTTTTAACGTAAGCTTGACTAAATAGTCGTAATGCTCACCGGATATTACACGTTCGCAATTAAGACCATTGGATTCACAGGCGTTTTGCAAAGTGTTGAAATCTACATAAATCCAATCAAAAGGTTTGCTTTTTTTGCCTTTGTACTCCATGGTAAAAGCTACTTCGCCGTAATAAGTTCCATCGTTTGGAATCCAGTATCCGCCATCTTCGTCTTGTTCAAACATATAGATGATATCGCTGGAATCCAATAAAATTTGACCATTTAACCGCAATAATGAGGCCAAATGTTGTAAAAAACGACTTAAATTGTTCAGTTTTCCTGCCAGTCCAATACCATTCATCAGTAAAAGCAAGGTGTCATATTTTTCTCCTGAATAGCCCAAAATTTCACTTAAAATGGTAGATTGGACTCCTCTTTTCTCACAAACGGCAATGCATCCTTCAGAATTATCCAAGGCTGTGACCTCAATCCCTTTATTTTGAAGGTACAACGCATGGCTTCCTGCCCCGGCACCAATGTCCAATACTTTTCCATGTGCCAATTGGAGCGCTTTTTGTTCGATTTTTGGCATTTCATCATACCTGCGAAATAAATAGGGAATAGGGATAACATCTTCTTCATCTAAAGATGAATAGGTTTTTATATCCTCTGTATAGTGCCCTTTTTCGTAGTCCAGTAGGGCCATTCCAAAAACATCTGCCATCGTTTAGAATTGTTTTTGCAAAGGTCGGACTTTAATTGCATTGAAAGGTTTAAAATGGATAAGTTTGTACCCTATGGATGAAATACTCAGGGATTTACCGCAAAAGGCCAGGGAGAAACATTCCGAGAATAAAAAATTCTTTTCCAAGTTAAAAAAGCGTCCTCCCAAAGACCTTGACTACACCATGCAAGAATTGCACGAGGCCGAGTTTGAAAGAACCGACTGCCTAACCTGTGCCAATTGTTGTAAAACTACAGGTCCGTTGTTCACCAATGCAGATATTGAAAGGATTGCCAAATTTTTTAGAATGAAACCCTCCCAATTCATTGATGAATATTTACGGGTGGATGAAGAAAAAGATTATGTGCTAAAATCAGTTCCTTGCACCTTTTTAGGGGATGATAATTATTGTTCCATTTATGATGTCCGGCCAAAAGCCTGTCGTGAGTTTCCCCATACGGACCGAAAAAAATTCCAACAGATTACCAACCTTACCTTGAAGAATGTAGCTATTTGTCCTGCGGCATTTAATATTGTGGAAGAAATGAAAAAAGCTATCAAATTTTAATGATTTGCTATATTTGAGGGAATGGAACAACTAATTTCATATTTCGAGACCATTCCTTCGTGGCACCGTAGTCTAATTTTGGTGGGAGGAATCACTTTTTTTTGGATTTTGGAAGGTATGGTGCCCTTATTCAACGTACCATACAAAAAATGGAGACATTCAGTTCCCAATTTCTTTTTAACATTGACAACGATCATTATCAATTTTCCATTAGCGTTTCTATTGCTGAAATCTTCCGATTGGGCAATCGAGAGCCGATTTGGAATTATTAACTGGCTGCCCGAGATGCCTTTATGGCTCTACGTGATTTTGGGTGTAATGTTGTTGGATTTGATTGGAGCCTATGCGGCGCATTGGGTAGAGCACAAAGTAAAACCGTTATGGATGGTTCATTTGGTTCACCATTCCGATCATAATGTGGACACGACAACGGCCAATAGACATCACCCTTTAGAAAGTTTGATTAGATATGCGTTCACTTTGGCCGGTGTTGTCATTGTTGGAGCGCCCATAGGTATTATTATGTTGTACCAAAGTTTGTCCGTGGTGTTTTCACAGTTCAATCATGCCAATATTCGATTGCCCAAGAAAGTCGACAATGCCATTAGTTGGTTCATAGTAAGTCCGGATATGCACAAAGTGCACCACCATTATCAATTACCCTATACCGATTCCAATTATGGAAATATTTTCTCAATTTGGGATAGGCTGTTCGGCACCTTTATGTCAATGGATCCCAAAGATATTGTGTATGGGGTCGATACCTTTCCCGACGAAAAGGAGAACAGTAGTATCAAAGGTTTGTTGAAACAACCTTTTCATAAATATCGTAGACCCACTACAGAGGGTTAAGTGGTCATTTCGAACGAACATGAAAAATCTGAATCTACGAATCTGCTTAGATTTTTCGCTTTTTCCTTGACTCCACTCAGGATAAACGCTCCAAATGAGATATTTATGCTCCGTAAAAATCCGATTAATTTGTGTCAGCCAATAAATCAATCATAGATTAAATACTTCGCCCTAATTTTTTTGAAGCGTTTCAAGTCATCATCCCAAGTGGCCTTGATTTCATCATTGGTCATCCCATCCTCAATCTGCTGTTGAAGCAGGGGAGTGCCTGCGTGTTTGGTGAATCCATCGGTTAAAAAGAATTTGGACTTGTCCAAGGTGTTATTGTAGGCGTCAATGATCCATTGCATGGTCACCTCGTTCATTCTTGGAGTTTTGGACAGGTCGCGGCCATAGCAGGTTTTGCCCTCTTCTTTTGGATATTTGGAGCCAAAATTGGGTTTGGACACATAGCTAAAATCATATTGGGTGCTATCCATGAACGATGCCCCGTAGCGTTGAAACTGAAACTCAGTGCCGCGTCCAGCATTTACATTAGTGCCTTCAAATAATCCTAGGCTTGGATAAAGTGTGATTGAAGTGTCGTTGGGCAGGTTTGGTGAGGGGCGTATAGGTAAATGATATTCAGAATCGTGGGTATAGTTTTCTAACTCTATTACGGTTAAATCAGCATGGTTGCCATTTTCCAACCATCCTTCGCCATTCAATAGTTGCGCATATTCACCCATGGTCATGCCATAAACAAGTGGAATTGTGTTCATACCCAAATAGCTGGTGTGTTCTTGCATCATCGTAGGGCCATCCACATAATGCCCGTTAGGATTGGGTCTGTCCAAGACAATTATCGGGGTATTGTTTTCAGCACAAGTTTCCATTACCAGTTGCAATGTGGCAATAAACGTATAGAATCGAACCCCCACATCTTGAATGTCAAAAACAACGACATCCAATCCACTCAGCTGTTCTTTGGAAGGTTTTCTATTCTTGCCATAAAGTGAAATGATTGGCAGACCTGTTTGAGTGTCCACTCCATCTTTTACATGTTCCCCAGCATCTGCGGTACCCCGAAACCCGTGTTCTGGAGCAAATACTTGCTTTACATCTATGCCTTCAGAAAGTAAGGAGTCTACCAAATGAGTAGTGCCATTTTCACTAAAAATAACACTTGTGGGGTTGGCCACTACGCCTACTTTTTTACCTTGTAAAATCGGGAGATAAACCTCGGTTCGGTTAGCCGCCACTTTTATGGGGGCAGGTGCCTCAGCTTTGGTATCAGAAGCTGAAATCGTTTCTTTTTGCTGTCCCTTGCATGAGGAAAACACCAAAAACAACAATAAAACTGTACTTTTGAATCTAGATAAAATGGGCATTCGTTGAATTTAGAATTATTTATTGCCAAACGCCTTGTTACAGGGAAGGAACATAAAATTAGTATTTCCGCCCCGATAATAAAAATTGCCATTGCCGCGATTGCAATCGGTGTGGTGATGATGCTTATTGCCATTGCCACCGGCGTGGGTCTTAAAAATAAGATACGCGAAAAAGTAGCTGCATTTAACGGCCATATCCAAATTTCCAATTTCGATAACAATAACTCCGAGGTTTCCTTGATGCCGGTTTCCATAAAGCAGGATTTTTACCCCGATTTTAAAGATGTGGAAGGGGTGAAGCATGTGCAGGCTGTGGCTACCAAAGGAGGGATTATCCGTACAGCCGATACTTTTGAGGGAATGCTGGCCAAAGGAGTGGGCACCGATTACGACTGGAGTACTTTTGAAGAATATTTGGTCGAGGGTAGGTTACCCGATTACAGCGGAAAACTCAACGAAGAGGTGCTTGTCTCCAGTTTAATGGCCAATAGGTTGCAGTTAAAGGTGGGCGATACCTTCTTTTCCTTTTTTCTTCGGGATGGGGATGCTTCCAAACCACCCAATAATCGTAGGTTCGAAATTGTAGGTGTATATGATAGCGGTTTTGAAGAGTTTGATGAAACCTACGTCTTTGTAGATATTCGCCATATCCAACGTATGAACAAATGGGAGGAAAACCAAATTGGGAACTTCGAGGTCTTTTTGGATGACTTTGACCAGATTGATGAAAAGAGCAATGAGATCTATAATAAGACGCTGTCGAATTTGGATACCCAAAACATCAAAAGTAAATACTTCCGAATTTTTGAATGGATAGGTCTTTTTGATTTTAATATTGCCTTGATCATTGGTATTATGGTCATCGTGGGAGGTATCAATATGATTACCGCGTTGTTGGTTTTGATTTTGGAACGTACCCAAATGATAGGCATCTTAAAAGCATTGGGATCTGCCAATTGGAGCATCCGAAAGGTGTTTTTGTACAATGCGGCCTATTTGATCGCTATTGGGCTTTTTTGGGGCAACTTAATAGGACTTGGTGTCATATTTCTTCAGGATAAATATCGAATGTTCAAGTTTCCGAATCCAGAGGAATATTATATAGACTATATTCCGGTACACATGGATTTGACGACAATCTTACTTTTAAATTTAGGGGTTATGTTTCTTTGTTTGCTGATGCTTTTGGTACCGTCCTATATCATAACCAAAATCACTCCGGTAAAGGCTATCCAATTCGAGTAGAAATTGTGGGTTGTTACTGGGTTTATCAATCTATAATTGATAACTTGGCGCACAAAATAACCCACCATGAATTTTAAACAATACTCAACCTTAGTTGCTTTAATCCTTACTGCATCTGTATCCGCGCAGAAACTATCGAGAACCGAAAAAAAGATTGTTTCCACCATTGAAAAAAACAATGCCGAAGCCATCGGTTTTTTAGAAAAGGTGGTGAACATTAATAGTGGGACTTTAAATGCCGAAGGCGTTGAAAAAGTGGGCATGGTTTTTAAAGATGCCTTTGATGATATCGGTTTTGAGACCACATGGATAGAAATGCCCAAGGAAATGAACCGTTCCGGTCATTTGTTTGCCGAGACTTCAGGAACAAAAGGAAAAAAGCTATTGCTCATTGGTCATTTGGATACTGTTTTTGAAGAGCACAGCCCTTTTCAAACTTTTGAAATGGTAAACGACAGCATCGCCCATGCACCGGGAGGTAACGATATGAAAGGTGGTGATGTAATTGTGCTTTATGCCCTTAAAGCTTTATCGGATAATGGTTTGTTGGATGATGCACAGATTATAGTGGCATTTACAGGTGATGAAGAGAGTACAGGTAAACCTTTGTCCATAAGTAGAAAGGATTTGATAGATGCTGCCAAACGAAGTGACATTGCCCTAGGTTTTGAAACTTCCACAGGTTTTAACTATGCGACTGTTGCCAGAAGGGGTGCTTCAGGATGGGCAGTAGAAGTTGAGGGAAAACGTGCCCATTCCTCTGGAATTTTTAGTGAAGGAACAGGTGCCGGTGCTATTTTTGAGATGTCCCGAATTCTTCATGAGTTTTATACAGATGTTAAAGGAGAAGATTTATTGACCTTCAACCCTGGTGTTTTGCTTGGAGGCACTTTTGTAAATTATGATGAACTTACCAGCAAAGGAGACGCTTTCGGAAAGACCAATGTTGTTGCCCAAAAAGCGGTGGTTAAAGGTGGGCTTCGATTTATATCCGAGGAACAAAAAGAACGTGCTAGAACCAAAATGAGGGAAATAGTTGCCAATAATCTTCCTAAAACTTCAGCTACGGTCAGTTTTACGGATAGCTACCCGGCCATGCAGCCTACAGAAGGTAACCTTAAATTGTTGAGTACTTTGAACGAAGTAAGCTTGGATTTGAAACAGGGCGAAGTTCTGGCATACGACCCGGGAAGAAGAGGGGCTGCCGATGTTTCCTTTGTTGCCCAATATGTAGATGGATTGGACGGATTGGGCACCATGGGGTCCAATGCCCATACGCCACAAGAAACTGTCAACCTGAATACCATCGAAGAATTGACCAAACGTACTGCAATTCTGATTTACCGATTGATAAACACAAAATAATGGTTGTACTTAAAAGTGATAATGTCACTGTAAAGATTGAAGAAGGTGAGTTGGTCAGCTATGTGGCCAATGCACATGAATATATACACCAAAAGGGAAGTCCTGGTTGGGGAAGTGCCGACACGGAAATGTTTCCCATTATTGGTCCGGTAAAAGAGGCAGGATTCCGGGTAAAAACACCAAAAGGAGATGCTGTTCAAGACCAGCACGGGCATTTGCGTCAAATGGAATATCGGTTGGAGTCTCAAACAGATACTTCGGCGACCTTTGCAAAGCAATACCAATCAGGAACTGAAATTAGCAATTCAAAATTCCCAGAAAAATCTACGGAAGAGGCACTGACATGGCCATATGATTTTAGGTTTGAAAAATCGTTTTTGCTTACGGATGATGCTTTGGAGATCAATTTTAGGATTACCGGTGAGCAGGGAATGCCCTTTATGTTGGGATACCACCCCGCTTTTAAGCTGTACTCAAAGTCCCCTGTAATTCTGGCCAAGGGGAAAGAGCTTTCCTTGGATGAGGTTTTGGCGGTGGGCAGTCGAGCGCTTCAAATTGCGGATTGTAGTTCAATCACATTAAAAGGTGAGAAAGAAATCACCATAGAGACCGAAGGATTTGGAAATTTTATGTGCTGGACCGAGGTGAGGAACATGGTATGCATAGAGCCAATATCGTTTTATCCTTATGCTGTTGATCAGGCCGATCTGTACAAAGGATTTCAGCAATTGGAAGGTGAGGCCAATTTTCAAGTTACCCTAAAACCCAAAGCATAGATTAACTGAATTTTTTTTGTAATTCATCTACAACAGCTTCTGTTTTCAGGTATTGTTGTTGCCTTTTCAATACGGTAGGGGCGGATTGCCTTACTTCACAATCACTAATGGCGCATCGTTCACAGGTAACGCCAACATCGTAGGTTTTGATACTGGGGTCGTCCAAAAACTTTACTTTCTTTTTTAGTTCAGTATTGATCAATAGGCCAAGGCTCACACTTCGGTATTCATCTTTTTTAAAAGGGTCCGCGGTGGCACTGGAAAAAATAAGATAAGAAAGGCCATCATTGGGGTAGTGGGAAATTTGCACATCCATCAGGTGCTCATCCGAACTCTTTGCTATGTCTTGCAGCACCCGAATGGCCACCCAGCGGCGACAATATTTTTCATTGGTTTCATTCCCATGTGGAGAATGTTGGTGGGTAAGGTGCAGTTCTTTGGTGATTTCAAAATGGTTACTACCTCCTTTATGGCTCAATCTAAGGAAGAAGAGATTCTCCAACTGATAATCATTGGGCAGAATATTGGTCAAACGTTGGTACAGCGATTCGGGTGAAGCATTGTAGTTGTTCTTGATGCCTGCCAAAAAGGTCTTGTCAAATTTAGGCTTGGACAAAAATGAATCTATGTTTTTTTTGATCGATTCTCGCGGTATTACCAAGGCACCCGCAAAATAAGAGGCGTAAAAATTGTTCAGTACTTGATCAAAGTTGTTGAATTTGATCCAAGTAAAAGTGTATAGCCGTTCTTCTATGTTCAGATAATTATAACCTATCTCTTTGGCATAGATAAATGCTCGTTGAGCTTCATCAATATGGTGGGCCACCAAGAGCGTTTTTGTTTTTGGAACAAATATGGAGCGAAGCTTATCGAGTTCCTTGTATTTGGTAAGTACATCATTGTTAATGGTATACCCGTATTCCTCTACCAAAATCTCTTCCAGTTCTATCGAGCTTACCGTTTTTTTTAATTTAATCTGATATGCCTTGGAAAAATTCAGGACCGCTTCCTCCAACTCTGGAAAGAAATTATTGCTGGCCTCCTGAAAGGAACGCAAAGAAGCCAAATAAAAATTCTCCTTGCCAAAATTGTAATGCTTGGCAATCTCGATTATGGTACCGATAAATGCATTGACTTTGGTCGGGGCATTTGCAACAATATCGATAAGGTCACTTTCCTTAATGCCGAACAAATCCAAAGGCAATTCTTTCAATACTTTAGATTTTAACAGCTCACCGACAGGAGCAAGGTTCTTGTCCAGTTTTAGGGAGACCATGCTGTCATAGGGCACTTCCAGTTTTTCTGCCAAGAGGGCAATCTTGTCCGTTTTGGGATATTTCTTTCCTTTTTCAATCTCATTTAAATATGATTTTGAAAGTCCGGATAGCTTGGATAAGCCAAAAAGGGAAAGCTTTCTTTTGGTCCGAATCTGCTTGAGCTTGAGCCCAAATATTAATTTGATGTATTCTTCTTCCATTTTTCTCGATCAAAGATAGCCTTTTTTGCGAATCTGTTAAAAATAGCGAACTAAATAAAAAAAGCGAACGTTCGCTTGATTTTCTCAAACGTTTGCGTTAAACTTGTTGAACAAATTAAAATGTACTATGGAAGAAGCATTATTGACCAATACAAAATTGCAGTTTGCAAAAGAGGTAGAGAACTATTATCCAGAACTGTTGACGGACCGTGCTTTGGAATTTTTGATTGCCCTGCATCAAAAGTTCAACAGGTCCAGATTACAGCTGCTGGAAGAAAGGACTAAGAGACAAGTTCAATTTGATCTGGGTGTTTTTCCTGACTTTCCTCAAGAAACGGAGCAGACCCGTACTGCCAATTGGAAAGTAAAGGGCATCCCTGAGGACTTGCAGGACAGAAGGGTCGAGATTACAGGCCCCGTTGATCGGAAAATGGTGATCAATGCATTGAATTCCGGGGCCAAGACTTTTATGGCAGATTTTGAGGACAGCAATGCGCCATCTTGGTACAACTGTATGCAAGGGCAACAGAATCTGATTGATGCCAACAAAAGGACGATTACCTATCACGATTCCAGAAAAGGTAAAGATTACAAACTAAATGATGAGGTGGCTGTTTTGTTGGTGAGACCCAGGGGGCTGCATTTGAATGAAAGACACCTTTTGATCAATGGCGAGGAGGCGTCGGGCAGTTTGGTGGATTTTGGTTTATATGTGTTCCACAATACCGAAACCTTGAGGAGTAGAAAATCTGCACCTTATTTTTATTTGCCCAAGTTGGAGCACTACTTGGAAGCCAGATGGTGGAACGAGGTGATGACTTTTGCGGAAGAGTATGTTGGAATTCCAGTGGGTACATACAAAGCGACCGTTTTAATTGAAACCATTACGGCCAGTTTTCAATTGGATGAGATTATCTACGAATTAAAGAACCATATTGTTGGTTTGAACTGTGGAAGATGGGATTATATATTTTCCTATATCAAAAAATTTAAGAACCATTCCGAGTACATCTTGCCGGATAGGGACCAAGTGACCATGACGGTACCCTTTATGGATGCCTATTCAAAATTGGTGATACAGCGATGTCATAAAAGAGGTATTCATGCCATGGGCGGAATGGCAGCCCAGATTCCCATAAACAACAATCCCGTCGCCAATGAAAAAGCATTGGAAAAAGTGCGGTTGGATAAAGAACGGGAAGTAAAAAATGGTCATGATGGAACATGGGTGGCACACCCTGGTCTGGTAAAAATTGCCAAGGATATTTTTGACAAGTATATGCCACAGCCGAATCAGCTGGATAAGCTAAGGGAAGATGATAGGATAACCGCTGCTGATTTGATAACCGTTCCCTCGGGGACTGTTACGGAAAATGGTATCCGTAAAAACATTTCCGTTGGAATCATGTATTTGGAGTCTTGGTTGAGGGGCAATGGTTGTGTGGCCATCAATAATTTAATGGAAGATGCGGCTACGGCCGAGATTTCGAGAACACAGATTTGGCAATGGCTCAAGTTCAATGTCAGACTGGACGATGGCAGAAAACTCTCGGACGAGCTTTATCGTTCGTTGTTGGATGAAGAAATCGCCAAAATAAGGCACTTGGTGGGCGAGGGCAATATACACAACACCAAATTTGATGAAGCCACAGCTTTGTTCGATAAGCTCGTTAGGACCAACGAATTTGAAGAGTTCCTGACCACGAAAGCGTACCGGGAAATCTAATCCAAAAGTAGAATCAATAAAAAAATCCCAAGAATGCGCGAACATTACATGGGATTCAAGTCAAATTTCGAATTATAAAATTATGGAAAAAAAGGAGAAAATTCAAGCATTGGTAACAGATTGGACCGTTAACCCACGTTGGAAAAGTGTGGAGCGTCCATATACTGCCGAAGAAGTGATCAAACTTCGTGGATCTTATGAGATAGACCATTCCATTGCAAGAATGGGAGCGGAAAAGCTTTGGAGCAAGCTTAATGCCCAGGATTTTGTGGCCGGTTTGGGAGCTTTAACGGGCAACCAGGCCATACAGGAAGTTGAGGCCGGTTTAGATGCCATTTACCTTAGTGGATGGCAAGTGGCCGCAGATGCCAATTTATCCGCTGAAATGTACCCTGATCAGTCCCTTTATCCGGCCAATAGTGTACCTATGGTGGTAAAGCGAATCAACAATGCCCTTTTGCGTGCCGATCAAATACAAACCGTGAACGGCATCAAAGAAAAAAAGGATTATTTGGTTCCCATTGTGGCCGATGCCGAAGCAGGTTTTGGAGGTAATCTAAATGCCTATGAGTTGATGAAATCCATGATTGAAAACGGCGCATCCGGAGTTCACTTTGAAGACCAGTTGAGTTCGGCCAAGAAATGTGGCCATCTTGGGGGAAAGGTATTGGTACCTACCCAAGAAGCTATCAATAAATTGATTGCTGCGCGATTGGCAGCCGATGTAATGGGTGTTCCGACGATTATTATTGCTCGTACGGATGCCGATGCGGCCAATTTATTGACCAGCGATATTGATCCCCGTGATCATAAATTTTTAACAGGGGAACGCTCTCACGAAGGATTCTTTTATGTAAAAAATGGTTTGGAACAAGGAATTGATCGCGGACTTAGCTATGCGCCATTTGCCGACCTTATATGGTTGGAAACCTCCAACCCGGATTTGGAGCAGGCAAGGAAATTCGCAGAGGGTATCCATAGTAAATATCCAAATAAAATGTTGGCCTATAACTGCTCACCATCGTTCAATTGGGCGGCCAAATTGAGTGTAAAGGAAATGGAAAGTTTTCGGGAAGAACTGGCAGCCATGGGCTATAAGTTCCAGTTTATTACTCTTGCGGGTTTCCATGCTTTGAACACAAGTATGTTCGAGCTTTCAAAATCATATAAAGAAAGAGGAATGGCCGGTTACTCCGAATTGCAAGAGCGAGAGTTTGCTTTACAAAAAGATGGTTTCAAAGCCGTAAAACACCAAGGTTTTGTGGGTACAACCTATTTTGATATGGTTCAGAATGTAGTTACCGCAGGTAAAGCAAGTACCATGGCTATGAAAGATAGTACCGAAACTGCTCAGTTCAAATAGCATATTTTTTCAACCTGTAGTTATTTGTTCATAGGAAGTGCCCCCTTATGGGGGCATTTTTTATACGGAGACGTCCAAAACCATGGTTTCAGAATGCTTCAAAAGATACTGAGTTAAAATACTTTCGGTTTCAACCGTATGTTTTTGAGGCGTGATAAAAGCTTCCACATCTTCTAGGGTGGATATTTCAATATCGGTATCAATAAAACCAAAACCTTTGTAAATACCATCGGCTATTAATACCACCGCACTTTCATTCGCATCTCTACCTTTTTCCTTGATAATGCGAATTTCTGATGCCAGTATTTTCATATGGTCAATGGCCTTGTCAACTTTTTGATTGTAATCCTCCACGGCTTCTTTTCCTCTACAAATCCCTTCACAGGTATTTATTTCATGATGGGAGCAGGCTGCATTGGTTTGTTGCAAATGACAGTATCGTGGACAGAGCGAAAAACTTTTGCAGATTTCTTCGAGATAGCTTCTACATGCTGTTTGATTATGGAAAATCTTTAAGGGGGTGGGAACACCTTTAATGGTATTGTAAGCAAGGTGCATAACTCCATTTCGGTCTTCGTAAGCAAAAATGGCATATTGCCGTCCTGTTCTTTTTTGTGCCCTGTTATAGGGAGGGAACAGTCTTTTTATTTCAGCGGATTCCATTAATAGGGCCACCAGTTCACTGCCGGCCAACTTAAAATCAATATTGGCCGTTTCGCTGCACATTTGTATTTCTTTGCGGCTTTTATCGTAAAAATGTCCAAGCACCCTTTTTTTAAGGTTGATGGCTTTCCCCACATAAATAATCTCCCCTTTTTGGTCCATAAAATAATAGATGCCCGGTTTTTGGGGAATGCTATCAAATACAGATTTTGGCAAGTGGGGCGGAAGAGTGGCTTCTTGGCTTCGGGCATTCAAAAACTTTTTGAATACGTCTTCTGATTCAGGTTTATTCAAAAGCTGTTCAAATAAAAGCACGGTGGCGTGTGCATCTCCTCTAGCACGGTGACGGTCCACCAATGGAATTTGAACTGCAGAACACAATTTTCCCAAACTGTAAGAACGTAACCCGGGTATTAGTTGACGTGATAAGCGCACCGTACAGAGTTTTTTTCGCGTAAAATCAATTCCAATTTGTCGAAATTCTTCTTTAATGACACCATAATCGAAATTGACGGAATGGGCCACAAAAATGCAGCCTTCCGTAATACTTTGTATGGTATCGGCTATCTCGTGAAATACAGGTGCATTTTGTACCATTTGGTCATCAATCCCAGTGAGTCCGGTAATAAAGTAGGGAATGGGGCTTTGTGGATTCACCAAGGAAGTGAATTCGTCCACAATTTGACCACCATCATATTTAAAAATGGAAATCTCGGTAATCTTGTTTCCTTTGATTCCGTTACCTGTGGTTTCTATGTCAATTATGGTGTACAAACTATGATTTACGAATAGAGATTGAAATTATGGATAAAGTTTTCAGCATCCAAAAGCAAACTGCCCTTACACTAAAATTGATTTCGGTATTGCGTTGGCGTGCAATGTTTGAACGCCTTAAACTTGCGGTTGAAATTGGCAATGTTGTTAAAACCACATTGCTCAGCAATAACGGCAATGGCCAATTCCGGGTTTTTAATAATAAGTTTGCAGGCGTTTTCGATGCGTATTTCGATTAAAAACTGAAAAAAGGTCTTGTTTGTTCGTTTTTTAAAGTATCTACAAAAAGCATTTTTGCTCATATTGGCCTTTTCTGCTATTTCATCCAAAGTAATGGGGTCTTGATAGCGTTCCATTACATAATCATAAACCTTGCTCATTCGTTTTCCCTCATCATCCGTAAAGTTTTTACGATAAACAAAAGAAGAGAGCGGGGTGGTTTTGGATTTGTTGATTTGATTGATGATCATCAACAGCGATGCAATTTGCTCTACTTTGTTTTGATGGGACAGTGCATGGAACAAGGGGATTATATTTCTTTTCCTAGAATGAATCAACATCCCGAATTCTGATTTATCAAAGAAATTTTGAATAGATGATAGGTCCGTGAGCTGGAAAAAACCTTTTCCAAAGGAATCTTGGTCAAAAAAAAGGGTGTGCATCAAAGATTCTTCTTTGATTCGAGTGTCGTTTCGGAACACGTGGGGAATAAAACTTCCAATCACCAGAATATCTCCTGCTTTATACTCATTAATACTGTCTCCAACAATAAGAGAGCCAGCCCCTTTTTCCACATAGCTTATTTGGATCTCTCCATGTTGGTGCAGTTGGTCATAAAATACCTGTTCCCGATCTATTTGATATACGAGAGCCTCATTTTTGGGTTTGGGTATTTTAAAGGGGAGTACCTTCATATATGAGCCTAAATTATTTAAAAAAATGAATGCATGGCTAAATTAAGGTAATATAGTATTATAATAGGCTAATAATTGTATAAAAGATAGTGTGGTGCTCTTCGTAATTTTAGGTAGAAATAATTTAACAAGATTATGATAAAATGGGAGGGCGTAATGCCTGCTGTAACAACTAAGTTTACAAGTGATGATACATTGGACCTTGCAATGTTCGAAAAGAACATCAAGGCACAAATTGATGCCGGGGTACACGGTATAATCCTTGGAGGTACTTTGGGAGAGGCAAGTACCTTGGAGCAAGATGAGAAAGAGGCTTTGATCAGGAAGTCCTTGGAATTAACAGATGGTAAGATTCCGGTTATTATGAATGTGGCCGAACAGAGCACAAAGGGCGCTATTGAAGCGGCTCAACAGGCCGAAAAGGTTGGTGCAAATGGGTTAATGTTGCTACCACCCATGCGTTACAAATCAACAGATTACGAAACCGTTGCTTATTTTAAAGCTGTAGCAAACAGCACTTCATTGCCCATTATGCTGTACAACAATCCTGTAGATTACAAGATTGAGGTCACCTTGGACATGATGGAAGAATTACTTGAGTGTGACAACATTCAAGCCATAAAGGAATCTACTCGAGATATAACCAATGTGATTAGAATTCAAAACAAATTCGGTGACAGAATAAAAGTTTTTACGGGAGTGGATACGCTCGGATTGGAAAGCTTGGTCATTGGAGCAGTTGGTTGGGTAGCTGGGTTAGTTTGTGCTTATCCAGCAGAGACCGTTGCTATTTACGAGCTGGTAAAAGCAGGAAGAATAGAAGAAGCCCTCAAGATTTATAGATGGTTTATGCCACTATTGGAGTTGGACATTAGCCCACAATTGGTTCAAAATATAAAATTGGCTGAGGTTGCCACTGGAATCGGAACCGAAAATGTACGCGCTCCTCGATTGCCTTTGCAGGGTGCAGAACGGGAGAGAGTTTTAAAGGTGATTGAGACTGCAATGAAGAATAGACCGCAACTTCCGGAGTATAAAAACATAAATAGCGTAGTATGATTACAGGTAAAAACTGTATTGGTGGACAATTTAAGGCTAATGGATCTGTAGAGTTCAGAACGATAAATCCAAAGGAGAATGTAGAGAACCCAACGGTGTTCCTTGAGGCCACAAAAGATGAAATTGACACAGCTGCTGAACTTGCTTGGACAGCATTTAAAACATTCAGAAATATCCCGGGCAAACAAAGAGCAGATTTTTTGAATTCCATTGCTGATGAAATATTGGCTTTGGACAGGGAGCTCGTGGATATGTACATGTTGGAATCCGGATTGCCGGAAGGGCGAGCCATCGGAGAACGGGGTAGAACCGTTTTTCAGTTGCGCTCCTTTGCCGAACTGGTGGTCAACGATGATTGGCGCGAAAACACTTTTGATGCCGCCCAACCCGATAGAAAACCAATGCCAAAGGATGATTTGAGAAAAACAATGATTCCATTGGGCCCCGTGGCCGTTTTTGGTGCAAGTAATTTTCCATTGGCCTATTCTACGGCTGGGGGAGATACCGCAAGTGCCTTGGCTGCGGGCTGTCCGGTGATTGTAAAGGGTCATCCAATGCACGCGGGAACTAATGAGTTAGTGGCTTTGGCCATTGTAAAGGCGGCCGAAAAAACAGGAATGCCAAAAGGCGTTTTTTCCAGTATTAACGGGAATGTACAGGCAGGAGTGGATTTGGTGAACCATCCAAAAGTTAAGGCTGTTGGTTTTACCGGTAGTATTGGCGGAGGAAGAGCCCTTTTTGACCTTGCTGCCAAACGGGATGAACCTATACCTGTTTTTGCAGAAATGGGAAGTATAAACCCGGTGATTATGACAGCAAATGCCATTTCTAAACGAGGAAGTGAACTGGCAAAAACCTATGCAGGTTCCATTACTTTGGGTACAGGTCAATTTTGTACAAATCCAGGACTCTTGTTAACAGTGAAAACTGATGATACAGAGGGTTTTATTCAAGAATTGGCCAAAGAAACCATTGCCATTGCCCCGCAGACTATGCTCCACCCGAACATAAAGAAAGGATATCAGAAAAAAGGCGAGGATGTCATCTCGCAAGATGGCGTAGAGGTAGTTGGCGAATACAAAGGTGATTTGGAACCTAATGATGCAGCTTCAATTATTGCCAGCGTATCAGGCGAAGCATTTTTGAAAAACCCGAAAATGCACCAAGAAGTTTTTGGACCCTTTTCAATGGTGGTTCAATGTAAGGATGAAACGGAGCTCATTCAGATTATTGATGGATTGGAAGGTCAATTGACAGGAACACTGATTGCGGAAAAGGATGATGATTTAAATCTGGCAGAGATCGTGGAATCTCTTCAGAATAGAGTAGGAAGGATTATCTATAATGGAGTGCCGACGGGTGTGGAGGTATGCCCTTCCATGCAACATGGAGGACCTTACCCGGCATCTACGGATTCTAGATTTACAGCAGTAGGGACTCATTCCATAAAACGATGGGTAAGACCTATTAGTTATCAATCCTTTCCAATGGAATTATTGCCGGATCATTTAAAAAAATAGCGAGTGGCCAGAAAAACTTTTTTTTGTGTAGATGCACATACCTGCGGAAATCCTGTTAGGGTGGTAGCGGGAGGAGGTCCCAACTTGGTTGGTGAGAACATGAGCGAAAAACGTCAGCACTTTTTAAAAGAATATGATTGGATCAGACGTGGATTGATGTTCGAGCCTCGCGGTCATGATATGATGAGTGGAAGCATTTTACTGGCACCACATGATCCAGAAAATGATTTTGCCATTCTTTTTATTGAGACCTCAGGTTGTTTGCCCATGTGTGGTCATGGAACCATAGGTACTATCACAGTGGCCATTGAAGAAGGACTTATTGTACCGAAAACCCCAGGAAAGATTAGAATGGAAGCTCCAGCAGGACTAGTTGAAATTGAATACCAATTAACCGGTAAAAAGGTAGAATGGGTAAAACTTATCAATGTGAAATCTTATTTGGCGGCAGAAAACTTATCGGTGGAATGTCCGGAATTGGGAGAAATTACTTTTGATGTGGCCTATGGTGGAAATTATTATGCCATTGTAGACCCCCAAAAGAATTTTACTGGACTTCAAGATTATTCAGCGAGTCAAATTATTCAATATTCACAAGTGGTTCGAAAATTGATCAATGATAAATATCCAGAAATGTTCATCCATCCCGAAAACCCGACCATAAGAGATGTAAGCCATATGATGTGGACAGGTGAACCTCTGGATGGTTCTTCGTCCGGGAGAAATGCCGTTTTTTATGGGAAGAAGGCCATAGACCGTTCCCCCTGCGGTACGGGTACCTCTGCGCGGATGGCCCAATTGTACGCAAAAGGAAGATTAAAGACAAACGAACCTTATGTACACGAAAGTATTATCGGTAGCAAGTTCGTAGGTAAAGTGGAGGCAGAGACCACATTGGATGGAAAACAAGCCATTGTCCCCAGTATTCAAGGTTGGGCGCAGGTGACTGGCTATAACAATATAATAATTGATGATGATGATCCCTATGCCCACGGTTTTCAGGTGTTGTAGCAATCAACAAAAAATTAAGTATGGGATTATAATTGATGCTGTACTCTTGAGATAATTAGTATGAAACCAATGAAAGTAATCATTGCGGCACTATTTTTACTCCTTTGCTCCACAAACTTGGTTCAGGCACAAAGCGGGGAGGAAGAGGTAGTAAAAAAGGAAAAAACAGAAGAGAATCTTCCCATATTTGACCCTCATATTCCTCAGCTGTACAACAAGTACCTGATCAATGTTGCCGATATTGAAGTCGAAACTGCATTGGGGTCTTTACCACGATTGCCACGCTATGTAGAAGGAAAGTATAGCAATGGGGTGAAAGGCCCCAAAGTTAGGGTGTTGTGGCCGGCCCCAAAGGACAATAACGAAGTTTTGCAAGCAGGTACTTATGTGGTTACCGGCAAGGTGGTCGGTACCGATTTGCAACCGAAGGCCAAAGTGATGGTTAAAGCAAACAAGGAGTTAAGTACGCCCGATCGGAAATTGGAAGTCTTCGAGCTGAATCAAGTAGTGTTGGAGGCGGATACCGATGGCCAGCCAACAAAGTTTATGGAAAATCGTGATAAATTCATAAACACATTGGCTCAAACAAACCCCGATTCATTTCTGTATATGTTCCGAAATGCCTTCGGACAGGAACAGCCCGAGGGAGCAAAACCATTGGGTGTGTGGGACAGTCAAGAAACCAAGCTACGGGGGCATGCAACAGGGCATTACCTTACCGCGATAGCCCAAGCGTATGCCGGTACGGGTTATGATAAAGAGCTGCAGACCAACTTTGCCGATAAAATGGATTATATGGTTGAAGTACTGTATGGGCTTTCACAAATGTCTGGACGTCCGGCAAACACCGGCGGTGAGTATGAAGCTGACCCGGCAGCAGTTCCTCTTGGTCCGGGCAAATCAACCTATGATTCCGATTTGAGCGAGAACGGTATCCGTACCGATTATTGGAACTGGGGCGAAGGTTTTATAAGTGCCTACCCCCCAGACCAGTTTATTATGTTGGAAAAAGGAGCAACCTATGGTACGCAACCAACTCAGATATGGGCTCCTTATTATACTTTGCACAAGATTTTGGCCGGTTTAATGGATGTTTATGAGGTTAGTGGTAATGAAAAAGCCCTTAATATTGCCAAAGGCATGGGGGACTGGGTGTATGCTAGATTGAGCCAATTGCCCACAGATACACTGATCAGTATGTGGAATACCTATATCGCAGGAGAATTTGGTGGTATGAATGAAGCCATGGCCCGTTTGGACAGAATTACAAACGAACCAAGATACCTTAAAGTGGCGCAATTGTTCGATAACATCAAAATGTTTTTTGGTGATGCCGAACATTCCCATGGATTGGCCAAGAATGTAGATACTTTTCGAGGGTTGCATGCCAATCAGCATATTCCTCAAGTTATGGGTGCACTTGAAATATATCGTGATTCGAAATTGCCAGAATATTACCAAGTGGCCAATAATTTCTGGTACAAAGCAAAAAATGATTATGCATACAGCATTGGTGGTGTAGCAGGGGCAAGAAGTCCCACAAATGCAGAATGTTTTATTGGTCAACCCGCCACCTTGTACAAAAATGGATTTTCATCAGGAGGACAAAATGAGACCTGCGCCACATACAACATGCTAAAACTCACCAAAAACTTGTTTCTTTTTGATCAACGCACCGAATTGATGGATTATTACGAGCGTGGCTTGTATAACCATATTCTGGCATCGGTGGCCGAGGAGAGTCCTGCCAATACCTATCATGTGCCATTGAGACCAGGTGCTGTTAAACAATTTGAAAACGCGGATATGAGTGGTTTTACCTGTTGCAATGGTACTGCTATGGAGAGTAGTACCAAACTTCAAAACTCAATATATTTTAAAAGTCAAGATAATAGTGCACTCTATGTAAATCTTTTTGTTCCCTCGACATTGAAGTGGACTGAGAAAAGTATAATCGTTAAACAAAACACAGCTTTTCCTAAAGTAGATAACACCCAATTGACTATACAGGGCAAGGGAAAATTTGATTTGCATATTCGAGTGCCCCAATGGGCAACCAAAGGTTGTTTTATTAAAATAAACGGCAAGGAGGAAAAAGTTAATGCCATACCAGGCACCTACCTTACCCTAAACCGTAAATGGAAAGATGGTGATGTCATTGACATTGAAATGCCTTTTGAATTCCATTTGAATCCAGTAATGGACCAACAAAATATTGCGAGTCTTTTTTATGGCCCCATATTGTTAGCGGCCCAGGAATCTGAGCCACGAAACGATTGGCGTAAAGTAATCTTGGATGTTGAGGATATTGGGAAATCCATCCAGGGAGACCCCGAAAAATTACAATTTACTATTGATGGTGTGCTGTTTAAGCCGTTCTATGAAATCTATGGTCGTCATTCAGTGTACCTGGATGTAAGTCTTGAGTAAAATGATAACTATCAAACTAGAAAACACAAAACCATTCACTGCCTTTAGGTAGTTTCAAAAACAACTAAATATGAGCAAAATAGCGTTGAAAAGAATAGGGATTATTATAATAATCTTAGTAGGTGCCATGGCTACTGCGCAGAACAGCAAAATGGCCGATGTAATAGATGAATTTAGAGCCGATAATCGGGGGCTGCGACATATTTACATTATGGAGGAGTCGGAAGAATACTATCAACGCTTTTCCAAATTCTATAATAGTTGGATGGATAGACTTAAGGCTATGGATTTCAATTCTCTTTCCCAGCAAGAGAAAGTGGATTATATCCTACTAAATAATTCAGTTGCAAAGGGAGATTACTTTTTAAATCAGGATTTTGAAGAGTTTAAGGAGGTTTCGGATGTTGCAAATTTTACAAAAACAATGTTGCCGTTTATCCAGCAAAGGAGAAGAGGTAAAAAACCTGATGCTAAAATGTTGGCCCAAAAGATGCAGAATGCTTCTAAACTTCTAGATGAGCAAATGGCAATACGAAAGGAAAAGCCATTTAAGGATTGGCAAATGGCCGATAAAGCTTCATCCATTGTACTTTCATTTCAAAAGGGATTAAAAAACGCATATGAGTTTTACTATGGTTATGACCCTGGATTTACTTGGTGGGTAGAGCAACCGTACAAGGCTTTTGACAAAAAGATGACCGAATATGCCGGGTTTTTAAAGGAGAATTATTCACAAAATAGCATTAAGGACGACGGTAGTGGTATTATTGGGAAACCCATAGGTAAGGAAGCTTTATTGGAAAGTTTGGCCATGGAATTTATTCCATATACCCCTGAGGACCTTATCAAAGTAGCTGAAGAGCAATTTGCATGGTGCAAAAGTGAAATGATCAAAGCTTCTCGTGAGTTGGGTTATGGTGATGATTGGAAAGCTGCACTGGAACATGTAAAGAATACTTATGTGCCTGCAGGTGAGCAGCCGGAGGCCATTATGGATCTTTACACCCAATCGGTCGATTTTATTGAGGAACGTGATTTGATTACCCTTCCCGAGCTGGCCAAGGAAACTTGGGGCATGGAAATGATGAGCGCCGAGCGCCAAAAGGTCAGTCCTTTCTTTTTGGGAGGTAGGGACATCATTATATCTTATCCTACCCAAGAAATGGACCACGATGATAAAATGATGAGTATGCGCGGAAATAATCCTAATTTCTCTAGGGCGACTGTTCATCACGAGCTTTTACCAGGTCACAATTTGCAATATTTTATGACTAGCAGGCACAAACCTTATAGAAATGCTTTTTATACTCCTTTTTGGACAGAGGGTTGGTCACTTTATTGGGAAATTATTCTTTGGAACAAGGAGTTTCCTCAAACCCCGGAGCAAAAATTAGGAATGTTGTTTTGGAGAATACATCGATGCGCCCGAATTATTTTCTCATTAAAGTTTCATTTGGGCGAAATGACACCACAAGAATGTATCGATTTATTGGTTGATGAAGTAGGGCATGAGTATGCAAATGCCGAAGCCGAAGTGAGGAGGTCTTTTACTACGAATTACCCACCCCTGTACCAATTGGCCTATATGATGGGTGGCCTACAGTTTTACGCACTTAGGCATGAGATGTTAGACAAGGGATGGACAGAAAAACAGTTCCACAACAGAGTGATGCATGAGGGACGAATGCCCATTGAAATGTTGCGTGCCCTGTTACAAGACCTTCCTTTAAACAAAAACTATAAGACCAAGTGGAAGTTTTCCACAGAGTTTAATTAAAGTAGTTTCCCCCAAAACCTAAACCAAAGTAGAGGAAATTGAACGGCGGGTTTATAGTTTAAAGATAAACCCGTCTTCCTCAACTTTTTTCTCGTACTTATCCTTGTCAAAAATATAGAGATAGGCTCCTTTGCGAGAAACGCTCATATCTTTTTCATCAAGTTTTACCAGAATATCCAGTGAATTTATTTTATTGATGAAATTCCGTTTGTCCAGTTTTTTGTCTAAAATGGATTCATATAAATTTTGAAGCTGTCGCATGGTAAACTTATCCGGAAGAAGTTCAAAACCAATTGGTTTGGTCAGCGCTCTTCTTTTTAATCGGGCCTTTGCCTTTTGTACCATTTCATTATGGTCAAAAATCAAGTCTGGGGCTTTTTTTATGTCAAACCAGTGAGCAGAGTCTATTTGTATCCCATCAAAACGGTGGCTATCCACATTGATCAGGGCATAATAGGCAACGGAAATGGTACGTTGTCCCGGATCTCTGTCAATTTTACTGTAAGTATGTATTTGTTCGAGGTAAATGTCGTTTAGCCCGGTCAATGTCTCCAAAACCCTTACGGCCGCTTCATCAAGATCTTCGTTCTTTTTAAGGAACCCCCCTATCAATGACCACTTTCCTTTTTCAGGCTCAAAATTTCTTTTGACCAATAATATCTTGAGGTTTTTTTTATCGAATCCAAAGATGATACAGTCGACCGCCAGTAGTACCTGATCTTCTTTCTGATAAAAATTGAGATGCATATTAAGATCTTCCGATACACTTATGTCTTCCTCCATGTTGGTAGGGGTATAATGGTTTGGAACAAAGGTAAAAACAATTCCCAATAGTATCCATATCGGATAATGTTCAATGGATGATGACTTTTTTTTGCTTTAACGGAAAAACTTTCGTTATTTTATAAATGTATAAAAAACACTTTTAAGATTTTACGTAGCGTAATCAATATCTTACTAGGGTTAATTCAAGTTTAGTAATTTTTGAAGACCACGATCAGAATCGTGGTCTTTTTTAACCAAATGCACATGAAAAACATCAACTATTCATCGTTTGTATTGGCCCTATTGTGTTCGGTCACAATTTTGGCGCAAGAAACGATTCAGGTAACTGTAACGGCAGATGCTGACGCACCTGTAGTCAGCAAACATATTTATGGACATTTTGCAGAGCATCTAGGGCGTTGTATTTATGAAGGACTATATGTGGGGGAAGAAAACAAGATCATTCCCAATACCGAAGGGGTTCGAAATGATATCATAGCAGCCTTAAAGGAGCTTGATATACCCAATTTAAGATGGCCGGGAGGCTGTTTTGCGGATACCTATCATTGGAAAGATGGTGTAGGCCCCAAAGAAGACCGGCCTACCATTGTAAATCGCTGGTGGGGCGGTACCACAGAGGATAATAGTTTTGGGACCCATAATTTTTTAAATCTTTGTGAAGTGCTGGGTGCGGAGCCTTATCTGTCAGCAAACGTGGGCAGCGGTACCGTGCAGGAGTTAATCGACTGGGTACAGTATACCAATCATGATGGAATCAGTCCCATGGCCGATTGGCGCCGTGAAAATGGAAGGGAAGAACCCTGGAAGGTAAAGTATTGGGGCGTTGGCAATGAAACTTGGGGCTGTGGCGGAAACATGACCGCAGAGTACTATGCGGACATCTATCGTCAATATGCCACCTTTATGCCGGGTTGGTCCGGTGAGACCAAAGTGTACAGGATTGCATCAGGGGCATCGGAAGACGATTACCATTGGACCGAAACCTTGATGAAAAATGTGCCTCACGAATTAATGGAGGCCGTGGCTCTGCATGATTACGCTGTGTTTGATTGGAACGATAAAGGCCCGTCTGTCAACTTTGATGAAGAGATCTATTTTAAATCAATGGAACAGGCGCTGAACATGGAGGAGTATGTGACCAAGCATATCGAAATTATGGATAAGTACGACCCTGAGGGCAATGTGGATCTTTTTGTTGACGAATGGGGAGGGTGGTACGATGCCGAACCGGAGGTAAAGAATGGAGTGCTTTTCCAACAGAATACGATTAGAGATGTAATGATTGCCGGGACCGTGCTCAATACCTTTAACAATCATGCAAAAAGGGTGAAAATGGCAAATTTGGCACAAATGGTCAATGTGTTACAGGCAGTGATACTTACCGATGAGGAAAAAATGATCAAAACGCCTACTTATCATGTCATGCACATGTACAAAGTACACCATGATGCAAAATTGTTGCCGTCCACGATTGAAGAAAATGTAGCGTTCAGGGGGCTTCCGGTTTTATCTGTGTCAGCATCTAAGGATAAAAAAGAAAAGGTTCATATCTCTGTAGTAAACATTGATCCAGAAAAGGATATTGAGGTGGAGGTGGACGTATCCACATTGAACATCAAAAATGTTCAGGGGAGTATTTTGACATCGGATAAGCTACAAGACCATAATTCCTTCGACAATCCAGAAAAGGTAACACCAAAGGAATTCAAAGGAGCCAAATTGAAAAAAGGGAAAATTTCACTTACCATCCCTGCGCATTCACTTATAGTTTTACAAGGAAGTTAGGAGAAAATGAAAAAAGTCTTATTGACACTTGGAGGTCTATTGATGTTGACCATATCGTGTAAGGAACAGTCCAAAAATAAAGAGGCCGATCCAAGTATGGTAGCTGAGGCACTTGATTATCCCATAGAGTCCGTAAACATCCGGAACGTAAAGCTCAAAGATGAGTTTTGGTTACCGATCATACAACGGGTTCAAGAAAAAACTATCGAATATGCACTTGCAAAATGTGAGGAAGAAGGTAGATTCGACAATTTCTTGATTGCCGGGGGCGAGATGGAGGGTGAGGTAAAAGGCGCCATGCCTTTTGATGATACTGATGTCTACAAAATTATTGAAGGAGCCTCCAATTCCTTGATCAGTGCTCCTAACCCAAAATTGGAGACCTTGGTAGACTCTTTAGTAGCAATCATCAAGGTAGGGCAAGAAGCAGATGGATATTTGACCACATGGAGAACCATAAACCCTGCAAAACCACCAGCACCTTGGGTAGAAGTAAAAGAAGGAGTAAGGTGGGATGGACTTTTTATGAGCCACGAATTGTATAATGCCGGTCACCTTTATGAAGCTGCAGCGGTGCATTACAAAGCCACAGGAAAAAGAAACTTTCTGGATATTGCTATCAAGAATGCCGATTTAATGGTTGAAACTTTTGGCGAAGGGGAAAATAAGATTGGTGCGGTGCCAGGACATCAAATAATAGAGACAGGCCTAATCAAACTATATCAAATAACGGGTAAAGAAGATTATCTAAAACTATCCAGGTACTTTTTGGACAATAGGGGAAATCCTGAAAATCACGAGCTGTTCGGACCCTATTCCCAAGACCACCTTCCGGTAGTGGAGCAGGACGAAGTAGTGGGGCACGCAGTACGGGCGGTTTATATGTATGCGGCCATGACGGACATTGCCGCCATTCAACAAGACACTGCTTATTTAAAAGCGGTAAATGCTCTTTGGGAGAATATGGTAAGCAAAAAAATATACGTTACGGGAGGTATTGGTGCAAGTCGTGATGGTGAAGCCTTTGGTAATAATTATGAGCTTCCCAACTTAACGGCATATAACGAAACTTGTGCGTCTATTGGGGATGTGTATTGGAACCACAGGTTGCACAACCTCACGGGTGATGTAAAATATTTTGATGTCATAGAACGCACCTTGTACAACGGGTTGATTTCTGGATTGTCGCTGGATGGAAAACAATTCTTTTATCCAAATGCTTTGGAATCAGACGGTGTATACAAGTTCAATCAAGGGGCATGTACCAGAAAAGATTGGTTCGATTGCTCTTGTTGCCCAACCAATGTGATCCGCTTTATTCCAGCAATGCCCGGATTGATTTATTCCAAAGAAGGAAATACACTGTATGTAAACCTGTATGCCAGTAATGAGGCTAAGGTGGAATTGAAAGATCAAGATGTGTTGGTGTCCCAAGAAACCGCCTATCCATGGAATGGGAAAGTGAAATTTACCGTAGCACCCGAAAAAGAAGGCGAGTTTACTATCAAATTTAGAGTTCCTGGATGGGCCAGAAACCAGGTCCTTCCTGGTGATTTGTACCAGTATTCATCTAAAGATGAAGCGAGCAATAAGCTAATTTTAAACGGCGAAAGACTTGATGTGATTGCCGATAATGGCTACTTCAAGGTGGCCAGAACTTGGAAAGCGGGGGATGAGGTATCACTTGAATTCCCAATGTCCGTAAGAAAAGTGATTGCCAATCCAAAGGTAGAAGAAGATAAAGGCAAAATGTCCCTCGAATACGGCCCCATAGTTTATGCCGTGGAGGAAATCGACAATAAAGATGCTTTTGATGAAATCGATGTGAAACCCAAGGACAGTTTTAAGGTTGAGATGCAACCCGAACTCTTGGGAGGCGTCAATACCATATCCAACGAAAAATTAACCGCAATTCCTTATTACGCGTGGTCCAATAGAGGTATTGGTAAAATGAAGGTATGGTTGTCAATGGCGAAAAAATAAAAAATGCACAAACCGAACAACATAAAAAAAGCAATTAGGGCATTCATTTTAGCTCTGGTATTGATTTTTGGTTTTTCTAGCTGTAGAAATCAAGAAGAAGCCAAAACAGAGAATACTATATCCGGAACCGAAAGGGAACTGGTGGTTAACATGGAGGATACGGGTATAAAGATTCAACCTACCATGTACGGAATCTTTTTTGAGGACATTAACTTTGCCGCAGACGGTGGCTTGTATGCCGAAATGATCAAGAACCGTTCTTTTGAGTTCACTTTGCCCAAAACGGGTTGGCTGGAACCCAATAGTGACAGACACTCTTATAACAAGGAATCTGGGATTCTGTCCATTATCAAATATTCCGAAGAAGGGGCCAATCACAACTTTGCCCGTGTCGAAGTAAATAATGACGAAGGCTATGTTCTCATCAATGAGGGATTCCGTGGAATGGGAGTGAAAGAAGGGGCGCAATACGATTTCTCAGTGAAAGCCGCTAAACGCTCTGGTGATATCCAAAAGATTAAACTTCAGGTGATTGATTCCTTGGACAATGTTTTGGGAGCAACTTCAATTACACCTGATAGCGATTCATGGAAGACCTACGAATCCAGCTTTGGCGTGACCAAAACGGAAATGAAAGCAAAGGTCAAAATAACTTTCGAGGGTGAAGGGGAGATTGGCTTGGATATGATTTCCCTCTTCCCGCAGGATACCTGGAAAGGGAGAAAAAAAGGACTTCGAAAGGATTTGGTACAGTTACTCGACGATATGAACCCAGGATTTCTTCGTTTTCCAGGAGGATGTATTGTGGAGGGGAGAACCTTGGCTGGAAGGTACCAATGGAAAAAAACTGTTGGTGATATTGAAAATAGGGAAAGTTTGATAAATCGATGGAATACCGAATTTGCCCACCGGCCAACGCCCGATTACTACCAAAGTTTTGGAATTGGTTTTTTCGAATATTTCCAGCTTTCCGAAGATATGGGCGCAGAGCCCCTTCCAATTTTGGGATGTGGAATTGCTTGCCAATTTAACACAGGAGAATTGGTTCCAATGGATGAATTGGACCCATATGTGCAAGATGCCTTGGATTTAATTGAATTTGCCAATGGCGATACCAGCACTGCTTGGGGGCAGGTTCGTGCAGCCATGGGACATCCAGAGTCCTTTAATATGAAATACATTGGAATAGGAAACGAGCAATGGGGACCTGCTTACATAGAAAGATATAAGGTCTTCGAAAAGGCCATTAAAGCAAAATATCCAGAAATCATTATCGTATCGGGAAGTGGGCCATTTCCGGAAGGAGATTATTTTGAATACGGTTGGGAACAATTAAAACAAATGAATGCAGAAATTGTGGATGAGCACTACTATAAACCACCAGTATGGTTCCGGGAACATGCAGACCGTTACGACAGCTACGATAGAAATGGCCCCAAGGTCTTTGCAGGGGAGTATGCTGCTCAAACCATGGCCATAGCAAGTCCAAAAAACAAGAACAATTGGAATGCAGCACTCTCCGAAGCAGCCTTTATGACCGGATTGGAAAGAAACGCCGATGTGGTGTACCTATCATCTTATGCGCCCTTAATGGCACATGCAGAGGGTTGGCAATGGACGCCCGATATGATATGGTTCAATAACTTGGAATCGTTCGGAACACCCAATTACCAAGTACAAAAAATGTATGCCACCAATTCTGGTACCGACCTGTTGAAAATTACCGAGGATGGAGAAAAAATTATTGGAAAAGACGGTCTTTATGCTAGTGCAGTAAAAGACGTAAACACCAATGAATTGATTATTAAGGTGGTCAATACATTGGAAATTGCCCAAAAACTTTCCATTTCCACGGAAGGAAGCAATTCACAACAAGGCAATGTTGGGGTACTGACGATGGCTATGGATAATCTGGAAGCTGAAAACTCCTTTGAGCAGCCCATGAAAATCAGCCCAAAAGAAGGTTCAGCAACAATTAATGAAGGTCGATTGGAAGTTGAGATTCCAGCTCAAGCATTCAGTATTTATAAAATTAAAGGATAAAGTGGACTAAAGAAGAGGTCTAAGATTTGGATAGTAAATAGAAGTCAGCAAAGAAGGAATGAAAAAGTATGTAATTGGTCTCGACTATGGTTCCGACTCGGTAAGAGCGGTAATGATTGATGCCCAAAACGGAGCAGAATTGGCATCAGAGGTATTCTGGTACCCCAGATGGAAAGCACAAAAATATTGTAAGCCAACAATCAACCAGTTTCGTCAGCATCCCTTAGATCATATTGAGGGATTGCAGCATACCGTAACTTCCGTAATGAAACAGAGTGGGGTATCCCCAGAAACCGTAAAGGGGATTTGTATAGATACCACGGGTTCTTCCCCAATGCCAGTGACCAAAGATGGTATTGCATTGGCCTGTGTGGAAGGTTTTGAGGTAAACCCGAATGCTATGATGGTGCTTTGGAAAGACCATACTGCGGTGAAAGAAGCCAATGAAATCAATGAATTGGCCAGAAGTTGGGGCGGCGAGGATTATACCAAGTTTGAGGGTGGAATTTATTCTTCCGAATGGTTTTGGGCCAAAATACTTCATGTGGCCAGAGAAGATAAAACCGTAATCGATGCCACCTACACCTGGATGGAGCATTGCGATTTCATTACCTATCTCTTGGCAGATGAAAAGGATTTAAAAACATTTAAAAGAAGTAGATGTGCAGCAGGGCATAAAGCCATGTGGCACGAAAGCTGGGGTGGACTTCCCGATGCAGCGTTTTTATCAAAATTAGATCCGTATTTAGCTTCACTTCGTGAGAACCTGTATGAAGAAACCTTTACCTCCAACGAAATTGCAGGCTATTTAAATGAAGAATGGGCAGACAAGTTGGGGTTAACAACAGACACGGTGATTGCTGTAGGAACTTTTGATGCCCATGCAGGTGCTGTTGGCGCGAAAGTGGACCATCATGCCTTGGTAAGGGTAATGGGAACCTCCACTTGCGACATCATGGTATCATCAAACGAAGCGGTAGGAGATAAAACCGTTAAGGGAATTTGCGGACAGGTTGATGGTTCCGTAATTCCGGGCATGGTTGGATTGGAAGCCGGACAATCGGCTTTTGGTGATGTACTCGCATGGTTTAAAAGTGTATTGCAATGGCCAATGGACAACCTTGTTTTAAACTCCAATGTCCTATCCGAGGAACAAAAAGTCGAGCTTAAAGCTGAGGTCGAATCCAAGTTTATTCGCTCTTTGACAGAACAAGCCGAAAATATACCCCTAGCCGAATCCGTACCAGTCGCTTTGGATTGGGTGAATGGACGTAGAACTCCCGATGCAAATCAAGAATTAAAGAGTGCCATCACAGGAATATCCTTGGGGACCAAGGCACCTCATATTTTTAAATCCTTGGTTAACGCGATTTGCTTCGGAGCCAAAATGATCGTAGATCGTTTTGAGGAAGAAGGTGTAAAAATTGAAACTGTAATCGGTATCGGAGGAGTGGCCAGAAAGTCACCTTTCATTATGCAGACCTTGGCCAATGTACTGAACATGCCCATTAAAGTTGCAGAATCGGACCAAGCACCAGCTTTAGGTGCAGCAATTTATGCTGCCGTGGCATCAGGAATTCACGAAAATGTGATTGAGGCCAGTAAAGTTATGGGAAGTGGCTTTGAAGCAGAATATTTCCCACAATCTTCCCAAGTTGAAGTATATGCCAAATTACTGGAAGAATACAAGCAACTTGGTGGCTTTGTGGAAGAACAAACCAACAAAAATAAATAAGCCATGAGCTCAAAATATAAATCGCTCAAAGAAGAATGTTACGAAGCTAACATGGAACTCAATGCCCTGGGACTGGTAATATACACCTTTGGTAATGTAAGTGCGGTGGACAGGGATAATGCCGTTTTTGCCATAAAGCCCAGCGGGGTACCCTACGAGACCCTAAAGCCCGAGGATATTGTGATCATGGATTACGATAATAATGTGGTCGAGGGCAGCTTAAGGCCGTCATCCGATACCAAAACACATAGTTACCTCTATAAAAACTGGGAAAATATCGGGGGAGTGGCCCACACCCATGCGATGTATTCCGTTTCTTGGGCTCAGGCGCAAATGGATATTCCAATTTTTGGAACAACACATGCTGATCATTTAACTCAAGATATTCCTTGTGCCCCGCCAATGGCAGATGAACTTATCGAAGGAAACTATGAGCATAATACGGGAATACAAATCTTGGATTGCTTTAAGGAAAGAAATTTGGATTACAATGAGGTGGAAATGGTTCTGATCGGAAACCATGGTCCATTTGCATGGGGCAAAAATGCTGCAAAGTCGGTTTACAATACCAAAGTATTGGAAACAGTGGCCCAAATGGCCTACCTAACCTTGCAGATTAATCCACAAGCATCAAGATTAAAAGAGTCACTAATAAAAAAACATTACGAGCGTAAACACGGTAAAAACGCCTATTACGGTCAATAAATAAATTACGGTAAATGAAAATATCAAAAAAAGAGATCTGGTTTGTAACAGGAAGTCAACATTTGTATGGACCAGAGACTTTAAAACAAGTGGCCAGCAATTCCAAAGGAATTGTGGATGGATTGAATGAAGCTGGAAAGCTACCTGTTTCTTTGGTTTTTAAACCTATTGTTACTAAGCCGGATGAAATAACTGCCCTTTGTCTCGAGGCAAGCAACGCCCCTACCTGTATTGGGGTCGTAACGTGGATGCATACTTTTTCTCCTGCAAAAATGTGGATAGCAGGGCTTAAGATATTAAGCAAGCCATTATGTCATTTACATACGCAATTTAATGCTGAAATTCCATGGGAAAACATTGATATGGACTTTATGAACCTGAACCAATCCGCTCACGGAGATCGTGAGTTTGGTTTTATGGTGTCCAGAATGCGTAAAAATCGCAAAGTTGTGGTTGGTCATTGGAAAGATCAGCGCGTTCAAAATAAACTATCGGTTTGGGCAAGAACAGCTTTGGGTGCCGATGAATTGAAGCATATGAAAGTAGCCCGTATTGGTGATAATATGCGTGAAGTTGCGGTTACCGAAGGCGACAAGGTTGCTGCTCAAATGCGTTTTGGTGTGGCTGTAAACGGATATGATTCTTCCGACATTACCAATATTATTGATGGTTTGGACCAAAAAACTGTAAATCAATTAATCGAGGAATACGAAGCCAGCTACCATTTGTCGGAATCGCTTCAAAAAAATGGAGCCCAACGTCAATCTTTGATAGATTCAGCTAAAATAGAATTGGGACTAAGGACCTTTTTGGATGAAGGTGGATTCAAGGCCTTTACTGATACTTTCGAGAATCTTGGTGCCTTAAAACAATTACCTGGTCTTGCAGTTCAACGTTTAATGGCCGATGGCTATGGTTTTGGAGGGGAAGGAGATTGGAAAACCGCCGCATTGACCAGAACAATGAAGGTAATGGCTGAAGGATTGGAAGGTGGAACTTCGTTTATGGAGGACTATACCTATCACTTCACTCCTGAAAAGGATTATGTTCTGGGATCCCACATGTTGGAGATTTGTTCGTCCATTGCAAGTGCAAAACCTTCTTGTGAAGTACACCCTTTGGGCATTGGCGGTAAAGAAGATCCTGTTAGGTTGGTTTTTGATTCCCCGGCAGGGGATGCATTGAACGCTTCATTGGTAGATATGGGCAACAGGTTCCGTTTGATCGTAAACGAAGTGGAAGCTGTGGAACCAATGGCCGATTTGCCAAAATTACCGGTGGCTCGTGTACTTTGGGATCCCAAACCAAATCTGGATATTGCCGCAACTGCTTGGATTCATGCGGGAGGAGCACACCATACCGTATATACCCAAGCATTGACCACCGAATATATGGAAGATTTCGCCGATATTTTCGGAATAGAACTTTTGGTAATAGATTCGGATACGAAACTGAGAGCATTTAAAGATCAACTCCATGCCAACGAAGCATATTATCACCTGTTTCAACATGGGATGTAATTAACCAACAAAACTATAATGATGAGAATAGCCAAACCTTTTATATTGTACCCGGTTTTGCTTTTGGTCTTTATGATAGGCTGTAAGCAAAACAAAAAAGAAAACCAGTCAGAAATAGAGATGGAAAAGACAGAGAATAGACCGAACCCAATCGAGGAAACCAGCTTTGGTATAATGCCCGATGGCACAGAAGTGAAGAAATTCACCTTGAAGAATGAGGGAGGAACAGAAGTGGACGTCATTACCTATGGAGGTATCATAACCCGATGGACAGCTCCTGATAGAAATGGATTTTATGATGATGTTGTATTGGGTTTTGACAATCTGAATCAATATCTGGAAGGAAGCCCATACTTCGGGGCGCTCATTGGAAGATATGGAAACCGCATTGCAAAAGGGAAATTCTCCTTGGATGGGGAAACCTATACCTTGGCAACCAACGATGGGGACAACCACCTACACGGAGGGGAAAAAGGTTTCGATAAAGTCGTATGGGAAGCCACACCGAAAAACGACGAAGAAGGCGCTGTTTTGGTATTGACCTACACCAGTGAAGATGGGGAAGAGGGTTACCCTGGAAAATTGGATGTAAAAGTAACCTACACCCTTACCAATGATAATGCCCTTGACATTCAATATGAAGCGGTTACCGATAAGCCTACCGTTGTAAACTTAACACAGCACAGTTATTTTAATCTGTCAGGGCTACTTTCCAAGCCAGTGTTAGATCACGAGATCTATTTAAATGCCGATACCTATCTACCTGTCGATGGAGGTTTGATACCAACTGGAGAATATAGACCAGTCGCTGGAACACCTTTCGATTTTACAGAGCCAAAATTAATTGGTAAAGAAATAGAAGTGGATAACGAACAATTGAAACTCGGTAAAGGATATGATCACTGCTGGGTTCTCAATAAAGGGGAAGAAGATTTAAGGATGGTTGCCTCGGCGTATCACAAAAAAACCGGACGTTTTATGGAGGTGTACACCAATGAGCCGGGCATCCAGTTTTACAGCGGAAACTTTTTGGATGGCACCTTGCCCGCAAAAGGAGGAGGTACCTATGTAAAACGTTCAGGGTTCTGTTTGGAAACCCAACATTATCCCGATAGTCCCAACCAGTCGGACTTTCCTTCAGTAAGGCTAAATCCTGGAGAAAAGTATACTTCGAGGACCATGTATAAATTATCAACCAAATAAAATTAACTGCTATGCAGACACTGGATACTTTTGATTGGGTAGCAATATCCCTATACTTTTTGGTCCTTTTCGGAATTGCATTATGGGTAATTCGGAAGAAAGAGAACAATACCGAAGACTATTTTTTGGCCGGTAGAAATGTAGGATGGTTCGTTGTCGGAGCGTCTATTTTTGCTTCGAATATAGGATCGGAACACGTTGTGGGACTGGCTGGAGCTGGAGCTGGGGACCGTTTGCCCATGCTGATCTACGAAATACAGGCTTGGGTAGTTTTAATTTTGGGATGGGTATTTCTTCCCTTTTATGCACGGGCGGGAGTTTTTACCATGCCCGAGTTCTTGGAAAAACGTTTTGATGCCAGGGCAAGATGGATTCTTTCCGTATTCTCCATTGTTGCCTATGTGCTCACTAAAATTTCCGTGACCATTTATGCAGGAGGTATTGTGGTTTCCGCACTCTTGGGCATTGATTTTTGGACAGGGGCCATTGCAACCGTGGTACTGACCGGAATTTATACGGTACTTGGAGGAATGCGTGCCGTGGTTTATACCGAAACCTTACAGGCCATTATTTTGGTGATTGGAGCTGCGGTCCTGACCTTTATTGGCCTAGATCATGTAGGTGGATGGGAAAGTATGAAACAAACGGTAACCCCAGAGTACCTGAACATGTGGAGATCTGCGTCGGATCCGGACTTTCCGTGGCCGCCCCTATTGATTACCAGTACTATTACGGGTATTTGGTATTGGTGTACCGACCAATATATTGTTCAGCGTGCATTGACGGCTAAAAATATAAAAGAAGGTAGAAGAGGTACCATTTTTGGAGCTTTGTTGAAATTGTTGCCCGTATTTTTATTCTTGATTCCAGGTGTGATTGCACTTACATTAAAAATGAGGGGGGAATTAGACTGGGATAGTCCAGATCAGGCATTCCCTGTTTTGATGAGCAATTTATTGCCATCAGGACTTAGAGGGTTGGTTGCGGCAGGTCTATTGGCAGCCCTGATGAGCTCATTGGCATCTGTATTTAATTCTTGTTCTACTTTGTTCACAGTAGATATCTACAAAAAATTGAGGCCCAATACACCAGAGAAAAAATTGGTAAGAACAGGTCAAATAGCAACGGTGATCGTTGTAATTATTGGTATTGTTTGGATTCCTATAATGGCCAATATTTCTGGTGTACTTTATGAATACCTACAAAGTGTCCAATCTTATATTGCACCTCCGATTACCGCAGTGTTCCTATTGGGCATTTTCCATAAACGCATTAATTCACAAGGTGCGTTTGTGACCATGGTCGTTGGATTTATTGTTGGCGCTTTAAGAATAATTCTTGAATTGGTTAAAGATTCATTAGATTCGGAAAGTTTCTGGTTCCTTTTGGGCGATATGAACTTTTTGTCCTTTGCGGCATGGTTCTTCCTTTTCTGTATTATCCTGATATTGGTCGTGAGCTATGCTACCGCACCACCTTCGGACGAAAAACTGAAGAATCTTACGTATGCTACTATTTCTGACGAAGAAAGAAAGAAGAACAAAAGCAGTTACAATTGGAAGGATATTGCGATTTCCGTAATCATTGTTGCAATTGTAGCTTATGTGATGATATGGTTCAACGGTAAATGATACGATTAAAAAAATATGATAAAAGTAATGCTCCTTTTTAAGGGGCATTTTTTTATGGATAAACTGACCTCAAGGTTTTTATTTAAAAAGATGGATTGACCAATATCATTTTTTGCCAGCTTGTAGGGATATATCTTTGAGAAAAGCGAGACGGCCATGAAAACCATATTGATTCCTACCGATTTTTCTAAGAATTCCTTGCATGCCCTGCAATATGCTAAAGAATTGTTTAAATGTGAGCGAGCTTGTTTTTTTGTCTTGCATGCTTATGGAGAGGAAGTTTATGGTGAATTTAAAACAGCAGCATCGGAGGAAATTGAGAAACTCAAAAAGGAAAAAAAGGAGCAAACCGAAAAAAAGTTGGATGAATTGGTCAATGCTGTAATTGGAGAGCCACCAAACCCATTGCATAATTTTGAGACGGTAGCGAGTTTTGATAATCTTGTTGATGGTGTCAACGACTTTGTTGATGAAATGAACATTGACTTGGTTGTTATGGGAACCAAAGGGGAGACCAGTAACCACAAAACCACATTTGGGAGCTATACCATCGAAATTTTTAAGTATGTCAAATGTCCGGTACTTGCCATACCTAAAGATTTTGAATATAGACAACCCAAATCCATACTTTTCCCCACAGATTATTTACTTCCCTACAAGCGAAGGGAACTAAAACTTTTGGGTGACTTGGCCGGGAAATTTAAATCCAAGGTTCACTGTTTGTACATTACCGATTTTGATGAGCTCAGTCCAAGACAAGAGGATAACAGATTGTTTCTGGAGGAGACCCTTACCAAACCCTATCTATATTTTGAGACAACTCCTATTAAAAACAAGGCAGAGGTTATTATGGAGCAGATAGAGAAGAAAGAATCCGGAATGCTCGTAATGATGAACTCTAGACACTCCTTTTTTGAGGATATGCTCTATCGATCAACCGTAGACTTACTTGGCCTAAAAATCAAAATACCATTTATGGTAATGCAAAACTTAAATAGGTGAACAATGAAAAAGAAACGCATCATATTGCCAACGGATTTTTCCAATAATTCTTGGAATGCCATTGAATACGCTTTGATCGTTTTTAAAGATGTACCCTGTGATTTCTTTATCCTGAATTCTTATCAGGTCGGTGCCTCGGGATTGTCAACCAAAATGGCCGGTGCCAACGATACCCGCTTATATAATTTAATCAAGGAACAATCCGAGCGGGATTTAAAAAGGGATTTGGAAAAAATCAAAAAACTGGATAAGAATCCCGAGCATAAATTTATTGCTAGGTCTGTTGCCGATACCCTTGTCAACGCCATAGGAAAAACGGTATATAATGAAGAAATAGATTACATCATAATGGGTACCAAGGGGTCGTCTGGATTAAAAGAAGTTTTTATAGGAAGCAATACCTATAATGTAATTAAGGATATTGATTTCTGCCCAATCATAGCCGTACCTGATGATTATCGTCCAGATGGAAAAATTGACGCCATATTACTGGCAACGGGTTATGAACACCTTTTTGAAAACTACGAATTAAAGCCAGTGTTGAGCTTAGCCGAACATTTTAATGCTAAACTGTGGATTACACATATAGGAACTTTGGACGAGCTTACTTCGAAGCAAAAGGCCTCCAAGCTTGCATTGGAAAAGCGCCTTAAGTCGGTAAACTATGAGTTTGTGGAGATAGAAAAAGATACCTCGGTTAACCAGACCATTCAAAAAGTTGTAGACATGGACAGGACGATTGATATGGTAGTAATGATCAATCAAGACCATTCATTCTTCGAAAGATTGACACGTGAACCTGTTATCAAAAAAGTGACCTTTAATACAAAAGTGCCATTTTTGGTCATTCACTTATTTATGTAAAAAGCTGCGCAAGCTTATAAGAATGACTTTGCCAATTGTACAATTTCCCCTTTTTGTAATACTCCGGATTTTCTCCAGAGTTGTTCCCCATTCTTAAAGAATATCATAGTGGGCACACCTCTAACCTGATATGTGTTGGCTAGGTTTTGGTTCTTATCGACATCTATCTTTACAATTTTTAAAGAATCGCCCATTTCGTCTTTTACCTGTTTTAAAATAGGAGCCAACATCTTACATGGACCGCACCACTCAGCTGAAAAATCGATAAGTGTTAATTGGTCTTTATTGATCAAAGCTGAAAAATTTCCTTTCATCGTTCTAAAATTAAATACTGCAATTTAAAAAAATGTGTCTTTTTCTAAAGTGACTTATGTCACCTTAAGCTTGAGAAGCTTTGATAGGTTTTGATGGAATACTTTTTCTATCTTTAACCACTGCACAACTAAACAAACTACTTTTAACATGCATACAAAAATCACTGGATTTATTATCGCGCTATTGGTAATGGTGTCCTGCAAGAATGAGAAGAAAAAAGAGGAAACCGATACTTGGCGAACAAAAAAGGCCGCAGTGGAAAACGCTACCCATAATCAATTGTTGGATGTGGAAAAGGAGCAGGGCTGGGAATTGTTGTTTGATGGTGAAACTATGGACGGATGGCACTTGTACAATGATCCAAATGCTAATTCGGTTTGGGAGGTAGTTGATGGTGAACTGCATAGTAATACCAATGATGAATCCTTGACAGCTGGTGATTTGGTTTCAGATAAGTCCTTTTCCAACTACGAACTTTCGCTGGAATGGAAGATATCCGCAAATGGAAATAGTGGGATTTTTATTAATGTACAGGAATTGGCAGAGGTGCCTACGGCTTGGCAAAGTGGTCCCGAATATCAGATTTTGGGAGCGGATCATATGGATTACGATGTTTCGGAAAAACGACCCGGCTGCCTTTATGCTTTCTTGCCACAACAAAACAAGGTGGAGGTAAAGCAAGGGGAGTGGAATAAGACTCGGATAAAACAAGTGGACGGTAAAATAGAATTCTACTTAAATGGAGTTCTTACTGCAGAACAAAATTTAGGTTCTCCCGAATGGAAAGAAATGATTGCCGAGACCCACTTCTCCAAATATCCTGAGTTTGGTAAAACCACAGAAGGCAAAATAGCATTGCAATACTGGTATTTTGAAACATGGTTCCGAAACATAAAGATTAGGGAGTTGTAAGGAATTTAAAATAGGACTATGGGTCCCATCTTTTTCTTCTTAATAGAACTTTGGCATAGTCCCTTCCCAATTTGTCACCATAATCTTCGTAGGAGCGTTGAGCCCATTTAAGGGCAAGGTCGGTATTTCCCAGCACCTCGTGGGCAACGGCTATGTTATACGCTGCCCTGCCAGCAGATTTGCTAGATCGGTCATCGGCAATTTCAGTCCAAATTTCTATGGCTTCTTTCCAATTGGCTACCTCCGTTCTTCTCCATGCGGCATCAAAAATGCGTTTATCTCTTCCTTTCCCTTTTTTGTACATATCTCTTCTAACCCTGTAAAAACTTGGAAAGAATCTACTAGTATAGTCCATCCCTGAGGCATAGGCCGTTTCGGGCAATGCATTAACTGGAATGGCGCCGTTTGCCAAATTAAAATCCATTAAATGTGTTTGTTGAAATTGATCGATTATAGTTTTGCTGGCTGGATCATAAAGTCTCCAATAGCTTTTAATGTTCACACGGGCACGACTTGGAATTTGGCCACTCGCTTTACCAGTTTGTAAAACCGAGGTGACTTGTTCTATGGCAGTGTTTATCACAAAGTCTGAATTGGAGTCAAAGGTTTCCAAAACCAATAGGGCATCAGCTTCTGATTCATCACAGATTTCATTGACCTTGTCCCAACTAAGGACTTCTGGGGTTTGTCTGGTTCCGGTACCGTACAATCGTGTTTTTGAAGGTATCACCAACCTAATCGGGCTTCTGTTTTGAAAACCGTCAAAAACCCCTTTGATGGCTTCATCCGAGGCTAGTTTGTCGGAACCTATTATTTCTCCAGTCGCTATAGACTCCAGTGTTCTGTTCGAGTTATCTTCTTCTTTGGTCAAAGAGCGGTTTACTATTGCGATATCATCAATATCCTTGGATAAAACCATCTCTGGTTCTTGGGGGTAATCAAGATAAACATATCCTGAACTGGCACAGGAAACCATACTAAAGGTGATTATGGAAAGCAGTAAAAGGTTGAAATTTTTCATAATTGTAAGGTTTTGGGAAATGATTAAATACAACAAACGTGCCATTGCAAAATATGGATAGTTTTTCCACACTTTACAACGTAGTAGTATCTGTTTTATTTTCAAGGCGTTAGATTGTTTGAAAAAGAAAAAAGTGAGCGCGTTTGGGATGCTCTTTTTACATGGTGAAGTTTATTTCATATATAAATAATCCCACTATGTTCTTTAGGTAATTTTTGCCCATTGTACATTCTCATTCTATGGACCATCATTGGGACTCAATTTAGTTATGATGGAAGTAATATAGTTGTGTTGATAACGCAATAGTAACCTGCAAAATTTGTAGCTTTACTACAGCTATTCCAAGAATAATTATGGATACAACCTTTCCGTTAACAGCTGGACTTATTGCTTCCATTCTTCATGTTATTGCGGGTCCGGATCATTTGGCGGCAGTGGCGCCCTTTGCCATAGAATCAAAACGAAAGGCTTGGAAAATTGGACTGTTCTGGGGTATTGGACATTTGGTGGGTATGATTGCCATCGGTTTGCTGTTCGCCGTATTCAGGGAAATTATTCCAGTTGATGAGATTTCTAACTACAGTGAGCAATTGGTAGGCTTTGTATTGGTAGGAATTGGTTTTTGGGCTTTGTACAGAATTTTCAAAAAGAGAAAAAATCACAAGCATTTGCATGTCCATGCAGAAAATGCACCTGTAATCCATTCCCATGAACACCAACATGACCATAACAGTTCCCATCACCATGTACATAATGAGAAATTGAGACAGAACAATTTAGCATCTTTTTCTGTGGGTATATTACATGGTTTGGCCGGTATTTCCCATTTTTTGTTATTCCTTCCCGTGTTGGGTTTTGAAACACAATCTGACTCGATAGCTTATGTCATTGGTTTTGGAGCAGGAATCCTTGTTGCGATGGTAACATTTGCCTTCGTCATTGGTAAGGTGTCGTCCATTGTCAAAAATGGACATAGCGATATGTTTTTCAATGGTATCCGAATGGCAGGTGGACTCTTTGCCATTGTCATCGGGATTTATTGGATTTTTAGCACTTAACAGATTCGTGGCAATTGCTCCCCAATCATTGGAGTGACCATTCGCTTTCCCCCAATAACACTGTGCATTACTACTTTTTTGGGATGTTGCTGGGTGAATTCACCGATACAGGAGGCTCTTGCCCCTTTTTCATCTTTTTTCATCAATTCGAGAACAGCATCAGCCACTTCTGCATCGACAATAGTCACAAAAATACCTTCATTGGCAACAAATAAAGGGTCCAGACCCAAAATTTCACAAGCTGCTGCCACTTGATCATCCAAAGGTATTTCGGTTTCTTTGATGGAAACTCCCAATTCGGTATCGCTGGCTATTTCTGAAAGTACACTGGCCAACCCGCCTCGAGTTGGATCTCGGAACAAATGGATTTTATCTCCAAAGCCATCCAAAAGATCATTTACTAAAAAGTTGAGGTTGGTAGTATCGCTTTCAATGGTCGATTCAAATTCAAGACCATCCCGTTGCGACATAATGGCCATTCCGTGCTGTGCAATTGGACCACTGATGATAATTTTATCTCCTGCCTTTATTTTATATGGAGAAATATGTGCTTCGGGATGCACCTTTCCAAATCCTGTGGTATTGATGAAGATTTTATCACCTTTACCACGCTCTACAACCTTGGTGTCTCCGGTAATGATCTGTACACCGGCCCGATCTGCTGTTTCTTTTATGGATTTCACAATTTTCACAAAATCCTCCATGGGCAAGCCTTCTTCAACAACAAAGGCCAATGAAAGAAATTTGGGATTCGCACCGCACATGGCCACATCGTTCACGGTTCCGTTTACAGCTAGCTCACCAATGTTCCCGCCTTTGAAAAATATGGGAGATACTACAAAGCTATCTGTGGAAATGGCCATTTCACCATCTACTTTGATAATAGAACCATCATGTTTTTGGTCCAGATAGGGATTGCTGAAAGTTTCAAAAATGATATGGTCCAACAAATCACGGGTCATTAATCCCCCGCTTCCGTGTCCCAAGTTGATGGTATCGTATCCAATATCTTTATTGCCCATGGTTAGGATGTGATTAAGTCGTTTGAAAAATGATAATAGGCGGCACAGGCACCTTCAGATGACACCATGGGTGCTCCCAAGGGGTTGGAGGGAGTGCAAGCCTTTCCAAATTGTTCACATTGGTGCGGTTTTTTGATACCTTTCAGAATCTGACCAGCAATGCACGCTGAATTTTCCGGAGTTGTTATGGAACTGATTTTAAATTTGGTCTCGGCATCAAAATCAAGGAATTCTTTTTTAAGGCGGTAGCCGCTATTGGGTATCGAACCGATGCCTCGCCATTCCCGATCGGCTATTTCAAAAACAGCTTCCATCATTTTTTTTGCTTCAACATTTCCTTCTTCCTTTACCACTCGGGAATATTGGTTTTCCAATTTGTACTCACCTTTTTCCAGTTGTAACAAGGCCATATAGATTCCTTGAACTAAATCCAAAGGCTCAAATCCAGTTATCACTATAGGGATTTTGTATTTTTCAACCAACGGATAATATTCTTTCATTCCCATTATGGCACAAACATGACCTGCGCCAAGAAATGCATCAATGGTACATAGTTCGTCATCCAAAATTCCTTCCATGGCCGGGGGAACAAGTACATGCGAGACCAAAATGGAATAATTGGTGACGTTTTCCTTTTTGGCGTGCAAAACTGAAAGTGCATTGGCTGGTGCCGTTGTTTCAAAACCAACAGCAAAAAACACAACTTCTTTATCGGGATGCTGTTTGGCAATATTTACAGCTTCCAAAGGTGAATATAAAATACGCAGGTCTCCACCACCTGCTTTGGCTTCCAAAAGACTTTTTTTGCTGCCCGGCACACGTACCATATCGCCGAATGAACATACGATTACTCCATTTTCCAACAATTCAATGGCCTTGTCTATTAAGTTGAGGGGCGTAACACAAACCGGACAGCCTGGACCATGTATCATTCGAACATTTTCTGGCAGCAGGTTAATGATGCCATTTTTCACCAGTCCATGCGTCTGCCCACCACAGATTTCCATGATGTTCCATGTTTGGGTGGCGGTTTTCTCGATAAGGTCCAAATATTGTTTGGTCGCCTCCAGATTTCTATATTCGCTCAAATACTTCATCTTTCAATTTTTATGTGTTGATGGTACATAAGTTGCCCGAAAGAAATGTTTTCATCGTTAGGACTTAAGTTACGATTAAAATATAGTTTGTAATTGTCCTCTGATATTTCTTTTATCATATCGGCCAAAACGGTGTTTTGAAATACACCACCGCTCATGGCAATCTCCTTGATGTCCAATTGTTCTGCCATTTTGATGATGATGTTTGCTAGGGTATACAGAAAATTACTGATTATTTCTTCTTTCCCTTTACGGTTTTTAAAATCGATATAAAGATTATTGAACAGTTTTTTGGTAGGGACCATTCCATTTACGATTTCTGATACGTAGGTTTTGCAATTTTCAAGTTCATAATCCCCAATTTGATTTTCCAAAAGAATGGCGGCCTCGCCTTCATAGGTATTAAAATCGCAAAGGTTGAGGAGCGATGCGACAGCGTCAAAAAGTCGGCCCACCGATGAGGTTTTTAGGGGTTCTTTTTTCTTTAAATGGTGATAAATCGCCATTTCTTCTTCTGAAAATTTTTGACTGATTTCACTCTGCATTGTATCATTTGCCAAAGAAAAAAATGATAATCTAGGTTCTGTGGCCATTTTGTCCCCGGCCAACCAATCGTAATAGTCAAAATGCCCTACCCGTGTCATTTCCCTATTTTGATAGTTGAAAAACTCGCCGCCCCAAATTTGCGAATCATCTCCAAAACCGGTTCCATCCCAAACTACGCCCATAATGGCCGATTTTTTATCAAAAAGCGCATGCTCTCCCAAGACTGAAGCAAAATGGGCTTTGTGATGCTGAACTTGGTAAAAATCCACCTTTGATTTGTTGGCAAGCTCAATACCATGTCGGGTGCTGTTGTACCCAGGATGTTTGTCCACCAGAACGACTTCGGGTGATTCTTCAAACAGTTCCATAAACCTTTCTGTGGTTTTTATATAGCGTTCAAAGACATCAAAATGGTCCAGGTTTCCCAAATATTGACTGATGTAGAGATAATCGTTGGGCAAAAAAGCAATGGTACTTTTCAGGTGACCGCCCATGGCCATAATTTTTTTATCGGTACTGATATCGGCATCAAAATTGGGGCTGAGCCCTCTTGATCGTCTAAAGATGATTTTTTCATCGTACCGAGCACTAAACTTGACCACGGAATCATCTTGTGGATTAGTGATTTTTAAATCATGGTCCAAGAAATAATCGGCAACTTCACATAACTCCTCATGTGCCATTTTCTCCTCACTGATAATTGGGGATGCATGTATGTTGCCACTTGTCGCTACGATTGGAATCTCCAGTTCAGTAGCCAACAAGTGCAAGATGCCAGAGTAGGGGAGCATAATACCCAGTTGATTAAGATTGGGAGCAAGTTCATCCAAAGCCAAATTACCTTTGAAATCGGTTTTGGGAATAATCACGATGGGACTTTCAGGAGAGGTCAGTATTTTCTCTTGAATCTGGTTAATTTTCAAATGCTGTTTTAGCAAAGAAACCGATGGATATAGAATGGCGAACGGTTTCGTGGGCCGGTTTTTTCTATCTCGCAGTTTTTTGATTACTTCTGGATTGTTCGCATCGCAACACAGCAAATAACCGCTCGTATTTTTAATGGCCAGGATGTTGCCTGCTTTGATCAGTTCTGCAGTTTTTTCTAAAATGTTGTTTGTTGAAATCGGCATCCCATCTGCGGAGGAGAGCTTAAGTTCGATCCCACAATCGGAACAGGTGTTGTTTTGCGAATGGAATCGCCTGTCCGATGGATTTGTGTATTCGTCTGCGCAGGTATTGCACATTTCAAACGATTCTAGATTGGTGTGATTTCTTTCAAACGGGAATGAATTTGTTATGGCCCATCTAGGACCACAATTCACACAAGTTGTAAAAGGGTAGTGGTAGCGTCTATTGTTTTTATCAGTTACTTCTTTTTTACAATCATCACAAATAGCAAAATCGGGCGTTAGTTGTAAGTTTAATTTTCCTGATTTTATGGAAGGAACAATTGAAAATCCATCAAAACTTTGATAGTCTGTTTCATGGAGATGATGTTCCTTTATTTTCGACACTTTTGGAGGATTGCTCATCAATGATTCATAAAAGGACCGAACCACATCAGGTTCACCGGTAAGATTAATAATGACGCCTTCCTCATTATTGGACACAGTGCCCTGTAATTGGAGTGTATTGGCCAATTTGAAGACATGGGGTCTAAACCCGACCCCTTGCACTCGACCGGTTACTGATATTTTATAAGTTTTGGACACCTTATGAAATTTGATCGTGCAAGGTTTCTGCCAACGACAAAATCTGTTCGATTGCTTCTGGAATGGCCTTTTCAACCTTTGGCGCCAATTCGGTGGTCATAGGGACTACTTGTTCAATGGATATGGTAAAGAGATAGAGGTCCGGTTGGTTTTCCATAAGGTAAACCGCTTCTATCATATCTTTTAAACCAACATCATGAACGCTTAAAGCAGATGGAAAGTCACTTGCGAATTTTGGACGAATAAGAGAAACGGTCCCTTCTTCTTTACCATCCATGGTAGCATCAACAAAGATTATCTTGTTATAACTTTCAAAACAATTGAGCAGTAAAAAACCTCCTGTGCCACCATCGAGGATGTCAACATGGGGAGGCAACTCCAATTTGTCCATTTCTTGAATCAAATGCACCCCAACACCTTCGTCTCCCATTAAGAAGTTGCCCACCCCCAAAACTAAAATACTTCTTGATTTGTCTTTTTCAAAGAAAAAAGCATCACTGCTAATAGCAATAGGTTTTTTATCCAAATTAGATTTGGTTTGTGTTGATTGCGCCATTTTTTATGGTTTATTCTATGATTTCCAACTCCTCTTTATCAACAGGCTCCTCTATTTCTTCCTCTTCTTCTAACTTTTTAAGTCGTTCGTCACATACGAACTTATAACCTCCAAACATGGAAGATACTTCGCCTCTTCCTTCCAACCAATCATGATAGAAAACAAGATAGACATGGATTAGGGTGAAAAGGATGAAGAGCCACGTTGTTGTGTGATGGATGGTTCTTACTATAAAATCTCCTCCTAAAAATGGTACGACCCAACTGAACATTTTAGGCAACCACCAACCTGCGGTGGAGGAATAAAGTCCAAATCCCGTAAATACCTGAACCAAGGCCAATAAAAATAGCATCACATAAGAGAAAGCGGCCACACTGTTGTGACCTATACTGATATCTCGGATATCCGGTTTTTTTTCGTTGGCCAGAAATACATCCACTTTGATCACATGCAAAAAGTTGTGCCACATTTTCTTGCTAAAGGGCCAAAAGGCACGCCAACTGGAAAATCTGTTTCCTACAAATGACCAGTAGACTCTAAGGATCATATTGAAAAAGAAAACATAGGCCGTGGCAAAATGAATAAAGCGAACAGTGCCAAACCAGTAAAAATCACTGGCTTCTTTGTTTGATAATATCGCAGGTGGGTCTGCAATGATAAACCCTGTAACGGCTAATATAATAATGGACAGTACATTGATCCAGTGGAAAAACCGAACTGGAAGCTCCCAAACATATACTCGTCTAAATTTTCGTGTTTCCATGGCCTATCATTTTCTAGATTTCGCAGCTTGAAACGTTCTGTACTTGAGAAATATGTTTACCGTGCTCATCATACAAATGAACTGCACAGGCAATGCAGGGGTCAAATGAATGGATGGTGCGTATGATTTCCAATGGCAATTCCGGATCTGCAACTGGAGTACCCAATAAGGTGGATTCATATGCGGAACGTTGTCCTTTTGGATCTCGAGGAGATGCATTCCAAGTTGAGGGAACCACTAATTGGTAATTTTCCGTTTTACCATCCTTGATTTGTATCCAGTGACCAAGGGCTCCTCTAGGAGCTTCGGCAAAACCAACTCCTTTTGATTCACTCGGCCATGATTCAGGCTCCCATTTGTCCATATTGGCCATTCGGGAGTCTCCATTTTTAATGTTTTGTAATAAGGTGTCGTAAAACTCCATGGTCCAATTGGCGACCAATTGTGTTTCAATACCCCTTGCAGCTGTTCTTCCCAAAGTGGAGAACAGTGCCTCCACAGGAACATCCAAATGTCCTAAAGCACCGTTTACAGCTTCTTGGATTTCTTTGTTGCCTCGGGCATAGCCCACCAATAATCTGGACAGTGGTCCGACCTCCATGGGTTTACCTCTCCAGCGTGGTGTTTTAATGAAGCTGTATTTTTGACTTACATCCAATTGGTCATATGGTGGTTTTGGACCTGAATAGTTTATGTTGGTCTCACCGTCCCAAGGGTGTTTTCCATGGTCTTTTCCTTCGGAATATTCGTCATACCAAGAATTGTTTATGAATTCCGCGATATCGTCATTTCTGTGGTCAACGTCGTACACTTTGGACAAATCCCTGTCTAAAATAATACCCTGTGGAAATTTAAAGTTGGAGATGTCACCGTAACCATTGGTTGGGAAATCCCCATAGGACATATAGTTGCCAAATCCTTTGCCAATGGCACCCCAATCTTTATAAAATGAGGCAATGGCCAATAAATCGGGAATGTAGACCTGTTCTATAAATTGCTTTCCTTCTTCCAATAATCTTCCTACATAAGCCAGTCGTTCCGCATTTATGCCACCTGGACTTTCGGTATTGATAGCACAGGCCATACCGCCTACCAAGTAGTTGGGGTGTGGATTTTTACCTCCGAAAATGGTGTGGACCTTGACTATCTCTTTTTGCCATTCCAAGGCTTCTAGATAGTGGGCAACTGCCAAAAGGTTAACTTCTGGGGGCAATTTCATTTGGGGATGGCCCCAATAACCGTTTGCAAATATTCCCAGTTGCCCACTTTCAACAAACTTTGTGATTCTTTTTTTGATATCGGAAAAATACCCTGGCGAACTTTTGGGCCAGTTAGAGATACTTTGGGCCAGTTTGGAGGTTTCGGCGGGGTCTGCTTTTAATGCATTGACCACATCTACCCAATCCAACGCATGAAGATGATAAAAATGTACCGTATGGTCGTGCATATAAAGCGCACCTTCCATAATGTTCCGAACCATTTCGGCGTTGGGAGGGACCTCAATCCCCAAAGAATCTTCAACCGATCGTACAGAGGCCAATGCGTGTATGGTGGTACATACCCCACAGGCACGCTGAACAAATGCCCAAACATCCCTTGGGTCTCTTCCTTTGACAATGTTTTCAAGACCCCGAACCATTGGGCTGGAGCTATAGGCGTCGGTAATCTTACCATCTTTTACCTCTACCTCAATTCTTAAGTGCCCTTCAATCCTGGTAATGGGATCTACTACTATTCTATTTGCCATGATACTTTTATTAAGAATCTAGTTTCTTTTCATTTTGCTTGCCACGGTCAGTGCGGCTACGGAGTTCTTTCCTTTTGGAAATGTTGGCGGCAACGGCATGTACGGCCAATCCACCTGCAACTACACCTGCAGCAACCTTACCAATGGTGTCCGCAGTACTTTCGATGCCAAATCCGGCCAAACCGGTCAATCGTTCATAAAATGGACCATTGTCCCAAAAATCTTCTTCGCTGCAACCAATGCAGCCATGTCCTGATTGAATTGGGTAACTGACCCCATTGTTCCATTTGATGGTACCACAGGAGTTATAGGTCATTGGGCCACGGCAACCTACTTTGTATAAGCAATACCCATCTTTGGCATTTTGGTCGTCGAAGGTTTCTGCAAAAAGCCCGGCATCGTAATAAGGTCTTCTGTAGCAGGAATCATGTACTCTTTTTGAATAGAAAGCCTTGGGTCTGCCCAATCCATCCAATTCCGGTAAACGTCCAAAGGTGATCATGTGTACTATAATACCGGCCATGACCTCACCAATTGGAGGACAACCAGGAACTCGGATAATGGGTTTGTTCTTTATGATTTTGTGTATTGGAGTAGCTTCGGTAGGGTTCGGATATGCGGCTTGAACACATCCGTTGGAAGCGCAGCTTCCCCATGCAATAATCGCTTTGGCTCCTTCTGCAGCCTCGATTAAAAGGTCTTTAGCGGACCTGCCGGCAATACAGCAATAGTTACCATCATCACCTAACGGAACGGAGCCTTCCACACAAAGGATGTATTCTCCTTTGTATTTATCCATAGTAGCCTGTTTGGCGGCTTCGGCCTGATGCCCGGAGGCAGCCATTAAGGTTAGGGTGTAATCCAAAGAAATTTTATCAAGAATTATATCTGAAACAATCGGGTGGTCAGATCTAATAAACGATTCACTGCAGCAAGTGCATTCTTGGTAATGTTCCCAGATAACAGGAATTCGGTACGTGTTCTCCAAGGATTTGGCCACTTGACCGATCATTGAAGTTTCCAAGCCCATATAAGCAGCGATATAGGTGGCAAACTTCATAAAGTCCCTTCTGCTATATCCCTGTTTTATAATGCTTTCGTAATAGGTTTCTTTTACTGATTTTTCTGTTGCCATGGCCCAATTATTTAAACCTAAATTTTCATTTTAAAGGGTTTAGCACTAAAAGTACCTAATAATCAATGCCTTGGAAATGACAATTGTCATGTTATTGAAAATCAATTTTGAATAATATTGTGTCTTATGTTGCTTATAATCAAAAGCTAAAAAAGAACCAGATGCATGAACTCTCTGTAGCAATGGGAATCGTGAAAATCGCCGAGGATGAAACCAAAAAGGCCAAGGCGAAGAAGGTTACTTTGATTGAACTTGAAATAGGAAAACTTGCCGGTATTGAGTTCGAGTCATTGGACTTTGTATGGCCCGCTGCAGTTAAAAATACGGTGCTCGAAGAGGCCGAAAGAAAAATCGATGTGAAGGAAGGTTTGGGCAAATGCGCAGATTGTGATGCAGTTTTTGAGATTCAACATTTTTATGATTCGTGCCCAAAATGTGGCAGTAATTTAAAAGGAATAATACAAGGCAAAGAATTAAGGGTCAAGGCCCTTGAAGTAGTTTAAATTAAAAAATAAAATTATGTGCGGAACATGCGGATGCGGAAGCGAAGAAAACGGGCCAAAAATTTTGTCCCCAACAATTGGCAAGGAAAAACATAGCCATGAGCATGGGGAACATCATTCCCATGGGCATCACCATGATCACGACCATAACGGTCATCATCATCATCATCATGACCATTCCCATGGACATGACCATCATCAGAAAACGGTTTTGGAAGTGGAACGGGACATTTTGCAGCAAAATGAAATCATGGCAGCAAGAAACAGAGGGTATTTTGATGCCAAGGATATTTTTGCCCTCAATCTGGTAAGCTCGCCAGGTTCGGGAAAAACCTCGCTTTTGGAACGTACATTGAAAGATTTAAAAGATAAAATTCCATTCTATGTAATCGAGGGAGATCAACAAACCTTAAACGATGCGAATAGAATAGCGGCATTGGATGTTCCTGTAATTCAGATAAATACGGGTAAAGGATGCCATCTGGAAAGTGACATGATTCATGATGCCGTCAAGAAACTGAATATTGAAAACGATTCGGTCTTGATGATTGAAAATGTAGGAAATCTGGTGTGTCCGTCCATGTTCAACTTAGGTGAGCATAAACGAGTGGTCATCGTGAGCACTACGGAGGGAGACGACAAACCCATCAAATATCCGGATATGTTCCACACTTCAGATATCTGCATTATCAATAAAATTGACCTTGCACCTTATTTGGATACCAATATTGAAGAGTTGAGGAAGAATGCTCTACAGGTGAATCCTAATTTGGTCTTCTTCGAAGTTTCGGCTACCAAGGGAACCGGTATGGAGCAATGGTATGAGTGGCTGGAGAAAAATGTAAATCTGATTCCGGAGAATCAGTAAAACTAAGGATTATGTGTTTGGCCATACCAGGAAAATTATTGGAAATAACTGCTGCACTGGATGAAACCTTCCGGATGGGAAAAGTCTCTTTCGGAGGAGTGAAGAAAGACGTAAGCCTTGCATTGGTTCCACAAGCAAAAGTGGACGATTATGTCATGGTGCATGTGGGTGCAGCCATCAGCGTGGTGGACGAAGAAGAGGCGAAGAAGACATTTGAAGTGCTTTCCCAATTGGGGGAACTGGACGATTTGAATCAACTGCCGGAAAGTTCCGGTTAATTATAATACGGTGCCATACTTTGAACTCAAAAAGGACGATACCACTTTCCCGCCTGCTTATTTTGCAGATATAGAGGGGTTGTTGGCTGTTGGAGGCACTATGTCCGTTGAGCGTTTGCTTTTGGCATACAACAGCGGAGTTTTTTATTGGCATTACCCCCTAAAACATATTAAATGGTGGTCGCCCGACCCTAGAATCGTGGTAAAGCCAGAAAGTTTTGAAATACCCGAATCACGATGGGAATCTTTGAATAAAGAGTTCACAGTAACAGTCGATACCGATTTTGAACAGGTCTTGCGGGGCTGTCAGCAGGTGTACAATATAGATGGACAAATGGACAACAGATGGTTGACGGAGCGGATGGTTCGTATGTTCACCGAATTGCACTCCATAAAAAAAGCCCATTCCGTTGAAGTATGGAAAGATGAAAAATTGGTAGGGGGATTGTTTGGCGTAGCTATTGGAAAACTGTTTTTTGGTGAATATTTGTTTTCTACCGTTGACGGGGCCGATGAGCTTGCCGTATTGTACTTGATCAATAAATTAAAGAATCAAAATTATAGGTTGTTGGACATGCAAAAGCAAACCTTTTTCCTTCCTGATATCGATTATGACGAGATGGGCCGATTGGAATATGTGGACATCTGTAAGGAGAATGCTTTGCAATACAAGGATGTTCCCACTGAATTTTAACTAAAAATCGAACAGCTATGAGACTTTCCTTTGCAGAACAGATCCAAAACGCCAATGTGCTTTTACACGAAAACGAGGTGGAGAAGTCCATTGAAAATTACCAAGAGGCATTGCGATTGGCCACAACTCCCGAGCAACAACTTCACTTGAACAGTATCCTGGGGAGGTTGTATCAAAGAACAAAAAATCCGAACAAAGCCATTGAGGCTTTTGAAAATGCGTTGACTTTACTGGAAGGGAACACCAATCTCGGAACCTCAATGGATATGGCATCCATCTTAAACAATATTGCGGCTATACAATCGGAAACAGATAAGGCAAGGGCCATAGACCATTACAAAAATGCCCTTGCCATTTATACTGAAATGGTTGAAGACGGGGAATCGGATTATAGTCCACATTTGGCAAATACGCAATTTGCCCTGGCAGAGGTATATGCCAAAATGAAAGATTATTACTTCGCCAAAAAATATTATAAGGAGGCAATCAAGATTTATGAAAGTCTGAAGGGGCCTGATTATTTGAGATTACGGGCCAGTGCCCACTATCAACTGGGCAATATTTATACGGATGAGTTTAACTTGTTCGATGCCAAGGTTCATTATATGAAGGCACAGAACCTTTTTGAAAACTTGATAGTAGAAGGCGATGATGCATTGAAACCTTATTTGGCAGCTGTCCTTAATAATTTAGCGGTGACGTTCAATTCGATGGAGGAGCCTGAAAAATCTTTGCAATATTATGGTTTGGCGTTAAAAGCTTATCAGGAATTGTCAGATCTCAACTTTGATATCTTTCAGCCTTATGTTGCTTCTACCTTTAACAGTTTGGGCATTGTGCATTCAGAAATGGAGAATTTTGCTCAAGCCATTCTTAACATTAGTCAAGCTGTGGATCGGTACAACGAACTGGCAGATGCAAAACCTCAGGAGTTCACACATTATTTGGCTACGGGTTTACATAATTTGGGCTTGTTCCATTTTGAATTGAGAAAGTATGATGGTGCCATGGATTATTTTGGTCAGGCATTGGAAATCAGAAGGAAATTGGCAACCGAAGAACCCGAAGATTTTGATGCTGATTTTTGTGCTACAGGATTGAATTTGGTGGAGCTTTATCAAACCCAGTTGGAAGATACGCTTGATTTTACTTTCAAAACTCAAGCTTTGGAGCTATTATCTGATGTGGAAGCACGATTGCAAAAATATGGGGACAACTTGCCGGTCATCAAAAATATGAAAAACGATAGCCAGCATTATTTAGACTATTTTACAACAATCAATGAGGAGCATTTGTCCTTGCACCATGTTTTAAGAAAGGTCAATAATCTAAAAGAACAAATAGATGAAACCATTTATCCCGAAGAAAAAATGGTCTTTCAACAAGAAATCATGAACCTTCTTAAAGACAATTTCAACACATTCTCTCACAACGATCGCGTTAAGTACGAACTTGCCCTTGCCCATGTAAATATGAGCTGGCTTCAATTAAGGCTAAAAGAATATGATAAAGCGGAACAAACAATAGTTGATGCACCGATTCTTGAAAGTCCGCTACTATCTTTGAGTTGTAATTTGGCACATAGCTATCTGTTGAAAAATGACATGGATAAAGCCATGGAACTTTATGAAGAACTTTCTAAAAAAGTCAATGATCAGAATGAAAGCTACAAGGCAATAATTTTAAAAGATTTTGAAACCCTGAGGAAGGACGGAATTAATCACGAAGGTTTTAAAACGGTAGCAGAGCGTTTTAAATAATCCAATAGACTTATAAAAAGAACTGGCCAAAAAGTGTTCCTGTTTGTTTAGAACAGTGTTGCACCTTTTGGCCAGTTCCCGTTAAATATAAAAAAGGTATTGTTTTTCTATATTCTTATATGAACAGCAGTTGAGTTCCCTCTTGGTCTGCCCTGCTGTAGAAATCTCCAATGGTAAGGACGCCATCCAAATCATCGATAAGGTCTTTTTCTTCCAAATGGAACATATCCACTGCCAATTTACAAGCCCAGAGTTTACATCCGGAATCGGATAGGATTTCCAAGAATTCACCTACTGGTGGCATATCCAATTTGTCCATTTCTTTTTTCATCATGTTGGAGGCCAATGCTTCAACACCTGGCAAACCACCTAACATGGTTGGCATATGCATTGCAGGGTTACCAACGGTGGCAACGTGCAAGTGCTCCAGTTTCTTCTTTTGAATGGCTTCCAACCCAAAGAACGTAAAGAATATTTCAGATTCTATGCCTTCCATCCGGGCTCCATTGGCCATCACAAATGCTGCATACACATTTTCGAGTGTGGCCTTGGAGAGTATAAATAGCATTTTTTTAACTTTTGTATCGCTCATAATCTTAAGTTTGATTTTGTTCTTAAATCAGATTAATTGAACCTATATCTGTAATTAAATACAGCTTTTTGGTTTTGGAATTCCTGCAATCATAGTCGCTTTTTTCAATGGTCCACCAGGGAACAGTGCGTAGAATTCCTTAATGTTGATGACACCACTTTTTTTGATTCCTCTAATGGATAGCGGTTCCTCATTTTTATATTTCTTCTGGATGTAATCTATGATTTCCCAGTGCTTATCGGTCATTTCTATACCTTGTTCTTTTGCTATCTCTGTGGCAATTTCTTTGTTCCATTGAGAAAGATCGGTTAAATACCCTTCTTGGTCCACTGAAATTGTTGCTTGTCCTATTGTCTTGTCCATTTTATTTAGTATTTAGGTTTACAAATTATGCTTCTGTTTCTTCAAAATGTTTTCCTTTTTCACTCATGGTGGCGGAGACGAAAGGAATATGGATTCCTTTGATCAACATGTTCCAATAAACCCACCTGAATGCCATTTTCCCCATGTGGTTTGTTCTACTTTCTTTAAGAAGGTTCAAGGGTCCGACTCCAGGGAATGGGAACGTACCTTCAACAGGTTCATGAGTGTAGTTAAAGTCGATTAAAAGAGCTTTGCCACCGCCAGTTTCAATAAAGCAGTTGGCGTGTCCGTCGAACTCTTCTTTCAAAGGTTCCCCGTTGATGTACCTCAAAATGTTCTCGGTCAATATTTCGGCCTCAAAGTGCGCTACGGAACCAGCTTTGGAAGCGGGTAAGTTGGTGGCATCACCAAGTGCAAAAATGTTTTCGTGATCTTCGGTTTGCAAAGTAGCTTTATTGGTGGGTACGAAGTTGAGGTCGTCACCCATTCCCGATCTCTCGATCAAAGCATCTCCCATGTTGGTGGGTACAGTGACCAGTATGTCGTAAGGTACTTCGGTTTCCGCATAGTCAATGATTTTGTTGTTTTCATAATCAACACGCTCAATATTGAAATCGGTAACTTCTTTGATTCCTTTATCAGTTAATAAGTGATGCAGTGCTTCAGTAGCTTTTGGTTTGGTGAAAGCACCGCCCAAAGGAGTTACAAAAGTAATGTCCACTTTGTCACGCATGCCTTTGTTCTTAAAGTAAGAATCGGCCAAGAAAGCAAACTCTAATGGAGCAACGGGGCATTTGATGGGCATTTCGGTAATGTGTACCACCAATTTACCACCTTTCCATTCACGGAATTTATCACGAAGAGCTTTTGAACCTTCGTAGGTATAAAAATCAAAGACACTCTTGTGCCATTCAGGACCTTTCATGCCTTCTATTTCTTCAGGTGCAATCTTGGTTCCGGTAGCAATTATCAAAATGTCATAGGGGAGTTCTTTTCCGTTTTCCAACTGAACTTTATTTTGTTCAGGTTGGATAAGTTCAATTTTTTCGTTGATGTAATTGACTCCTTTTGGAATGAACTTGGCTCCTTTTTTCTTTACCTGTTTGGTGGTATAGATATCAAAAGGGAGAAATAAAAACCCAGGTTGATAATAATGGGTCTTATATTGATCTACCACGGTGATTTGCCATTCATTTTTAGGAAGTTTGGATACAAGATGGTTGGACATCATTGTTCCGGCTGTTCCCGCTCCTAATATGACTAAATTTTTCATGATTTCTAGATTGTATGATTTACTTGGGTAAAAGTAGTCAAAGGTTAAATTCGCAAATATGACAATTGTCAGTTTCCAGCTTTTTCCTGTGTAACAAAAGTTACATAAGTAATTGTTTTTTAATGATATAGTAAAACAAATTGAGCAATGACAACACCTTCGGAGCGCTGTCCGGTATTTTAAAATCGCGTTGATTTTGGTCGGAAATGTTTGAAAAAATCGCGAAAAATGAGATTTTGGGAGCTGTACTCAATCTAACCCTGCAACAATAGAATGCTAACCCACCGTGACGTCGAACAAATAACCTACCAATGCTGTAATTCCCATGGCAATGGTGCCCCAGAAGGTTATTCGAACCGTTGCTTTTACTATACTCGAACCTCCAGTTTTGGCCGCTAAGGCCCCTAAGGATATAAGAAAGAAAATTCCAAATCCATATAGGTAATACTCCAAATTTTTAATGGGTAACCATATCGAAACAAATAAAGGTAACAGAGCGCCAAAGGTAAAGGAAGCTCCGGAAACTAGTGCAGCCTGTATGGGTTTTGCCTGACTGATTTCATTAATGCCAAGTTCATCTCGGACATGAGCAGCAAGGGCATCTTTTTCTGTTAATTCCGTAGCTACTAATTTTGCAGTTTCTCTTTTAAGTCCCCTTTCTTGGTATATTTGAGTGAGCATTTCCAACTCCATTTCCGGCATTTCTTCCAATTCTTTTTGTTCCCGTTCAATATCTGCCTTTTCAACATCGGTTTGAGAACTTACGGAAACATATTCCCCTGCAGCCATGGATAGTGCACCTGCAACCAGTCCTGCCAAGGTGGCCAAGATTATAGGTTCCTTACTGTGACTGGCAGCAGCTACACCTATGGCAATACTGGTTGTTGATAAAATACCATCATTTGCACCAAGGACCGCAGCACGTAGCCAATTACTCCTTGTTATATAATGGGGATCTAGATAATTCTGTAATTGGGGCTGGCTTTCACTCATTGTAATAGGTTTTAACTCTAACAAGTTAAGAATAATGAGTAAAATATGATTGATTTTTATGAAGGGGTGTTGCTCGTTCTTTAAGGTATGTTTTTGTAGAGTCGCGGTATCTAGAATTTTTGTGAGGGAATTAAGCTTTAAACCGAATCGTAAAGGTGGTCCCTTGGTTAACTTGGCTGTCTACCTCAATACTCCCTCCAAGGCTGGTAACTTGTTCATGGACCAAATATAGACCGACCCCTTTGCTATCTTCATTGCTATGGAATTTCTGGTTCAATTTGAAAATAAGACCACCTATTTTCTCCATGTCAAAGCCAAGCCCATTGTCGGTATAGATAAGTTTTTTTTCTTCATTTTCTTGAATCGTGCTTATGGTGATTTCGGGGGGGATACTTGGTCTGGCATATTTAATGGAATTGGTGATCAAATTCAAAAAGATACTTTCCATGTAAATATCCTTGAAGTTTACGGCTGTCATAGCACAAAAGTCTATGTAAAATTTAACACTTGCCCTTTCTATCAGTGAACTTATGGAGTTCTTGACCTTATTAAAAACTTTCTTAAAATCTACCTCTTCCATTTCCATATCCAGAGCGTCTCCTTCCTTATAAGAGTCGATATAAGTATTCATGGAATCCTTCAATCCTTCGGCGGATAGTTGTATTAGGCTAAGTATTTCCTTGGTGTCCGCATCATCGATTTTGGTCAAGTCTATTAAATTGACCAAGGACATAATATTGTTCAATGGTGATCTAAGGTCATGCGCGGTGCTGTAGTTTTGCTGTTTAAGCTTTTTATTGATGTTGGAAAGTTGACTTAAATGTGAAATACGTTCTTTCTCTAGGTTTTTAGTATGAGTGATATCCTTGGCTATGGCATATATCAATCTTTCATTTTCCTGAGGCATAGATGTCCAATGTAGCCAGATAATGGCTCCGGACTTACTCAGGTATCTATTTTCAAAATTCACTAGCGGAACATTCCTCTTTAGTGCTTCCCTAAAAGAGGCTGTACGCTCTTGGTCTTCAGGATAAATAAATTCAGAAATCAATTTCGACTTCAATTCCTCTTCGGAATATCCCAAAAGTTTTATAAAAGCAGGATTTATTTTTACAAAATACCCCTCATAATCTGCAATGCAGAGACAATCCATGGATTGTTCAAAAAAGGGTTCTAATTGGGGATTCATTTTTTATAAGTTATGACATTTATAATTTCACCTCCCTTGGGTAGAAAGTAAGTTCAATTTAAGTGAAACATTTAGTGGTCGGTATTCTTTATCGTATCTATTACAATAATACAATTTTGCATACTTGATTATTGCATAAAGTAACGGAAATAGTAGCCAGTTATTTTAAAGTAGAAGGTGAGATGATAGAACATCACTTTTTAATTTTTTTAAGACGATGTCGGTTTGGTGCTTTTTTGATTGATTTTATATCAAATAAAATTAATAAAAGCCTCTAAATTACTGATTTACAGGTTTGATGTATTGTTTTGATGGTGTTTTGGTGTAGCCGGAGGAACCAGAACCTATCCCTCAAATCCCTTGTGAATAAAAGGATTTCAGCTATTCAAAATTTGATGCTCACCGAATAGGTGACTTTTTATAATTTTCATCGTTTATTTGAACTTTTATAGCATGTGCATTTAGGGCTATCGCTTTGAATATGGTCTTTTAACTCCAAAATCAAAGGAATAATCCACAATCCTTTTTATTGTCGCAATTTGTCCACAATGCCACATAGTATGCTTTATATTCCAATCAATCGCGTCAAATTTGGTTTTAGCAATTGGATGAGGAACTTTAGTGGGTTCAATGGTTTCATGCAAGTCGTTTACGGATAATGACCCGATTACTTTTAAAGATTTTCCCTGCATGATTTTCAAATGTTCCATTAATTGTTTTGGGTCGGTCTTTCCTACCATTTCTTTGGCATAGGTATCGTATTTACAAATTTCTGTGTAGTGACCTAAATTCAGTTTTTCAATTATTTCAGAAATATGCCCTACCGTTGTCATAATCGTGTGGTAATAAATGCTGATTATTTGATGACCGATCTGCCAACTTAAATTTGACCCGATTCCATCCGCTATGATATCCCACTTTTCGGCCGGTACAGAAACAATCAGTTTGTTTGTCCACTCGAATGCGCTTTCTGTCTGTTTGGTCAAGATTTGAATTTCGGTCATTTTATTTGTTTTTGCAATGGGTGATATATTGCACTATATATAATTCGTATATCGAGATATAAAACTACTTAATGGAATGTTCTATGTTGTGAATCATCGTTTATTCGAACTTTTTTAAATGTAGGAAACTCCTAATAAACAATATTTGAGTTTTCGGTGAAAAGAAAAGTGAAATGGTTAATAGAAGGTTCGCAAAAGGGGTAAGGCCACAGTGTAATAAAACGGTGAAATAATGTCTGCTTAAAAGAAAGAAATGGTTAGATAATTCAAGCAGAAAATTTTTCAATATCATTTAGTTATGATTCCGTGTTTTTAAAATTGGAAAGTCCAAAACTCACATGAGGATTTCCCAAAGAGTGTCCTATTCCTTATATGGGACACTGTCATACTTGTTATAGAGTTGTTCAAATCGATCCTGGGCAAATGGCTTTTCCTCTAAAACTTGTTTTAGACCTTTGAAAAAGCCCTCCCGTCCCATGGAGGGATTAAAGAACAAAAGTACCTTTACGGGTTCGTCGGTATCGTTCTTAAATCCATGTACCGTAAATTTTGGAATATGTACCATGGTGCCGGGTAGAGCAGTTTGCTGAGCATCCTTTGCCGTTATCGTCAGGTTTCCAGAGATCACAATGAAGAGCTCTTCCATGAACCGGTGATAGTGCAGGTCAGCTCCCATACTTTGAGGGGCAAGCTCGATTTGGTATACCCCGAATTGACCGTTTGTCATATCGCTGGTAATCTTTAGCAAAACGTTACTGTTATATATGCCAATGTCCTCACCCTCTTCTGGAGCGATTATCCGTGGTTTTCCTTTTAGGTCGTCAACCAGATATTCAGTCTCCTTATTTTGCATATTCATTGGTTTTAAAATAGTCCTCAATGGCTGCTTTTGAATTTTGTAGGGCGTATTCGGAACCTTCATAGGTTGTTCCGTAAATGCTAAAGCTGTTTATCTGGTCTATACCCATGTAATTCAGGATGCCCTCCAGGTAAGCCTCAACGCCATCGGGGGACTCCCCATTGATGGGCGCTCCACCCCTGGACACTATAACATTTGCGGACTTGTTTATAAGAAGCCCCTTCCTAATATAAGTTTTTGGATCGTAGGCAAACGTCTTGTTAATCCGGATTATATGATCGATATATGCTTTCAAGGTGCTTGGTACCGCATGATTGTATACCGGGGAACCGATAAGAATCTCGTCGGCCTGTTCCACTTCTGATATCAGTTCATCCGATAGGGTCAAGTCTGTCTCCCCATTCACATTCTTGGCAAAGGCACCATAGACCTCTTGGGTCAGGTGAGGTGGTTTGGTCCTTTCCAAATCGCGTCTTATAACCATACCATCCGGGTTGACGGTTTTCCATAGTTTTTCAAAATGGTCCGCCGCCTGTCGGCTGAACGAATTTGTTAGATTGAAACTGGAATCAATTCTTAAAAGTGTCTTCATATCTGTGTTTTTGTATACGACAATTATCTTATAAAAAAAGTGACGGGTAGAACAAGATTTTTGTTGTTCTATTTGAACCACAGTGCAGGATGATATCCTGGTACCCCTATTCCTTTAGTTCCGGGAATATAGTATGGACAAAGTAGGACTTGGTTGGGAAGAGGGCCAAAAAATTGAATGACACAAAGGATGAGTTGGATCTATGGTTCAAAAACAAATAGATAGGGTAGGGTACTATTCTGGCACTATTGATTCATTTTCTTGTGGAGAATCCCATTTGGCGACCATTTTTTAAGAGAACAATTGTTATCCATTATATCATTATTGATTAAATGATTCTCAGCACGGTAAAAGCGATAAGACCCGTGCATTACTCTGTTCGACATATCTGACTTCCTTGTTGACCTAAATAGGTGTGTCACATTATTTGATTGTGGCTTGTCTATATCTAGGAACTAACAATTGTAAAAATGTTACAAAATCGCTATGTCATATTCGAAACAAATAGGTCAGGGAACTATTGATGCAGGAGGGTTTGTGACACAATACAATTCTTTTATAAACTAATTTTAACAAAAACACTGTCCTTGGCAATCGGACCAAGGGTAGTACGTATTTAACAGTAAATCAAAATGAGTATGGAACAAAAACAAGTAATAATTAACGCCGTAACCAAATTTATAAAAGGGGGAGATGAAAGTGATATTAAAGCTTTAAAACATATTCTGCATGACCAATTTAGAAATGTACAATATGGTTTCTTTGGTAAAAAAGGAGTCTTTGTAATCAGTAAATCAGAATATATAGATCTTATTGAGCAAAAAACTTTTGGGGGAGTACCTCGCTCAATGGATATCCTCCAGATTGAAGTTTTAGGGAACATAGCAATGACCAAAGTTAAAATGGAAAGCACTGAATTGAAGTTCATTTCTTATATTTCCCTGATTCTTGATGACGGCGAATGGAAGGTAATTGAGAATTTTCCACATGTTGAATATAAGAGTAAATAAGATTTAGGGTTGGAAATCAAAAATTAAAAATGAAGGGGATAGATTGCCCACCAATCTATCCCTTAGATACACTGATTTAGTCCTTTCTAAAATCAGTTTTGACTCCATTTTTACTTCTTATAAGAACTAATTTTAAAGATTATCGGTGATCCCATAAATGACACATGTTTGAGTTCCCTTGGTTATCCTACTACTCAAAAAAATATAGGTAATTTATACACATGCATGAAAGTATGGGAAACCTTTGATGATAAACCAAGTTCTAATGGATATTGAAAAAATTCTAACAAAAAACAGGTTGACATTACCAGGACTCTCCAATCCTGGTGGTGAATATATTTCGGTCAACGTAAGGCATAAAATAATATATGTGGCAATTCAATTTCCGATTTTCAATGACAGGTTTCTGTACCAAGGCAGATTGGTCGATACTATTACTACAGAAGATGGACATAGGGCGACAGAACTTTGTGCATTGAACATACTTTCTCAAATACATCATAAAATTGGGTTTGAAAATGTACTCGGGCTCAATCATCTGGATATGTACTATCGGTCGACGGAGGATTGGGATGATGCCCCTAAAATTTTCGACGGGGCCTCTGGACTTTTTGCTAAAGTGTTGGGGGATAAGGGTCTTCATTCTAGGTCAATTTTTGGAGTAAATAAATTACCGAAGAATTTTTGTGTGGGAATAACATCATCTTTTACATTGGTATAATGGGATATACCTTTGATGCCTATACCCCGAGAAGACAGGCAATTTTTAAGGTTTTACTGATTCAGCACGTTACTGTATGTGAATTCTATTCATCAATTTGCTAAAGTTCGTGGGGTCTATTCTCAGGTAAGACGCCAAATCGTTTTGCGACACAAGTCCAAACAAATGAGGGCTTCTTTGCGAAAATATTTTAAAACGTTCTTCCGTATTGTAAGCTAAAAATTCGTGATGTCTTTCTATGATACCCAATAAAAAATACTCTGAAATTTTTCTGAATAGGGTTTCAAGTTCCCGATGTTCTTCAATTAGTCTATTGTGCTGAGTAAACGATAATCGTAAAAACGTACTGTCGGTTATGGTTTCCAAGTAATACTTTGATGGCGTTTGGGTAAAAAATGATTCCATAATTCCACTGAATGAAGGGGAATAAGCAAAGAACATGATGTGCTGTTTACCATTGTTCAAATAGTAGGATTTCTGAATACCGTCCAATACAAAATAGATGTAACGTTCAGTTTTGCCTTCCTCTGTCATTATGGTTTTCTTTGGTCTGGAGTACTCTTGCCAATGCGAGAGGTATTTATCCATAATAGAATCATCGACCTTATAGAAATTGTTAAGAAAATCTTTCATTAAACGGGTGCAAATGGATGGTTTATGGAAAATTTATTTTTATTAAATGAATATTCATTTATATTTGTCCCATGAGGAGTAAGGATGAAAATAAACGTTTGAGGATAAAGCAAGCTTGCATTGACTTAGCATTTGATGATGGAATTGAAGGTATATCCGCAATAAAATTAGCAAAAAAAGCTAAGGTCTCCGCAGCTAGTATTTATGTTTATTATGATAATATGAGTGACATGTTGCAGAAAATCAACGAGGAAATTCTTGTGGATTATTTTAATGAAATATCAGAGGTAATAGACTTGGATAGATCGGTCAAACAAAATTTTCTAACACTTTGGAATGCCGCATATAATTATTGTAAAAACCATTATAAGGAGTTTATTTTCACAACCCGAATATCCAATACCTGTGTTGTTGATCTTAAAAGGAAAAATGCCATTCCTCCACACCACAAAAGATTGTTCGAATATTTGGATAAGGCAATCAATGAGCATAAAGTAAAACCCTTGTCCGTGGAATGTTTCATTTATATTGCGTTTACGCCATTTTATGGTATTCTTAAAACCAACATTGAAAATGACGTTGTGAACATCGATGATGATATCCACAACTTATTGATTACAGCTGCCTGGGATGCAGTGAGAATATAATTTTTTTAATTTTAAAAATAAACGAATATTCATTTAATTATATATGACAAATACTTTTTTAATAAACGGGCATGAGCCTTATCCGTTCTCAAAAGGCGAATTGAACAAAACTTTTGTAGAAACTGCCAAAGAAACCTTGGAATCAATGGGGCATAATGTAAAATATGTTGCTATAACGGAGCCTTACGATGTGGAAAGTACCGTAGAGACCTTCTTCTGGGCAGATAACATCATTTATCAGACCCCTGTATTTTGGTTTGGTATTCCAGGTGCTTTTAAGACATTCATTGACAATGTTTTTAATACTGGTCTAACACGGTTTATTCAAATGGATCCTTCAATTGAATATGGAACTGGTGGCTTGTTGACCAATAAAAGATATATGCTTTCCACTACATGGAATGCCCCTAAAAGCTTTTTCAACAACCAAAATGGAAAACTTTTAAAGGACAAGAACCTAGATGATATTTTTTTGCCTTTTCATTTATCCAATAGGTATATAGGATTAAATCAGCTTCCAAGTTTTGCCACATATGATATTTACCATAACCCCAGTATAATGGAAGATATCGAAAAATATAAATCACATTTACAACAACACTTTATAAACTAGAAACATGAAAAGTATATCAATAATCGTATATGGCGGACCGGAAGAATTGATCATCAATCCGGAAACACCTGTGCCCCACGTTGCGGACAACCAAATTTTGGTGGAGAACTATGCCGCTGGAATAAATCCACATGACATGTATTTAAGAGGAGGTTTTTTAGCACCGTTCATAGGTGAAAATTTTCCCATAATACCGGGATTGGACATAGCTGGAAAAGTAATTCAAATAGGCAAAAAGGTACAGAAATTCAAAATTGGCGATTTGGTTTATGGCATGATGGATTCAAATGAAAAATTTTCCAGAACTGGATTTGCCCAATCTGGTGCCTACGCTGAATTTTGTGTTACTAGGGAGGATACACTTTCATTAAAACCTGAAATTCTCTCGTTTGAGGAAGCTGCTTCCATTCCCTTGGCGGCATTGACCGCATATCAAGCCTTAAGGAAATGTAACCCTGAAAGTGGTAAAACCATTCTTATCAATGGTGCTTCTGGAGGTGTTGGAAGCATGGCCGTTCAAATTGCAAAACATTATGGATTGCATGTCACTGCCGTGTGCAGTGAGGCCTCCGATAGTTTTGTCACCACCTTGAAGCCTGACTCGATTTTACATTATGACAAAATTGACTTTACTTCTTTAAAAAACAAATATGATATCATTTTTGATGTTGTTGGAAATAAGAGCTTCGAATTATGTCAATCCCATTTAACCGATAATGGCACCTACATTTCGAATGTTCCTAACGAGAAAACATTTCTTGCTTATCAAAATCCAAGTGAAGCCGAGGCTTATGGATTCAATGTAAAAAACCAATTCAATTGGGTGCTTCCTTCAGGGGCGGATCTCGAAGAAATTTCCAGGCTGATCGAAGAGGGGATCATAAAACCGGTGGTACACAAAAAATTTACACTTGAAGAAGCTACATCCGCCCATACATACTTTGATGAAAATAAAGTAAATGGCAAATTGGTGTTGAGTATCAAAAGTCAATAGGATGTGGACAAGGACCAATGGAAGAAAAATTTTCATTGGTCCAATTTTCCTATTTAATCAAAACGGGTATAAGAGATGTTGGTTTTTACCAAGAATTTTAGTCTTGACTTTATGGAAGTTTGTGCCGGTATGTAATGTAAACTGGCCCATTCAAATTCAATTTTAAATAATAACAAAGTTACCCTTGACCTTGTACGTTTTTCAAAAAGATAAACAAAATGACAAACCAAGAAATTGTAATAAAATTTTTAAGTGGGTTTAACAACCCGGAGATGATCGAAGATTCCCTGTCGTTATTGGACGATGACTATAAATTTAAAAATCCGATGGTTGAACTGGGTTCTAAAAAAGAGTTTATCGCCTTAGCAAGGGAAATTGGGGCGGTGTTGACCAATTTAAATATCATGTATACTGCTCAAAATGGTGAATGGGTAGCCGCATATTATGAGTTTAGGTCATCACTGCCGGGCGTAGAGTCAAATATGGCATCCGAATGGTTTAGGGTAGAAAATGGGATTATCAAAGAATCACATCTTATCTATGATGCTACCAACTGGAGAAAGATATATGCACAAATGGAATCTGATGATTGATTTCCTTACGGATAAAATCCTTTTTGTAATAACCAAATAAAAATCAATTGACAGCAAAAAACCGATAAGATGTCACGTTTTAAAGTTTTTGATGGTCATATTACCTTAATAACATAAACAATGAAAAGAAATTTAATAAGCTCCGGATCAACTTTTGAAGAAAAGATTTCTTATTCCAGGGTCGTCGTTGATGGCAATATGGTGTTTGTTTCGGGAACTACAGGGTACAACTACGAAACCATGTCAATTAAAGAAGATATTGTTGAGCAAACAGAGCAATGTTTTCTGAATATAGAGGCGGCCCTTAACAAAGCGGGATCTGGATTAAAAGATATCGTTAGGGTCATGTATATTTTGCCGGATGCCAAAGATTTTGAAAAGTGTTGGCCGGTATTCAGAAAGTATCTTGGGGACGTTAGACCATCTGCAACCATGATATCCGCAGGTCTGGCACATGAGGATATGAAAATTGAAATTCAGGTGACCGCTCTAAAAGGTAATACCGATTAATTTCTATAGTACAATGGAATCATCAAAGGAGATACTTCTTCAAAAAGTGGCCAAGATTGTAGGTTTCCTTTTCTTGTTCATTATGGGCACTGCAATGTATAATGAGTTCTATGTGCGCTCCAAACTTGTTGTAGCGGGTAATGCACTTCAGACTTTTGAGAATATTCGTGCCAATGAAGCATTATTCAGGATTGGAGTGGCAAGTGAATTATTGACGACGGTTTGTATTGCGGCCCTTGTTTTGGCACTTTTTGTTTTGCTCCGGGAAGTGAACAAAAATATTGCGCTATTGGCTCTATTCTTCCGAGGGGTGGAAGTCGTGGTATTTGCAATTATTGTATTGAACAGTTTTGTTGTTCTTAGGTTGGTCAATGGGTCAACAAGCTATTTTGGGAGCATGGATCAAGAAACATTGTCGTCATGGACCCTGTTGTTTATTATGGCTCATTCCAATGGGTACGATATAGCAGTGGTTTTCTTTGGCTTGGGCTCCCTTTTGTTTAGCTATCTATTGTACAGCTCGCGATATGTTCCTAAAATAATTTCAGGTTTGGGCATTTTCTCTGCTTTAACCGTGGTCATTTGCACTTTTGTTATGATTGTGGCCCCAAATACCATTGGGACACTATCGCCAATGTGTTATCTGCCTATTACAATATTTGAAGTATACTTGGGAGCTTGGCTCCTGATCAAAGGAGTCAAAATCTCGTGATAAACCAATTGAGATACTATGCCTACTGTTTTTAAAATAACTGAGAATTATAATCAATTACTATTCCCATATGCCTATAATGTCTTGGGATCGATCGAAGATTCCCAGGATGTCATACATGATGTCGTTAGCAAATTCTTGGGTAAAGGAATTGATGGTGAAGTTGACAATATAAAAGGATACCTAATCAAAAGTGTTATCAATAGGGCGATAAATGTCAAAAATAGACAAAAAAAGATAGTGTTGGATAGGGGGGAATTGCCAGATCCAATAGCTACGGATAGGGCGGATACTTCTTCGTACTTAAATGACATTGTTTCCTATTCACTATTGATTTTATTGGAAAAACTGAATGTTAAGGAAAGAGCGGTGTTTATCTTGAAAGAAGCCTTTGATTATTCACACGCCGAGATTGCCGAAGTTCTGTCAACTTCTACTGAAAACTCTAGGAAATTGTTGAGCAGGGCAAAATTAAAAATCAAAAAGGATGAACATTCCCAAAGAGTGTCTCCAAAAAAGACCCATGAATATTTAAATAGATATGTTCAAGCCATAAGAAACAAGGATATCGATTTTTTAGAAACTCTTTTAACCGATGATATATCGGTCGTTGCAGATGGTGGAGATAGCGTGAAAGTGGTGAGGAGGGTTACTACTGGTAAAAAGCTGAGTATGGACTTGCTTATCAGGGTGGATGAACTGTTCCTTCGGAATCAAGAGATTAAAATTCGTCATGTGAATCATCAACCTGCAATACTCTATTATGAAAACAACATCTTGACTTCCTGTCAGATATTTTCAGTGAACAAGGATCAACAGATTCATAGGGTGAGTTCGGTTGTCGACCCGCGAAAATTGCAGCAGGTCAATTTAATGTGTTAAGTTTTTTTGGCGGGAAGGTGATAGGTTATTTGATCTATTGCCCAATGCAGAAGCTTAAGAGCAAAATTATTTATAAAAATCTTGGTATCAAGATAAATTTAAACCTTCAATCATGAACCATTATAAACTATTAGGCATTTTTTTGTTACTCATTTGCCTTGGTTGCAATCAAGATAAACAAGCAACAATAAAGGAAGTAACTGGTTTTGTAAAGTCGGCAATGGACAGTATTCAAGTAGTACCGGGTGTTGCTGTTGCCATTGTGGATAGCACAGGTGTTGTAATGACAAAAGGGTTTGGATTTTCGGATCTTGAGAATGACATCAAGGTAACAGAAGAGACCAATTTTTATATTGCCTCGACCACCAAACCATTTGTGGGATTGTTGGGTGCTATTTTACATTACGAAGGGCTCTTGGACCTTGATAAAAAAATCGTTGACTATAAGCCTTTCAAGAATTTTGGTCGAAAGGACGTTTTTGAAAATGTAACGATAAGGGATTTGCTCTCACATCAAAGTGGTATCGACAATCCATACTTGTCCTTCAGACTTGCCTATACGGGCAGCTATACCAATGAGGATATCTTAAGGATCATTGAAGAGGAGACCCATTATCGGGAGGAGGGGAAAGAATTCGAATACACCAATTTTGGGTATTATCTTTTCAGTGTCTTGTTGCAAGAGGAATTTGGTGCCAAATGGCAAGATTTACTTGATGAAAAGGTGTTCGCCCCGCTAAACATGCCAGATGCTTCCGGATATATTTCAGAAAATAGACCGAGTTTATGGGCCCAACCTTATTATGGTACAAGGCCATCTACATTAAAAAAGGCAAGTACGCTAAAAACTGATGCTACCATGCACGCTGCCGGTGGCTTGGTCATGAATGCTAAAGATGTGGCCAATTTTATGCGTTTTATGATAAATAATGGGTACTTGGATGGTGAGCAAGTATATCCTGAGCAAGTTGTCCTGAACAATTATTCCAAAGAAGTGTCAACAGGAGATGATATTCCGGTCTTTAATGCACATGGATATGGTTTAGGCTGGTTGCTTGGAACCGTGAAAGGGCAAACCATGGTAAATCATCAGGGTGGTTATATAGGATATAAATCCAGCATCACCTTCTTCCCTGAAAAAAAGCTCGGGGTCGCTGTATTCACAAATCATCAAGAAATGGGACGGACACTCGCCAATACCATAAGTGATTATGTCTATGAATTGTATTTGGGAGAGAATAATGATTTGAACAGTTATGGCGAAAACCTATTTAAGGACATACGGGAAAGACTTCTGAAAGCCCAAAAGCGGGAGAATGATGAAATAGAAAAATGGGGAAGCCCCGATTGGAATCTAACATTGCCGAAAGAAGCTTACCCAGGGTCATTTTATAACAAAAATGATGGCACTGTGAATATTGAGTATGTCAACGACAAATTTGAAATTTCCAACGGGAACCTGTTTTGTATGGGCGAGCCATATTTTGATAAGGATTGTTTTAAGGTCGAATTGATTTCCACATCCAGAAAAACAATCTGTTTTATAATAGAAAATGGCGAAGTAACAGGTATTGATTTTAGGGATAAAGTGTTTGAAAAAATTAAAGACTAAATCGGATTTTGGGCAAAGCTGGAAATCGGATGCAAACAATTATGCTGAAAACAATACCAAAACAGTACGATCTACCTTAAACAAATGGAGGTGTCAAATTTTTGACACCTCTTATTTATAAACCTTACGATAAATTAAGAAAGCCCAATGAGAAATCCCTTGTCCGATACAGTTGGATTTGGTTCTCGGGAAAGGGCTTTTAAAAAAATTAACCAAAAAAATGCTTGACACATCTGTCTTGTTTTGGTCTTTAATGTGATTTGACCCATTCGACCGAATCCATGGCATATTCCATATTCTTAAAAGCTGGGAATCCTTGTTTTCTTTCAAAGGAGTCCATTTTCCAGGATTTTGTAAAGAGAACCTTCATCATAAACAGCATACCTCTTATTTTATTCCCAAAACCCTGTTTGGAGATGGGAAGTTCCAGGAGATATCTTTCCGTAATGGTTTTAAAATTATCTGGTTCTTTGCCGACTATATCCCTGACCGTGTTGTTTGGTGCTTTGAATGCAAACGCCCCTCTATGGGCTTCTTCCACATAGTATTTTACCTGTGATGCATCCATTTGCGGATAACCGGATGCCCGTAATACTTTGTAGATCATAGGAAAGGACATTTTGGATGCTTTTACTTTCCTTCCTAGGGCCTCTCCGATTATTTTTGCCATTTGGGCGGCTGTGAGCAGTTCATCTCCTGTAATTCGATAGGATTTATCTTTGTGTTTTTCCGGATCTTTCAGGATATGGGCTGCGACCAAACCTATGTCCTCGTTTGATGGCGGGGCATTGTTTCCAAAATCAGGCAGCATACCAAATTGGGTAAGAGGTTCTGGGGTCATAAAATATACAAATGCGAAAAGCCCAGGGTTTAGCAAAGTTACCTTTGACTTAGTCTGTCTTTTGAAGGCTTGGTCAACCAACCAATGTTCTTTGGTGTAAACCGATGGGTGCCTGTTGGAGGACAACCATTGTGTTAAGAGTACAACATGTTCAACCTTGGATTCCTCCAATGCATTGATAAAAGTTTCCCCTTGAAACAAAAGATTGGGGTAGGTGGGAACAAAATACACCCGGGAAATACCCTCCAATGCGTTCCTTACATCGTTAATGTCTTCGATGTTCCCTACAAACAACTCTGCGCCCAGTTGACCTAATAGGGCTGCTTTTTTTGCCTTGGAATTTCTTACAAATGCCCGTACAGAAAATCCGAGCCTTAATAATTCTTTGGCAGCGGGAAAACCGGTATGCCCGTTTGCTGCGGTAATCAAAACTTTAATATCCTTCATAAGTAACATGTTTAGTTTTATATTGTATATACAACTTGAATTGAAAATTTTTATTTGAATCCTTCCTCAAAAGTTGAAAATGCCTCTACCGATGTCTTTCCAAGTCGGTTATGAAGTTCATCCATGGCATTTTCCCAGGCAGGAAGTACCTCTTTCACCTTTTTAATTCCTGTTGGGGTCAGTCCTATTATCGGCCTGTTAATGGCTCCTTTTTTGATTACAAAGCCTTGGTTTATCAATCGTACCAGTATTCTGGTGAGGGAAGACGTTTCAAAATGGAGTGCCTCTGCTACCTCATGTTGTTCCGACATTCCAATTTTATATAACAACATCATGATACTTAGCTGGCTAGGAGTAACGTCATTTTCTTTTAAATGCTTTCGGTAAACGGCATCAATTATCCTGGTCAACCCATTTATTCTGGCCCCTAAACAACTATTTAGTTCATGTTTCATGGTGTAAATATAAAAAAATGTATTGTATATACAACTTAAAAATTAGAGATAGTAATAGATTGAATGATAACAGTCCTATTTGCATCGTCAAGGATATAAATTGTACAGTTTTGGTATTACTGGCTACATGGGAAACTTCCATAACGATGCTGATTTTATGTTTTTGAACGCAGGAGTAATGATAGCAAGATTCGGATTTTAACTTGGATTTTGAACAAAGAACTTTGCTCCAAATCCTGTTTTGATGAAAAAATCAATTTTTGTCTTGATATGCCTGTTTCATTTTACAATCATGGCGCAGCAAATAGATATCAACCAATTTAGTCTGATCGAGACCGCAGAGTTTATCGAGGAACCTAAAGATTTATTGGGACATGTTAAAAACTTGAAACCCGACCACCCAGTTGTATTTGTCACGTTCGAAAAAAGCAGTGGGGAATTATTGGACCATGCAACCATAACCAAAAAGGCGCTTATGGAGATTTTCAGTCGTTCCAATTTTGAACAACGATACTTTGTAGTTCTGATAGATGAAAAGGCGATTTTTTATATGGATTTATAAATTATCACCTACCTCAAATTTTACTAGCTGTTATTATTATTTCATCAAATCCCATAGTCGGGAAGCTGGTAATGGCCTTTTGTGGATACTTGTACCAAGAACCCTCATTTCTGGCATTTGACGACCAACACAATACGATGGTATACTTCTCCAACAATACTTTCCTTCAAAATCTGACCGATGGAAGTAATTCGATGAATTATGGAGGTATGAAGAAGTTTAATCGTGAAGAAATGTGGGTTTGGAAAACCATGTATAGAGGAACTATGGAATGTTTCTACATGTACTTCATTGAAACGACCCTGGAGTGAAAAGAGCAAGAATCGGGTTCTAAAAGGTCAAGAATTGTTCCTCCTTTGCGCCGCAATAACTAAATTCTAGACCAATGAAGAATACTTGTTTGCTTATTTTTTTAGGCTATTCAATAATGGGAATGGGGCAGGACCTTTTTGAACCGTTGCAAACAAAAATGAAAATTTCAGCTACCTATTCTCCACATAAAATAAAGATTGATGGTTATTTGGATGAACCCGTCTGGACCAAAGTGGAACCTATTGGAAACTTTGTCCAAATAGAGCCTAACCAAGGAGAACAAGCGACACACCATACCAAAGTCTGGGTACTCTACAACGAGGAAAATTTATACGTTGCGGCATTTTGTGCTGATAAGGAAGGTCGTAAATCGATAAGGGTGCCCGAGTTGAACCGCGATTTCAATTTTCGTCAGAATGACACCTTCGCGGTTGGTATCGATGGATTCCTTGATGAAAGGAACAGTGTTACCTTGGCCGTTAATCCCTATGGAGCACAAAAAGACTATCTGTCTTATGACGACACTTACTTTGATTCGGATTGGAACGGGTTATGGAAGGTAAGAACACGGATTACGAACGAAGGATGGTACGCGGAATTTGAAATTCCTTGGAAAACCCTGAAATACAAAGCAGCTTCAAACAATGATCAACAATGGGGGGTCAACTTTATACGAATGCATCGAAAATCCAATGAAATATCGGTATGGTCGGTCTATCCACGTTCTTTTGGTTTCAATAGATCGGAATATTTCGGGCTCTTGCAAGATTTTGAGGTTCCCAAACCTAAATCAAATATTCAGGTGAGCCCTTATTTTCTATCGGAATATAGAAAATTCAATACCAATGCGGTTGAAACAAAGGAAGATGCCGACCAGAAGTTGGGACTCGATGTCAGATGGGCCGTTAACCCAACAACTACTATCAATGCAACCGTCAACACTGATTTTGCCCAAGCGGATGCCGATGTCCAAGTGAACAACATTAGCAGGTTTTCCGTTTTCTTTCCCGAAAAAAGACAATTTTTCTTGGAAAATGCGTCGTTGTTTGGAACTGGTCTCTATGAAGATGCAGGCAATATGATCATTGCCCCCTTTTTTAGTAGAAAAATTGGATTGGATGAAAGCGGTGGCCCCATCCCCATGGATTTTGGAATGCGATTGGTGCATCAATCACCGACCGACAGTTATGGGGTCATGGCGATAAAGGAAGGGGGCACCTCTACCCAATCCTCCAGATATAATATGATTGCCAGGTATTCCAAAAATTTTGGAAAATCCAATCGTATCGGAACCCTTTTAACATCCCGATGGGATGACAACGGAACCAATATACTTGGTGGAATAGATGGATTCATGAGGTTCGATTCGGCCAACAGTCTAGGGTTCATGGGGTCCGTCACCCACTCAGGTAACAATGACGATATGGGAGTAGGGGGGCATGTACAATACCGTCACTATTCAAATGCATTGAATGCTTGGTGGACAACGTCTTTTGTTTCCAAAGATTTTGATCCTGCACTTGGGTTTGTTTCAAGAAGTAATGTTCTGGCAACAACTCCTGGAATATTTGCCAATTACAGGGGGAAATATCTACCTTTTAAAAAGTATTGGCGTGCGTTTAAGCCAGGTATAAGGGCAAATTGGTACCATTCTCTATCCAACGGACAACTTTTGGAAAGGGAATTGGCCATCACTCCTATTTGGATCGAAGGACAAAACGGCAATGGGTTCGGTACCATCATTAAATTTATAAAACAAGACCTGCAATCTCCCTTGACATTATTGGGAGAAACCATTGGTCTTGGTAAGTATGGGTATAGCCGATACAATCTTTTTTACGATACGGACCCTTCAAAAAGATTGGCGTTTCGTTCATCATTTGAGTTTGGGGAGTTTTATGACGGCCATCTCCAAAGTTGGAATACGACATTTACATTTGTTCCCATTCCCAATGTCTACCTATCCGCAGATTTGGACAATCATAATTTCAGTGGTCTCGGCACTGATGACAATGTCGGACATATCAACCTGTACACCCTTAGGACAAAATTATATCTAAACCCAAGGATAAGTTTGACGGGTATTTATCAAAAAAACTCCCAATACGATTCCGATTTTTTCAATATTCGTTTTTCATGGGAATACAGTCCGCTTTCATACATCCATTTGGTATTCAATTCAAATCGTACGGATGTATTGACCCAAGACCAGGCCATTGTCAAACTAAGCTTTTTAAAGCAATTCTGACCAGTAAATCAAAGAAGATGAAAGATTTCAGGTTATTTTTGGTAAAGAACAGATTATATGTGTTCATTGGTTACCATGTCTATGTAAACCTAGGTGAAATAGCCTGAAGACTCTTTACATTGCTCCACTAGGAAAACCAGGCTTTTTATAAATGGACAAGTAAGACACTAAATTTTTGGATGAATGTTGATAATACATATCACCCGTTTTTATCTTATTCAAACATAGCGTGTTTCGGATTTTATAGGAGCTTGCAATTTTGGAAATTCGTAGTATAAATTGAATGTTTTGAAAACACAGGCAATAATAAATTATAATCGAATAGCTGAGGCCATCGATTATTTAAAGGAAAATTTTAGAGCTCAGCCCACTTTGGATGAAGTGGCTAAAAAAGTACACTTGAGCCCAGCTCATTTTCAGCGGATGTTCACCCAGTGGGCCGGAACCAGTCCGAAGAAGTTTTTACAATATATTAGTGTGGAACATGCCAAACGATTGTTGTCCGAAGATCAAGCAACGTTGTTCGACACGGCATTTGAGACCGGTTTTTCCAGTACAAGCCGCTTGCACGATCTTTTCATCAACATTGAGGGAATGACTCCGGCTGAATACAAGAATGGAGGCAAGAACCTAGAAATCAATTACAGTTTCGCGGAGAGTCCGTTCGGTTCCTTGGTGGTTGCATCCACTCACAAGGGCATTTGTTATATGGCTTTTGAAAATGGGGAGGAAAAGGGATTGGACGAACTTAAATTGAAGTTCCCACGTGCAACCTTCCAACGAAAATTGGATCTCCAACAACAGAACGCCCTATTCATTTTCCAAAATGACTGGAACAAACTCAATGAAATTAAATTGCACTTGAAAGGAACCGATTTTCAATTGAAAGTATGGGAGAGCCTATTAAAGATTCCCATGGGAAAATTGTCCACGTATGGCAATATTGCCGAACAAATTGGGAACGCCAATGCTTCAAGGGCCGTGGGTACTGCCATTGGAAGCAATCCAGTTGCCTATTTAATACCTTGTCATAGGGTCATTAAATCTTCTGGGGTGTTCGGGGGTTATATGTGGGGATCTACCCGCAAGACCGCTATTATCGGCTGGGAAGGTGCAAAAGTGCGTTTAGAAGCTGACGGCAAATGATAGAACTGATTCAAAAAATAGAACAAACCGACTGGCAAAAGATAGCAGAATCAATGCATCAAAATGGTTATGCCACTATTCCCCGGTTGCTGTCGGACGAGCAATGTGAAAACTTGAAAGCACAATACTCCGACGAAGACCCCTATCGCAAGACCGTGGTAATGGAACGGTACCGGTTCGGGCTGGGTGAATATAAATATTTTGACTACCCATTACCAGAGATCATACAAACCATAAGATCTAGTATCTATCCGCATTTGGCACCAATTGCGAACATTTGGTTCAAAGCATTGAACATTAATGTTCGTTTTCCCTTGGAGCATGCAGAATTATTGAGACAATGCCATGGGAATGGGCAAAAGAAGGCTACCGTTTTGATTTTGAAATATGGTAAAGGAGGTTTCAATACATTGCACCAAGATCTGTACGGTGACATTTATTTTCCCATACAAATCGTTTTATTGCTCGATGAACCGGACAGGGATTTTACTGGGGGTGAATCGGTGTTTACCCAACAAGTTCCGAGAGCCCAGTCCAAAGCAATCGTCATTAAACCGAAGAAAGGGGATGTTTTGATTTTTACAACCAATTTTAAACCTGAAAAGGGGAAAAAGGGCTATTATAGGGTGAACATGAAACATGGTGTGAGTGAAGTAAAAAAAGGTGAGCGGCATGCGCTGGGCATCATTTTTCACGATGCGATCAGTTAGATGATGATACAACATACCGAAGTTACAGATACGGAGTTAAGACGATTGATCCAAAACAAGGAAATTTGTTATGGAGGAAACAGGAAATTGAAAATATATGGATTACTAAGTTGTTCATCGGGCAAGCGAATGAAAAAGAAAAACAGGGTTTTCTTTACCACTGAAGCGGCCGCTCTACAAAATGGGTACCGACCTTGTGGACATTGTATGCGGGAAGCTTATCATAATTGGAAAAATGGATCTATTCAATCAAACGATCGATAAAGGCAGGAATTGGCTGCCATATGATGGAACCGTGAACTATTACGGTAAAATTTTAAGTAAGGAAAGGGCCGACTTCTTTTTTAAAAAATTATTGAAAAACATTGTTTGGCGAAACGATGAAGCCATCATCTTCGGAAAAAAAATAATCACCAAACGAAAAGTGGCTTGGTATGGGGAAAGGCCTTATGAATACACTTATTCCAAAACCACCAAGCGGGCGTTACCTTGGACAAGTGAATTGCTGGCACTAAAACGAATGATAGAAAGAGAAACAGGTGAAACCTTCAATTCCTGTCTTCTTAATCTGTACCATGATGGCACGGAAGGTATGGCTTGGCACAGTGATGGCGAAACGGATTTAAAAAAGAACGGCGCCATCGGTTCTTTGAGTTTTGGGGCGGAACGCAAGTTTGCTTTTAAACACAAAAGGAGCAAGGGAAAGGTGGAACTCCTATTGGAACATGGGAGCCTTATGGTCATGAAAGGCATCACTCAAACCCATTGGCTGCATAGGTTGCCACCCACAAAGAAGGTTCACATGCCAAGAATCAATCTTACTTTCCGAACCATTGTGGAGTAAACACAATGTAGGCTGTCACAAAATACTTCTCTTATTTGTCTTCTTGTCTATGAATGGAGAATAGAGAGTAGTTAACAAATCCTCAACATTGATTGAAAGCCACTTTGACAAATGTGTTTTATGGGAAAGCTGGTGTTTTGGGAGATGTACGACCATAATTTAATGGAGTCACTTAGGTCTGGTCTTTAGCTTAGATTTCCTTACTGTTCACAATGTTATGGAACAAAAACATTTTGATAAAGAATAATGGTGTCTAATTACTTCGTTCTTAATATGTTGATACTATGTTTCTTAAACAACAAATACCCTATATTTTATTTATATTTCAAAGGTCAATTGATAAGTTTGAGCAAAGCATATCGGTTGTTGATGAATTTTCAATTCTAAACGTATTTGGGGGGCTCTGGGTTTTACTTTCTCTACTTTTATTGCTTAAGGTGAGGTCTTATTTGATAATAAACAGCTATATACTATATATCGTATTTGGTATTACATACTTCATTACTCTTTATCGCCTATTCCCGGCAGATGGACAATTTCAAAAGCCTATTGTTTATAGCTTATTGACCTCACTGTTTTTTTTGGGCTTTCCGGTCTTTTTAAGAATACGAGCTCCAGAGAAAGTCCATAACAAAGATGATTTTTCAAACCTGAATAATAAGGCCAAGTATCAGAAAACGGGCTTGTCCGATACATATTCCAAAGAAATAAAAGATAGGCTGGAATATTTAATGGAACGAGAAAAGTTGTTTCTGGACCCTGAACTTCGTCTCGATAAAATTGCTGAGTTATTACATATTTCTAGGCACCATGCTTCTCAGGTCATCAATGAAAATTTTAATATGCATTTTAACGATTACGTCAATACATACAGAATAGAGGAAGTGAAATGCAGGTTGAGCTCCAATTTTCAGAATTCTTCAGTCACCATTTCGGAAATCGCTTATTCATGTGGGTTTAACAATAGGACGTCATTTTATAGAGCATTTAAAAAAATTACAAATCTTTCACCAAAAGAGTATATTCAAAAAGTGAGTTCTTGATATGTTCCGATAATAGTCCTTTGCTTCAACACTTTCAAGAACCTATCAATTTTCTGGATTTTTCAAGGTGTTTTCTGAAGTTCGCAGGGGAAATCTCAATAATCTCGCAACCAACATTACTTTTTATTTTATTGTAACATTGCGAACGTACATCCCGTTTTCATTTCTTTACCCAATAAGTCTTTGTCGGGAGCATTGTAACTAATAGGTTCCTCTATATTAATTAGCTCTTCGGAGATGATGGGTGCTTTTTCAAATGAAGTTTTCTTTTTTTGATCAATCAAATAATTGGTGGTAATCCTATAAACCCAAGTATCGAATTTACTTTTTCCTTCATACCAACTTCAGTTTGGAACCATTTTTATTAAAATTTCTTGAGGTGCATCTTCAGCATAGGTTTTATTCCACAAAAAACGCAGGGACAAATTATAAACTAACCATCAGCGGATTTTATGAGTTTTTCCAGACTTTTTTTATTGCCCTTTTAAGCTGTCTACGACAAGTTGATTTTCCATTCTTTGATTTAATAAAACGGGGTCCCGATCATTGACCCCGTTCCATTTAATTTTTATTCTGATAAAATAGACTCTAATTTAATTAATTCTTCCTTAAGCTGTTCTGTTTGAGCAGCTAAAGTTCCCTCAATTTCCTCTAATGGTACTGGAGGGGCAACCAATACAAAGGAGTAAATGGCCTTCTCGTCCGGACCAATATTTACTCTTGAGTAAGCAACACCAACACTACCATCCGGCATTGTCATATACCAATCTATAGTACCTAATTCCTTATCGATTTTTGTCTCCAAACCAATCTTGAGTTCACCATTGGGAGTTATCAAAAGAGCTGTTTTATCATCAGCTTCCTTAAAAGCCCCTATCCACTTAGGTAAGTTCTTGGGCTCTGCAATAAAGTTAAATATAATTTCTTTTGTTGTTGACAAATTGATACTTTGTACGTCGTGATTCTTGATTTTAATCATGATTCTAAAATTTTAAATAACCAATTCGTTTTGGTTACTTAATATTTGACAGTAAAAAATGAACACTGTGAATTTTTTTATGCTTTTATTTCTACTTCCGTATTATATCAGTCAACGCATAGGTTGTTTATAGAAATCCAAAACACACTTTTACACTTCCCAAATTATACAAATCGATTATTTGATTATCCTTTATTGGAGTCCTTTATTTTAAACTCAACAACAATCTCACGTATACACCAAGCTGTATTTAAGAACCTTGAACATCAAAGGCGATTTATAAAATTCTTTGTTTCTTTTCAAAAAAACTGGATACAATTACCAAGATGGCGGCAGCAAGGGCCATTGTATATCCTCCATCATTAACATATAGGTGCGCGGACAGGGCAAGGACAGAATCAAAGAAGAATCCGGCATATGCCCATTCTTTCAAAGTATCGGATTTTTTAGCCCATATCGCTATTAATCCCAAAACCTTGGCTATGGCCAATGGATAAATGATATATGTCGGATAGCCCAATATGCCAAAATATTTGGAAACCACTTCATAATTGAAGAAATACATTCCTGCCGACATCAGCATTATAGCGGTCAGTAAACCCGTAGCAATAAAATAAATTAATCTGTTTCTTTTTTGATTCACAATTTTGATTTTAAAGTTTTGGCATTCGTTTTTTATGACATCAATGTTAATAATATGAAATACGATTTCGTGTCACGTTACAAAAAAGCCAAAGCCACACCAATGCCGGGCGATCAAATCAAAAGGTTTGACAGGGCGATAAAAGCCTCCTCACCCAACAAAAACCCGACCTGTCCAATATCGGTTGTCTCAATGAAACATTCGTAAGTACGATAGCAGCAAGGGCATTTTAATAATTTATTGAATCAATCGTGATCAGAATTATCGCTAACTCCAATTATCAAACTTATCATTAGCTATAAATAGTCAAGATATTTTGCGATAACTTACGTAATCTTTCTGCATGTTTTTAAGTTTATTTGTTTTCTTCTGTATCGGTTTTTTGGTTTGAACACTGCATCCATAAAGTCGCTTTCATACAATTTAACTGAATGGAAAAGTATCTGGACACATAGTATTCGCATAACTTATCGGATTTTACAAAAAACAACCGAATGTTCATGAAATATATAAGAGGCAAATGGAAATAGGTCATCTTAATCCACCTTGCCCAAGAAAATCAAGGTTGAACGACCTTCTATTATCGACCAGAGCTTTCACTTGTAAAAATGAATCTCAATATACCTATCCCATCCTATGGGGAGCGCTGTGGATCACCGGTGTGTACTTGATAAAAGGATTTGTAATGGGGACAATGGGAATAAAAGAAAGACTCTGGACAGCGATGGTCACATCATATATAAGGGCCATTTTTGGATAAAACGGCCTTAACCGTTCTTGCCAATGCATTTTTTCATCAATGAAAGTGCCCTTTTGGAAGGTTCGATCTGATAGGTCGTCCGTATGCGCTCCATTTCCCTTTCAATCCCATTCCAAAACCTGGCCTCGGAAATATTACCCTCCTTATGGTTGGCCAAGGCCAATAACCATTTAAAATAGGGGAACGAAACATAATTTTTCAAGAACTGTGACTCCCGATCGATCAAGTTGAACCTTCGTATGGTCTTTTTTACCTTCAGGAATTCCCCCAATTGGGCCAAAGTCTCCATATAGGTCCTAAAGAATTTGTTCCAATTGTGTTCCAAAATATCCTTTTCGTACATGGAAAGCCTGTTTTCTGCGTACTGCTTGGAATTTAGATACTGCCCATTGTCGTTATAACACTTCATCAAAGATGAAATGAACAGGGTCCGGTTGTACTTATTGGACATTTGTCGGGCAAATGGTCTGGCTTTGATCAAAAGGCTGAGAGCCTCTTCTGATCTTCCCAATTTGGAGAGGTTGAAGCAATAATTGTTCAGGTACATGATATAATCGTTCCCCTGCTCGCTTATGGACAACCTTCCATAGTACAAGGCCTGATCGTACTGCTTCAGTTTCATTAGGATGAGTTGTTTGTTGCCATAATAATTGAACAGAAGTTTTTTGGAATAATAGGAGCCGTCCTCCAATTGAGGCTCCAATTCAATATAATAGGCAAGTACCTCTTCAAGGGCGTCATTTTTAAGCAATGCTACATAGCTCAACAATATAAGGGTCTGGTAGCGGTTATAGCCGTCAAGGTTTTGGTCGTTCCACAATCTGGTCAACCAGGATATCCACTTCATGGAGTTTGGTGAGATCTTTAAATTATGGTAGTCCGTAACTATGTCAACTGTGGCTTGGGTCATACGATTGCCTACTTCCTTGCACCTGACATAATCATCATGGTAGTCATGGACAAATTTATGGATCAATTCATAATCGTTGAGCCTTACCCGAACCAAAAGAAACATGAGATAGTTTTTCACTACCTCATAAAAACGGATGAAGTGAAAATGGTGCGGCCGGTACTGTTTGATCAATTTCAGGAGTTCATTTTCCTCATCCGAAGAAATGGTGTCCGTTTTGATCCGAATATCAAAATAATTGAGCCGTTCGTAAAATTGATCGGTACAAAATCCATCCAAACGCGACTGCATCCAATGCATTAGGTGCGAATATTTTCGCTTGTCAATCTTTGGATCAAAACACCTCTTACCATCCTTATTGCATACCTTATGGTAGAGAACGTCGAAAATGTCGGCGCGTTCCCGATCTTGGAACTGTTTCACGTTGTCCAAGAGAATTACCTCGTGGGGCAACAACGATTCCGCAAAGGTCTGGAATTTGTTAAGTTTCATACATCAAAATGCTTTAATTCAAGTCAATTCTCCAGGCCCAGTATTGTTGTTTCGGATAGGGTTACATTACCAACCCTCCATCTACACTGATCACAGCACCATTAATGAAGTTGGCTTCATCCGAAGACAAGAACAAATAGGCATTGGCAATATCCTCAGGGGTGCCCATTCTGCCAAGCGGTGTTTTTTCCTCCAGGCCCTTGATCACTTTTTCAGGAATAGTCCCTACCATTTCTGTGGCAATGAACCCAGGAGCCACGGCATTCACACAGATGCCCTTTCGTCCCAATTCCCGTGCCCATACCTTGGTCATGCCGATTACCCCTGATTTTGTGGCCACATAATTGGTCTGTCCAAAATTTCCGTAGAGGCCCACTATGGATGCGGCATTTAGAATTCGACCACTTCCTCGTTCTGCCATATGTTCAGCAACGGCTTGCGTACAGTTGAAAACCCCGGTAAGATTCACATCGATCACCGTTTTCCATTGTTCCGGGGTCATTTTTTTGAGTGTGGCGTCCCGTGTGATCCCCGCATTGTTAATCAAGATGTCGATATGCCCATGGGCTTTCACGACTTCGGAAATGGCAGGGTCCAAGGAAGCCCTATCCACGGTGTCCACCTTTTGAAAATGAAAGGGCATCCCTTTGTACGTGTTATATAGGCTATCTGCCGCTTTGGCGTCGATGTCCCAACAAATCACTGTTGCACCTTCCTCCAAGAATTTTTTAACGGTAGCTTTACCTATCCCCTTGGCACCACCTGTAATGATGGCGATTTTGTCCTTTAGTCGTTCCATAAATTTGAGTTTTGCATAAAGCTAATGCATAATCAGGGTTAAAGAACTGCCATTATTTTACATAGTTAATATTGACATTTTGTAATTAAATTGTATTAACAACTGTATATCAATAAGTTAAATTTAATTTATAAGCTATTGACTATTCTATTTTATTTATCAAAATATAAGCTCATTGCGTATTTTTTGTTTAAAAGAACATCAAAATATCCAAAAATAGGTATAAACACCTTATAAAGTCAATGGCAACAATCTTTATTTCCTTGAATTCTTATTGAATAAAAAAAATAATATTTAAATGAGATATTCATATAAAATACGATTGAATATTATTAAATACTTATTCTTTTAACCTCTAAAAAACGTATTCTAAGGTAATGTCGAACTCCTATCAAATAACTACGTTGACCGTCCTTCTTGGGTTTGTATCCATTCTCTTTTATTTGGTATTTAAGTCAAGGGTTTCCACCAATAGCTTGGAAGTATACGCTGTAGGGAACAAATCGTTTTCATCCATCTCCGTGGCACTTTCATTGGCGGCTTCGATAACCAGTGCTGCGACTTTTATTATAAATCCAGGTTTTATAGCCCTATATGGCTTGAGTGCCTTTATTGCCTTTGGCGTGGTCATGCCATTGGCCATATACGGGGCACTGATCATTTTCATTAAGCGCTTTAGAAAATATGGTATGGATGTAAAGTCCATATCCATTGCAGATTGGGTAGGTAAACGATATGACTCTCGTTTTCTTAAAATCCTATTTGGGTTTTTAAGTATGTTATTGATCACTTTCATTGTTTTGATATGCGTTGGAATGACCAAGGTGGTATCGAAGGCATTGAATGCCAATGAGCTTTCCATACTTATTATTATCGTGGCAGTAGTATTTACCTATATGATGATTGGTGGAGCCAACACCATGGTCTACACCAACTCGGTGCAGGCCATTTTAATGATTGTGGTCGCGGTTCTTCTTTTAGGTTCTGGAGCTTATTTACTTTTTAAGACTGGAGATGATGGCATCATCAACCGTTTGAATGAAATAGACCCTGCACTCACTCAGACATTCAACAAACAAAGTCCATTGTTTCGGGATTTCTTCGAGGTAGTGGTCTGCAACACCATTGTTGGCATTGCCATTGTTTGTCAACCCCATATTTTGACCAAATCGCTATTGATAAAGAAAGATTCGCAGGTTAATAAATTCTTATTATATACAGTACTTGTCCTGTTATTATTTTTCTCAGTGGTTTTTGTAGGCATCTATGCCAGAATAAGCTTCCCTGATTTAATGTACAATGGTGCCAAGTTAAATATGGACGACATTGTTTCAGCCTATGTGCTTAACCGATTCCCAGTTTATGTGGGCATTGTGGTGATCTTGGGCCTTCTGGCTGCAGGATTGTCCACTTTGGAAGGGTTGATTCAGTCCATACCGACCACCATCACCAACGATTTTGTAATGCCTTTGACCAAAATGGCAAACCTAAATACAGCTCCGATGAAAATCAATAAAGTACTGACCGTAATCGTAGGGATAATTGCCATTCTATTGTCGTATGATCAATTGGTGAACCCAAGTTTGAGTGTGGGAATTTTTGCCCAAAACGGGGTGTATGCCTTTTTCTCAGCAGCATTTGTTCCCGTATTCTTTGGCATTTTCACCAAAACCCAAAACAAATGGATTCCCATTGCTGCTTCCCTAGTGGCCATCACCACTCACTTTAGTGTGTACTATTTGGAACTGACGCCTTATATGGAGGGCATGGCTGTGAAGAATCCAGCCATAGCGTCGGCGCTTGCACTGATTTTATCCACCGTTATGGGTTTGGCCATCTACGCCATAAAACCCATGAACAAAAAAGTACAGAAATATGCCAACGCTTAAAAACATTATTCAGAGGAGGTGGCAGTGGACCCTTATGGGTATTCTTGCCTTGACTTTTATTCAATACAGTATGGGACAAGATATTGCATCCAAGAAAATAAGCCTTCCGAATCAAAATTTGGAGATTCATTACCAACAAGCGGGTCATGGAAAAGCAAAATGGGTTTTGATTCATGGACTGGGCAGTTACTCCAAGGCGTATATCAAAATATTATCCGACTTGCCCAAACATGTGGAGGCCTATGCTTTGGACCTTCCCGGATTTGGTGATACCCCATTAAATGGAACAACCATTACCATGGAAAATTATGCCGCGGTTGTAGACGGGTTTATTAAAGAACTTGGACTGAAAAATGTGGTTTTGGCAGGACACTCCATGGGAGGTCAAGTTGCCATAACAGCTGCCATTCAACAACCCAAATGGTTAAAAAGTTTGGTGCTTTTTGCTCCCGCTGGCATTGAACGATTCACAGAAAAGGACCACGCTTGGTTCGAGGCCGTTGCCACCGAATCGCTTTATCTGAATTTGACGGACGAGCAGATTCGTCAAAACTTCAATGTAAACTTCTATGGCATGCAACTCCCGGAAGATGCAGAGTTCATGTACCAAGACCGTATAAGAATAAAAGAGGACTCTGAAACCTATAAAACCTATTGCTCCACTACAGTTTCGAGCATAAAAGCAATGCTTTCGGGTCCTGTTTACGACCAAATTGGTCAAATTAAGGTACCGACTCTGGTGCTTTTTGGAAAGAATGACCTTTTGATTCCCAATAAAATTCTTCATCCTGATTTAACCATTGCCCAATTAATGGAAACCCTTCAAAACGATTATCCAACAACTACAAACAAACTACTGGATGAAGCGGGACATTTTATCATCTGGGACCAGTCAGAAAAGGTTGTGGAAGAGATTGAAAAATTTACAGATACACACAAATAATTAATTAACTAAACTTAACAAACAATGAGACTTTTACAGACACTATTAGTATTGTTCATGGGCGTTACAGGGCTTTTTGCTCAAGATATTGCTATAAGCGGTACCGTTACCGATGAGGAAGGAAATCCTCTTGAAGGTGCCAGCGTGTATGTGGCCGAAATCAGTGTTGGTACTACAACCGATGCCAGTGGACGCTACGAATTATTATTAAAAGAAGGAAAACACATTATCCAATTTTCATACATTGGATTTGCACAAGTAGCCAGACCTATTACTTTGGGAGCTAGTGGAATGACAATTGATGTTAGTTTACAGGCCAGTATGAGCCTGGACGAGGTGGTCATCGTGTCTGGATCCAAAAAGGCCGAAAAAATTACGAATTCACCAGCTACTGTAGTAACCATCTCACCCAGACAAATTAATGAGTATGCAGGTAATCCAGCTGAACTATTGGCAAGAAAAAAAGGGATTGATTATTTCAGGGCCGGTATTGCCACACCTGCATTCAATGTTCGTGGGTTCAATTCCAACTTTAACTCCAAGAACCTTCAAGTTGCGGATGGCCGTATTTCAAACCTGATTGCCACTGGACTTCCAATGGGGCCTTTAACAACCACCATCAAAGAGGACATTGAGCAAATAGAGGTTGTTTTAGGACCTAATGCTACACTTTATGGGCCAAATGCCCATAATGGTTTATTGAATACCATCACAAAAGACCCAAGAAGATACGAAGGCACCACCATCGCCACCAATTTGGGTGTGAACAGCGATGGCTATGGCTACTATTCTGGAAGACTACGTTTTGCCAAAAAACTGAGTGATAAATGGGCCATTAAGGCCACTGGGGAATACACCAAGGCCACAGAATTCATTTATGCTGATTCTGTATATATCGACAGGGACTTGAACGGTATCAAGGAAGGATATCCAGAATATGACTTGGACAACGACGTTAAGTTTTTCAAGACCGAAGCCAGCGCTTATTTTTCTCCAACCGAGGGCACTGACCTTATCGCTACCTATGGACATAGCAACAGCACCTATTTGGCTCCTACCAATGTGGGAAGAAACCAGATTGTGGATTGGAGAATCACCTTTGGTCAATTGAGGTTCAAAACAAGTAATTTCTTTGCCCAGGTGTATTATACCCAAAGTAAAACGGATGACACCTATGCCATTGATGAGCGTACCAAACAATATTATAGAGGAATAGATGCTGGCCTTACCGAAGAAGAAGCCTCAGGAGAGTTTTCGTATGCAAGTGGTGCTTTGTTTATTGACGATTCCAAGCGTTGGAATGCAGAAATTCAATATTCCAACACTCTTTTTGATGACAAATTGGAATTTGTAACAGGTCTTCAATGGCAATTGGACAAGGCCAATAGCCATGGTACCTACCTGCTCGATGAAGATGAGGACGATTATATCGATGTCTCGCAAGTGGGGGGGTATCTTCATTTGGATTATGATTTTGGAGGAGGGTTCCGAGGAATAGCCGCGACCCGAATCGACAACCATGAAATCTATGGGACCAATTTTGTTCCAAAATTGGGGGTACTCAAAGCGTTCAATAAGGGAACATTGCGCTTTACTTATGGGCAAGGTATCGCCGCTCCCACGATTCTCAACCTGTACGGGGATCTTTTCGCCGGTTTGATCTTGGGTAACTCCGATGGGTTTACCTTGAGTGATGGCTCTATGGTTCCTTCTCAAGGAGTTGAAAAAGTGGACACTTATGAAATCGGATATCGAGGCTCCTTGACACCAAAATTGTACGGAGATTTTAATGCGTATTATAACATCAACAAAGATTTTCTAAGTCCAGTTACCGTTATCGGCATTGCAACGCACCGTGGTGACACTCCGATTGAAGAAGTTCAATCAGGTTATGCGTTCTATAACGGTTTGGTAGCAACCTACATCAACTTTGGACGCGTAAACACCTATGGTGCCGATTTGGCATTGACTTACAGCATTTCTCCTAAATGGAGTGCCACGGCAAATTATTCTTACTTCGACTATTCATTTGATGAAAACGATACTGATAATGATTTTAATGGCGACGGAAATGTTGACTTTTTGGATTTCTTGATCAATGCGCCAACCAATAAAATCGGAATGGGCATAAACTATAGTGGGGATAAATTCTTTGGAGGCGTATTCAGCAGATGGGTAGAAGAATACAACTATTTCTCAAGCTACCAAATTGCTTCAGAAACATTACCGGGGTACACCTATAGAGGAACTCCTATAGTTGAGAATGCAAGAAGTACTGACTCCTATAACTACGGACCATTGGGAGGCTTTGTAACCTTCGATCTTAACTTTGGTTACCACTTTAATAAAAGCTTTACGCTTTCGTTTGCCGCAACTAACCTGTTCAATACGGAAATGAGGGAGTTCACTGCAACTCCTCCAACTGGTGGACTATACGTACTAGAAGCAAAACTGAACTTGGATTAATAAAACAGTCAAATAGCATAGATGAAAAATGCAAAGATTATATCCTCGGGAATGTATGTTCCCGATGACGTATATACCAATGCCTATTTTAACGAGCTTCTAGGTGAAGATGTAGACACCTGGTTACGGGAGAATGTGGAAATTTTTGAGCGCAGATGGTGCAAAGAAGGAGAGTCTACAGCCGACCTTTGCCAAAAAGCAGCCAATACTGCTCTTAAAAATGCAGGGATGAAGGCATCAGAGCTCGACCTGCTCATTATTGCCACCGATACCCCAGAATATATTTCTCCTTCCACTGCTTCCGTGGTGCAACATAGAATTGGAGCGGTTAATGCAGGTACCTTTGACCTAAATTCGGCCTGTGCAGGATTTGTTACCGCTACCGAAACTGCAGCGCATTACATTAAAAGTGGCGGACTCCACAAAATAATGGTGATCGGTGCCTACGGCATGAGCAAATATTTGGACAAAATGGATAAGAAAACGGTTACCCTTTTTGCTGATGGTGCTGGGGCGGTCATCATGACCTCAACAGAAGAAAAAAACAAAGGTCACCAAACGGGAAAATTAATTTCCAAAGGAGAATATGCCGATTGGATGGGCATTTATGCTGGCGGAACCAAATATCCCACAAATCATCAGGTCATTGATCGCAAAGACCATCAACTAAAATTTGTCAAGAAATTTCCACCTGAACTCAATCCGCAAATGTGGAGTATGATGGCCCATCAATTGGCAGACAATATAAACATTTCTGTTTCGGAAGTTGACCAATTCCTCATTACACAAATCAATATAAATGCCATCCGAGAGACCTTAAAAATTCTAGGTGTTCCAGAAGACAAAGCCTACACGGTGATGCATCATTACGGTTATACGGGTTCTGCCTGTATTCCGATGGCATTTCATAAGGCTTGGGAAAATCAAAAAATAAAAGAAGGCGATACCTTATTCTTTATTGGATCTGGAGGTGGATTGGCCTTTGCCGCAAATGCTTTTATACTGTAACTTTAGCATATTATGGTCAACACCTTCGATTGGTTTAATAAATGGTCGGGCTATACCCCGGATAAAGTAGCACTCAAGGATGCCGAAACCGGCAAAACCCTAACCTATGCCCAAATCAACAATGCAGCGAACAGCATTGCTTTTTATCTAAAAGACAAACATCAACTTGGCAAAGGAGATAGAATTGCCATTATTGCTGAAAACGATTTAACCCAAGTGTTACTTTTTGGAGCGGCACAAAAAATGGGGGTTATTTTGGTGCCCATCAATTATCGCTTAGCGCATACAGAAGTAGAATTTTTATTAAAGGATTCCGATTCTTCGTTGGTTCTTTATGATGAAAATTGCTATGATGTGCGTGCCTTAAAATATAAGGCAAAATACGAGCCTATTGCATCTTTCATTCATTTTGTAGATGATGAAGGGCCCAACTATTCAGAGCAATTGCATGAAGAGGATCCCATATTTATTTTATATACCAGCGGTACCACTGGATTTCCTAAAGGAGCGCTGTACACCCACAAAATGCTGTTTTGGAACAGCATCAATACGGCAATGAGCTTGGTCATCGGCAGTGATACCAAGACATTGAACTGTATGCCCCTATTCCATACCGGCGGTTGGAACGTGTTGTTGACCCCGGTACTCCATCATGGGGGCACTGTTATCATTTTCAAAAAGTTTGATGCCGCAAAGGTGCTCAAAGCCATAGTGAAGGAGAAATTGAACCTGTTTATGGGGGTGCCTACCATGTTGAAAATGATTGCGGAACTACCTGAATTTGATCATGAAGATATCGGCTTTCTGAACTACATCATTGTGGGCGGTGAAAGTATGCCCATACCATTGATCAGAAAGTTCCACGAAAAAAAGGTCCCTATCCGGCAAGGGTATGGCCTAACGGAGGTTGGGCCTAACCTCACATCCCTTCATCAGCGGGACGCTGAACGAAAACAAGGTTCCATTGGAAAGCCAAATTTTTATGTAAAGGTCAGGGTGGTGGACGATTTTGGGAAAGAGGTCTCCACCAATGAACAAGGAGAACTATGGATATCCGGCCCCATGGTTACCCCCGGATATTGGCACAACCCCGAGGGGACTGAAGACAGTCAAGAAAATGGTTGGTTGAAGACCGGGGACGTGGCCAAAATGGATGACGAAGGATTCCTTTACATCGTAGACAGAAAAAAACACATGTACATCAGTGGAGGCGAAAATGTGTATCCAGTTGAAATAGAGCGGGTATTGTTGCAGCACGAGGCTGTCAAGGAAGCCGTTGTATTCGGCATTCCCCATGAAAAATGGGGTGAAAGCGGTGCAGCACTGATTGTGAAGAACAGCGAGACCACCCTAGCGGAAATACAAAAGTATTGCCTTGAAAGATTGGCCAAGTTCAAGGTGCCTTCCAAAATTCGTTTTATTGATTCCATTCCCAAAGGAGATACGGGTAAGATAGACCGGATGAAATTAAAGGACCAACTCCTGTCCCAAGATGCCCCTTGGGAGGACAAAGAAAGATTTTAGACCATACCGTTGACACTTTATAAGGGGATGCCCATTTAAAATCAAAATGGCCGTAATGTGCAGTGGAATCCGGAATAAAACGGATTACGAACCATTGTCCTGTTATTCTTACGGAAAGCATTTTATTTTCCAAGATACTTTCAAAATAAGAATGCCCATCTGTTTGTGGAACATCTTGGGGATTTATATCATACAATAGGTACATAAACATTTTAAATATATCACCCATTTGTTCAATTTTCAAGGTTCCATTATTGTATAATTGAAGTGTGGTATCAAATTCCACCACGTCCAAATCGGGATCGGGATCATGGTTTCTTCCACCAATCCAATAAGAATGTTTCAACACATAGGTCAGTAAAAATTTTTGAGCCACTTTAGGCAATGACCACTACCTCATGCTTACCCACTCCTAAACTTTTGTTTATGGTAACAGAACATATGGCTTCCCGTTTCTTTATTCTGCCTCATAGACCACTTGTATTGAATAGATGTATTCCCCTACGGGACGGTCATAGAAAATGGAAGTTTCTACTTGTTGGCCCACATATTGGTTATCCTCAATGGTTAGGATGCGTACAATTTTTTTATCAAGGGCCGAGGCTATGGCAATTGCCTTGGCTTTTGCATCTTTCAGTGCTACCTCATACAGTTTTTTCAATTCCTTAGCATCGATTTCCAGAACGGCGACGGTATTCAATCTTTGCAATCCCAGGGACTTTATCCTTAAGAAAGTCCTCATTTTTTCGATTGAGGTCGTAGTAAATTCATATACGGAACCTTCTTTATCATATCCCATGGTCTCAAAGCCAAATTCATAAGGTGTTTCCTTGATTTCTTCCCATCCGATACCTTTGGATTCCAATGCTTTTTTGTAATGGGATTTCAATTGTTCCAAATCCATACCATCTGAACCATAGCTGGAATATGCCGGACTCAATGACATTGTGACCTTGTAGGTGGGGGAGGAGTCCGCATGAACTGCCCTTCCACTTACTTTGATGGTGGTGTTTTCTTGGGATAGCCCCAAAAAGGGCAATAGTGCCCATAAGAGGTAGAATAGATGTTTCATAATGATAGTGATAAAACCCCAGCATTAGGCTGGGGTTATGGGTTTTTACTCTGGAATATTGAAGTGTGCTACGATTTCTTCGTAGCTCATTTTGGTGTAGTCAACGGTACTTTTCCCCGTTGATGGAGTGCCGCCCGGTATAATGATGTACCTGTAATCATCATAAATGGGAATCTCTATATCGGAGCCATCGATGGAACTGATCCAAATGTTGATGTTCTGGTTCAAATCATTGATTTGGAAATCATAATGTTGCATCCGAAGGCCGAATAACGATTTTGGAAGTGGTTGAATAACGGTGTATGCCTGGGTATATCTGCCGTAGATTGCGATATAGCCGTTTGACTTTACTTCATCAGTCAATTCTGCTACATTTTCAATTGCAAAAGACGCATAAGTATCTGCAATGGGCGATTCAAAACCGGAGGGTATCCAATCGGAATAGATGACATTGGCGGTGCCAGTTTCGCCTCTTTCTCCTTGAGGTCCCGTTGCCCCCTGCTCTCCTTGTGGGCCTGTTGGCCCTTGTTCACCTTGAATGCCCTGTGGCCCTAAAGCTCCATCCTCGCCATCTTCTGGGGAGCATCCCAGGAATATTATTCCCAAGAACAACATTGTAAATAGTGACTTTTTCATTTGGGTTGAGATTTTTTTTTAAAGTTGGGGGAACTTTGGTTGCAAAGAATTACTCAGGAATATTGAAATATGCAATCAACTCCTCGTAGCTCATTTTGGTGAAGTCCACGGCCGAAGCTGATTTTCCGGAAGTGGAGACACCTCCTGGGATAAGCACATATCGGTATTGTTCCAAAAAAGAACCGTCACCTACACTTTCCCCTTCTTCATTAGCTACAACAGAAATTCTGATTTCATCACTTTGCGCCCTAAAATAATAAGATTGTTGTCTGGCAGCTCCAAATACTATGGGAAGCTGGTAAACGATATTGCCTATTTCTGGGTCTATTCGTCTCGCATAGACCAAAATGGTTCCAAAATTCAACATGTCGGCACCAATTTCTGGAGCGGCAATGGTGAAGGAACTTGAAGTGCTAATGATATTGTTTTCAAACTCGGTATTTACCCAGTCAGAGTACATGACATTGGCAGTTCCGGTTTCCCCTTGCTCGCCTTGCTCACCCTGTTCCCCTTGTGGACCGGCAACACCCTGTTCGCCTTGTGGACCTTGTGGGCCAACCGGACCGTCAGCCCCATCTTCTGAGGAACAGGAGGTAATTAAAACCAAGGACAATACCATTGGCAAGAACACTTTGAATGATAATACGTTTGTTTTCATGTTTTTGTTTTTTTGGGTTTCGAAAAGCCAAATTAGGAGGATGAATACTGTGGCAATTTGTAATTGTGATTTGTTGTAGAATCAGTTTCGTCAGAAACCAATATTCATGTGCGGATCGATGAACGGATATATTCAATACAGGATCTGCCATTCATACGCAATAGATGCGGTACATACACCATTTGGCACCATACATCACGATGAGGGAAAGAGAACGGGATTCAATCTTTAATTTGTAGAAAAAGTAGCAATAGATTATGAGGGCAATTATTGTAGATGATGAGTTGGCGGCCATAAACAGTTTGTCGTGGGAATTGCGAAAATACCCGGACTTCATTTCCGTGATTGAGACATTTACTTCTCCCAAAGAAGCCATTTCGGGAATCAATTACCTTAAACCCGACTGTGTTTTTTTGGATATTGAAATGCCGGAAATGAGCGGCTTTTCTCTTCTTGACAAATTGGAATATCGAAATTTTGCCATCGTCATCACCACCGCCTACAATCAATACGCCATTCAGGCCATTAAGGAAAGTGCCGTGGATTATTTGCTGAAACCAGTGGATCAAGATGATATTTCGGGGGTCATTGAAAAATTGAAAAAGTTGAATGGGTCACAGAATTTTCAACTTCAATTTGAACAGACCTTTGAGGCGCTTTCCAAAGCAAGTTCTCCCCAAGTGGTACAGATTCCAGTTAGCGGTAAAATTTTATTCTTGAGGGTGGATGAAATTGTGTATTGCGAATCTGATGGAAATTATTCCAAGGTTTTTATGGAATCCGGGGAACAGTTGTTGGTATCCAAAAAATTGAAGGAGTTAGAGGATTTGTTGCCCGACCGCGTATTTTTTAGGATACACAACTCCTTTATTGTGCATCTGCTAAAGGTTAACGAGTACTTACGATCGGATGGATATTTGGTATTGTCCAACCACAAGAAAATACCGATTTCCAGGACCAAAAGAGATGCTTTTTTAAACCGAATGAGCCATTGACCTATGCTAAAAACTGTAACAGACTTCTTTAAAGAAAGCAACCAAAATGGGTTTGGTTTTTTTGTAGTGTCTGTACTCTTCTATCTTTTTGTTTTCTTTCTGATTCAGTTCTTTCAGCACAAAAGAAGGTTTTATCTTTTTTACAGTCTTTATGCTCTCATGAACGGCATTACCCTGCTCAAGTATATTGATGGGGTCTTTTTTTCTGATTTTTTCCATACTCCAGCGGGAAGGGTTTTTGTGGGGTGGGTACACTATCCTACCCAATTATTGGCTTCCATGTTGTTCAGTTTTTTTATTCTGGATATTATGCAATTAAAAAAGGGACACCCTAAGTTTGTGAAATGGGCATACCGAGCCTATTTTGGGGTTGCTCCCATATATTTGCTTTTATGGGGTGTCCAATTAAATGATCACAGGTCGTATCTGATAGATTATTTCCATGGGTTTTTCTTTTTGCCCATGAGCTTGGTCATATTTATATGGGGTTTTTATTTGATAATAAAGCAAAAACGAATAATCAAGGGATACATTCTGTCCGGTATGTCGGTACTTTTTGTTTCGTACCTAATTATTACATTGTTCTCCTTTGAAAAGACCAGTGCGAATTCTGAAACACTGTATATTTTCTATTTGGGTGTGTTAGTGGAGAGTCTATTATTTGCTCTTGCGATAGGATTAGAGCAGAAAATGGTTTATAAGGAAAAAGCACGGGTACAAAGAAAATACATTGATCAATTGGAGGAAAACCAAGTGATTAAAGAGAGCATCAACAGGACCTTGTCAGATGAACTGCTTCAGACCAAGGCCGAAATAGAGGGACTGAGTTCCGAGGCGCAAAAGGAACGGACGGAAAAACTCACCATAAAAATGGAGAACAAGTTTGCCCAACTCCGATTGGATGCACTCCGGAGCCAAATGAACCCGCATTTTATTTTCAATGCATTAAACTCCATTAAATCCTATTTGATCGAGAACAATCAGGAAAAGGCCATTTATTACTTGGGAAGGTTTTCCAAACTGATCCGAGGTATCCTGGAAAGCTCACGTAAAGATTTGGTGACCTTGGAAGAGGAAATGAACATTATTAAAATGTATGTGGAAATTGAAAGCGATCGCTTTAAAAATAACATCGAGTACATGGTCCATATTGATAAAGAATTATCGGCGGATCACATTTTGATACCCTCGTTGTTACTCCAGCCCTTTGTAGAAAATGCCATTTGGCATGGTCTTACAACAAGAAAGGGAAAAAAACGATTGGAAATTGGAGTTCAGCAATCCAAAAGTACCGACCATCTTCAAATTACCATTGAGGATAATGGTATAGGGAGACAGGCTTCCCAATTGCGGAACTACCAAAATCCATTGAAAAGCCAATCGTTGGGGTTATCCATTATCCAAGATCGTTTGGACTTTTTTTCCAAAAGGTACAAAGGCAATTTTAATTTTATCGTGTATGATCTGAAGGATGATAAATCGGCCATGGCCATGGGTACCAAAGTAGTGTTGAATTTACCAAAACTTGTAGTGGAAAATGCCAAGACATAAAAGATATTGCCACAGAAAAGCTTAGCATCCATGGCGAACAGCAAGCGTTTTATAAATCAGATTGGCGACAACTTGTTTTATTTCGTTTATTTGAATTTTTAAATAATTCTAAATCCTATCGGAACCGTTCGATAGACCATTAATTTTTTATCATCCTTTGAAAAAGGCTCTAATACTTCAAGTGAGTTCATTATTCTGAAACATTCGGTGTCCAAAGGAGGATGAACTCCTTCAAGAATACCAAGGTTACCAATTTTACCATCTTTAGCTATTGTAAATTGAACAATCACCTTTCCTTATATGTTTTCTTCTTGGGTAACAGTTTCATGACTTTTGTAATCATTTGTAATCATTTTTTTGAGGTCTAGTTCTTTTGGACAACCATCCGTTCCGTAACGCATATGCCTTCTTGTATTCAAATCAATCATGAATGGCCCATTTCTCACAATATCTGAATTTATCATAGTTGGGCGTTTGTATTCGCCCCATTAATGAATGGAAAATAAAAACCTCTTAATTCTTGTCAATCAATACTGATAAAATTTCCACCTCAAATAATAATTTTTCAACCTACCTCCGTTAATCGAAGTCTATTTTTACATTGATTCCCTTAAAGGAATTGATTCAAACAAAAGATATCCTTAATCATTAAATTCTATTTATTTTGAGCCAATTGAATGCCTGTACATTCTTTTTTTTATTGTCATTCTATTCCTTTTCTCAAATCGGTGAATTTGAAAAAGCAGTGGATGTTGGAAACCCAAAAATTAAAGGGACTTCCCATTATAATGAAGAAACCCAAACCTATATCCTCGAAGGAGGTGGAAGTAATATTTGGTTCAATCATGATGAATTTCACTTTCTATATAAAAAAATATCCGGCGACTTTATCCTGACCGCCCATTTTGAACTGATGGGGAATGAAGAAGGGAACGATCATAGAAAAACGGGCTGGATGATTCGCGAAACCATTGATGATGATGCGGTAAGCATCAATTCTTGTTTACATGGAGATGGATTGGCGGTATTGCAATGGCGCCTGATGCGAGGAGCATATATGCGTGACCCAGAAGATGAAATTTTCTTCCCAAAGCAATATTTTGGTGAGAGCATCATTCAGCTGGAACGTATAGGAAAAACGATTACAATGCGCATGGCCCATCCTGGGGAACCTTTTGAAGAAATGGAAATATTGACGATGCCCAACTTGAACGAAAAAGTTCTTATTGGTCCTTATGTGCTGGCTCATGACCCCGACGATATCCAAAAAGCCAAAATTTGGAACGTACGAATTTCAAGGCCCGTATCCCCAAACTGGCATCCAAACCCTTTGGTGAAGACAACTTCTCACAAAGGGTTTCCCAGAGGCAGTAGGGTGGAAACCGTTAATATTGAGACTCAAAAAAGAACAATTGTCCATACTTCTGACCATGAGCTGAATGCACCCTTTTTTTCACAAGATGGAACCTTGATTTACTTTTTAGATCATCAAAAAACGTTTTGCATACCACTTGATAAAAATGTGTCAAAGCCTATTTTTACAAGTAATGCCAATGGTATTGGCAAAAAAAATAAGCTTCATGGATTTATATACTTTAGTCAGGGAAAGACATCTACCAATCAGATTTGGCGCAAAAAATCCAATGGAACCAAAAGCACTCAAATGACCTTTGATTTGGAGCATTCGCGGTTCCCACATATATCACCAGATGGAAAATGGGTAGCCTTCCTTTCTTTTCCCCATGATTCCAACCCAAATGAAGCTGTCCGTTTTCAAAGGGTAAGCCTCAATATTATGCCTTCAAAGGGAGGGGCTCCAAAAACCATTGCCCATTTTTATGGAGGCAAAGGCAGTTTTGAAAATTACACATGGTCCCCGGATAGTAAATCATTGGTCTTTGTCAGTACCTTGGAATAGTTGGATAAAAAAGTCCCCAAATCAAATATTGATCCATGGACTTAATTACAAATAGTCTACCCTAAATTATATTTGACCAATATACTCCATATTGTGCTTCATACTTTCCATAGGGGTTGTTGCATATTCTTCCTGCTCAATAAAGATGTGTTTTACTCCTGATTTTTTGACATTCTTTAGCATCAAGGCAATATCCAATCCACCCTTACCAAACTCGGTACTTACTTTTTCTTTCATATTCATATCCTTTAGGTGCCAAAGTGGGAACCTACCTTCATACCTGTCGAAATAATCTAAAGGATCCTTTCCAGCTACAATGGTCCAGCCTAAATCCAGTTCCATATGTACCAAATCTGAATCCGTGTTTTCCAAAAGCACTTCATAAAGGACTTGGCCCCCATCGGACTCAAATTCATATTGATGGTTATGGTAACCAAATTTAAGTCCAGCTGCCTTACAATCCTCTCCGGCCTTGTTAAATGCATCTGCCACACTTTTGTAATTGGAAACGGTTTGCCCCTTGCTCGGCATAGTTGAGCAAATCAAGTATTCCTGCCCGGAAGCAACCGCTTCTTCAATGGTCTTTTCCCACTGATTGTCCAAATGGACGTGTCCGCTTACCAATTTCATTCCCAATGTCTCGCAGGTTTCTTTCATTTCTTTGGGTGTCAAACCATAATAATGACCTTTTCCACTTCGGGCAGTTTCGATTTTTTTTATTCCAATTGCCGCAATTTTCTCAAGGGTCCTCTTGGGATCATTTGCCATTTCATCTCTAAATGTATATAATTGGACCCCTAGGTTTTTATCCGTACCATCTCCTACAAAGGCACAGGATGTTGGCAATAAAAGAGTACCCAAAGCAAATGCTCCGGATTGCCACAAAAATTCTTTTCTCGTAATCATAATGGAGTTGTTAGAAGGGTTTTGATTTGAAGTATGAGAAGGAAAGTTGCAAACCCTCCTTCCCATCAAATTCAAAAATTAAATAATAACTAAACTAAAAAAACTAAACTTGAAACGTTCATTTCTTGGAATTGCTTACAAATGCAATATGCTTGCTATCTGGCGACCAAGAATTTACATTAATTGTTCCTTGCCCGCCATACATATAAGCCAAAACCCTAGGAGCACCTCCTGATGTTGGCATTAATCGCAACATGACCTGCTTGTATGAAGGGTGGGAATTTAATTCGATATCCGGTTTAAACGAAATAAATGCAATCCACTTACCATCCGGAGATATATGGGGGAACCAATCGTTGTATTCGTCAAAAGTGAGTTGCTCTTTTTGACTTCCGTCCGGGCGCATACGCCAAAGTTGCATGGTACCTCCATTTGTGGAGCCATTATAATAAATGTATTTACCATCAGGAGAATATTCACATCCATCTACGTGCTCTAATTTACCATTGCTGGTAAGCTTTGTTTCATTTCCTCCCCGAATTGATTTTTTATAGATGTCGTAGACTTCGGATCCATCTCTTTTTGCCACATAGACCATATCCCTATTGTTAGGGGCCCACCCGTGTAAATAAGATGGTGCTGTTGTCGTCAAAGCTTTGGGTTCCCCTCCCTCAAGAGGCAGATAAAAAACATTGGATCCCTCACCATCGTTATGGCTAATTCCCAATAGTTTGCCATTGAAGGAAATACAGTGATCGTTGTTCAACCGATCTGCAAAGCCAGTGTTCAATTTATCGAGCTCGCCCCCATCAATTGGGATTGTATATAAAGAGCCCTCCATATTAAACAATAATTCATCACCCTTTGGCATCCAATTCGGTGCCTCAAACCGGCTTTCTTTTTCATAAATGACTTTTCGTTTCATATCAAAGACATTCATGGTTTCCAAACGGCACCCGATCCATCCTTCGGAATTCGGATTGTAATCTTCCGCAACCGGTTGATCAACACGAACATTCCACACTTGAGCGGTTTCAATAACATCTTCATCATGGGAACAGATTACTATCCCCAGCAATGCTTCTTCCGGCATGAATCTCAATTCTTTTGTGCTAATCACCTGGAGCGGTTCTCCTTCATGTGCCGCTCTGACAATAAATGTATCCCCTTTTCTTTCCAATTGTATGATGTCGTAAAATGATTTTGGTGCCCAAACATCATCATATGGATTCTGCATTTCGGCTCCCTTGCGTTCTCTCCATTGCCCTGCCGTTAGACCGTCCCCATGCAGAAAACCACCGACCATTACAGCATTATCATCTTCCGATGACCGAGCCATCCAGCCAATCTTACGATGCACTTCATTATGGCCCTCAAACTTAAAGTTGGCCGTTGCTATAAAGTTCCCCTTAATGGTATTGAAGAGAAATCGATGCTCATCACGCGGTCCCCATATGTTATATCCTGCTCCTTTTATGGTGTAGGTTTGGGTACCTTCATCATAGGTCGCGGAACCAGTTAATTTTGGATTGCCGATATCCTTGTTATTTTCAAAAAAACCTATCGAAGTTTCCTGTGCGACTAGTATCCCTGATAGAAAAAGGCAGGCAGTTAATACAACTAAATTTTTCATAATTTAAAATGAGTTTCTATTATTCTATTATTATCATGTTCTAGCATTCAACAATGTGCTCAATATTACTTGGCAAAAAACTATTATAGCTTCTTGTAATCTTTTAGGTGGATATTAAAATCCATCTTTTATGCAAATTGCATAGCTACAGGATCCCACTGTATTATTTTTTGTTCAAAAAAACTTTTGTTTGCTCCCAAAGCAGCAGCAGCGGCACGAAATCCGAAAACTGCATCTTCTACTACCGTACTCCCAGTTCGAATGGACTCAAAAAAGTTGGCAAAGTGATCTATATGATCACTATACGTTCCGTCTATCCTAAACTCTTGTTCCCCGTTTTCTTTGACTTTGGGAGGTGGAGCTGGATATTTAGAGGCATACCATTTTTCAAATTCCTCTTTATTGGCTTCATCGAACGTATCAAAAGAGTCCCAACCATCGTAACCAGGTTGATTGGACATTTTGCTCTTGGTGACCCTTACTGCACTGTCACCAACAGTCATTACGCCTTCACTGCCCACTAATCGTATTCTTCCACCGCCACCGCCACCATCGATGAAATTCACTCTAACCTGTATGTTAAATGCTGGATGGTTCTCATTTTTAGGGTAATCATAACATCCTATCATTACGTCAGGCACATCCCGTCCATCTTTCCAGTAGCGGAGACCTCCGGTTGTATATATTTTGGAAGGGCCCGAGGACCCAGTTATAAAGTGAATACCAGAAAAAAGATGAATGAACAAATCTCCAGCTACACCGGTTCCATAGTCTTGATAGTTTCGCCATCTAAAAAACCGCTTTGGATCAAAACCTACCTTGGGGGCATCGCCCAAAAATCTATCCCAGTCTATGGTATCCGGCGAAGCGTCCAAAGGAATGGAATAATTCCAAGCGCCCAGATTTGATTGTCGATCATTCCATGTTTCTATCAAAACTAGTTGACCTATGGCCCCAGCCTCATAAAGTTCTTTGGCCTTTTCATAAACCAAAGAACTTACTCTTTGGCTTCCTACTTGAAACACTTGGTCGTTTTTTTGTTGGTTTTCAATTACTGCCCATCCTTCCTCTATATTATGGACCATAGGTTTTTCACAATAAACAGCTTTTCCTTGGTCCATGGCATCCATCGAAATACGATCATGCCAATGATCGGGAGTTGCTATAATTACGGCATCCACATCATCCCTTCGCAAAATCTCTTTGTAATCATTTGTGGTGAATACGTCCTTGCCAAATACTTCTTTGGTGCTTTTTTGGCGTCCTTGGTATAAGTCACAGGCTGCTACCAGTTTAACACCAGGAGTAGCCAATGCAGCACGGGTATCATTGAAACCTTGAATACCCATTCCTATTGTCGCCAATTGAATATTGTCGTTGGCCGAATAGCTCTTGAAAGGACGTCTTAAGGTTTCATAGGTTTTAACAGAAGAATTTCCAAACATCAAATTGGGTACTGTTCCGGCCACTAGCGCAGTTCCGGATATGTTCTTTAGAAAGGAACGCCTTCTATTTGAATCCGATTTTTTCATTGTTCTTTATTTTATTATCAAACCCTATTCAGACTAATTGAAAATAAATGCCTGAAAGGAAGTTTCATCAAATATTGCTGTGAATCTCTGTAGTAAACCAAAGAACGGTCTAATATGCAACCGCTCTTTGGCAATTAAATAAACAATCAAAACTATCTTTAGGCATCATTGCCATTCTGGATTTTGCTCCAAAACACCATTGCTCAAATCTATTGCCTCTAGTGGTATTGGCAATACATTGTGTCTTGCTTCCACTGGAATTCCCAAATCTATTCCTGGAATGGTACGCTCTTCATTGGGAAAGTACGTATTCATAGTAGATTCCAAGATACCCCATCTAACAAGGTCAAAATATCGATGTCCCTCCATCCCCAGTTCAATCCTTCTTTCAAAACGAACAGCCTTTCGGGCATATTCTTGATTGGGAAATGAAGTATAGGGTTCCACTTGATAATTTGTGGGGTCAACTCCATCTACGGTGGGCACATAAGTCATATTTTTTGCCCGATTTCTAACTCTGTTGACATAGTCAAGAGCAATATCCAAACTTCCGGTTTCCACAGCGGCTTCTGCCGCCATGAGCAAAACATCCGAAAAGCGAATGATATTATAATTTATTCCCGAGCGGTCTTGGCCCCATGCTCCACCAGTCGATCTTGCATCAGGTTCATAGGCCCTATATGTGTTTTTTGCGGATAAATAAGGTCCTCCCGCAGACTGAACGCGCACCCAATCAAATCCTGGGTTTCTCCCAAATCCATTGAAATCAATATCCCTTCTTCCAACCGTATAGTCCAGTCTTGGATCTAAAGGTCCACTATGAACCGTAAATGGTTCTTCGGATAAAATTCCTTGATCATTGGACACATCTGTTTGGTTCCAGGTGTCCAATAAGGGCATACCGGAAGCATCTGTTTGGAATGCATTCACAAGATCTTGGGATGGTTGATAAAATCCACAACACGTGTTCAGGGGACCGCCACCTGGATGATTGAGGGCACCACCACGGTTTCCATTGTAGGATTCGCCACCATCGTTTAAGAACTGTATACTAAAAACCGCTTCTATTCCATTTTCACCACGAATATTAAAGTTGTCTTCATATTCGGCATGCAGCCCATAAGGCCCATTATTGATCACATCTTGAAATATGGCCAAAGCATCAGCGAATTTTTCTTGGTAAAGGTAGACTTTGCCCAAATATGCTTTTGCAGTCCAACGATTTGCCCTTGCCACTTCCTCACTGGTTTCTGAGAGATTATCGATGGCCGCTTGAAAATCCTCTTCGATTTTATCCCAAATTGGACCAGGGTTCGGTTTATTGGGATCATTCAGATCTTCCTTGTCCAAGAATGGGATATTGCGATAGGTGCGTTGTAATTCAAAATTAAAATGTCCTCTTAAAAATCTTGCTTCCGCAATTTGTTGGGTAAGGTCGACCCCTTCAATATCATCTGCCAGAGCCAAAACAGCATTGGCCCTGTTTACACCAGCGAATGGACCTACCCATTCATCCCTGATGTAAGGGTTATTGGTTGCCCAATCAAAGTGCTCCAACAAATAAAGCTCATTTTGATCGCCATTGGTAGCACCTTTGTGTGCATCATCCGATATTACATCAAACCACCAATTGTCACCACTGGACCTATAATCCTGGGTAAGGCCAAACCTGAATCCGTCCAACATGGAATATACCCCTACCAGAAGAAGATTGACCCCTTGCTCATTGTTGAGTGCATCAGAGTTTAAACTACCTTTTGGTGCTATTTCCGTAAAATTCTCGGAACACGAAAAAAGTATTAAGAAAACGCAGAGTGCTTTTATTACTATTTTTTTCATCTTGAATATGTTTATTTGTTTAGTTTAAAAGTTGAAGTTGAGACCTAAAATATAGGTTCTAGGTTGTGGAAATCGCCCGTCATCAACTCCTATCGTCAAGTCACCCGCTGGAGGATTTGAATCATCTCCAGCCGAGGTTTGTCCAATTTCCGGTTCCGACCCTTTGTAATTCGTAATGGTAAACAGGTTGGTGCCTTGTACATACACCCGGGCACCTGTAATCCCCAAGCTTGGCATTTCAAAATTATACCCTATCTGAAGGTTTCTGAGTCTAAGGTAGGAGCCGTCCTCAACAAAATAGGAGTTGGGCTGTGACTCATTGTTCCTAATGCTTGTGCTCAAAGCAGGAAGGCTGGCATCGGTATTGTTTGGACTCCAGGAATCCAATACCCTTACACTTCGATTACTGTTCAAGAATGTCGGGAAATCACTCTCAATTTTAGCAAAATGATATAGTTCATTTCCTTGAACCCCTTGTAGGAACATGGTAAGGAAAAAATCTTTATAGCTCAGGTTTGCATTGAATCCATAGGTGAAATCGGGGTGCGGATCACCTAAAACAGTACGATCATCATCATTGATCACACCATTGCCATCGATGTCACGGTACCTAAACCTCCCAACTCCATCCTCTGGAGTGCCAAAACCCTGGTCGGGTGCAGCGGCGACTTCTTCGGGAGTTTGGAAAATACCGATAACATCCCGTCCAAAATAATAGGAAATAGGTAGCCCGTTACTACTTCTGGTAATGGTACCCGACCTAAAAACCGATCCGTTGAGAAACGCATCGGGATTATCCCCGTTCACCTTAACAAGCTCATTGGTATAAGCAGAAATATTAAAGCCCAGGTCCCATTTCAGTTCTGAAGTTTGATCGGGATTTAAATAGTTAATGGAAATATCAAAACCTTTGTTTTTGACCTCTCCCGCGTTTATAAATGCTGGATTGGCATCAATCGCCGTTGCTGGCAATGGACTGGCAATAATCATGTCTTTGGTGGTATTATTGAAGTAATCCACCGAAAGGCTTAAATTGTGATTAAAGAATCTGGTGTCCAGACCAATATTGAATTGATTGGAACGTTCCCAATTCAAATCTTGATTACCTAAAGAAGACAGTATTGCTCCAGTAGCTACGGAAGCCCCGCTAATGGGATAAAAGCCAACTTCTTGCTGTGCTTCCAATATATTAACGTCTGGATTTGGAACGGGTATATCCTGGTTTCCAAGCTGACCATAGGAGGCCCTAATTTTTAAATAGGTCAACCAAGAATCATTAGGCATGAAATCCTCCTGGCTCATCACCCAACCAATACTGGTGGATGGGAACAAACCTGTATTATTTCCTTCTGCAAATCTTGAAGTCTTGTCATGACGTAGGGAAACAGAAAGTAAATATTTATTCTTAAAGGAATAATTCGCATTAAATAAATAAGAGAATAAAGTACTGGACTCCCAACGGCTATCGATTAGGGATGGAGTTCCTGTTCCAGCACCCAAAATGAAGAAATCCTTGTCTTCCAAAAGAAAGTTCTGCACTCTTGTTGAGTTAATTCGGAAATCTTCTTTTACGGCTTCCACACCACCAAGGATTTGGATGTTGTGATCACCAAAAGACTTATCCCATCTTAGCGTGTTGCTCCAAATCCAAGAAACAAACCGACTATGGGTTTCTGTAAGCGCATTGGTCTTGGGTTCCGGTGCTTCAGGATTTGCTCGGGTTATATTGTTGATCATATTGTCCACCATATTGAAACCAAATGTCGTTTTAGCGGTAAAACCGTCCAAAAACCTGACCTCAGCATAGGTATCCCCGATAATGCGAAAAGCTCTATCAAAATTATCTCTACCGCGGATCAATTCGGCAACGGGATTGGATACATTACTCAAACCTGCTGCGGTTGATGGACCGCCTCCAGCAAAATTGCCAGCTTCATCATAAATGGGGACCAAAGGAGGCATTCGCTGCGCATTGCCCAATTGATTTTGGGACAATTGATCGGTAAAACCTGCACTTAAGTGCTCTCCCACACGAACATTGTCCAAAATATCAAACTCCGCATTTATTCTTGTGACCATTCGTTCAAAACCCGTATGAAGCTGAATTCCTTCTGTGTTTTGATAGCCGATCGACATCAAATAGCGACTTTTGGGACTACCTCCACTTACTGAAATGTCATAATTCTGCAGAATGCCCGTTTGAAAAATCTCATCGAGCCAACGGGTATCCCCACTACGGGTAATCCTGTTGTTGTTAAGGTCATAGGGCATAGTGTCCGTTCCCCTGATGAATTCCGGAATGGTCGGTTGGGCACCACTCCCATATTGGGGATGGGAGGGAACTACTCCGTCGTTGATAAAACTTTCCCATAAGACGTCCCCCAGTTGCTGGGCATTTAAAACATTCTGTGTTTTGGCCACCGTTTGAAAACCTAAATAAGACCGAACACTAATTGTGGGTTTTTCATCACGAGAACCTGACTTTGTAGTTACAATGACCACCCCATTGGATGCCCTTGCCCCATAAATTGCAGCGGAAGCATCCTTTAGTACATTTATGGATTGGATGTCATTGGGGTTTATTTGGCTCAGGATATTGGCGTCGGTGGTCTGCATCCCATCGATTACAAGTAGGGGACCGTTCTCGTTCGTAGTCCCAAATCCTCGTATTCTGATCAAAGGGGTGCTGCCGGGCTGACCTCCTCCAACAACATGTACCCCGGAAGCTCGTCCCTGTAAAGCTTGTCCCGCATTTTGAACTGGTACGTCCAATGCTTCTTCAATATCCACCTGGGCCATTGCACCGGTAACGGTTGCTTTGGACTGTGTCGTATATCCTGTAATGACAACTTCATCCAGTTGACGAGTATCTTCCTCTAAGGTGACATTGATGACCGTATTTCCACTTACAACGATCTCTTGTGGAGTGAACCCTATATAAGAGAAGACCAAAATAGCATCGTTGTTGGCTTCAATGGTGTAGTTTCCATCAAAATCGGTCTGGGTTCCATTGGTAGATCCCTTGACCAGGACATTGGCACCTGGAAGCACCATACCACTGGCATCGGTTACCGTGCCTGTAATAATATGCTGTTCCAAGAGATTCTGTTTATCCTTGTCAATAGTGTTGATATTTGCCCTAATGAGTTGTCCACATAAACAAGTTAACATGGAAAGAACCCAAACTTTTCTTGATAGTGCCTTGGTTTTGGCCCCTATCCAGTGACAGACTAATTTTTGATTCATAATTACTTTAGTTTGTTAGTTAATTAAAGTGCACTACAGAACATTCTACCACATCCAGAGATAGATTTGACCGGAGGTTCCGTAATTCAATAGGGTGAATGTAAATTGACTTTTTAGAGAAGAGGTCGAATAACAGTTTTAAGAAGTCGAATAACTATCATCATGTCTTTTGAGACCATAAATAATGGTCGATTACATAACGTAGGAATAAAACATGAATATTGTATTGCGACACATTGTTTTCGCAATGGACTTTTTTAGATTGCCCGTAATGGTTGCAACTTGATCGACCCTTTGTAGTTTCTTTATCGCTGTTCCAACCAAAACTGAGGGCTCATTTTATTCGCGCGAAGCTATTATCTTCCTATCGCGGTGCGATATAACGATGGGGGTGTTAACCTTTGTTTCTTTTATTGGACATAAAAGTGGACGGAGTTTCCCCGTAGTATTTCTTGAAAAGGGTCCCAAAATATTTAGCATCTGAAAACCCTACATTGTAAGCGACTTCACTAACATTGTAATCATATTCCAGAAGCATTTTTCGTCCTTTTTTCATCCGTACGGTCCTTAAAAATTCATTGGGAGAAACATCCATAAGAGCCTTTAACTTATGATAAAAAGAGGTTCTGCTCATCCCCATGGCCTTACACATTTCCTTTACGGTAAAATTGGCATCACTTAAGTTTTCCTCTACAAGATTGGTAAGATCGCACATGAATTTATCATCAAGCTCGTTCGAAAATTGAATCTCATCCTCTCCATCGTTCAAAACCAAAAACTTACGTTTCAACACCTGTCTATTTTGCAAAAGTCCCTCTATTTTACCCAATAAAAGTTGATAATCATATGGCTTGACAATATAATCATCTGCACCACTCTCCAATCCTTGCATTATATTTTCCTTGGATTCCAAACCTGAGAACAAAATAATGGGCACATGACAAGTTTCTATGTTTTTTTTAAGGGCGGTACAGAATTGATAGCCATTCATTTTTGGCATGAGTACATCACATAAGATGATATCCGGTAGATTGTCCTGAATCATTTTTTGTGCTTCAAATCCATTATTGGCCGTAATTACCTGATACCTATCCTTCAATTTACCTCTACTGTATTCCATTAGGTCCAAATCGTCTTCCACAATAAGGATCTTTTCCTTCTTGCCTTCGGAATCTTCATTTTGTTCCTCACCCTCTTCCATCTCATCAAACAACTCCTCCCTTGTCGCAATATCAGGCAATGTTTTATAAGGTAACTTGATTGCGAACACGGACCCTTCCTCTATTGAAGATTTCACCAAAGTGACACTTCCTTTTAACATTCTCGCCAAGTCTTGTGCCAAGACCAGTCCGACACCGGTACCCATGCTCCCCGATTCCTGTACGTTATTGGCTCTATAGAACAGCCTAAAAACTTTCTTTCGTTCGGCCATTGGAATCCCAATGCCCGTATCCCGTACCAATATTTGACATTTTTTATCGCTCAATTTCAACGCTATCTCTATTTTACCATCCTGTCTTGTATATTTGACAGCATTGGAAAGTAGATTACTGATAACCTTATCCAAAATAGCTTCATCCGATTCGATAAACAGTGAGGATAAATCCGTCCTCAAATTCAAAGCTATATTTTTCTTGTCGGCCAATATTTGAAAAGCAACTATTTTGTCTTTGATCAATTGGATCAAGTCCATGGGTTGTAGATTGACCACGTTCTTTTTGCCCTCCAATTTTCGGAAATCCAAAAATTGTATCAATTGCATATGGACCTTCTCCGCATTTTTAAGTGCAATATTGATGTTTTCCTTGGCATCCTGTCCCACCGACATATTTTGCACCAAATCTTTTAAAGGTGATTTCACCAACATCAATGGAGTTTTGATCTCGTGTGCCATATTGGCCAAATAGTTCAATTTAGTACGCGAATGGCTTGCAATAATCCAAAGTTTATAGGCATAAAGCATTAAGCCCAATAAAAGCAGTGCTAGAAGCACATAGAGAACATAGGCTACTGGAGTCCTCCAAAAAGGAGGGGCGATAACAAGGTCAATTTGTTTTACGGGAGTGATCAACTGATCTTTTGGGCCGGTCATTTTAAGTTTAAACTTATAATTACCAGGGTTTAAGTTAGTATAGCTTGCCACGGTCCCAGTTTGCCCGCTTATCCAGTCCTCATCAAAATTGTCCAGTTTCCACTGAAAGGCCCCCTTGTCAAAATGCATGTAATCGATACTGGTAAAACCAAAAGAGAAAGAATTCTGATCATGGTCCAGTTTTAGCACATCCGTATCATTGATGCGTTTGTTCAAAGGTGATTTATCTCCGGGCAATACCTGTTTGTGATTCAAATAAAAATCAGTGAAAAGTATGGTCTTTTTAGACTCGATCGGCTTGATGTCATAGGGATTAAAACTGATGACCCCATCATTGGTGCCAAAATAAATCCTATCTGTGCTATCGGTTATGGCCGCATCATAATTAAAGTCCACAGAAATCAATCCATCCGATTTGGTAAAATTATCAACATAAAAAGAATTGTCGATTCGGGACAATCCTTTTGAGGTACTTGCCCAAACATTGTTCGGGCCAGCAGCCAGGGCAAATATTCTATTAGACAACAATCCATCCCCAGTTGTAAGCCGCTTTATGCTTTGTTTAAATAGATTAATTACAAACAAGCCCTCATATCTGGTACCTACCCAAAGTTGTTTGTTCCGATCCATGACCAAGCTGGAGATCATTGCTGACTTTAAGGGCGAGGTATCAATCATTGTCATGTTCTCTAATTTCCCTTTTTTGATGTTAAGTATTTTCAATCCAGCTGATGTTCCTATGGCCAATCGATTTGCCCCCGTACCGATTATGGTTTGAACCTTTCCGATTTCTTGGGGATAATACCCTAATCGATCTGTCTTAAGTGAATAGTGATAAATACGTTTGGTTTCATCTTCGCACAACCAAATGGTATCCCCGACGCCTGCATATATTTTACTGGCATTTATAGATTGAAGGTCTGGATTAAACTCTTTGGTGCTATTATATTTGAATCTTTGAAATTGTTTGAAGAGAACAATTGAATCCGTATATGAGCTGGCCCATATATTATTGTATTTGTCCACTGCAATCGACCTAGAATTGGAAATATGGGCTTGGCCGTTCAAATTTATTTCCAAATGCCTCCATTGATCTGAAGCCCTGTCCCATATGCTCATCCCCTTATCCGTACCAAATCCAATAATATCGGGAGATACATTGAACAAATGTAGAACCACATTGTTTCGCAGTGAATTATTCTTGTAGAGGTAATGCCGTATTGCCCGAAAATTAAGTTTCCCCGGGCTGTAAACATTCAATCCCCCACGAAAGGTCGCAATAAAAAAAACATTGGAACTACTGCGGAATATATGATGAACAGATGCAGAACTCAAGGCTCCCAAGTCATTTTGTTGCGGAGTAATTTTTCCTACTTCCTTTTCTTGGGCAAGATTCCAGATCAAAAGCCCCTCACCATCAATTCCCACTATGATTTCATCAGATGAATAACGTTCTATACTCCTCACTTTTAGCCCTTCATATTCCGATAGCCCTTTGGGAATAATGAACTCAAAATTGATCAGGTTAAATGCACAAAGTCCCAGTTTGTTCGACCCTACCCATAATCTATGATTTTCCTTGTCAAAATAAAGAGAGGGAATCTGCGTACCTCTAAGGCCCGTTGGCTTCATGGGAGTTTTGTCAAGAAGATTGAACAATAGGTTTCTATTGGAATCCAGTACAAAAACTCCATCTTCCGTACCTAGGTAATAGGTGTTGGCATCATCCTGAATTATAGAAGAAGTACGGGTTTGTATACCTTTTAACTTTATTATTTCCCTAGTAAGGGGGTCAAATACAAAAACTCCATTTTCCATACCTATCCAGAGATGGTTCAAATGATCGATATAAAACTCATTGACCTCCAATTCCATATCTTCCTTAATGGAATAGTACAAAACAAATTCATCTTTCATGGGCTCGTACTTATAAAAAAGCCCCCCAAGGGTAACCAACCAAATTCTATTATTCGAATCTATTTTGATATGATATTCAACATAATTAGCGGTTCTGTACTCGTACAGTTTAGGTAGGTCATAGTGTTTGAAATTGTTCCCATTAAAACGATCTACTCCCTCTTCCGTGGCAATCCAGATAAAACCTTCTTTGTCTTCAACAGAGGAAAAGACCGTGTTGCTGCTCAGCCCTTCACTTACACCAAATTTTTGAAAGGAGATATCCTGAGCGTACAATTGACACTTCAATATAGAATACACCAAAAGAAAGAAAATGGTTAAAACTCCTATTTTCAGTTGGGCCACTCGACCTCCTGCTATATTCTGGTTTAAGGTGGACATTGTATTTAGGGGATTAAATTGTAACTATAATAACAAAAAGGGGTTTCTATCAAAGACCAATCTAATATTGGTTACATTGGTTGACAATATGCAATGAAAATTTATGTCCGCTGATGTATTTCTAAATATACATAATTAATAAAAGTAATACTTATAGTGCTTCTCAGGTGATGGGCTACTTCCAAGCAGAGCCTTAAATTGCAAACATATCGGACTAACCGGAGGCAGGAAAACTAAAAATTATAGGCCTCATTTAACCCAAAGATGAAATTTGGTAGTAAACGAAATTTATCTTAGTTGACCTCATAAACGATATTGAATAGCCGTAATAATACAGATTAGATACTTCAATAATACTTATTGGGCCCCATCATTTATTTGAATTTTGACATAAAGATACTAAACACCTTTTTCCATTCCCATTAAGTTTTGCTGTGTAAATTCTTCACAAGATTGATACTGTTAAAAAGACTATGGGCTATGATATATGTCAGATTTCAGTTGAAAAAGAAAGGTCACATTTGTGTCTTGTTTAATCTAAAAAATGGTTGTGCCTAAATCAACACACACCTTTCATATTCCAGTAATGGGATTAGCGTATACCATAGACAGCCCAATTCGTGTGGCCCACTATGGTATTTCTTCTGTAATATCCATTATTGACGATGAGCTAATGGAGAAAATGAATTTGTTTTATAGCAAAAAATTCAATTTTCCCTATAAAGAAATATCAAAAAAAACACAGGATTATCGTGGCAAACGTATTACTTCCTATCTAAATTTAGTAGATACCATCGTCAAGGAAAAATTCTCGAAATTTAAAAAAGAACTGGCTGAAAGTAAATCTGCATTGGAAAGCTTCATCGCCACCTTGCCCAATAAATCCTATATAAAGGAAGGGCTTTCCAATTTAATAAATGAAGGTTCAGTTCGTAAGGATGACATAGAAAATTTTTTGGAAGTACATTTAAAAGCTGGAGATATTGATGTGAATATCATGACAAAAGTTGATAAGGATAACTTTGTCAAAAGTGAGCAATTGCCTATCGAATTTAACGATGCGCACGCATCACTTCGGGGTTTTGCCAAGAGTAATTTAAATTCTTCAGTAGTGCTCTCGGCAGGAATGAACCCAAGGTTATACAGCTACTTTGAAAATTTCAAAGATTTCTTTCCCGATAGGAACAACCAGTTAAAAAAGAAGATTGTTCTTAAGGTCAGTGATTATCGCTCGGCAACCATTCAAGGCAAATTTTTAGCAAAAAAAGGACTTTGGGTCTCAGAATATAGGATTGAATCTGGTTTAAATTGTGGCGGACATGCATTTGCAACAGATGGCTTCTTATTGGGCCCTATTTTAGAAGAGTTTAAAAGTAAAAAAGCAGAATTAATACAAGACACGCACAATGTTCTTGCGAAAGGGTTGATTCAGAAAGGGCTGGCTGTCCCAGAACAGCCTTTGGATTTGAAGATCACCGTACAGGGAGGTGTTGGCACAGCAGATGAACACGAATTTTTAATTGAAAATTACCAAGTTGATTCCGTAGGTTGGGGAACCCCATTTTTATTGGTTCCAGAAGCTACATCGGTAGATAAGAAAACTAGGGCATTATTAGCTAATGCCATTGAAAAGGATTTGTATTTAAGCAATATTTCGCCTTTAGGAATTCCTTTTAACACCATAAAAGGCACCACAAATGAGTACCACAGACAAAAACGTATCGACAACAATAAAGCAGGAAGTTCTTGTCCAAAAAAATACTTGGCATTGAGCAAAGAATTGGGTACAAAAGGTATTTGTACAGCTTCAAAAAAATATCAAGCTGTGAAACTGCAAGAATTAGAAGCCAAAAGATTTGAAGTCTCTCAAAATAAGTATGAAAACGCCAAAGCCAAAATAACTGAAAAAGCCTGCCTCTGTGTAGGTTTGGCCAATGCGTCTTTTTTGGAGAACAATATTAAAATAAAAGGGCAGGAACAAGGTGTGGTTATTTGTCCAGGACCTAATATGGCTTATTTCCATAATGAAGTGTCGCTTTCCAAAATGATGCAGCATATTTATGGAAAAGGGTCTGTACTTTCCCCTATATATCGCCCAAATATGTTTGTGAAAGAATTGAAAATGTATGTGGATTATTTGAAAAATGAAATAGAAACTATTTCAGAAGAAGTTACGACTAAACAAATCAAGAAATGGGAAGCTTTTAAAAGTAATCTGTTTAACGGAATCGCCTATTATCAGGATTTGTTTCAAACGTATCTATCTCCTGAAAGCGCCAATATACAAAAGGACCTTCTATTTTTTAAGGAAGAACTCATAGCAGTTACTATTCCAGTAATGAAAGAGGTATAATTCAAGGGTTGATAAAACCAAAAGTTTATTTGAACTTTTAAGTACGTATTTTATTCATTAATAGGTATTGGTCAATCTAATAGTGGATTTCCAATTGTAAGTATAATCTCAGCATTGTTCAAATCAGTTTCAATACCCAATGAATCTACC
>NZ_JBNPYE010000005.1:0-238839 GCF_051494225.1 Flagellimonas lutimaris | reverse complement strand
GTCCTTAGGGTCTGTGCCGTGGTAAAACGGCAAACGCCTTATCAAAAAAGTGTCGCTTGATTCCAATATCATCGAATTGTTCACTTTGTTCATTTTTGACTTGTTTTTAACATGGAAATCCTTTTTGTACCAGGGGCCCAAAAAGCATCGCACAACATGGCTTAAACAGCCAGTTGCCAGTTCCGTGAAAAACAAATCGAATGGTACGGACTTTGTGGAAAGTCAAATCAAACAGGCTTGCCGTACCAAAAGGGCCATGCTATTTCCTTAAATGTAGGGAAAATCGGGATTTTGTAAAAACACAAAACCGTGACGATCGTGCACAATTGCACAGGTATTTTAGGGATGGGGCCTCTTTGGAAAATCAAAACGTCAGATGTAGGACGGAAGAACAAAAAAAAGACCCTCGAAAGAAGGTCTTTTAGTATAGTCCTGAAGAATAGGATCAGGTTTTGGATTGTTCCTTGGTATATTCGAAACGGAACGCCCAAAGGTTGACGACCACGTGGAATGATTTTTCCGCATTGGTTGGGTTAAGGTTTTGATTTCCTTGGTGTTTTCGGGCGGGAATCTCGAGTGATTTTCGGATACGTGTTTCCATGGTTTTTGTTTTTATGTGATTTTCAATTCCTGTAACAACCCCCAAAAAGGAGGTTTATAAAATGCCGTTGTCCGCAAAACTGTAGTAACGGCCATCGGGTGCCAGGATGATATGGTCCAGGACCTTGACATCAAAAAGCTGCGCGGCCTGTTTGACCTTTTGGGTCAATTGCTTGTCCTGACAGCTGGCCTTGAGTTGTCCCGAGGGGTGGTTATGGGCGAGGATGATCCCGACCGAGAGTGTCTTGAGCACGATGGCGAACAGGATGCGCATATCGACCAAGGTTCCCGTGATGCCCCCAATGGAGAGGGGATAGATTCCTTTGACCTTGTTGGACTGGTTGAGCAGGAGAATTTTAAAGCATTCGTTCAACCCAATGGTATCGGCATCCCAATTCTTGAAGAGCAACTCTGCCACATCGTTTGAATTGGTGATGGAGAGCGATTTAAGGGTACTGAGCTTTTCCCTATAACTGATCTGTATTTCGTTGACGCTATGTTCCATTTCCTTTATGTTTAGGATGGATAAAGAAAGGGGCGCCAAAAGAATCCCTATGGACGCCCCTATCGATATCAATCGTTGTTACCACCCAACAATAGGATCTCACTGGCCACGATTTCGGTCACGTACCGTTTGTTGCCCTCTTTGTCCTCATAGGATCGGGAGGTCAATTTTCCCTCGATGGCAATCTCCTTGCCCTTGGTCACGAATCCTTCGATAATGTCGGCAAGCTTGCCCCAACCGATCACGGTATGCCATTCGGTGTTGGTCACCCGTTCCCCTTGGGAGTTCTTGTAGTGTTCATTGGTCGCCATGGTCAAGCGTGCCACACGTTTCCCTTTTTCAAGATCTGTGATTACGGGGCCTTGCCCCACGTTCCCGATCAACTGTACTTTGTTTCTTAATGTACTCATGATAAAAAGCTTTAAAAGATTAATATTTCCCCCTGTTTTTTTGGTCATTGTTTCCCAAATTTTAAGGGGCGTTTGTTTGCTTCTTACGTGCGTAGCACCATAAAAGAAGGGGGTTCTGTCAAGGCTTTTGGACAGAAATCGGGAGGCTCCACAACGTAGCAAAACCCTTGGCCATGCCTGCGGCAGGCAAGGTTTTCAAGGAAGTGGAAACCCTATTTATGGACAAAACCTGTCTTGGCCTTGACAGGTTCAATGAGGGCCTTAGGAATTCCATCCGACCCATTGACCAGGGAGCGTACGGGAAGTTAAGCGACTGTAGGCGATGGTGTCCTGATGGGAAGTCCTTGGGTCCTGCCCTGTTTTTCGACGACCCGAAAAACAACTAGGGCTTCTTTTATTACGGACCCTTAAAATTTGATGGGCGGACGGACGGATTTGCGGCCTTTCCCGGCAAAGCCCCAAGAAGGGTTTGCAAAGGAAGGGCGCACCAAAAATCCGTTTGGACGACTTCCGTATTGGCCAAATGTTAATACATCAACTATTGCGATAGTAATGGGTAGGTAATCCTAGAACCTGGTTTCCTTTTAGTCTTTCTGGAACAGCTCTCCCTGATTGTTCGGGGAAGGTCCGCTCGATTTGGGCGTTGAAGTTTTCAAGCTGTCCTTTAAGGCCCTTCTTCGTTTCTGATAGATCCAGACCCTTAACCTTTTCAGAAGGCCCATCTCATATTCGGACAGTTGTTTTGGTGCCACTTCCTCCATGGCGTCCATCTGTCCTGTTTTTTTGAAGGTCTTGGCATACTGGAGCCCACACCATGTGTAGATGTTAGCCCATTCACTGGACATGGGAGATTCGAAGGTCCTGGGCATCATATATGCCACAACCTCGGTCAAGGAGGCCATGTGTTCCCCACGCATCTGGGTCAACATCCGGGCCATGGTAATGTTGTCCAAAAGGTCTTTGGGCACGGCATCCTGCCATTGTGATGGATACACAATGATGGGACTTTGCAATAGGTCCATAAAGTCAAGGACAAAATCGGATTTAGCTTTTTTGAAAGGCTTGGAGCTTTGGTTTGGATTCGGTGTTTTCGTTGGCTCCAGTTCAAAGCCAAAATCCAGTTGTACTAGGTTTTGTTTTTCCATGATTTGCGTTTTAAATTGAACAATAATGGCAGACCACCAAACGCAAGGGAAAATTTTGGAGTGGGAAGGAAACGGAATAAACCTGCCGGCAGGCAGGAAGGAAGGAAGGAAGGAAGGAAGGAAGGAAGGAAGGCAGGAAGGAAGGAAGAGAGTGGATGAGCGGCTTTATGCCGTCCCTTGTCCGAGAAATATTTTCCGGGTTTAACTTTGAACAGTATTGATCGTAACAAATACCATCCTCCTTCTTCAATTGGACCGGTATATCTAAAAGAGCCAACTCAATGATTCAATCCATCGATGATAGAACGGTCAATATAATCGCCTACCCGTTTTTGTTGATAGAGAAAATAAAGACCGCAATAAGTATTTTGCGGTATAGGATAAAATGAAAAAGGGGGCCTTGAGCCCCCTACTTTCCGCATGTTTTATCATAGTGTCATTCAATGACGACAGTGTGGGTCTCATCTGGAAACGCCGGACATAGTATACCACCTTCGCCGGATAGAATTGAGCACCCTCATGACTAACGCAAAAGCCTGATTTTAAAATCACTAAATCCAAAAATTAGGTGGCTCTCATTTTCCGTTTTTGGTGGTCTCAACCATCCGGCTCATCCACTCTGGGAAGTCCTGAAAAATGGGCCATTTTGGCAAAAAGTTCGAGTCCCGTCCACCAATTGCTTGGAATATTTCTAAATTCAAATAAAAACCTGTAAATCAAATTTTTAAACGCTTTTTTAATTTCCATTGATGCCAAAAACAACCATTTTGCCATACCTTAATTTCTTATAGTGAATGCTCATTGCAAAAAACGGTCATAGTATACCACCCAAAACGGAAAAAATTGAGCATAGTAAAATGACGCATAAGTAAATGGTTCATATTCATCTATAATGGAATATAAGATGGTTCAAATTATCCATACCATCCACTGAGATTAAAAAAACAGATTAGTCCAAGACTTTTCCATGAACATCCAATGTCAGTGTTTTCCTGTCATCACCTTTTTTCAGCCGAACCTTGTATCCCGTAAAATCCTTCTCGTTGACAAACCTTACCCCATTTACTTGGAAGCCAGGGTATTTTGACAATAATGATTGTTCCACTCCCTGGGGCAATAAATCCTCATAGGGAATGGTATTGGAAAATCTCCGCTCCGAGATGGCTTCATTATTTCTTTCTACAAATTCATTGGGAAGACCTTCCTTTTTAATTAAATCGAATGCATCATAAAGTTCCCCTACTGCGGTATAGGATTCAAAGGACAATTTACCATCTTCAATGGTGATTACTTGGAACAATTGGGTGTTTTCGGCTGCCCTATCCCTTTCTGCATCATAGCCTTCCCATCCATTTTTTCGTAAGCCGTACATTTTACCACCACTTACAGAAACCACATAAACGGTTCCTGTCTTGTCCCTTAAATTAACCCCGTCCAAAACATTCTCATTTGGGGAAACCCTTCCACGGGCATAACTATGATCATGGCCCTGTAAAACAAGGTCAACCCCATATTTATCAAAAATGGGTTTCATCAACGCTCTCCATTCTTTATTGTCCCGGCCATCGGAAGCCGAAAATAAAGGGTGATGGAAGGTGACAATTATCCAGTCCTTGTCTGTTTCCGATAGCAATTTTTCTACCCACTTGGCTTGTTTTTCATGGTCAACGTTACTGTTCAATCCAATGATCCGCATGTTTTGATAATCCATGTAATAGGCAGTTTCCTCCATTCCTTCCGGACCATTTTCTGGTAAGGTAAATTGATGTTTCCACTGTACGGACAGGCTTCTTTCCGATGCTTCAGGACTCAAATTTCGATACTCATGGTTGCCAGGGATTGGAAATGCTCCAATGGAAGCATGAATCCACCCTCCGGCATCGAACCATTCCTGCCATTGTTGTTCATTGTGGGCGTTGTTCACCAAATCACCTGCATGCACAATAAATTTAGCATCCGGAGCCTTTTTATAGCTTTCCCTGATCAGTCGGGACCATAATTCCAATATAAAATTTTGTGTGTCGCCTACATATAAAAACGAAAATTTATCCTTGCTTTCCTTTGGTGCGGTCTTAAACTGTATCCACTCGCTCCATCGTTTGCCATCCCCTACTCGATAGGCATATGTAGTATCACTCTTTAAATCCGTAAACCACACCGAATGGTAGTTGGCCCGCACTTCCGCCTCATCAATCTCCAAGGCATCGAACCTTGTCGTTATTGCTTTTATGGTTTTTGCGTTGCGCCAAAATTTAGGAGCTGCGGAGGCAATGGCAATCTCAGCATAGGCAGTATCAATATCCGAAGTTGTTCTCCAAGTAACACTGGCCGATGTGGCAGGATCTTCCCCAAACGAAAGGACAATCCTATCAGGATGCTTCGAGGGTTTTCGCCATTCCACATCAAATTCAGGTGCTTTGTAAGTACGGGGCAGTTCTTGCCCACAGATTTTGTTATGTGCCACTAAAACGAGTAGCGAGACAAGTAATTGGATTTTCATTCTCATAAAAGGTTACATACAATTAATCAAGATGCAGCCTCAAAAACCGGCTGCATCTCTTCTAACTAAACAAATAAACAAACTCAATTGAACTGACCATTTTCTTAAGGTTAAATATTGGTCAATCTTTTACCCTATCGATTTTGGTTCGATACGGGGTCCCCACACCCCACTTTTGGTTGGGAGCGCTATCGGTTTCCATGATCAATTCCCCTCCATCCATGATCTCTTGATGGGTCAACCAATTTCTATACAAAGGCTTTCCGTTCAAATGAACAGATTTGATGTAAAAATGATCTTTATGGTAATTGGATACTTGGATTTTAAGCGATTTATCAGCGGACCAGCACAATACTGCTTCTTCAAAAATGGGTGCCGTCAAATAGTATGTAGGCTCACCAACATTCACAGCGGACAATCCCATGGCCCGAAGTACAAACCAAGATGACATGGTTCCCAAGTCATCATCCATGGTCCTTACATAGGCCCTTGGTCTATTGTTATAGATTCGGCCTATATAGGGGTCCACTCCTTTACTATTGTTATTGAAATAAAACTGAACCACCGTATCCAGCATAAGGTTGCGATACAGTTTTTGGGATTTCCAAGGCTCTTCGGTGGTATTGTAAAGTCCTGGCACTTGAAGATCGGGTTGATTCGCATGATTATAATTGTCTTCTTGAAAAAATTGATCCAATTGTTTCCTAAATGATTTCTCGCCCCCTGTCAAATCCTGTAGCCCCTCAATGTCAAAGGGAACAAACCAACGATACTGCCATAGCGTACCTTGGTACAATCCTCTGGCTCCCATACGGTCCACATCGGGCCACCCCATATCGGCAAAGTCCTTTTTCCAATAGGTTTTGTATTCCATTGCTTTATCCAAATAGCTATCGGCAAAAAGGGTATCCCCCAATTCCAGCATCAGCTTTGAAGAGGCCCATAGATCGTAGGAAGATTCCAAAGCCTTGTCCGGCGAACTAAAATCCAATCGCCCAATTTCATGGATCAAAGAATCCTTTATCTTTTCCAAAGGAAGTCGGTGTCCCTTCCCCAAGGCATCCAAAAGCACCACTTGGGCATGTTCTGTGCGAACGGAATTGGAAGGCTCATGCATGGTTGACCAATCATTTTTACCATAACGGTACAGATTAGCTATCGATCGGGCAACGTCGCCATATTTTTGAGGGTACAGCAGCGACAATAAAGGCATTTGTTCCCTGTAGTTGTCCCATATGGCCCATCCATGATAGATGGAGTCGTTGGATTTTTGCACCGATCCATCTATGGCTTTATAGCTACCATCGGGCTCAGAAATCAAATATGGGGATTGAAGAGCACGGTACAACAAGGAATAAAAAAGGGCAACCCTATCCTTTTCCCCCTGTACTTTTACCCGCCCCAATAGGGAATTCCATTCCAATGTGCTTTTTTCAAGGGTTTCTGACAAACCTCCACTATTTATCACCCTTGCCTTTGCAAACGCTACATTCACGGATGAAAAACCAATTCTTAGCCCCATTGTTGGCGCATCTGTTCCCTTGATGACATAGGTGTCTTTTTCAGCTGCTGAAATGGAGGAAGCATGATCGAATTCCATATAAAAATACAGTCTGTACCTGCCACGATCGCAAACGGTCTTGGTATCCACCCATCCCTTGATGGTATTCCCTACTGTGATGTGCTCTGCCGCCACAAACCGGTTCAAAAAAGCATAGGACAGGTCGATCTCTAACTTTTTTTCCGAATCCGGAAAATGATATTGATGTACTCCATAATTATGGATAGTGGTCATTTCGGCACTTATACCATTTTCAAAGACAACTTTGTAATAACCCGGTTCGGCTGTTTCATTTTTCTTGATCAATTTTTCATTCAGACCATCATTTCCAAAAGGCTTCACTAAAATGTTACCTCCTCCCCCTCTACAACCGACTCCTTCGATATGAGTATGAACAAATCCAAAAAATTCCTTGGCATAATGATCATAACCGGTATGTGTACCCGGGTGCGTCACCGGGCCTATTGAAATCATATTGAAAGGGGATCCAGCTGCTGGCGACATCTGACCATGATCCCCAGAGGTGCCCAAAAACACGTTCACCTGCTCGCTTGGGGATATTTTGCCCTTCTTGGGATGTTCAATGGTTTCGCCTTGTTGACATCCAAATACAAGAAGTAACCATGGAACAAGTACACCTATTTTTTTCATGTAATTATGGGTCTAAAGGTTGATATGGGTTTTGATGGAACGACACCCTATTCCCAGTAAATTCAAGCGTTGTTGGGGAAAGCCTATCATGGAAATCCACGGGCTGGTACCCCAATTCATCCCGACAACGTTTTTTAAAAGTTTCACTAGCTGTATAAGCACTATGTGAAGGATTGGTCACCACCAAACTTTTTTGATTCAAAGGAATTCCGTAATCCACCATTAAGCGAGTGGCATTTCTCATATTGGTGGTCGTATGCCTCGCATAGGGCTCAATAATGATGTTTTCCTCTGGAACCCTATATTCCTCCATGAGCTCTTGCTTCATTTCTATTGCTTCACAGTATGGCGTCATATACGGATGTACATGACCTCCTGAAACGATAATGAACGGAGCTTTTTGAGCACGGTATTCCTTCATGGCCAATTGTAGGTTGATCTTGCCCGCGATGGATAGCTTGTCCCGATAATTTTCAGGACCTCCCCCAAGAACCACAATGGATGCATAGGGATACGCTTTAAAGTCCGTCGCTTTTATGGCCTCGATGGCTTTGGCATTCTCTTTTTGGTCCAATGGATCATAGCGAACCGCTTCATCCTTATGGTTTGCGTACAATAGGTTTAAGGCAAGGTTCAGACTTGGTTGAAAAAACAGCTGTGTTTCTTGGGCATCTTCAATGGCCTCGGTCTTTAGAATGGAAAGGGCAGATAGGTATCGTTTTGATTTCGCATCAAAGGATACCGAGTCAATATTCCTATAAAATGGCATTTTGCCTGCTCCATAAACTTCCAGAACGGTATCCAATCCTTTGGCACACTGTTCCCAGATTTTATAAAGGTATTCATCGTCGGGCGTATTTTCAAAATTGGCATAACGATTGGATTCCCGAAGTTTTTGAATCAAATTTTTAAAACCAACATTTTTTTTTGACAAATCCACCAATCGTTTTCCAACGGTTTGGATATCATTCTCCGACCATAAAAATGGTGCAATGATCTTCGCCCCATTATTAGGTGTTGATTTCAACGACGATGTCATTTTATCCCAGTACAAATTCAAATGTTCATCCACCTTTAAGAGCTCCATAAGCTCCCTATCATTTTCCATGGCCGAAAACAAGTAGAAATTTTTTTCCTGTAACCTTTCTTGGGTCTTATTGGGATAGTTTTGACTTTTGGTCTGTGCATGGGAAATAAAGGCACAACCCATAACCAGTGAAAAAAGTAATAGTTTTTTCATGCTATTGATTTTAAAAAGGGTGGCTCCAATTATTATGGAGCCACCCTTTCATTTAAAATTTTGGTTAGTATCTGTTGTTCTGGGTTATTAGACCATCGTCAACACTGTCAATATATTCTTGTGGTATTGGCCAGTACTCATTTTTGCCTTCGGTAAATACGGCATTGGTCAAGTGGGACCTTCTGGTCCTTTCCACCTCCAAATACTCATCGATCACTTCTTTGGCGACGCCCCAGCGAACCAAATTAAAGAAACGGTGTCCTTCCATGGCAAGTTCCAAACGCGATTCCATACGGACCTTGTCCATGGCATCGGTGGGATCGGTCCAAACAGTATCATAGGTTCCGATATTGTAGTTCGCGGCATCCCCAGAACCGTCCAAGGTTTGGACGTATTGGGAATTGGCGGCACGTTCACGAATTTGGTTTACCAAACTTCTCGCTTCTTCCAGGTTACCCAATTCCACAGCGGCCTCCGCCCTCCACAACAATACTTCGGCATATCGGATGATGTAATAGTTTAGGGCATCCACGTAGGGCCAAACAATGGTATGATAAGGTGAATTCGCAGAAAGGATCCGTTTTTTGGGACCATAAGGCCCATAAGTCGCCAAATCCCTGGCCCAACTGGCATCATACAAAATATCCAAGTCTTTGTAAGGAATCCCAGGTCTTCCGATGGTAATATCCAATCGAGGGTCCACAAAATCGGTCTCGGTCACATCAATATTGTCGTTGACCGGCAAACCGGATGTATCGGTTTTAAAGGCATTCACCAAATTTTGCGAGGGACGGTGAAATCCATATTGGGAATAAAATGGACCTCCGGGGGCGGTCAAACGGTCGCCAATACTACCGTTATAATTGTTTCCTTGGCCATCGTTCACCGAATATTGCACTGCAAAAATCACCTCGGTTCCGTTATCGTTTTCAGGCAGGAAGACCGATTGAAAATCATCCATCAATGCATAGTTCCCTCCCATGACCAAGGTCGTGGCATCAAAAGCGGCCTGCCATTTTTCTTGAAACAGATAGGTTTTCGCCAAATAGGCCATAGCCGCAAGATTCGTAGGTCTGCCCACTTCCTCCTGAGTGCTTGGCAAGACATCGTATGCAGCTTGGAAATCAGCCTCTATTTTGGCCCAAACTTCCGAGGAGGAAAATTCTGTGTTGGAACGTGCATAGTCGGAAACGGTTTCTGCAGTTTCGTCAACATATGGAATATGATTATAGATTTTTTTAAGTTCGAAATAGTAATGACCTCTTAAAAATCTAAGTTCTGCGGTTCTTTGGGTTTTTAAATTTGCATCGAAGTCCTCTGATGCGTTCAACAGTTTCATGGCCTCATTGGTCCTTTTTACACCTTCGTACAATGCCATCCATTTGCGTTCCACATCATAAGTGGCGGGAGTAGTGTTATAAAGTTCCATTTGATGGATTTGGTTCTGATCACCGGTACCACCGCCCCCTTTATAGCAATCATCGGAAACAACGTCTCCAAAGCTCCAGTTGGACGCCGGGGAATTGTAGGCATTACTGGCCCCGTCTATCTGACCGTTCAATACACTGTATGCAGAAATAATGGCTTTTTCCACATTTTCTGCTTTGGTCATTTCTATTGGTGAAACCTCTCCATAGGTCACTTCCTCAAGAAAGTCCTTGGAACAAGATCCTAAAACCGTAAGTGCCAAGGTCGCACCTACCATTACATATTTTGATTTTATTTTCAACATGGTTTTCATGGCTTTTTTAAAGTTTTAAGTTACATCCAATTACAAAAGTCCTGCTCGGAGGATACAATCCTCGATCGACACCGATATCTAGGTTACGGTTGCTTCCCCCATAGTTCTGTAGCCCCACTTGTGGGTTCATTCCACTATAATCAGTAATGGTGAACAAGTTGCTCGCCTGTGCATAGACCCTAAGGCTCATCCCTCCCAAAAGTTCCGGGTCGATGGTATATCCGATTTGAAGATTGGTCAATCGAACATAAGAACCATTTTCCACGTAATAGGTCGAGGGGCGGATATTGTTATTGGGATCATCCAAGGACAATCTTGGAATGCTGGTGGCAGTATTGGATTCCGACCAAGCGTTCAACAATACATTTTCCTTGTTGTATGCTGCTTGGTTAAAGAAATGGTTCTTGTACTTGGTAAAATTGTACGTATCATTTCCAAAACTTCCGTTAAACAAAATTCCAAGGTCAAAATCCTTGTAATTGAACTGAAGGTTTAGGCCCAACATAATATCAGGATGTGGAGATCCAATGAAAGTTCTGTCATCCGCATCCACATCACCGTCCCCATCCACATCTTTGAACCTAATGTCCCCTGCCTGCGCATTGGGTTGCAGACCATAACTGTCAACCTCAGCCTGACTTTGGAACAATCCTTCCGCAACATAACCATAAAAGGAGGCTATGGGCTGACCGACCGCGCTTCTAGAGATTTCCTGATCAAAGTTGACACTGTGCAATGAAGAACTTGGAATCCCCAAATAATCAGATGTGGTCAACTCCGTAAGCTCATTCTTGGCACCGGTCAAGTTCAATCCAATACTATAGCCCAAATCACCCACCATATCGTTATAGTTGATGTCCAATTCAAAGCCATTGTTCTTCATTTTCCCATCGTTGACCCACTGCCCGTCATTGGTGCCTCCATACGTTAATGGTACGGTATTGTAGACCAAGATATCGTCTGTTTTTTTCACATAATAATCAGCCGTAATGTTCAAACGGTCTTCCAAAAGCCCCAAATCCAAACCTATGGATGTTTGGGTAGTCGTTTCCCATTTCAGATCGGGATTGGGAATTCGCGATTGGGTAAGTCCAATATAGACTGATTCCTGTGCTCCATCAATTGCATAATTGGAGTTGGCATTGTTGTTTCGATAACTATCCACAGTAGCGTAATTGGAAATCTCCTGGTTTCCCGTTTGCCCCCAGCTACCACGTAACATCAGGGAAGAAATAATACCATTGGAGTTGAAGAAATCTTCGCGATCCAATCTCCATCCCAAGGATAAGGCAGGGAATGTTCCCCATCGGTTATCTTCATTGAACCTAGAACTACCATCACGTCTAACAGTAGCGGTAAAAAGGTATTTTTCATCAAAGTTATAGTTCAATCTTCCAAAGTAGGAATTCAAGGACCATCCATTGGCACTACCTGAATTCAACATATTCTCAGTACCAAAGCTTAGGTATCTGAAGTTTAAATCCTCGTACAAAAATTCGCTTACTGAGGCACTGAAGCCTTCGTAGTTGTACTCAATGGCCTCTTGGCCAATCAAAGCATCCACATGATGTTTCCCAAATTGCTTTTTATAGTTCAACGTATTGGTAAATGAGAACTGGTAATTAAAGCTATTGGAAGTTGACAAGGAATTGGTATTGTTGGTGGACAATATCTCGTCATATGTGGGTGAAAAACTTCTGATATTATAGTTTTGGTAATCCAAACCAAAGGAAGTTTTAAAGGTAAAATCACTTACATACAGATTGGCATACACATTTCCCAATGCCTGAACTCGTTTTTGCTTGTTGTCCTTGTTTCTGTATAACTGCCCCATCGGATTATTACTATCATTTATTGGGTTTCCTGCATATTCCCCATTGATGTCCTTAACTGGGACGATAGATGGAAACTGCATGGCAGTAAGGATTACACTTCCCAAAGCGGAGTTGGTTCCAACGGACACTTGCTCTTTGTAGTTGGCCGTGAAATTTTCCCCAATGGTAAGGAAATCACCAATATTGTAAGAGGAATTGAATCTTGCCGAATATCTCTCAAATCCGGTATATTTGATCAAGCCTTCCTGATTGTAATATCCTAAGGAGAATATGCTTTGGCTCTTGGAATCGCCTTTGGCCAACGATACATTATATGATTGGATCATGGCAGTTTGCATAATTTCTTTTACCCAATCTACATCAGCACTAGGAATTGTTTGATCGGCATCCAACCATTGTGGGATTACAGCTTGATTGGGGTCATCACCATAAATATCATTGGAAGGTGTCCCCCCATCATTGATGGTAGCTTGCCACAACAAATCCCCATATTGCTGGGCATTGAGCATCCTTGGCAAATTGTATGAAGATTGAAGCCCTGCATAACCATCAAATGAAACCACATATTCCCCTTGGGTATCAGATCCTTTTTTGGTGGTAATGATGACAACACCATTAGCGGCCCTTGACCCATAAATGGAAGCAGAAGCAGCATCTTTCAATACTTGGATGGTTTCAATGTCCGTAGGATTGATTCCATTAAGTCCATTGGAAGCTGGAATTCCATCGATAATCACCAAGGGGTCGTTGCTGTTAATGGTACTAAAACCACGGACCCTGATTGAAGTCCCACCACCAGGAGCGTTATCACTCATAATTTGAACGCCAGGTAGGCGTCCATCCAACATTTCTACCACGTTGGCCTTGGGTTGGGTCACAATTTCCTCCGGGGAAACCGATGCGATGGCCCCGGTAATGTTTCTTCTGGCCTCGGTACCATATCCGACCACCACGATCTCGTCCAGTTGGGAAGCACTTTCAAGCAAGGTAACCGTAACTTGGCTCAATTGATCAATATTGACATTTTGTCTTTGATAACCGATATACGTAACGGACAACAACTTAAAGTTCGAAGGGATTTCCAAACTAAAGTTCCCATCAAAATCAGAAACGGTACCATAGTCGGTTCCATCCACAAAAACGTTGGCTCCGGGAATCGGGGCACCGGATTCATCGATGACTTTTCCGGAAATGTTACGTTGTTCTTGGACAAATTTCACTAAGATCCCTTGCTCGGTCACTTTAAAATCCACATTGGCCTTATTTTTAAGGTCTTCCAATACAGCTTCCAAATTCACTTTGTTGGCATCAATACTGATACGTTGTTGCAGGTTTTGGGCATCTGCGGCATAAATGAATTTTTTGCCCGTTTGCTTTTCGATAAGATCGAACACCTTTTCCAGAGCAACACTTTTAAGGTTAAGATTGATGATCTCAAAATTTTGGGTGTTTACCGCTACGTTGGCCGATTTCGGAACAACAGTTGCCCGACCCAACAATGGCAAACACAACAGCAGCGCTAAGAGGTTTGATTTTTTCATTTTAAAAGAGTGATTTACTATTGGTTTTCAATAATTTTTTAGTTTTCAATTCAGGGTTACAGTCTGGTTTTTGTCATATAATGATTTTGTGAGGTGGGGGTTAATATTGCTTGTTCTTGACAACCATATTTCTAATGGTTTTGAGGGCTATGGCCATGTGGCTTTCAACGGTCTTCACGGAAACCCCAAGGATCTCGGAGATTTCCTTGTACTTGAGTTCATCCAGTCGGCTCATCTCGAAAATCTGACGGGATTTATTGGGAATATGGTCTAAGATTCCTTGTATCTTCCTGACATACATTTCCCTTTGTTCTTGATCGATGATCTCTTGTTCAATACATGGACTCGTGGCGTATTCATCCACCAATCCCTGATTTAGTGATTGTTTCATTTTTTGGTACGAAACCGGCTCCATGAGTTTATTCTTGACCACTACAAAGAGGTATGGTTTGGGCTTTTTGATCTCTTGGAGACGTTCATGGGCATTCCATAACTGAATAAACACATCTGACACTTTTTCCTCCACAACATCCAAATCATCTTCGTAAGCGATTCCAAAACGACAGAGACTTTCATAATATCGGTTGAAAATGGCCTCCAGCGCCCCTTTGTTCCTTTCTTTGATCAATTGGAACAGTTCCAAATCTGTTTTTTGATTCAAATCCTTGTATGTAGAAGACTTACTTTTCATCACTTGGGGCTATCGAAAATTTTTTCGGTGCTATTTTTGAAATCTTCGCATCAGCTATAAACTCCAATGTTTGGATGAACTGATCGAGGTCTTGATTTTCGAAGGCAGCATTGATTCTTTTGTTGGCGACCAAACTGTCCGAAACCATGAACTCGGCACCATAAAATTCATTGATGGTAAGTAATGCCTCTTCCAAGGTAAGGTCGTGCAACAAAAGAATGTTGTCTTTCCATGCAGTGGTTTTGGAGACATCAAAGTTGCGTTTTATCACTTCTCCAGTTTCTATGTCCCATGAAAGTTCTTCGCTCGGCCTTAATTGAATCTTATCGCCGGATTCCTCCAAGGTCACCTCCACCTTCCCGCTTTCCAAGGACACGGTTTTTGCTTTCCCCTTGGTGTTGACATTGAACTTGGTTCCCAAAACCTGCACTTCCAATCCATTGGTGCTCACCGTAAAAGGTCGCCCTTCATCCTTTTTAATCTCAAAGTAGACTTCTCCCTCCATCCAAACCTCTCGCTTGGCCTCGGTAAAAACTTCTGGATATTTGAGTTCGGAATTCGCGTTCACCATGACTTGTGAACCATCCGGAAGCGTAACCTGTTTTCTCTCCCCTTTTAGGGCAATAATATGGTTGGTGTACCTCGATTCGTTATCCTTGGTAAACAGAAAAACACCAAAACCGACCAAAACAGCAGCTGCGACCGCAACCAGTGTTTTCATTTTGGTACTGAGGAAAATACGTTTGGATCTTGTTTCTTGTGAAATTTCTTCCCGAACCCGTTTTGCAAAGTGCTCTTTTCGCAGCGGCAGGGAAGGTTTTGGGTAACAGTCCCATACTAGTTTGTAGTCTTGAAATCGTTCGCGAAAACTATCATCCAGCAGTAGGTTCACCTCAAACATGGATTGCTCTTGATCCATGCCCAATTCCCCCGAAAGCTTACGAACACACTTAATATCCTCCTTGGATATTTCCATACTTTGTCTTTTACCTATAGGAGGGTAAAAAGGTAGAATTACCCCTAGATCAGTATGTCATCAAAACGGTAAGTGTGGATTAACTAAAGGTTAATATCTAAGAAAGGTATCAATGGGTTATATTTTTATGAATTTAGTGATATCTTAAAAGGGGGAAGGTTACATTTTTAGGGAAGGCTTCATAAGGAGGAGGCAATTAAACGAAACCATTACCGGTTTTCATATAACGAAAAGCACCAATTGGTCTTTGTTTCTTTTTTTAACGGAAATACCCCCAGAAATCCCAACCATACAGCTAACCTGTTTACGCTTGCACGTCCTATGAAATTCAAATATACAGAGGAATCGGAGGCGGTTTTTTCCTTCTTTAACACCCAAGACGAGCCAGATGAAGTCCTTGGCAACTGTAGCCGTTTCGTGTATACCTTTAACGACTTGGGTTTCAGGAACGGGCTTTATTTTCTAAAAAAAGATAATCAGCGATTAACAAATAGCTGGGGGATCTATGAGTATAAATGGGATCAGGGCCTATGTGGCAAGTACTTGCTCCACCAGGAAAGTTTGAATTTACTTTTTTGACGGCTCTCCGAATCAGTATGGAGGGTATGGTTATGGGTTTAAAATCAAACCATATAAAAGAAATAATGATTCTGAAGGAAAATTAGTGAGACTCGGTGGGTCCATGTATGGTTTTATTTATAATATTCATAGTTATATGGATGATCAAGTGACAATTATTGTTCTAGGTAATATTCGGCCCTATCCAGTTATGGAGATTACTGAAAAAATCGAGAAAATATTGTTAGACAACTCTTATTTTTCGGTAGCTTTTTTAAAGTACGAAAACAGAACTCGATTGGTGTTAACAGTGTACCGGTCAAATAGTTTCATACCGTTTCAACGAATGAAAAAGTATCTCGATGCCTAATTTTCTGAGAGGTTCTCCGGCTTTACCAAAAACAACAGGATGACCATGATCAACATGCCCATGCCCAAATAACTGATACCGAGACCAGCTTGATCCTGCGGGTGTATGAGTCCCACAATGGCATAACTGGAAATGGAGGTGATGAAAAAAGCGGAACCCCCAATGAAACCACCTGATATGCCCGCCATTTTTGGAAACCTTCCGATACAATAGGCAAAGTAGTTGTTGAAGATGAACCCAACCCCTAAGTGCACCAAAAAGGCAAACAACACCAAGCTGTATATATTTTCCCAGATCGTGGCACTGAGAATCATCAGGATGATCACCATTATTTCCAATAGATTGGCGATTCTCAACTTGGGCATGAAAGGTTTGTCAATAAGCGTCTTGCCCAAAAAACCACCCAGCAACCAAGCGATTCCCATGATCAAGGAGGCATACCCCGCAACCACTGGAGGAAAACCCATGCCGTGTTCCACAATAAATGCACCTGAAAGGTTAAATATCATAATCGTTCCATAGCACAGACCACTACAGATGACCCCATAAATGAACATGGGCGTCCGCAACATAATGCCATAATCCCTCAATATGGCCTTTCGTTTGAAAGGTCTGAATTCCGGTACCGTTTCCCCAGAATAGAACAATTCCAACAATAACAGTACAAAGGCATATCCTGCCAAGACATAAAAACTGGCCTGCCAATTGAAATAATGCTGTAGATACCCCCCGATAAAGGGTGCCACAATAGGAGCTATGGACCATACGATGGACATAATGCTCAAGTAGTGCTTCCGCTTGTCCCCTTCATGTACATCCACAAAAAAACTCCGTTTGGAAACCCCGATACATCCAATGGCCACCCCTTGCAAAATCCTCATGGCATAGATGGGGGCCAAACTAGTGGACAGGGCAATGACCACATTGCTCAGAATGAACAGCACAAGTGCGATGAGCGTTATCCGGTAGCGTCCGTAACTGTCCATAATGCTGCCCGCAAAGAACTGTACCAAGGCATAGCTCAGCAAAAAGAAGGTCAGCGTCAATTGGACAGCTCCTTCGGATTGGTTCAGTTCCAAAGCCATGGTAGGCATGGAAGGAGCATAAATATCCGTGACCAATCCGGACATGGGAATCATTAAAAAGGAGATGAGGGTCGCCTTCCTTTTATGGTCATCGTGTAGTCGCTTTACGTCAGTATACGATTTTGTTACCAATTGTAAATTTTTTAATAAATGATTTTAATTGAATTACATCGGGGAATTTTAATTGTTCACCAAGCGCATGGCCCCTTCATTGTATCGCTCCCCCACATTCGGGTATTTTGCCAAAAGCTGTTCGATGGTCCGTAAGTCCCCTTTGGAAAGGTTCACATCCACGGCCAAAGCATTTTCTTTCAGCCTATGGATTTTACGGGTTCCGGGTATTGGGATGATATCGTCACCTTGGTGCAAGACCCAGGCCAAGGCCAATTGGGCCATGGTGATGCCCTTATGATGGGCCAATTCCTGTAATTCCAATTTAAGACGAAGATTGTTGTCGAGTTTGTCGCCCTTGTACCTTGGCAGTGTCCTTCTAAAATCCTTTTCATCCAGATTTTCCACTTTAAAGGTATCCGTGACCAATCCCCTTGCCAGAGGAGAATAAGGGACCAAGGACATGTTGTAAGCTCTGACGGTTTCCAGAATTTCACCTTCCACACCCCGGGTTAGCAACGAATATTCGCTTTGCAACGCAGAAATGGGATGTACGGCATTGGCCCGTTTAATGGATTCCGGGGATGCCTCGCTTAAACCCAGGTATCGTACCTTTCCTTCCTTTACCAAATCCGCCATGGCCCCCACGGTGTCCTCTACAGGTATATTGGGGTCCACCCGGTGGGCGTAATAGAGATCGATGACATCGACACCCAATCGCAGTAAACTTGCCTCCACAGCTTGTTTTACATAGGCAGGGGAGCCATCAAAATAGGTGTTGGGTGAATTGCTGTCCGAAGCTTTGTCCGTCCGAAACCGAAATCCGAACTTGGTGGCCAAAAATACTTTCTCCCTGTTATCTTTCAGAACCTGAGACAACAAACGTTCATTGGCCCCATTGCCATACATATCTGCCGTATCCCAAAAATTGATGCCCAAATCCAAGGCAGTGTGAAGTGTTTGAATGCTTTCGTTGTCATCGGAAGGACCATAGGCAAAACTCATTCCCATACAGCCCAATCCCAATGTGGACAACTGTTCTTCCGTGTTTCCTAATTTTCTATATTTCATGATACTTGGTTTTGAAGACAAAGGTAGGCACCATGCCAAGGGCATGCTTATAAAATTCAAAGCATCACTTATAAAATTCAAGCACGTTCCCCACGGGCACGATTGGGGGACACGCCCATTTTACCTTTGAAAAAATTGGTGAAGTAAGCCGGATTATCAAACCCAAGGCTATAGGCAATTTCCGAGATGCTGTGGTCACTATGTTGCAGTAGGGCCACCGCCTCTCGCAATACACGGTCCGCAATATGTTCCGTGGTCGTCTTATGGGTTTGTTTTTTGACCATTCTGTTCAAGTGGTTCACATGCACGGACAGATGTGTTGCAAAATCCTTGGCGGATTTCATTTCCAAAGGAGCGTTGGGAAAGTCAACCGGAAATTGCCGTTCCAACAACTCCAGAAAAAGGGAGGCTATGCGTTCTGACGAATTATAGCTTCTTTCAAAGCTATTGGCTGGATTGTACCTCATGGCCTCATGGATGATCAAATGCAGGTAACTTCGAATCACATCATACTTGAACTGATAGTCGGACTGCATCTCCCTTTCCATCTTTTGAAAAATATCGGATATCCCGGCCAGTTGATCACCATCCAAAAAGAAGACCGGGTCACTGCCCACCCTAAACAGTGGGGATTCCCTCAGACTTGTGGATGGTGCACCGTTGAAAAGAAAGGATTCTGAAAACAGGGCAAACCAACCCTTTTGTTCCTCTGTGCGAGCTTCCCACGCATAGGGCACCATGGGATTGGAAAACAACAATGCCGGACGGTCAATGGCAATCCACTTGTTGGCATATTGCAAGGTTCCCTCGCCAATGATCAGGGTAACCTTGTAAAAATCCCTTCGCATATAAGGACTGATCAATCTACACTTATCCCTGGAGAATACATTGATGTGGCCCGCCCCTGAATTGTTGAGCTGATCCGCACGGGCCCCTAATTTGGGCACCCGCTGATAAAAATCCTGTAAAGACTCTTTTTTATCCATACCACAAAATTATAAAATTCAAATCGGATGAAGACACCGAAAACCATCCTACCCAAACAGTCTTTACAGGAATTTAATCGACAATCAGAGCTTTGTGGCCTTGTACACTTCCACCGGTTCCATCAACTTGCCTTGTGCAAAGTCCTGAAAAGCCTTAATGTGAGGTTGGCCATTATGCTTGTCCAATCCCTTGTGATTCTCCCAGATTTCATAAAAGAGGAACCTGTTTTCTTGGTCTATATCCTGATGTAGATCATACATGATACAGGCTTCTTCTTTTTTGGTGGCCTTCACCAATTCCAGCAAAGCCTCCTTTATTTCCTCCTGGAATCCTGGTTTACTGGTAATGATTGCGGAAACATAAACTTTCATACTATTCTTCGTTTTTTGGTTTATACAAGATGGGTTTCCAAGTGTTGTCTGTATTCGCTCAGATATTTCTCCACTTGGGGATCTTTGATCACATTGAAACAATGGTACTGGGGCAACACCTCAAATCCACAGAACCGGTAATTGACACCCACGTTATACATGACATCGTCGGCCGTTTTACCACTTAACAGATATTGATTCTCATTTCCTGAAAATTCTTCCGGGGCATTCCATGAAGTGACCATGGTCATTTTCCTGCCCTGCATGAGCCCACCGGTACCATAGTTTTTTGAAGGATCTTTACGGGTACGGCCATCATCCTTCAACAATTTCCCGGCAGCCAATCCGGCATTAAAGACCTCGTCCACATATTTTTTGTGGATCCACGGGGTGTTGAACCAATAGACAGGGGTATGCAATACCACATAATCGGCTTTTACATAAAGGTCCACTTCTTTTTCCGGAGTATATTCCTCTTCTATATTGGTCATGCTATAGCTGTATCCCTTTTCCTCACAAAAGACCTTGGTCATGTCCGCCAAGGTTCGGGTCAAGGTTCCCTCAGAGATTCCTTCATAAAATTGATGGGCGTTGATAATGTGTACGTGTTTCATTGTAAAAATAAAATAAAGGGTTAGGACAGATTGAAAAAACAACCTATCAAAGTGATACTATTGATTGAATAAAATGATTAAATGGTTTGAATGACCTCCGCTTCCGCCCTACGGGATTTTGTCCGCATAGAAGGCTGATTGCTATCTTCCTTATCCCTATAACCGATGGCCACGGCCACCAAGGAAGCATATCCTTTCAAATTTAAAATCTCGTCGTAGGCAGCATTTTGGATGCCTTCCATCGGTGTTGAATCTATACCCATGGTGGCACAGGCCCCCAAAAAGAATCCCAAAGCCAAATACACCTGTTGGGATAGCCATGATTTTATTTCTTCATTGGAAAGGGATTTCAAATGGTTTTGATAATAGGCCAGGCTCCCCTCCGCCAAGTAACCTTGCATGTGTCTTTCAAATGCTTCTTTACCGTCCATCACAGAAAATACCACCAAATGGCTGGATTCCTTAATGCGTTGCTCATTAAAATGAGATTGTTCTGCCAGCCTTGCCTTGGTTTTCTCATCTGAAACGAAGATGAATTTCCAGGGTTGGCTGTTGATGGAAGATGGGCTCAACCTCAAAATATTTTTCAGGTCATCAATTAAGTGTTCTGGAACTTTTCTGGTTCCATCATACCTTTTGGTCGTATATCGTTCCTTGGCTATATCTATAAACTCCATTGAAATAATTAACTATACTTTTTATAGTTACAAACGTATGTATAGTTTTATATCTTTGCAATAACGGTCAAAATGTATAGCTTAACATTTTTTAAAAATTTAGCACATGTACTGTATCAAAGACAAAAAATATCCCTGCACAACAAGCCTGACCATGAAGTACATAGGAGGTAAATGGAAATCCGTTATCTTAATCCACCTTACCCGTGGAAAAAAAAGGTACAATGAACTTAAAAAGGAAATACCCACTATAACAGAACGTACATTGAGCCTACAACTAAAAGAAATGGAAGCCGACGGTTTGGTTTCCCGTAAGGTTTATACAAGCAAGCCGCCCCTGAAAGTGGAATATGACCTGACTTCTTTTGGCAAGACCCTGATACCCGTATTGGAAGCCATTGCGAGTTGGGGAAAGACAACAGCGGACACCCATAAGGAAATCAAGATTGAATGACCATACACCACCTACTCAGTTTTTTTTAATATAGAAGTATAGAACCTAATAAAAATCTGAGTGAAAATGTCATGCAGGATAATGCCTGCGCAATAACCCCATTTGACTATATCCTCCTTTGATTTGACCAAACCCAAAACTGTTTTGGGATGCACTATGAAGTGATATGGGAACAACTATCAATTGAGCAAAGGAGAATCCAAAAGGTAGGGTACCAAATTAATATTATAATGTTAAATATAATTTACAAAAAATACTATATTTGTAAACTATAATTTACGTTATGTCAAAAAAGAAAATAATAATATTGCCTAAGACAAGAAAAATCCTTGAGGAAATGGGAGAGAATTTTCGGTTGGCCAGACTTAGGCGAAAACTAAGTTTGGAACAAGTTGCGGAAAGGGCCAATATCAGTAGGCCCACCTTGACAAAGATTGAAAAAGGTGCCCCCACTGTGAACATGGGCTCCTATTTATTGGTTCTCCAAGTTCTCGGCCTTGAAAAGGATTTTCTGCTCCTTGCAAAAGATGATGAATTGGGAAGGAAACTGCAGGATGCCCAAATTAGCACCTCAGAAAGGGCCCCTAAACGAAATAGAAAATAATGGCAGAGTCCAAAACAAAGAGATCCATACTTGTCTATGCCCACTGGAGAGGAATAGCGGAACCCCTTTTAATGGGGACACTTATCTCCGATAGGCTCAAGGGAAAGGAGATTTTCTCCTTTGAATATGATGAGGATTGGTTGAAAAACGGACCATCCCATTTATTGGATCCCGGGCTTCAGTTGTTTTCCGGTCCACATTATGTTTCCCAAGAACAACAAAATTTCGGAATATTCCTGGATTCGTCACCAGATCGTTGGGGGCGGATTTTGATGCGCCGTAGGGAAGCAGCACTGGCACGTGTCGAAAAAAGGGAAGAGACAAAACTCTTCGAGACAGATTATCTGCTCGGCGTCTTTGACGGTCATCGAATGGGGGCACTTCGGTTCAAACTTGAGGAAGATGGTCCTTTTCTCAACGATAACAAACAAATGGCCACCCCACCCTGGACCTCCATCAGGGAACTTGAGCAAATCAGTTTAAAACTGGAAGAGGGGGATATCATGGATGACCCCAAATACCTGAAATGGCTGGCCATGCTCGTGGCACCGGGATCATCATTGGGAGGTGCCAGGCCCAAAGCAAGCATCACTGATGCCAAAGGGGATTTGTGGATTGCGAAATTTCCGAGCCAAAACGATTCAGGGGATGTTGGGGCCTGGGAGGTGGTAACCTATGAGTTGGCCCTTGAAGCAAGGGTACAAATGGCTGAATCCATGGCTCAAAAATTTTCATCCCATCACCATACTTTCCTGACAAAACGGTTTGATCGCACAGCAAATGGGGAACGGATTCATTTTGCCTCTGCCATGACCATGCTCGGCCACAGTGATGGACAGGATCACCAAGACGGCATCAGCTATCTGGAAATTGCCGAATTCATCCAAAATCATGGGGCCAATGTCAGCGGTGACCTTGAAGAGCTCTGGAGGAGAATCGTTTTCAGCATCTGTGTATCCAACACCGATGACCATCTAAGGAACCATGGTTTTTTATTGACCGACCAAGGATGGTTGTTATCTCCTGCTTATGATATCAACCCAGTGGAAACGGGCACAGGTCTTAAATTGAACATTTCCGATACCGATAATGCATTGGACTTGGACTTGGCCCTTAAGGTGTCCGAATTCTTCCGTTTAAATCTGTCAAGGGCCAAGGAGATTATTGACGAAGTGAAGAATGCCGTGGCAAAATGGCCGAGCATTGCAACAAAATACGGTATTTCAAGAACAGAACAGGAATTGAAATCCAATGCATTCCGGTTTTGATTGAAAGAAAGTGGTGATTTCACAAACTCACACTTCAAATTCGACCAATTTCGAATCATAAATATATCGTTCCATGGGAATCAACATCTATAGTTGAAGACTAACCCTTGGCAAAACTTACCAAGGGATCGATGTTTCCGTTATTCGAACTCATCCAATGGGGTTTGCCCATGCACATACTCGAAGTCTAATCCCATAGTGATTTTCTCATTTCCCTTTTGATCTCAAAGGCCAAATCCTTTATGGATTCCTTGATTTTATCATCTGAAATCCCCTGGTCTTCCAACCGCATGTTTTGATTTGTCCTCAAAACGATGCTCTTGGCCAATTCCTCTGCCTTCCTATCGATCATTTTTTCAATACTGCCATCAATGGGCACAAAGCCATAAACGAATTGCATATCCAATGCCAGACCAACCTCTCGTAAGCTATTTATCGTTATCTGTCCACCTGCCCCATTGATCTCTAGCTGTCTGACTCCTTGCCTTGTTATATCAAGTCTACTTCCTAGTTGAGCCATGGTCATGTTCAGGGCTGTTCGGATTGAATTTATCCAACCTGTGCTCGGAACCCGAACGGTTGCCGCTTCCTGAAAAAGTTTCAATTTACGATTCAACGGTTGTATCAATAATCCTCTTTTATTTCTCATTTATGTAACTGTTCCAGTTTACACAATAGTAATAATGTAAACCTGTTCATTTACAAAATTGAATGAATTGTTTTCCGAAATAATTGTCATCCCTTTGAACCAACAATTCTTATTACAGTTCCGATCAGAGCGCCATGATGAAATTAAATCCCAAACAAGTCTATTTGACTATTCGTAAATGTGACACTCTTGCCACTTTTTCCGGTTCGTTTTCGACGGTATTGGAACCGGATAACAGTTCATCCTTTTGATGTTTCCCGGTTCCCTCACCCAACACCTTTTTAAGCGCATCCATATCACGGCTTATTTTCTGTTCGATTACCCTGGAATATCTCTTGGTGGTGGACAATTTGGTATGGCCCAAAAGTTTTGAGACCGTTTCCATCGGGACTCCGTTCAAAAGTGTTACCGTGGTCGCGAACGTATGTCGGGACACATGAAAGGTCAAGTGCTTTTTGATACCTGCCATGGCGGCTAAATCCTTGACGTCCTTGTTAAGGGTCACATTGGCCGGGGTCGGGAACAGCAATCCAGTACTCTCTGTAACAGGATGATCGACATACTTTGAATAGATCTCCTTGGCCTTTTTAAGCAATGGGACCTTGACCGAAGTCTTGGTCTTTTGCCGGATCACATCGATCCACTCATCACCATCGATGCCAATGACAATGTTCTTTGGCAGTAACTGCTTCACTTCTACATAACTCAGACCGGTATAACAGGAGAATATAAAAAGATCTTTACTGACCATTAATCTTGGATCACTGGGCATAAGGTTCTCAAAGGCCTTCAATTCATCAAGTTCTAAAAAATCGGAATCATATTCCTCAAATTTCAACTGGTAACGTTTGAAGGGATTCTTTTCCACCCAATCGAACTTAACGGCCAATCCATAGATTTTTTGGAACCGCTCCATATGTTTCATGATCCCGTTATTGCTCAAGGGCTGGCCGGAGCGAAGGGGTTTACAGGTTCTCAGGTAATTCTCAAATTGAATGATCAGGGCATAGTTGATCTGTGCCAGATGGATATCATCCGTCTTGAGCTTTTCCCGCAGGAAATTGTCCAAATAGACTTCCGTGGCGTTATAGTTCTTTGCGGTCCCAGGAGAAAGTTTGGAGAGTTCCTCTTCCCTATGGTACTTAATGACCCCTTTCAAGGTACTGACATCCTCTTCAAGGCCCAGATACCGTTTCTTGACCAATTGGGGACTGACATACTCCTTTTTGCGCTCAAAACTGTCGAAGGTCTCCCTTACCTCTGTCGCCACCTTATCCAATAAGGGGTTCAAAGTTTTTGCAACGGGATACTGTCGGATGATGCGCCTAGATCGGCTGCACCATTCTTCTTCGTAAATAAATTGGTTGAGGCTGAACTCACTGCGACGGCCATCGACGGAGATACGGCCATAGATGGGTACTTTTCCGTCACTCCTCCTTTTGGAGGTCTTGATCATGAAATGGATTCCGAAGGATTTTTTGTTTTTCATGTCTTTCGTTTAAGGTTAACAAATCAGTTAAAACGAAAGCCAAATGCTGAAAAAAGTGAAGAAATCGGCGTTTTCTGCTAAAAAGGTCCCTTTTTTTTGGGTTTGACCTTTGGCAGACCTTGATTTTACTCAATTATTGGTCGCCTTTTAGGTCTCCTTTTTTTTCGATTTTAACAGTTTTAAATGAAATCAAGGAAAATGTAAGTCCTTGATTCCATTTAACTTACTGTTTCTTAGGGCCTTTTGATGACCCTTCTGTCGGGGTGGCAGACCTATTATAGGAAAGCCAATGCACTGTACTTTAATTACTTACAACACTTTTCAAAGCTTGCACACCTATTTGCACAACAAACCCAAAAAAGAGCTCTGGAGGATATAATTTGACCCCCAATGATTTGTTTAAAGTACTAAAAAAATGTTGAATGGATGTTTAAGTGAAATTAACCCCTAATTGGATAAGATTTTTGCAACAGGAGTCCCTTTCTGGGCCAATATTATATTTTTATGTTGTGCTGAAATAATGTTTTTATGTTAAAGCATACAATTTCAACTAATTAAAACCTGAAATAGTTACTTGAAACCCTTGATTTAAACCCAAGAACACTCTTATATTAAGTGGAAAAAGAAAAGTCCTAACCGTATAACAATTTAATTATCGGCAGTAAAGCCCAATTATAATCTCAGCATTAGAGGTGCAATACTGTGGCCGTTATATTTTATATCAATTAATAACTGATATTTTGAATCTTGCCAAGATATATGGTCTGAGAGAACAGTTTAATGCCTATCTTTATATGAATATTTTTTGTTCAGACCCTTTTCTAAAGTCTTACTAATATCTTATTGCCAGTAGAGAAAAGGTTTTTTGCACATCTATTTACAAATACTTCACAATTCTTCAGGGTACGGGAATCAAAAGAAAAGTTGTGTTTCCTTTTAAGCTTTGATGTTTTAACATAGAATTGACATCTGTAGCATGATTCGAGAACATAATGTTTTGAGATAATGTGCTGCGGAAATGAGTAATTAAACCTAAAATAAATAGAATGGCAGACAAGGCAGATTTGGATTTTACGTACACCACCATAGACAAAATATTCCGTTTAAGCATGGGTGAAACCGCTGATTACAGCGGTGCCAAATATGATGGTGATTTTTCAATGTCCTTGGATGAGGCGCAAAAGGAAAAGAACAGGTTTATAGCGGACAGCCTCAATATAGATGGGGAAAGCAAGGTGTTGGATATGGCATGTGGCTGGGGTCCATTCTCCCATTTTATCACAAAGGAAAGGGGAGCCATCAGTATTGGATTGACCTTATCGAAAGGGCAAGCGGAGGCATGCCAAAAGAATGGACTAAATGTGTTTGTAAAGGATTGCCGGTATGTAAAACCAGAAGATTTTGGAACCTTTGATGCCATAGCCTGTATAGGAGGTTTAGAACATTTTTGTTCGGTTGAGGAGTGGAAAGAGGGGAATCAAGAAAAGGTATATAGTGATTTTTTCAGAACCCTTAATGATTTATTGCCAAAAGGAGGTAGGTTCTACATGCAGACCATGACGTTTAGCAAAAACATGATCGATTTTGAGGAACTGGACGTCAAGGCCAAAAAAGGCTCAGCAGCCCATGTCATGGCACTGATGGTCAAAGAATTTCCGGGTTCATGGTTGCCCTACGGCCCGGAAATGGTGATACGAAATGCCGAACCAAATTTTAAATTGATCTCACAAAGTAGTGGAAGGCTGGACTATATTGAGACGATAAGCCAATGGCGAAAGAAGTTCAGGAAGTTCAACCTGAAAAAATATTGGCTCTACTTATCCCTAGTACCCAAATACGTTATGGACAAGGAATTTAGACATCAAGTGGCCGTCTTTAAAATCAGCCCAAACAAAATATGCTTTGAAAAGGAAATAATGGACCATTATCGGTTGGTGTTTGAGAAAATTTAGACAGTCAAAAGTTTATTGATCAAATCCTTGGAATTGAGAAAGACCATTCAAAATGAATGAATGAAATTATATATAAAATACATGGTCAGTCTTCGCTGTAAAATGTTTGGTAAAGGAAGAATTGACAAAGTTGGGACTGGATTATGTTACATTGAATCTGGGCATGGTGGAAACTAAGGAGGAAATTACCCATGAAAAGAGAATCCAACTCAAAAATAATCTACTGAAGTCTGGATTGGAATTATTGGATGACAAGAAGAGCATATTGATTGAAAAAATCAAGAACGCAATAATCGAAATGATCCATCATACCGATGAGATCCCAAAAACCAATTACTCCGGGTATTTAAGTGAAAAATTAGGGTATGACTACACGTATTTGTCCAACACGTTTTCTGAAGTGAAAGGAATCACTTTACAGCATTATATCATTAAACACAAAATCGAAAGAGTAAAAGTGTAGATACCCCAAAAATTAGGGCAGTAAGTTTAATCATTAAATTTACTGAATATGACACGAAGAAAGTTTACCCCGAAGTTCAAGACCAAGGTTGTTCTGGAAGCCTTGAAAGAGCGGCATAGCCTTGCCGAACTTGCCCAGAAGTACGAGATACACCCTACCCAGATCAGCGCATGGAAGCGCGATTTCCTTGATGGGGCCGAGCAGGTCTTTGAATCGGGCAGGAAGGATGCCCAATGGTGCAGGGAAACATTGGAAGAGGCCATAGGTGAGCACGGGACACCTGAGATCCTCAATACGGACCAGGGAAGCCAGTTCACCGCCGAGGAGTTCGCCAATTATGTTTTGGGTCAGGGAATACGCCTGAGCATGGACGGTAAGGGAAGGGCCACGGACAATGCCTTTATCGAAAGGCTATGGAGAAACGTGAAATACGAAAAGATATACCTGAACCCTCCAAGGGACGGTATGGACCTTTATCTGTTATTGGCAGAGTACTTTGATTATTACAACCATGAAAGAAGACACCAGTCCATCGACTATGAAAGACCCATTGATCTATTTAAAAGAGTAGCTTGATAATTATATTAGTTTTGTAGAAATCCTGTCCTAAAGATTGGGGTATCTACAGCTCTGGAAAGATTGGTGTCGGCCAATTTGCGATTCGTTGTTTCCGTGGCGAAACAATACCAATCAAGGGGTCTAAATTTACACGATCTCATTAACGAAGGGAATATTGGTTTGGTCAGGGCGGCATCCAAATTTGATGAGACGCGTGGCTTCAAGTTTATTTCCTATGCGGTATGGTGGATACGCCAAGGGATTATACAGGCGCTTACGGAAAAATCAAGGATGGTCAGATTGCCCTTGAACAAAATAAATGTGATCAACAAGATAAACAACGTCTCTTCCCATTTCGAACAAATGCATCAAAGGTTGCCAACCGCAGAAGAAATATCAGAAATGATCGATTTTTCGCTATCAGAGATCCAAATTTGCTTAAAACACTCTTCTTGGCCTTTCCATGGATGAACCATTCAAAATTGGAGATGGAGGGTTGAGCTTACACGACACAATGCATTCCAATGAGTTTGTTAGTCCGGAACAAAAGTTGTTAGATCAATCGTTGCAGCTGGAAATCGATGATATTTTGGAGATTTTGTCCTATCGGGAGGCCTATATTATCAAAATGTCCTTTGGGATTGGAGCAGAAGATTCCATGGGACTGGAAGAAATTGCCTTTCATTTAGACCTCACAACAGAAAGGGTAAGACAAATAAAGGTAAAGGCTTTGAACCGGTTAAAGAGCTCTTCTAAAATTGAAATTTTGAAGCAGTATTTGGAATAAGTGTTTTTTGAGCAAAAAACTAAATTTTGGTTCTGTTTTATATGTTCATTCCCCACGAAATTGCACTGGTGATAGACCTTCCCTCCTTTTAAAAAAATGACTGAAGTGGTTGGACTCTGAAAAACCAAGGTCAAAAGCCTTTAAGGTTCCCTCATATCCACGGGACTGTATCCATAGTTTGGTCGTGATGAACAGATTCTCCCTGCATACCCCAGTTTTTTTGATGGTGGCCTAGTTAAAATAAGAAGCTGCGGTATCGATCAAGCGATATCCGGTATCAATGGCATTGAGCACAATTTGTTCACATTCCTCCAAATCGGGTATTTGAAAAACCCCGAATCCCAAAAGGGGTATTTCGACCCCATTGTTCAATTGTATCTTCTTCATGATACAAATGTTGGAACAGAAAGAGGCTCATTTTGTACCAAAAATACTGGAAGTAGTACCATTTTTACTGAATTCCAATCCCTTGATATGCAACCCTTTTGAAATTTCTAACTTTGTTAACAATAAATAAGATAGGATATGGAAGGCATGTACAGATTCGAGAGCATTAATGACTATAATCTGCTGAGTATTCACAAAACGTTACACCCTTTGGTGAATGTTTTGGATATGTCATTGGCCAATCCAAGGGATTGGGACGGCAACAAAAAGGTACAGCTCTATTTTGGTTTCTACTGTGTTTTCCTCAAGGAGTTCAAAGGCTGTGACCTTCGGTATGACCGAACCAATAAAAATCCAGTATACCACTATAAACCAATATGTTACTTTATTTTTCCAAAAAGGTAACCGAATAGGTGACTTTTGCTTAAATCTCCTTTCCGTTATCAAAATTAAGAATCATTTTCAATTAAAAAATAAATATTCTTTTTCCAATAACTTTATTGATTTTTTAAACAATGGAAACTTCTTTACTTTTTATTTTATATGATTCTTTTCGCAATTGGATATTTCAAAAATTTAACCTTATTAAAATAAGTTTGACCCCCCTCTTTTTTCCACCTCAACCATTATGGCTCTCCTTTGCACCTGATTTTAAGCTAAAATTATACTAACTTAATTTCTATATCATGAAAAAATTAGTACTTACATTTTTGCTATTCACATCCGTCTTGGGCCTTTCCCAAGAGGACAATGAGGTTTATTCCGAATCGTTAGAACAACAGATCAAAACCTTGGGTTTAACGGGAGAAACGAAAGAAATCTTTATCGAAATCAGCAACATATATCACGAAAAAATGATGAATATACGGGAAGGTGAGGGTTCCAAAATTTCAAAAATAAAAGAACTCAAATCCTTGCAATCCAACAAAAACAATGAGATGAAAAAACTTCTAAACAACAATCAGTACAAGGCCTTTAAGAAACTCCAAAAGCAAAACCGAAGTATGCTCAAAGATCGTTACAAACAAAATAACAAATCATAAAATAAAAAGCGGTTGTTCATTCTTAATCCGAGGCTTTCCGATCTACTGGTTTTGATCCGGGAAGCCTTTGTATTCTTACAAAAATGAAAATGATCAAAACAGAAAAAAGGGTATTGTTGCTAACTTCCGTTTTTGTGGCCATTACATTAAATGTCCATCGGTTGTTTGTTTTGTTACCCGGCGAGGCGAGGACCATTGGACCACCTTGGGTGTTCAATGCCCCTGAACTTGCCTTTCAAGTTTTGTTTCAATTTGGTTTTTGTATTTTTTTCGGCTATCTGAACCTCAAATTGCTCAACTGGAATAAGAGCAAAAACAGAAGAAAAATGCTAATGTACATTCTTTCAAACTCCCTTTTTTTCATACTTCTTCTATTTATCGGAAGTGCAACCCAAAAATTTCTCTTCCAAAATGTGCTCAACCTCAAGTTGTTCTTATGGGGATATTTCTTTAGACTTGTTACCAGTCTAGGGCTCATTGCTATTTTGGTTAAAATATTACTTCTTAATCGAGTTCAGAAAAGAAAGGAACAGGAGAACGAGCAATTGAAAACGGCCTATTTTGACGCAGAGATCAAAAACCTAAAGGCCCAGATCAACCCTCATTTTTTGTTCAATGCCCTGTGCAGTCTTTCGGCATTGGTCAGGGAAAATCCGCAAAAGGCCCAAGATTATATTACCCACCTTTCCAAGGTGTTCCGATATTCCCTTGGCAACCACCAAGAGCAACTCATTGGTCTGGACAAAGAGTTGGAGCTGTTGGACTCGAACATCCAATTGCTTAAAATGAGGTTCGAGGAAGCCCTTCAGGTCCATATTGATGTCCCAAGGACCAAAGGCATCCGGTTGCCCCACATGTCCTTGCAACCCTTGTTGGAAAATGCAGTAAAACACAATTATGTTTCAAAGGAAATGCCCTTGCAGATCGATATTTTTCAGGAAAACGGGGCCTTGCATTTTAGGAACACCCTCAATGAAGCCGTGTACAAAGAACCTTCAACAGGAATTGGACTGTTGAACTTGAACGAACGCTACAACATCCTGATGGGCCATTCCATTGAGATTGAAAAAACAGAAGATCATTTTACCGTAAAACTTCCCTTAAATCCTTTATCACATGTCCATAAACATCGCCATTATTGAAGACGAACCGGCCATTGCCAGAAATCTGGAGTTTACCCTTAAAGAGCTGAATCCGGAAATCCAGGTGTTGAACAAAATGGACAGCGTGAAAAGTTCTGTGGATTGGTTGCAGGAAAATATGGATGCCTGTGATCTACTTTTTATGGACATTCGGTTAACGGATGGGCTCTCGTTCGACATCTTCAAAACCATAAAGCCCTCCGTCCCTGTCATATTCATTACCGCCTATGATCATTATGCATTGGAGGCCTTTAAAGTAAACGGGCTGGACTATATCCTCAAGCCTTTTGAAAGGGATGAAGTGGCCAATGCCCTCCAGAAATTCAGGGATGCTCGGGGCATTAAATCAACTGGCAACGACAAGATCCAAGAACTGTTGAACTACCTCCAGACCAATGAGAACAAATCCTATCGCGAGGCCTATTTGGTACACTTCCAAAATAAATTGATCCCTCTACCTGTGGAAAAAATCCATTGGTTCTTTACCGAACAGGAAGTGGTCTATGCCCATACTTCCGATGGCAAAAAATACATCATTGACTCCACATTGGACAAAATATTGGCCGAGATTTCACCAAAACTATTTTATAGGGCCAACCGCCAGTTTATAGTGCAACGTTGGGCAGTAAAGGACATTGATTTTTACTTCAACGGCAGATTGATCATCAATGTGGAATCCAGGCCCCATGAAAAAATCATTGTGAGCAAGGCCAAAGCCCCTGAATTCAAGAAATGGTTGGATGAATGATCAATACATCGGTTCTTGAACCAACACCACGAGTTCTTTCCTCCTTGGACAGGTTTCCAACACGGCATGCATGCGATCCATTTGATCTAGAGTGAAGACATTCATGCAACCATCATCCGTATAGTCCATATAATTTTCGGTCATTTCCAATTCGGTGCAGGTGATTTTATCCACCGGGCAACCATAACTGGGTTCGGCCGATAAAGGTGTATCGAGACAATAGTCATCATAGGTACAGTCCCCATCGCCCCAAATATGTCTTAAACCCAACCAATGGCCAACTTCGTGGGTGGTGGTTCTTCCCAAATCGTATGGAGCGATCAAATCGGGAAAATTGCCCTTTTCGCTAGAGCCAAAATATTTGTACCCGATCACGATTCCATCTGTATTGTCGGGTCCATTGTCCACATTCAACCCTGGCAGACCGGACTCATCCGGAAATTGTGCATATCCCAACAAATCCCTACTGGCAAATCCACCAAAATTTACGGTCCAAATGTTGAAATATTTTTCGGGATCCCAAATGGTGAACGGTTTCAAGCTGGTTTCAATCGGATTCCTTAAAAATCCCTTGGGCCATTCGGAACGCCCCCCATCCACACGATCAATACCCGGTTCTTCCAAAGCGCTACCGTTCGGGTCTTCGGTGGCCAGAAAAAACTCTATCAAGGTATCTGCACCGGCTTCATTTTCGTTGAACGCATTGCTTCCAATCCTCCTTCTAAAATCCTCATTGAGTACTTCAATTTGCGATTGGATTTGGGCATAACTGATGTTCGCGCCTGATCCAACAGCTTCCCCGTTATGCACTATGTGCACCACAACGGGTATCCTATAAATGGTTTGGTATTGGGTTTCATCCCCATTGAAATTTTCCGAATCGCTAGAACATGCGGAAAGCAACAGCAATAAAAATGTGGTTGCAAAAAGTCTTTTCATGATTGTTGTTTTGCTCCAAAAATATTTCCAATCCTATAGGATTGGCCATGAAAAATTCCTTCAAAGAGGGTATTCGGGGGGCAAGCCTGCAAAATTAAAGGTTGAACCAAAATGCCAATTTGTTAACCGACCTTAAAGGAAATTTCAACGCTAACATTTTCAGCCTCACCTACTTTGCTCCCACACAGCTTTATATTTCGAACCAACTTAGCCCTAAAAAGAAATCATGGACAACAATTTTCGTGCTGGATTTGGGGGTATTGTATTCTTGTTCTTATTGGCTTTGGTGGTAGTGGAGATCATTTGGAGTTGGCGCAAGGATAAAAAGGCGTACAGCACCAAGGACACGTTGGCCAACTTGGCCATTTTTATCGGGTTTCAATTATCGAAGGTCCTCTTTTTTGGATTTCAATACACGATTATGGGCTATCTATCCCAGTTTTCATTGTTCCATTTGAAGAGCACCGCTGTGGTGTTCCTGATCAGTTTTGTGGCCGTGGACTTTGTATACTACTGGTACCACAGGCTATCGCACAAAATAAAATTGTTGTGGGCGTTCCATTTGGTGCATCATTCCAGTCTGTTCATGAACCTTACGGTATCCTATAGATTGAATTGGCTCAGTGCCCTGCTCACCCCTTTTGTGGTAGCCCCCCTCATACTAATTGGCTTGCCGTTTGAGTTTATTGCAGCTTCCTTTGGTCTCAACCTGCTCTATCAGTTCTTTCTCCATACCGAAGCCGTGGGCAAGTTGGGTTTTATAGAAGGTATACTGGCCACACCGTCGGCACATCGGGTACACCATGGATCCAATGAGCAATATATCGACAAAAACTTCGGGGGCGTGTTTATGGTATGGGACCGATGGTTCGGCACCTATCAACCTGAAACCATTAAGGCCACCTATGGGGTGACCACAGGCTTTATCAGTAACAATCCCTTTGTGTTGGTCTTCAAGGGGTTCGTGGATTATTTCAAAGGAAAAATGGACTACAAGGGATAACAACAGGCTCACCCCCAGAATTGGCAGGTTCGCCTTTTTTCTGCCTCCCTCACCCTAAGGACATAAGTAGTTTAGCCAAAAAATAACAACAAAAAGAAAATTAATCTTAAACCTTTAAAAATCATGAAACATCTAATCTTACCCAAAACAACAATGAAAAGAAACAATCCCATTATGCTTGGATTGGCCGTATTGACCCTGACCTTTGCATCATGTAGTGATGATGATGACTCCAATGATGGCACCGAAACTTCCATTACAGAGGAAGAAGCTGCCGAAGCCATCGCCATGGCCGTATCCCCAGAATCCGGAGGAATGGTGGAGCAGACCAATCAGGCCATTTACACAATGGAGGAAGATAACTCCGCTTCCGATAAAGCCGAGGATTATGAATGTGGTGTGGAATATGGTTCTTCCTACAACATTTCCGGTCAGTCAGCCAATGTTACCTATAGTGCCAGTTTGATATGGAGTTGGATCATTGACTGCGGTACAGGAATCATTCCTTCAGCGGCCGATTTTGACCTTACCGGAACCTCCAGCTATGATGGTCCAAGAATCTCTTCGGAGGCCAGCACCAGTGCGAGTATCAATATCCAAAACTTGGATGATGCACAATCCAGCTATGTTGTAAATGAAACGTTCACCGTTTCAGGATCCCAAGAGTCGAATGTGAGCAGCATCAACTCGTTCACCAGTACTATGGAATTCACCACTACAAATCTTACCATCTTGAAGGCCAACTATAATGTGACCTCGGGAACAGTTTACGCCAGCTTTGTAGGCAAGGCTTCCAATGGAAATACATACGATTATTCCGGCACTTTGGTATTCACCGGAAACCAGACTGCAACACTGACCATGGGCAGTGGGAACACCTACGAGTTGGCTTGGTAGTACCACACTACCCCTCTTCTCGATTTGTTTGGTTGGCCCCCTTAAAAAGGGGCTTTTTTGTTTGTAGTAACAAACTGCTCTTAATAAAACACAGCTGTTTTCAATCTTTTCATTGAAATTATTATAATCCAATCTGAAGATTGTGCTTTTTCAATGAGCTGTCCTAAAAAGAAAAAGGGGAAATAAACCTTATAATACTTGATACAAAAGACTGCGTCTCCATTTAAAATATTCTCATAAATCAGTGTCTTTGCAAGACACAATTTAAAATTTAACACACAAATGTCACGAATTGGATATGGACTTGGAAAACCATCATCTCCATTTTATTCTCTCAAAAACAAAAAAACACACTTGAATCAAAAGCTAAAACACCTTCAATCTCTTTCCAATTACTTAAATTGATACCGTTTGATATCCCCACAGAACCCCATATTCTGCGGAACTATACCAAGAATCACATCCGAAAGTGACATTCCATGTAAGCAAGTGGATCTATTTAAAATTTCAAGAAAGTCGCTCAAGAACAAATAGTCTCTGCCCACTTTGATAGAACTCTGGTAATACATTGATATGTTGGTGCAGAACTGGCTTTTGTCCAACCCCTTCTTATATAGCCAAGATATAACTCTTTTACTTATTTTCCCATTCCAATAATGAACCCATTAATCTCTGTTATCCTTCAAATGTGCATAAAATCCTTCTTCCAAGCCCTCTGGTTTTTCTTTAAGGTCTTTGCTGAACATTGATGGAAAATTCTTTGGTTCTTTCGGTTGAACAGAAAGAAGAATTCCTTCAATTCCCAAAAAGATAAAAGCCAAAGTAGTAAGTACCATCTATGAAATCCCTATAAGAAAAGAATTGGACAAAAACCGTATGGAGAAAACAATTCCCAAAACACTAACAATCGGCAAATTGCCACAAATTATCACACCGTGATTTATAATCTCAAATGCAAATCCAAGTCCTTGAGCAGAACCAAAAAGCAGAGTGATTCCCACAAAAAAGGGTAGAGCTTCATAGCCAAGATCTTAAGTCTTGTTAGCAAAACAATGCCAATAAGAGTTTAGAAAACATAGCCAAATACTAGCTCCAACCATCTAATTCGTCTTTGTTTTGAATAGAAAATGAATTCCCTAAACCAAAAAAAGATAAACTGAATAAAATAATCAAAGCCCCATATGTTTCCAACGGAACGTTGAAAATGTAAATTCCCAGTATTATCTGTAAAATTCCTATAATGGTTGAAACATACTATTATTAAGGCGTGTTATTGACCATCTCAATAAATGTTGGGTACCACGATAATCATGTAAGTTGAAAATAGCAGGGGTTTGGCTTTTTTACAGCCTTACCTTCTTTCGTAGGTCCTAAGGAACTGGTTCAGGATGACGCCTCCGTTCTTGGTGGCACCGAACATCTTTTATGGTCTCCGTACCGTAAAATATATGGAATCCACTGCATCTTGGGTCGGGAAGGAAAGCTTATTATCCCTGTATTTCTCATCTTCCCGTTCACGTTATCGATAAGGTTGGTCATGTAGTGAATCTACATCTCCAAGGGGATATATAGAGTACGGCCAGTTCGTGCCAGTTGTCCCTCCAGGGCAACCCTTACGGCCTCCTCCTTGAGAACGTAGTAGATGCCCATCATGCCGGAAATTCCTTTTTGTCCTTCCATACCTTGTACCGGTAGGCAATGCGTATCTGGTGGACCATACATATTTGAATCCTGGACCCGGAAAACACATTCTTGATGGTATCGGTGAATCAGTTAAGGTAATCGATGTAGTGAATCAGTATATAGTGGAAGTGGATACCTCAAAGCCATAGCCTTCATGTATCTACACCCCGATATCGCTTACCGATATGCCCTTGGCATAAAGGGACACAATAATGTTTTCCAGTTCGTCTATCATAATGCCCCGTTTGGGGACGAAGGACGTATCCCTGTATCTTGGTGCGGCAATCCTGGACGGACTCTCCAAAAAAGGTTCCCATTCTCTTTTTTGAGCGGCCTTTTCGGGAATTAGCGCTGGAGGGGCGCTCATGCTTTTCGTAATTCAAAGGCCGTCAAGTCTCTCTTCGAGAACCTTCTCGATACTTTATTTAGGGCTTCTTCAAAAAACGTTCAACTCGCCTCCGGTCTTGAACTGCTTTAGGAAATCGTCGTTGAACAATTCTTCTTTCTTCCTAATTCGAAAATATTTAAAATTGGACAAAAAATTAGCGGGGGCATGCCCCGCTAATTTACTATTTGCACACTTTGTGAGATAGTCATAAATGTTGCCATAATTTGTTTTACTTTGAATATTTAAATAATTCAATATGGTACATTTTTTATTGTATACTCATCCCTCCATCAATAATTTGCTCTGTACCAGTCAAATAGGATGATTCGTCAGATGCAAGAAAAACAACCAAATTGCTCACTTCTGATGTTTCAGCAAGTCTACCCAATGGAATAAACTGAGTCGCACTGCCTCCTTCTTCATCTGTGGCTTGTGCCATCATCGGTGTTTTGATGAATCCTGGATGCACGGAATTTGCCCGGATATTATTCTTGGCGAACTCCACGGCTACCGCTTTGGTCATTCCTCTTATAGCAAATTTACTTCCCATATAGGCCAAGTTTGGATACCCATAAATAGCAACAATTCCAGCAATGGATGAAATATTGACAATGGAACCAATCCCTGCCTTGAGCATAGAGGGCAAAGTGTATTTCATTCCATAAAAAATACCATTTTGATTGATATCAATTACCTTTTGATACGCCTCATCCTCTAACTCTAGTGCGTTGGCAACTGGACCTAGGATCCCTGCATTGTTCACCAGAACATTAACCGGACCAAATACTGTCTCTGTTTGTAAAACGACATTTTTCCAATCATCGACCTTGGCCACATCCTGTTTTACGAACAACGCATTCTCTGTACCCAATTCATCCGCTATCATCCTTCCTCGTGCCTCGTTAAGGTCCGTTAATACCACCTTGGCTCCTTCTGCGACAAATTTCCTCGCATGTGATTCTCCCATTCCTTGGGAAGCTCCCGTAATAATTGCAATTTTTCCTTTTAAACGCTCCATAGTCTATTGTTTAATTAATTTTTACTAGTGAAAATTCTTACTTCAAGGTTTTTATATATTGTTAGACCTATTCATTTTTTAATCAACCTATTAATCCTATTATTCATCATTCCAAACAAGGGAAATGAATTGTTTTTGTAGTTATTTTTAATTGTTTTACATTATAAATTACATTTCTCTTTCCTGTTTTAGGGTATTTTCAATGAAACACTCCTTTTTACTTCATTTGGATATGTCGTGCATCTGCTTGAAAATGCATATACCTAAATTTAAATTTTGCTACCATATCATTAAATGTTTACTTATATACCTAGTCATCGGTAACTTCAAAATCCATACGGAGCCTCGCATTGTTGTCACTATATGTAATTTTTCATTCCCTGACTACCCTGCCAACCTATCCAACCCCTTGGTAGTAACCAATCTATGTATAAACAAATTGTTCATAAATGACAAAGAATTCATATCCTCCTCCACCTGTAACATGTCCCCATCTTTCAATAGGGCATCCAATGTTTTTAAATAGGTTTTGCTCATTTCCCCAACATTTAGACCAGACTTGTATAGGTCATCCTTTTTGCCTCTTTCAATATTCTTTTCCATAAAGGGTAGAATTGTGGATTTCTTGAATTTGGCCAGCTTGATGTATAGTTCAATATGAAATCTTTTAACATCTCTTAATACCGTTGGCGAAAGAGAAGAAAAAAATGTTTCTAAATAATTGAAAAAACACAACAATTCTGCTATAGCATTGGGAGATTCCTTTGTAATTCGCTCCAATCTTCTTTTGGAATTATCCATTTCAGCCTCCACAATTTGTCCGAGAAGGTCACTCTTGTTTTCAAAAAATTGGTATATCGTCCTTTTTGAAACACCACATTTTGTTGCGATATCATCCATCGAGACCGTATGGATACCATATTTTAAAAACATATTTTTCGATTCCCGCAAAATCAAATCCTTCTTGGTCATCTCTAAAGTCAATTATTTTTTTTTCGTATCATCGATATAACGATCCAGATTCCCAAAATAAAGGATATCAAGAATCCAAAAAATCCCAATAGTGGAACACCATATACTTTTGGGGGCATATCTGCCAAGACCAAAATGGAGGAACCGACCGACAAAGCAGAAATAATCATAGCCAACACAAGACGGTCCAATGTGGTCTTTATCCCTGAAAGACCGTCCAGTTGGTGGTTGATCTTCAAAGTATTTTTCTTTACTTTCTTGATTAAATCCAGAATTTCCCCAGGCATTTCCGTCCATGTTTCCGCAATGTCCTTAAAGCCCTCAATCCCTTTAAGAATACGGTACTTTGGGGAAATCCGTTTTTTTACAACCCGCATGGCGTAAGGGCGCATAAGTTCAAGAATGTTCAGGTCGGGATCCAATTTTCTACCGATTCCCTCTATCAGGACGATTCCCTTGATCAACAGATACACGTATTGTGGAAATTCCATTCCATTTTTCCGGAAAATCGATTTCAATTTTTTAGAAATCGATGCCACATCAAGGCTCTTCAAGGATGATTGGTCTATCATTGCGAACATTTCATAAACATCACGTTCCAACTGGTCATCATTATCAATGGAATGTTCCAGTGACATTTTCTTGATCGTGGCTATTAAGGAGGATGCGTTCTTTTGGACAAGGAATTGAGTGAAATCTTCAACATGTTCCTTATCCGGAGGGGACATTGTCCCCATGATCCCAAAATCGATAAAGGCTATTTGGCCACTATAGGTTACCAGTATGTTGCCCGGATGCGGGTCGGCATGAAAATATCCATGCTCCAAGACCTGTTGCATATATAGGTCGTAGCCGACACGGGCGACCATTTTAGGATCAAACCCCCTTTGGAGCAATTGCCCAATATCCGTAACCTTAATCCCCCCAATATATTCCAGACATAATATGTTGTTGTTCGACAACATTCTGAAGATTTTGTGCACATAGATTCCCTGATGTCCCCTAAAATTCCTTTCGAAGCGTTCAATGTTGTCGATTTCCTGCAAAAATGAAAGTTCTTGATTAATGGACCTTTCAAATGTCTCGACGATTTTCAAGAGCCCAATTTTCCTTAACTCATCACTATGGTTTCCCAAAATACGGGCCAGATCCTTCATGATCAAAAGATCGGCCTCAATGATCTCTTCTATATCCGCTCTCTTTATTTTCAAGATTACCCATTCGCCATTCAGCAATTGTGCCTTGAACACTTGGGATATGGAGGCGGAGGCAAAAGGAACATCCTCAATCAGATGAAAATAATCGTTGGGGTCTATACCAAGCTCATTAGCAATCTTCTCTTTGACATCCAATGCTTCCTGTGCCACATCATTCTGAAGTTTTTTTAGTTCGGCCGTCATGGCAACAGGAAGAACATCGTCCCTATCACTGAAAAGCTGCCCCAACTTAACATAGGTGGGGCCCAGTTCCTCTATCGCCATTCGGATACGTTCATAAACAGAAAGGGAATGAATATTGCTCGCTCCCCCATTTTTATCATTTGATTTCAATGACACCCATTTTTCAATCTTGTACCGGGCCATAATATCATCAAACCCATACTTGGCCAAGACGGCTGCCATCTTCATGGTCCTTTTCAGTTTTCTGGAATTTTCTTTCATCTTTTCAGTTTATCAATTGAGCTTGAATACCTCCCTTCCATATTCAACAATATTTCTGAAGGCCAGAAACAACATTGCCACATTTTTTCAACTCATCTTTGTATAATTCCCAACGCCTTTAAGTATTCTGCCACCTTAATTTTATACTGGGCCCTGGCATCTGTCAACGAGTCCATGGCTTCTTGCGACATGGCCCTAGCCTCGAGAAAATCGGATAAAGTGGTCATCCCTGCATCATAATGGTCTTCCAATTCCTTTAAGTATTCTGTGGAATGGACAACCATGGTACGGGCAATATCTATCTGCTTGTAGGCTTCTTTTAGGTTGTAATAAGCTTGGGACATTTGCAATTGTAACAGTTCGGAATTTTCCTTTAAATTGTTTTCCGCAATCTTTATCTTAATATCTTTCTCTTGTTTTTTATAGGACTTCCCCCACCAATCGGAAATAGGAATGGACAATGATGCAAAAGCAATCCCGTAGGTATTATCTTGGTCAAGAATGTCCAAGTACATGCCGCCGATACCTACACCCAATTCTGGCAACATCTCCCCTACTATCATCTTCTTTTGAAATTTTTCAGCGGATACTGCCTTGTTGAGGATGTTGTACTCTTCCCTATTTGTCAACGCATAGTCTGTTTCCATGTAGTAAGTCTCGGGAGGGAGCAATTCTCCCCCGATGGAATCCTGAACATCAAATTCTTGCCCATAAGATATACCCAGATGTTGTTTGAAGGCCATTTTCAGAATCTCGGTACTGTTGGCAAGTTTAAGTTTATTGCCATTGACCTTAATAAGTTCAAGTTTAACTTGCAGCAAATCACTTTTTTTGATCAATCCCGCATCATAAAAATCCCCCACCTCTTTCTGCAAAGTCAATAATAGACGCTCATAGCCTTCCAAAGTGGTCTTTTTCTCCTTTAAGGCCACAAGGCTCCAATAGTGTTTTTCGGTAACGATCATTATTTCATCAGCTGTAAGATCATATTGGCTTTTTGTTATCTCTTGGTTCAGTTCAGCGAGCTTGTTCCCTGTTTGAATACGTCCACCCGCATATAATGGTTGAACGGCAGTTACAATACCAAAGTTGGCATAGTCCAAGGTCTCTATACTAAAAGAGGGTACATGGGCAAATTGTGTGGCATTTTCCAAATTGGCAAGGTTTCCATCATACACAGGTAGATCCATACCCGGTGTTTCTAACTGGATAAGCCCCTTTGAGGATCTAAACAAAGAACCCGAGGCACTTATATTTGGAAAGTACTCGGTAAAAGCACTTTTTTTGACCTTCTCAGCTGCTTGGATGCTCAACCTGGCCGTTTTTAACTTTTTGTTGTTTTTCAGTGCAAGCTCTTTACAAAATTCCAAGCTATAGTTCTGCGAAAAGGCTGACAGACCTAAAAATAGGGTGGCAATTGTTATGAAAATTTTTCCCATTTTGTTATATGTTCAAATAACCTGATACGGTTCTTCCTTTAGCTTCTGTTAATTTTTTCCTCGGTATTTCCAACTGATTTCCAGTATAGTACGGGCAACACCAACAAGGTGAGCACCATTCCAGTAAGCAGCCCGAAACAGATGACCGTTCCAAGTGGGCCCCATAAAGGTGAATTACTTATGATCATCGGTATTACGCCCACGGCTGCGGCCAGCGAGGTCAAAAATATGGGTCTCATCCTGCGTTTACCGGCCGCTAGGGCCGCATCCCTATAGGACATATTCTCAAGGTGTACCAATTGACTTGCATAATCAATCAAGATAATACCATTTCTTACCACGATTCCCATAAGTCCGATGACCCCAATAAATGAGGTGAAACCAAATGGATACCCCATAAGCATAAGTCCCAGACCGGCCCCGAAAATGCTCAAAAGCATAGTGGACATTATCAACAAAGATTTCCGGACCGTTTTGAACTGGAACATGAGAATAAAGAAAATAAGGATGATACTAACCCCTAAGGAAATAGACATGGGCACATAATTCTCTGTGTTGGCCTCATCCTCCCCTCCATATGTAATGGTCACTCCTTCCGGAAGCTCCAAAGAATCAATTACTGGCCGCACAGCCCTAAATGCTGCGGTCCCGACCGATCCCCTGGAAATATCAGCCTTTACGGTAAGCGTACGAACTCCGTTTCTCCGAGCCACGTTCCCTTCGGTCCATTCTGGTTCCAGATTCCCAATTGCCCTAAGTGGGAGCGATTCTAAAGTCAATGGAGAAGTCACATATACATTCTCAAGATCATCGATGCTGTTTTTCAAATAGTCTTCTTTTGACAACAATACGGTTATGGGGTAATCTTCTTCCCAAACGGTTGTTAAGGGAAGTCCATCCAGGGAAATAAGGAGGGAGGATGTAATCAAGGATTTGGCATAACCCAATTGATTGGCTTTGTTTTTCTCCAAACGTACCGAGATCCCCTGTCTTTTTTCATCCCAATCGTCCCGTATCCAAGTCAGGTCCCCATTTTCTTGAAGAATTTTTTTTACCTGTTCACCAACTTTTTTCATGTTTTCTATATTGTTGGAGGCAACCCTTACCTCGATTGGAGCGTTGAAGGACTCCATGGACAATTGTTTCCACCTAATGTGCGCTTTTGGAAATGCATCCTTATATTTAGCGGAGTACTCATCAATAATATCCACGGTTGCCTCATTGGATATGGTGTTCAATAAAAGCTGTCCATAATTTTCCGCTGGCAAATGCGGTGCGTACAATGCATTGAACCTTGGTGATCCATTTCCGACAAAACTGGCAATATTGGTGATGCGGTCGTCTGTGGTCAAAATGCTCTCCAGACTATCGACGACCTTTCCTGTCTTGGTTACCGATGCCCCTTCCGGTAGGTAAACCTCTATGGCAAACTGTTTCCTTTCCATATCAGGGAAAAGTTTTTGGTCCACATTCATGAAAAATAGTATTCCAAAAATCACGGATATCACCCCTAGGGCTATCGTCCAACCTGGTTTGGAGAAACAGAGGCCCAACACTTTGTCAAAAACATCCTGCACATGGTCCAGAGCATTCTTTTTATGTTCCTTCCCCTTTTTCCCATCGTGAAGGCCTTTTTTAATGAACATATAGCACATAAAGGGCACCAACAACACAGCGACCAACATAGAAATCAACAGTGCAATACCAATGGTTACCGGAAAACTTCCGACAAAGTCATTTGCCATGCCCGTAAGGAAGAACATCAGTGGAAAAAAAGAAGCGGAAATAGCCGCAGAGGCTGACAATACTGGAATGAACAGCTCCGTGGCAGCTTTCCAGGCCGCGTTCCAAGGTGTATCTCCTTGATCGATCTTTTCCACATGGCTGTCTATTACCACAATAGCGTTGTCAACCACCATTCCCAATACCACTATCAAGGCCGCCAATGATACAATATGAAGTTGTATGCCCATCATTTGCATAATTCCCAACGTAATCAATATGGATACCGGTATCGAGACTCCGGCTACGGCCGCTACCCTAAAGGGCAGTAGTATCATGGTCACAATGATCACTGCAACAATGGCAATGGCAAATTCTTTCAAAAAGTGTGAAATGGAATCATCGACGACCTCGGGCAGATTGGATATAGTCTCCAAATTGATATTTCCCCCGATTTTTTGGGAGAATGTATCAAGGATTTCCTGAATATCATTACCGAAATGGACGATGTTGTTACCTTTTTGCATCTCAAGTGAGAGCAATAGGGCGTTGTTTCCATTGTTTCTGATATAGTTTATAGGTTTTTCGTAACGCCTTTCAATATGGGCCACATCCTTGAGCCGTATGATATTCCCTTCTTGATCAGAAAAAACGATTTGCTCCTCCAGGTCTTTCTCCGATTCAAACCTTGGCGGTAGGTGCACTGGGAGTACTTGATCACCATTATCCAGTGTCCCGGAATAGTTAAGGGACTCCTGCAATTTGAAAGATGCCAATATATTGGAGGGCTTGAGGTTAAACTGTATCAGTTTTTCAGGCCTGATGTAAATATAGATCTCTTCCTTTTGGATCCCATACCTCTTGATCTTGGACACGGCGGGCACTTTCCGTATTTCCGCCTCCAAATCCTTCAGTATGTCCTCCAACTCCCTATACGTATGTTTTTCAGAAGATATTGTAATCAACAGGGCCGCTGTATCACCAAAATCGTTATTGCCTATCAAGGCCAAAACACCGGAGGGAAGCTGCATTTGCAACTCGGATAGACCGTGACGTAGTTTGGACCAAAATTTATCTGCATTTCTTACATTGTCATTAAGCTCAACATAGATGATCATTTGTCCTTCTTTCGAATGGGAATAGGTCTTGAGTTTATTCACCTCCTCGTAACCGAAAATATAGTTCTCAACAACCGTGGTCAATTGTTCTTCAACTTCCAAAGAAGTGGCCCCTGGAAACACTCCTACTATAACCCCTTGTCTAATAGTGAATTCAGGGAACTCCCTTCTAGGCATATTCTCCAATCCAATGATACCCAAAACCATCATTACCACTACAATGGACACCACGACTTGATAGTGCTTCATTGCAGCCTCTATAAGATTTATTTTCCTCATAATAAACTGTGCCTTCTTACATTTTTGGTTGTGATGAACTGGAGACAACGTTACCTTCGGTAAGCTTGTGTTGCCCTTCGGTAACAATTACATCACCGCTTTCAAGACCTGAGAGAATTTCTACCTCATTGCCACTGAACCCCCCAAGCTCCACAAAAACTTTTACGGTCTTTTCCGTGTTCCCATCCACTTTAAAAACAAAGGCATTCCCTTTTTCATCCTTTAGGACAGATTTATAGGGAATGGTTAATTCTTGTTGTTCCGGTTTTGTTTTGATGGTCGCATCACAGGCCATACCTGATTTTATCAATAAATCAGGGTTCTTGACGATTACTTTTACCTCGTAGGTCTTGGTCAACATGTTGGCTATTACACCGATTTTTTCCACCTCTCCCATGAACACTTTACTGCCCAGAGCAGGAATGGTCACGGATACTTCCAATCCTTGTTGGATGTCATTTATCTCATTTTCAGGAACCGATATCCTGACATATACTTCGTTGAGTAAAACCAGGTTGAATACTGGAACTCCAGGAACGGAGGTAGCTCCTACCTCGATATTTCGGATTCCTATAAATCCATCTTTTGGAGCCTTCAATGTACAATTTTCCAAATTCCGAAGTGCAACCTGATTGGCCGATTTGGCCTGCTCAAGTTTCGATATAGCATCCTGCATCTGAATTTCGGGAAGACTGCCCTTGTCATAAACTGATTTTAAACGGTCATAGGCATCCTTGGCCTGGTTAAGGGCCGCCAATGTTCCATTATAGGTATTGGTTTGTGAAACGGAGTTCAATGCGGCTAGCACCTGCCCCTTTTGTACATGATCGCCTTCTTCCGCATTGACGGAGACCACCGTTCCAGGCAAAAGGAAACTCAATGGTGTGGACACCTTGGGCACTATGGTACCGCTATAATTCAATTTATTGCCATAGGTGCCTGCATCAACTTGATACACTTCTACCATAAAGGTGTTTTTTACACCATCCTTTTGGATTTCCGGCTTTCCCTTGTTGTTACCACATCCGAGCAATAGTATCGACAGACCAATCAATGGCAATTTCATACCACATATCATACCAAGTGTTTTTATTAAAATGAACTCTGCAATATTATCCTTTATCCCAATGGCAAAGAAGGGTCATAAAAGGGTAAAATTGGTCTAAATCTGTTATTTTGGAATGAAAGATTACATATGAAATTCAACAACACATCATAATGAGGTTCCTACAAAATCCAATATCCGACGGGCAAGGAGTTCTATGAAATACAATGGGAGGCCTCAGAAACCGGTTTTCCGATAAGAAGAAGGGGATATTCCTGATTTCTTTTTGAAAAATTTACCAAAACTGGACTGGTCACTGAATTCAAGTTCATGGGCGACCTGCCCTATGGTCAGGGTGAAATCTGCCAGGAGCAACCGCGCTTCCATCATTACGGCATCATCGATCCATTGACTAGCCGTTTTCCCCGATACTTCCTTTAACACCTTGGAAAGATGGTCAGGGGTTATAAAAAGAGTGTCGGCGTAAAACTTCAATCTACGTTCTTTCTTAAAATTCTCGTCCAAGATTCTCAAAAAACGATATGTCAATTCTTCCTGTCTTGAGATTTCCATTCTCATGTCAGGGAAATTTTTCCTGAAAACAGACACATAATGGTACATTAACAATCCAAAACTATGGTGTATGATTTCTTTCCCGAACAATTCATTATCGGTCGTGTTCTTTTCTTCCAACACCTTGGAAAGGGTTTTAAAGAGCGACATTTCCTTTTTGGTAAAGTGAAGCTTTGGCGGATTTTCCGAAACAAAAAATTCCAATGCATCCAACTCGAGTATCCGGAATGTATTGTTAAGGATAAAGTCTGCCGTGAAAGCTATTCCAATAAACTCAAGGTCACCCTCCATTTCCAATACTTGGATGACCGTTCTTGGAGTGATGGCCACAATTTCATTTTCCAAAACTTGGTGTTTAACCAAATTGAGCCTGATTTGGACGACACCTGATACCACAACCAATAATCCAAAATTATCCGACCGAAAGGGATAGGTAAAGGGCGCTTTTTTAAATTGCTTTTTTGAGAAAATCACATTTAGGCCATCAGCCTGTATGGGCTCCTCCAGAATTTTAAGTATGTCATTTATCGAATGTCTTTTTATGGAAGAAGACGTGGTGACCATAATTTAATATTGTTAGGGTATCAAGCTTTATCTATCCAATATACCAAAGATATTGTTATTCGCATTGAACAATTTGATAAATGAAAAGCGGTATTTTCCCATCTACACCCACTTATTTAAATTCAACCTGGTTTTGCAGTTTTCATGCGGTCCTGAAAGACAAATAAGATTATTCCCCACAATACCACCAAAATATGTTATCATTTCTTCCAAAGCCTATCAACAACCAATAGGAGTACGTTTTGTGGCTGTAAAACCAAAATAGCCAATATTTGAATGAAGAGAACCCAAGGCTACACGCACTTAATCCATCCATGTATTGAATCACAAATCCATTCTGTTGTCAGGCTTTCATTCAAGACTAAAAATAACGGACTTTGTTCAATGGTGGAATACAAATAAATGAAAGCGACTCATTCTCTTTTCAATATCAGTGTGCGATAGGGGAAAGGAATCTCTATGCCTTCCTTGTCAAAGCGTTTTTTTATACTTTCAAATAGATCGCATTTCATACTGAAAGCTTCATCAAAATTGCGTGCCCATGCCCATGCTCGAAGTATCACCGCGGAATCTTCCAAGCCTATAATCCGTGTTGTCACTTTTGGCACTTGATTATAAATATCCAATTCAGACCTATGATCGACAATGTTAGGATGTGACTCGCACTCCTCTCTCACAATATGTTTGGCCAAGTCAATATCACTATCGTATGAAACACCAATATCAATCCATTGGCAATACATACGATCGCCCAAATCATAATTAACAATTTTTTCCTTGTTGATAATGGAATTGGGAATCACTATCATGTTGTTTTGATAATTACGGATAATGGTATGCCTAAGTGTAATATCTGTTACTGTTCCTGTCTTGGATTCATCTATCCTTATAATATCCCCGATCTTAAAGGGCTTGAACGAAATGATAAAAATACCACTTACTATATTGGCCAAGGCTTCCTGTGAGGCCAGCCCTGTAATTATAGCAAGTATCCCTGCTCCGCCCAAAGCGGTCTGGGCAACACCTCGGAGGGATGGAAACGCCAATATGATCAACACTCCACCCATAAAATAGATGCTATAAACAACAAGGTACCTTAAAAATTTTTGATTGGTGTAATCCTCATTCAATGCTGTCTTTTCTTTTATGGAGTGGCTGTACCAAACATTTGCACCAGAGGCCAAAACGATTGTTATCACTGCCACGATACCTATATACAGTGTTAGATAAAAATTTTCGATGGCCGACTCATAGTATTTTTCATCAATAAAAATGAAACTGATTGCAATGACCCCCAAAATGACCCAAAGGATTCCATTGATTTGCCTTATCAATGTGATGGAAGATATTTTCTCATCCGGATACTTGATTCTGATCTTTTCAATTAGCCATTGGCTAAATCGATTCGTCAACCATACAAGTACAACAACTATGCATACAACTATTCCAACCCATATAAGAGCCTGTTTATGTTCATTAATAAAGTTTGTCATAGGGTTTTTATTCCATCTATATGTTTCAATTATTACCGTCTTTAATCTCAAAGTAGATAAATATAGCAATCCCTTTGATGTCTTTGCAAGACTTCTTGGGCAATAATTTCATTGACATCGGTGAAATTGGATGTGAATTTCAAAGACTTTGCATCAACTTTTGTTTTGATTCCAATAATACATCCGTCCTTAAAAACCAGAGTGGTCACTCTTTTGTTTGCTTATTGGCAATTAACAATTTTTGAATCTATCTGTTGCATCAACGCCCATAAATAGATATGATAATCTTTTATGTGATAGCCCCAGTTTTCATAGTTGGGACTAAGAACCTCGTCAGCCAAATCATTTGGTCTTTTGTCATTAGGCAGAGGGGCATATTCAACACTTAAAACAACCTTCTGTAACCCTTCCCTTCTATACCTTACATTATATAAATCATTGAACGCGATAAAATTATTGCCACCCCCCATATTATAATTTGGATCTGGCGTAATATAATATTGCAACGGTTGCATCTGCTCCGTATAATAGGAAAAGTCTTGGAGAAACCAATCCTTATTTTGATCAAACTCTCTATAGACCAATCCCCCTTTAATCAAATATGGATTGAATTCGGGCAGACCATAGTTTATTTCTGGAATGTTCTGCCCTTCATCAAAACTCGCCCAGTTTTGCACGCATCCGCACTCCTCGATCATGGTACATAAGGGGATATTTTGCCACCAGCCCCCCAAATATTCATCTTTAGCGGCAAATACATAACCCATCCCTCCCAACGCAGCGGTTACCAGTTTACCTTGCAAATTGTTATCGTTGTCAAAAATATCCCTTAGTAACAATGCCAATAGATACGAACCTTGAGAATGACCGGCCAATATAATTTTATTGCCATTATTATAATGCTCCAAATAGTTCAAGAATGCGGCCTTAACGTCACTGTAAGAGACGGCTATAATCGAAGCCTGTAATTTTTTGTCTGTTGCATCTTGATATGTCTTTCCGGTGGACTGCCTGTACCTTGGAGCAAACATTCTACCATATTTTGACAACAAACCTCCCTGCACCATTACTGTTCCTGATATAAATAATTCCGGTTGGTCTTCTATCGGGATATTTTCAGGAATGGAGTTTTGCGTTAAAATCGTTGGGTGCACAAAAAACACATCTATACCTGTGTTCGTATCCGAATTGTTAGTGATAGGGATTATACTTTGGATTTGTAGATTTTTGTCCACAACAGATACATTCAAATTATAATTTGATAAAATCGTAGTCTTATCAGGATGAAAGACCCAATTGTCCATTGAACCATAGTCTACTGTGGAAGCGGGAATCTCTATTGTTTCTTCTTGCCCTACCACGTCATCATCATTGTCATTGTCTTTTGAGCAATTTAAAAATGCCAAAACGGCAAAAAGAAATGGGACGGTTCTATTTTGCATCGGTGCTGTATTTAAGGAATTTTTTGATCAGATGGTTTCTCATTCCATACTATAAACTCATTTAAAAGTATTTTCTTATAAAACAACATAAGATAAAATCAATCATGGATATCATGGACAGGGTAAAAACCCAAAATTGAGTATTCTACATGCATTTTAAGCATTGTTCACGACATGGGGGTGTATGGATTTCCAAAAGGTGACGCACCTCAAGTAATTCATTATATAAAAGATGGACATAATGGGGATTAGCAGTAAATGCCCCACCTACATCAGTTCAAGATATTATCGGCAAGTCAGTAGATAAGTTTGAAACCATTACTTGGAGGTATTTAAAAGACAACCCAATGGTAAAACAATCTATCTATAACAAGCTGAAAATTATGGGGATTATGATAAAGGCCATGGTGCCTCCAAAATGGGATATGGACAAATATGAAATAGAACAGGGATTTCCAATATTTGAAATGATGGTGTCTTCCAATGTTTCGAAAGAATGGAAATCGAAATATTTAAAACAGATCAAGTAAAAGTTTTTACCGCAACAAATTGGCCTATAAGTCAAATTGTCAAACCAATGTACCTGGCCACACCATAAAAACAACTACGATCTTCCACCTGTTTAAAATTGAATCTTCCCTTGCACAAAAGAAAATAAAGAATTACCGGGGTACGATTAAGAACATCAATATACCAGGTCACTACTACCATCATTGGAGCTAAAAGAAGTGTTACAAGAGTACTAAGGCTCATTGGAGCAACTGAGGAATCGTCGAACCTTCTTATTCCTGCCAATGTGTGCCCTGAATGGAAAAGATATTTCGTAAAACCTAGCTGTATGACAATAAAAAATGTTGAAAACAAGGGAAGAGAACCAAAATCAAAACTTGGAACCATGACCCAATCTTGGGACAAATCAGTTCAAATTCTTGTGAAGATACACCCTGTGGAGGATTCTGGACCAGCACTAAGCTGGAAAATAGTTTACTTGCCAATTGCAAATTCAGATTCTTCCAAAATATTTTTTGTCGTTGAATAACCAATATCAAAAATGGCATCCATCCCATTCATGTTGAAGGTACCATATCTGCTAAGCTCCTCTGGGTGGACAACCAAATCACAATCCTTGAATTTTTGAATGGAATCGGCCGCCATTTTAATTTTATACGATCTCTCGACCACACTGTAAGCATTCTTTAAATCCTTGACATTGATACTTCTTAATGGATTAACATATACTCCTAGAATCTTATCGCAAAATGGTTGTAAGGGTTCCAAGGGAAAGTTGTTCAACACCCCGCCATCCACATAATACGATTTTCCAATTTTGGTCGGGGTAAAAACGCCAGGGAAAGATGCCGAGGCCAGTACTGGACGGATAACTTCTCCTGAATCAAAGATCTTCAAGGTACCTTTAACCACATTGGTTCCCGTCACAAACAAGGTTTTCTTGAGTGCTCTAAAATCATCATCCGGGAGCAACTTTTTAAAATCCAGATAGAATTTCTCCGTATCAATGAAACCTGGTTTTCCCCTAGCATATTTTTGGGTATGAAAAATGGGGATGGTCTTGAAAAAATCCAATATTTCAGCCCATCCGAGACCTCCGGCATAAAGAGCTCCGACAATGGCCCCTGCACTTGTACCTGAAATATGTGTGGGAAAGATACCGTGTTCTTCCAAGGCTCTGATAGCCCCGATATGGGCCACTCCCCTAGCACCTCCTCCTGATAAGACCAATCCTATGTTCATACCATTCTATTTTTATATATTCCACGGATGGATAAGAAAAAGAAGTATGTTTTGGAAACTCTCTTCTAAACAATCTGTTGTAATTCTCAAAGATGTTCGTGAATTTTGAACTGAATACTTTTCAAAGATAAAAAACCAATTTTTATTTTATTTAAAAATCCTTTTCCGGGATTGGATTCATTTTCCCTTGCTTTTCAATATCCAGACCTAAAATTTCAATATGTCTTCCCAACTCATCATAAACAATAATCTTTTGGGTACGGGACAGAAAAAATTGACCCAAGCCTTCAATAGTTTCCCAAAGTAATAATGTATCTTTTATTTGGCATAAAACAAAAAAATCAGTACCGCAATCAATGTTTCCACGAACACTCAAACCCAATTCCACGAAACAGGTAGCAGCCTTTATGACTTTAAGAGTTCAGTAATGTTTTACTACAATACTCCACTATCTTCCAAAGAAGAAACATTGTACCTAGAGTATATTTTCCCTCCAACCTCTGAATCATCATCTATACTTTGGGTACACCTGCCATATCAGTCGTTTCCTACCGAAGATCATTTAGATTGGCTTTCCCATTTGTAATCAATGTAATGCCATGAAACTTTCTCATGTTCCACATGTATCACCATAAAACCTTCCTCATCATATTGGATGCCGTCGCCCCTATTATCTTTCCTTTTCCAACTAGGTCTACCGGCCACTGAGCCTCCAGTAATGAACCAGGTCTTATTTTGAATGTTTAAATCCTCAATCCAGTGCATGTGTCCTTGCAGTACCAATCTCAAATCAAGATTATTGAAAAGTTTAAGAACCTCGTCCCGGTTATAGATCCAAAGCTCATTGGGTACCTCTGTGACCTTGTTTTTTGGATACCGTTGGCTATAGGTGGAAATAAAGGGAATGTGGGTTAACACCACTATTGGGATGTTGGCATCCAATTGAGCTAAGTCATTTTTAAGCCATTCCATCTGTACATCATCAATCATACCTATATATTTATGGTCTTTTTCTTCAATGGAGCATAATGAGATAAAATGCCAGCCTTTATGGTCAAAGGAATAGTATCTTTTTCCCAAATAGCGCTCATACATGCCATATTTATAATCTGGATGACTTTCTTCAATGTCACTTTCCTTATAGATTCCAAAGAGTTCATGGTTCCCTATGGTATTATAAACAGGCACATCAAACTTTTTGATGGTGTTGTGATAGGTTTGGAAGAGTGAGTCTGATCGACCAAAATTGCCTCTCAGCACATCATATACCAAATCACCCCCGGTAATCACAAAATCAACATTGAGTTTATTGACCGTGTCGATTACTTTTTGAAATGCTTCTTGTGCTCCAAGTTCTGGTTGTAGATGGATATCGGTCATAAAGACAAAGGAAAAAATTTCCTGACCCCCATATGTCGAAGTAATGGGATTCTTGTTTTGGGCAGCAATGCCCGATGAAACAAATAGCCATATCAGCACTAGTCCTCTTGTTCTCATACTTTCACCGGTTTTTTCTTTGTAAATATTTGGCCTTGTCGGCTTCATAGGTCTTGACCAACTCCTTGTCATATCTTTTTTCAAAGTCCTTGGTGGGGATAAGGGATTCGGCAGGTAGATCCGGTGCTTCTTCAAACTGCATTTCACCATTTTCATTTTTGGTAATGGTAAACGCATCATACACTTCGCCCAAGACCGTCCTTGCCACGTACCTCAATTTATTTTCGGAAACATATATTTCCTGGTACAGTTGCATCGAGGTTCCCGCACGCTCGATCCAATCACTGAACTGGATCGCATTTTGATATGGGCCTGCAACCGACACCACATGAATCGGAAAATCCATGACCATCCTCCCCCTTGCATAAAGGTGCTCATGTCCGGTCAAGACCAGGGGAACCTTGTATTTTTCATAAAGTGTCTGGAATTCTGGAAAACGAACCCCGGAATCTCTGTTTCTGGCCAGCCCGCGCATGGCATGGTGGTGGGTGATAAAAATCCAGTCCCCTTCGTATTCTTTAAGCCGTTCTTCGGTCCACTCCAGGATTTCCCTACGATCTTCGGGGTATTTATATCGATTTAGATTCAAGGAAATTACCCGAATATTATTATAATCCACATAGAAGGTCTCTTCTTCATGTCCCTTGGGCCCATTTTTTGGAAATGCGAACGTATTGGCCCACAACGGGGAAATATCAACTCCACTGGACGCCTTTAGATGCTCATGGTTTCCCGGGGTTGCGATAATCGGTATATTGTTGAACATCCATCCCCCGGCAGGGAAAAATTCATTCCAATTTTCCTTGTTCAACCCTCCTCTATGGACCATATCCCCTGCAAACAACATGAACTTGGAATCCGGATTGGCCAAAACCGCTTGTCTCAGGGTCCTGCTTCCCAATGAATGGATGTATCGTTGTACGTCACCGAAGTACAAAAATTTGAAAGGTTCGTTCTGTCCGGTCGCCGTTTTAAATTCGGACCACTCGGACCAATGGTCCTTGTTGCCCACTCGATAGGAATATTGGGTATTCGGTTTCAAGTTCCGAAGATTTACAGTATGATAATACCATAAACCGTCATCCGATGTATAGGATTGTGTGGTCGCCCCTATTTTTATTGTCCGCTCTTCAAAAAAGGGGGAAGCCGTCGCTTCCGCATATTCTATATAGTTTTTTGATGCGGACGATCGTGTTCTCCATGTAACTGCCTGACTGTGATCGGGAGAAGTTTCCCATGACAGTTTGATGTGATGGGGCAGTTGTTCCAAAAGGCTGTTGTCGTACCCTTCTTTTTTCTGTCCTTGGCAATGAAAAACGAGTACTAAAAATGATATAAGTAGAAAAGTGTTTTTTTTCATCATACTATGGAAATAAAAGCCCCTACTTGATTATGGTCAGGGGCCTTTGTTTTTAGAAGCCTGGGTTTTGGGGCATTTCTTTCTCTAAATTGGAATCTATGACAGACTGCGGAATGGGCAGCAAAATATCACGCTGTGGATCAATGGTACTTGACCCGCGATTGTTATACTTCATGGTACGTTCGGCCCATTTTCCGGTTCGCAAAAGGGTATATCTCCTAGGTTCCTCGGCCATCAGTTCCCTAGCTCTCTCATCCAGTATAAAATCAATATCGATATCGCTTTCCGTAATATTGGAAGCATGGCTCCTTGTCCTAAGTGTGTTTATGGTATTGGCAGCGGCCCCTGCATCCCCCAACTTGAACTCCGCTTCAGCTTTTAATAGATATGTGTCCGCTGCCCTAAGGTAAATTTGATCGTAAAACGATTCCCTGTTCCCAATGGGATCAATGGGATCGGCCCAATCGTATTTCCTACTGAAGGGCCATTCTTCAATACCATTATGGTCATCGGTGATATCCTCGCTCCAATCCAAATAGATTTTATCCCCATAATTTTTACCTTCGGGGAGATTGTCAGCTGGATAAGGCGCATTCCCTGCCGCATCCCGATAGGTGAAGGCCTTTCTAATGGCATATTCCGAAAACCTGTCATCGTTGGGGTCATCAAAATTATCCAGTGCCCACTTGGTCAAAGAAGACCTACCATTTCCATATCCCCCTCTATCAGCCGTAACGGTCAAATCCAGATCACCACTCCTATATCTAGAGGTATGGTGCATTGCCATAATGGGATATTCCCCTCCACCAAGAACATTGTTTTTGAACTGGAAGACCCATAAAGCCTCTGAATTTCCTTCTTCGCGATTTGTGTTCCCATCCTTGAACATATCCATAAAAGCGATACCGTCTTGGCCAGCCTGAACCCCATAACGTTCGGTGATTAGGGCATACGCTGGATTGTTGACCACTTTGCTCGCCCAAAACAGTGTGCTATCCGGTTTGTTCAAGGTGAGATATATTTCCGCCAGATAGTGCTGCACGGCCCCTTTGGTCATTCTACCCGTCAAAGAGCCCTCAACAGGGATAAGGGGCTCTGCAAAAAGTAGATCTTTGATCACTTGTTGCCTTACTTTATCCACAGGGGTACGCTCCCAGTCGGTTCTGATTATTCCATCACTTGACGGGCTCAAATTCAAAGGAACATCGCCCCAAAGATATGTAAGGTGACGATAGGCAAACGCCCGGGCCACTCTTGCCTCAGCAAGAATCAAGTTTTTGTTTTCAACTTCACTTAGCTCATTACCGCTCCAATCAATGTCATCCCTTTCTTCAACATTCTTTATGATCTCATTGGAAGAGTTTACAATTTCATAAAGCCATAGGAAAACACCTTCATATACATTATAATCCGGTTTGTTTCTGGCTGTCCAATCCACAGATACACGGGATACCCCATTACCACTATGGTTAGCGGCAAACATATCGGTACCGGACATGGTAACATCCGTAATTAGGGAGGAACTGGCATTCAATCCTTCCCGCTCATAGCGCATCAGGGAATAAAGACCGTTTATTCCTGCTTCCAGCCCAGATAGCTCAGAGTATAATTTCTCTGCATAAATTACATTGGGCGGGTTTTCGTTCAATAAATCATCACTGCAACCGCTAATGAGGAGTACAGTGGTCATAAGGCTTATTATTATTTTTTTCATTTCTTCTTTTTTACTTAAAATTCTATTGTTAATCCAAGGGTCAACTCTCGTTGAAGAGGAAGAATGCCCGCTTGACTGCTCGGGAGTTCCAGTTCGGGATCTCCGGCTGTCCAATCTGTAATGGTAAGTAGGTTCCTTCCCGATGCAAACAATTGAAGTTTATCCAGCTTGATTTTAGAGAGAACCTTTTCAGGGAAACTATAGGAGAGGGTAATATCCTTTAACCTGATAAAACTGGCATCTTCATAAATTGAGCCTCCCTTTACCTCATCATTGTTCCTATAGTATTCATTGGTGGGGTTATCTGGTGTCCACCAATTCTTTTTAAGGACGTTTCGCCTAATTTCAGCTGCTGTATTGTCCCTCAGTAGATTATTAAACCGCGTAGCGCCGTGGGAACCAATAAAGAATATCTCTAACCCCAGGTTTTTATACTGAAAGGCATTGCTCAGTCCCCATGTATATTTTGGATCTTGTTGCCCTATGATCTGACGATCATCATCATCCAAAACCCCATTATTGTCAACATCCTCTATTTTAGCATCACCGGGAACCCTGTCATAAATGGCAGCTTCTTCCTCTTCCCCCAATTGCCAAACCCCGATCATCTTTTGGTCAAAGTTGACGCGAATGGGCTCCCCGACAAACCAAGCATTGGCCAAATCATCGATTTCTAGCCCATCCCCGTCCAAATCACCATACAAGGAGACTATCTTGTTCTTGTTGGTTGCAAAGTTTCCAGATATTTTCCAATTGAAATTTTGTGTGGCCAAAGGAACAACAGAAAGGGAAAGTTCAAGTCCCCGAGTTTGTGTTTCCCCAATGTTCTGGGTCACTTGGTTTATTCCGTGAACGGAAGATATGGTCCGGTTCAACAATAGATCGGAGGTGTTGGTCTCATATAGGTTCACATCCCCTGAAATCCTGTTCTTGAAAAATCCAAAATCCAATCCCAAATTATAGGTTTCACTCGATTCCCATCCCAAATCCTTATCGCCAATGACACTGGGGACATACCCTACTAAGGACTGGTCACCAGATAAAGTGTTCCTGTCCCGCAATCTTGTTATTGATGAATAGGGGTCAACCGCCTGGTTTCCATTTACACCCCATGACAACCTTAATTTTAGTTGGTTGATAGTGGACGAATCTTCGAGGAAAGGTTCTCTTGAAATGTTCCATCCTAATGCAACAGAAGGGAAAATACCCCATTTATTATCAGGCCCAAAACCTGAAAAACCATCCCGTCTTCCTGTCAAAGTCAACAAGTAGGTATTGTCAAAGGAATAATTGAGGCGCAACATTTGTGAAATAAGCGCGGTGCGTTGGTAATCATTTTGTGCCACCAGCGAAGTTGCTTGTGAAACTCCAAAATAGGAGAACTCGTCGTTAGGAAAATTGACCGCTGTGAGTTCCTCAAAATACTGCTCGTTTTCCTCATAGCTAAAGACACCGGTAAGAAATACATTGTGCTTGCCAAACTCCTTGCTGTAGGTGAGTATATTTTCCACTACATTATTTTTAAACTCGGTACTGGAAAGATATGCATAGCCCGAGTTGGCTATTCCCACTACTGTATTGTTTCCGGCATATGTTTTACGTTCAGACCACCTTCTTCGTATACCAGTGTTCAACCTATAATTTAATCCCTTTAAAAAAGGAAAGGCTATATTGATATAATTGTTCGAAACAATTTGATTGGAGTAATCCTCATCATCATAATTTTGGGCCTCTAAAGGATTTTCATCAGGAAACTCTGGCCATGGAAATAGATTGATTTCTCCATTTTCGTCAAAAGGATTGGCCAGAAGTGGGTTAATCTCAAAAACAGCTTCATAGTCAATGTCATAACCTCCCCTATCATCATAAGTGAATTGGCTTCTGGTTCCAAAGTCCAACCAATCTGTTATTTTGGCATCGATGTTCACCCTTCCCGAAATTCTTTGGTACTGATCGGTGACAGAGAGCCCTTTTACATCCAAAAAATTACCACCAATGTAGTATTGGATGTTATCACTTCCCCCAGCAACGGAAATGTTATGGGCCTGTGTATAGCCGGTCCTTAGGGATAGGTCTATCCAATCCGTCTCCAATCCAGCCTCATAGTTCGCAATTTCTGTGTCGGTCAACAGTTCGGCGTTACGGGTGGATTTAAATTCGTAGAACTCTTTTCCGGTCAAGAAAACTGGTAGATTGATAGGTTCCTGGATACCATATTTTCCTTGATAACTGATTTTGGCCTTTCCTTTCGTGCCTGCTTTGGTCGTGATCAAAACAACACCATTGGATCCTCTGGAGCCATAAATGGCCGATGCAGATGCATCTTTCAACACCTCCAAAGAGGCAATGTCATTGACATTGATATCATTCAAATTCCCATAATAGGGCACCCCGTCCATAACTATGAGGGGTTCGTTGCTGGCCAAAATGGAGTTGCGGCCCCTGACTATGATTGTTTGCTCCCCTACTGCTCCTGCCGTCGTTTGGCGAATGGTAACACCTGGCAAGGCTCCTTGCAAAACTTGTGCGATATTTCTATTTGGAACCAAATCCAATCGTTCCTGGGCCACAGAAGTGACGGAACCTGTAACATCACTTTTCTTCTGTGTACCATATCCGACCACGATCACTTCATCCAGTTCAGCATTATCCGGCAGTAATTTTACATTGATGGTGGTTTGATTCCCAATTTCTATTTCTTGGGTCACGTACCCAACAAATGAGAATTGCAGTATTGCATTGGAACCATCTATTGTCAAGGAAAAGTTGCCATCAAAATCCGTAGTGGTGCCATAGGTAGTTCCTTTTACGGCAACTGTGGTCCCCAATAGGGGTGTTCCAAATTCATCCACAACTTTTCCGACGATGGTAAATTGTGGTGGTTTGGGTACGGTAATTGGTTTGTGAACGATGATAGGCTCCTTTTTTTCAGTCAGGAATATCTGCCGATCAATAACGTTATAAGAGGTCGAGGTATTTGTAAAGATCCTCTCCAATACCTTTTCTATCAACTCTTCCTTTACATGAATGGTGACTTGGCGTTCCAGGTCCACGGCCGTTACTTTATAAACGAACCTAAATTCAGTACTGTTTTCAATGTTATCGATAAGTCGCTCTACAGAAACATTGTTCAGATCCAGTGTAAGTTTAGTCTGCTGTCCATAAGAAGTGTTCGCCTTTATTGTCAAAAGTGCAACAAACGTGAACAGCACACTAAGTTTCATTTTTAAATCAAATTTCAATAAAGGGTAAGGGCTTCTTGTATGGTAAAGAAGTTTTTTCATACTTTTATAGTGTTAAATTGTGGTTATTCTCCTAATGATCACTGTAACCCAATCGGGAAATGTGCAACCATTTTCCGATTTTTTATTTCTTCAGATTCAAGGAAGAAAACGAGTGGTTCTTATTTCAGTCAAGTCTGGTATCTATCTCATTGGCTTTGTAGTTTTAAGTTGTCAGTAAATGGTTATTTGGTTTTTATCGACTTCAAAATCAATTCCATAGGTGGCCTTTAAATTTTCCAGGACTTGAATAAGGGAATCATTCCCAAAATTGGCATTGAATTTTTCGGATGATAGTTTTTTGTTGTTGTTGACAATGACCACATCATAATGCCTTTCCAACTTTTTAAGAATGTTTTGGAACGACATGTTCCTAAATACCAATTCTCCATTCATCCAAGATGTATAGATCCCTGTAATCACCTCCCTGGTATCTATATCATGGGCGTTTTTGTCATAGCTTCCTTTGAAACCCGGTTTTAGTACTACGGGATTCAAATCGCCTTTATCACTATCCAATTTCACGGAACCTTCCAACAAAACAACATCTGATGTATCGTCTTCGGGATAGGCGGTAACATTGAACTTGGTACCCAACACTTGTATGTTTAAGTTATCCGCATTAACAATAAATGGGTGGGCAGAATCCTTTTGGACATCCAAAAACACTTCACCCGATAGGAAAACCTGTCTTACCATACCCTGTAAAAATTTGACCGGATATTTAAGTGAGGATCCCGCATTCAAATACGCTTTTGTGCCATCGGACAATTGGAGATTGAACTTTTTGCCATATGGTACTCTAAGGGTGTTATAGACCAATTCCTCGGTATCGGTTTTATTATCATAAACCAATTGATTACCATTTTGACTGGCTATGACACTACCGCTGGAATTTTTAATATTGATTTGGCCATCTTCAGCAATGATCTTTGTATTCCCGTTTTCCATTTCTAGGGTAATGGAATTTTCATCTTGAATGAGCAAAAGGTTCTCATTTGTATCCAGCAGCATGCTCTTAAAGAAGTAACCTGCGCCCAACAGTAAGATTCCAATAGCTGCATATTTTAGAATCTCTTTGTTCCACAACTTTCTGGTCTGCTCTTTTTCTACTGTTTTTTGGATATTTCCTAAAATGTTCTTTTTTCTTTCATCCGAAACTAAAAAATCCATTTCTTCTTCACTGTCTTTCGTTTGAAAGCTATTGTAATACCGTAGAAGAATTTTTTGTTCCTCGGGAGTGGCTTTACCTGATAGATACTTTTCTACAAGATTTAAGAATTGTTTTTTATTCATTTTTTGAAATGGCTCACATCTTTATGTGTCCCATTAATATAGTGTCCTAAAACTTGTTCATCCCCGGATAGATTTCTCACTTTTTTTAAAAATAAGGATATTTTCCAGGTTACTTGGGTCCAAAAGGAAACTAAGGAAATAATAAGGTGGATAAGAAAAGTAAGCTTAGAAAACCTCCCAAGGATGTCCTCAATATACCAAGTGCTCTTGTAATATGGTCCTCAACCGTTTTCGGGGAGATGTTCAATCGGCTGGAAATTTCTTTGTGGCTCAGTTGTTCTTCGCGACTCATTTTATAGACCAAGCGACATTTTTCTGGTAGCTCTTCTACAATGGAGTCAACTTTTTGAGCAAGTTCTTTATACAGCACTTCGCTTTCTGGGTTTTCGTAGGTACAGCGCTGTTCTAAATTTTCAAAGAGTTCTGCCCTTAAATTTTTTTGATTTTTACGAAATTGATTGAACACCTGATATCGAACACATGAAAAAAGGTATTTTTCCAAAGAAACTTTGATTTCAAGATTTTTTCTATTTTTCCAAATACCAATGAAAATATCTTGGACAATCTCCTCACAGATTTTTTGATCTTTTAAAATATTGAAGGCAGATTTAAAAAGGGGTTTCCAATAGGTGTTGAATAATTTGTCATACGCATGTCTTTCGCCTTGCTTTAATTGCAGGATAAACACGAAATCGTTCTCAAGACTGGAATTGGTCACCTCAACTTTAATTGGTATCCAAATCTATCCAAACAACGTATCGTTATCTGGGCTTAATTTTTAAGTAATTGTTAAGAATTAATTTTTGTATTGGGACTCCCCAATATCCAAGCACATCATTCCTATGGAAACTGCCCCAAATCTTGTTTTCATACATCTTTTATTTTTATGATATACATGGAGTAATTGTCTTTGGTACCGTCTTTGGCATTTTCCATGATTTCCGATTTGATTCCCTGCACCGATGCTTTGTCCCTGAACCATAAAGAAATCCTTTCTTCGTCAAGGTGCTCCAAAATGCCATCGGTACAAAGAAAAAAGAAATCATCTTTCTTGATATCCGTAATGACATGTTGATCGATTCTTGTTGGATTGGTGCCATTTATCGCCCTTGTGATAATATTCCGTTTGGGATGTGTTTGGGCTTCTTCTTCGGTAATTTCTCCCATATCCACCATTCCCTGCACCACGGAATGATCTTTGGTTTGAAAGAGGATCTTACCATCCCGTATGTGGTATACCCTACTATCGCCTACCCACCCGATCAAAGCCTTTTCTTCCTCATCTGAAATCAGCAAAAAAGTGAGCGTAGTGGCCATGCCCTTCGCTTCGGGATGGGTTTCGAGGTATGTACCCAAATTTTGTTCGACACTTTGCAGGGCCAAAGGTAAGTACATGCTGTTTTCTATGGTCCCGATTGGATTTTCAGAGACATATGCAGCGAATCCTTGACAAACCAAGGAAGAGGCCACTTCGCCCTTGGCCTGGCCACCGACACCATCGCAAACCATAAATAATCTGGTTTTTTCTGATGCCTCCTTAGGGTAAATGGCGTCCTCGTTGTTCGTACGTTGGCCAAGTTCATGGCAATGCACCGGTACATAAAGCTTCATTACAACCTATTTAATAATTCTTCTTTAAGAAATTGCAAGCTGATTGATAGCCGGCGGTGCAGGATTTATCAAACCAATTCTTGGCAATGGTTTTGTTGACGGTTACTCCCTTGCCGTAATAATAACATAGCCCTGTATTGTACATTGCCAAACGGTTTTGGTTGTTCGCCGCCTCTTTATAATAGTTGAAGGCCGTGTATGGATTTTTGGGAGATCCATATCCGAGCTCGTACATGACCCCTAGATAATTTTGTGCATTGGAGTTGTTCTGTTTTGCCGCCTTTAAAAACCATGTTTTTGCCAAACTGTAATACTTGTCATTATAATCTATCAATCCCACCATATATTGGGCATCGGCATCCCCTTGGTCTGCTGCTTTTTTGTACCAAGTACGGGCCACTATCTTTTTTTGTCCGGGAATTTTGCCATTGTAGATCAAGCCGCCCAATGCCTTTTGGGCTTTCAAATACCCTTGGTTTGCCGATAGTTTGTACCATCTTTCGGCTTCCACATAATTTACGGTGCCCTCTATGCCGTTTTCAGCCATCACTCCCAGCATGTACTGTCCCAAATAATAGTTTTGGTCCGCTGCCTTGATGAAATATTCCTTGGCGGTCTTACGGTTTTTTGGTTTCCCCTTTCCATCATAGTATAGCCTGCCCAAAGCATATAGGGCAGGAACATTATTTTGAACCGCGGCAAGTTCGTACCATCGTATGGCTTCCTCAAGATCAACCTTGCCATCATCTCCATATTCCAAAATATCACCCATTTTATATTGGGACTGTGCATATCCCTTTTCAGCTGCGACCAAAAACCATTTTTTTGCTTCGGAGATATCTTTTGGGGTACCGAGACCTTGGTAATAAATCAATCCAAGATTATAGGCGCCAAAGGCATTTCCTTTGTCAGCTGCCATCTGGAACCATTTTCTCGCTTCAGTAAACTTCTTTTCTTCATAAAAGATGATGCCGAGTTCATTTTGTGCGTTCAAATAGCCACGTTCCGCTGCTTTTGTATACCATTGTACGGCCCTCAACCTATCCTTCGCGGCCAAGATTCCCTTATAATAGAAATTGCCCAACGAATATTGTGATACTAGGTCATTGTTTTCAGCGGCACTGGTATATAATTCGAGGGCCTTGACGGTGTCCTTGGGAACAAAGTGGCCGTAACGGTACATCTCGGCCAGGCCACGGTAACAGGAATACCTATTGAGATCTTTGCCCTTCTCGTACATTTTAAAGGCATCCTCGTATTTTTTCTCTAGCTTGTATAGGATGGCCAGGTTCTCTATGGCCGCCGGATGGTTCTGTTCCGCAGCCATTTTGAACATTTTTTTTGCTTTGATAGGGTCTTTTCCCACGGCATACCCGTTCAATTCCATTAATCCATAAATATTCTGTGCTTCTGGATTTCCTTTCTCACTTTGGTTTTTGACCCGATCCAATACCTTTTTGAAATACACGAGGGCTTTTACCGTGTCCCTATCCACTCCGAAACCATTCTGATAGGCCCAGGCATATTGAAAGTCCGCCATTTCATATCCAGAATCCAAGGACTTGCCTGTATATTGCAAGGCAATGTCGTAGTTGACTTCGGTACCAAATCCATAATTGTTCATGGTGGCCAAAAAGTAATTCGCCTCACCAGAACCATATTCAGCGGCATCCTGGTAAAGACCATAGGCTTTTTTATGGTTACCATGTGTATAGGCATCCCAGGCTTCTGATAATATGGATTTAACCTTGGAAGCCTTGTAAAAGGCATATCCCGCATATCCTGCACCCAAGATTAAGATAGTGGCCAATAAAATAGGCCAGACTTTTTTCTTCTTTTTGGGCTTGGATTGCGGTGGGGAAAATTGTGTTTCGCTACCTCCCAAGAACACAGTGCCACTTTCATTGCTTTCCCCATTGATGTCCCGGATGAAATCGGATACGGAAGCATACCTATCCGAAGCATTTTTCTGCAAACAAGTCTTTATGCAATTCTTAAATCTTTCGGGCACCTCGGAATAATCGGGCTCTTCCCCAACGATACCGTCCCGAATGAGTTCATAGTCCTTCTTGTCATGTCCAAAAGGCAACTTTCCGGTCAATATTTTGTAGAACATGATGCCAAGGGCCCAGATATCGGTACGCTCACTGATATCCCCATTCAGTCCGAATTTCTTTTTAAAGAATTGCTCCGGAGCCATGTAGTGAGGTGTTCCCACCCCCTCGGTCATGGACTGTTGAATGGTCTTGTCGGATAGAATGTCCTGACTGATCCCAAAATCGGTCACCTTGGGCACTTTGTTTCCTTTGCGGTCCTTGGAAAATAGTACGTTCCCAGGTTTTAAATCCCTGTGGACAATGCCCTGTTTGTGCAGATAATCCACCGCTTGGGCCACCTCCACGATAATGTTCTTTCCTTCTTCCAAAGAGAGCTTTCGGTGTATCGCATGGCCCAAGGTTCCTTCCCCGGCATACTCCATGATCAACACAGGATAATTCACGTTTCTGCCCATGGCATCCGTGTGGGTAATGTATTCCAGACCATAATAGGTGATAAGGTGGGTATGTGACAGCCCATCTATTTTGGAAAACTCCTGTTCCAAGCTGTATTTTTTCTGTCCGGTACTTCCCGAGGTACCCCTGGAAACAGCTTCTTTGTAGATTTTGAGGGCCACATATCTTCCTTCGGCATTGAGGTCCTTGGCCCTGAACACTTCGGCGAACCCGCCCTCAGCTATAAGGTCTTTTTCTGGATCCCACTGGTAATGTGATAGTTTCATGATGGTCGGCGTAGTTGAATTTGGTTGCTGATTGATGTTGATTTTAATTAACTTGCCTGTTGTATGTGGGTCACCATTTTGCAGGCATCGGCATTTCCCTGATCGCAGGCCTTTTTGTACCAAGCCTCGGCCTTACCAAGGTCTTTGGTCACTTCACTGCCATTGTAATAGAGGTTTCCCAGTGTTACATTGGCATCCATATATCCCAATTTGGAGGCTTTTCTCAGTAATTCCATGGCCTTGTCCACATTTTTCTTGGTACCCTGGGCCGAGAGATGCATGACCCCAAGGTTGAATACGGCCGGACCATATTCTTTTTTGGCCGATTTTTCAAAATAGCGCATGGCCTTTGGGTAATTTACCGGAGTGTTTTTACCAAAGTAATATTTACATCCTTGGGCAAAAAGAGCTTCTTTATTCTTTGGGAAGAACCAAATTATGGCCAGAACGGCAAGCAGTATCCATAGGGCATATCCCCATAGCCATTCGGTGAATTCTATTTTATAGGGCGGAAGAGGGGTTGGTAAAGCTCCGCTGGCCTGGAATTTTTTTATCTGCTCTTCATCCAGGTCATAATAGGTGTCGATACTTCCTTTTACCCCCAAAACATAACCATCATCCGTCATGTAGGCTCCCATAAAAATGTACAGGGATGTTGTTTTGTGGGCCAGGTAAAGGTCTTCGCCATTGGCACCTTTAATATCGACGTCAGTAATTTTATGGATTCGTTCGCTTTTTCCAAAAAGTCCTCCGATACGTCTTGCGGATGCAAGGTTGGGAACCAAGGAAAGCAAGGCGATCAGTAGTAGTAATTTTTTCATTTTGTGATGAGGTGTTAAGGTTGAAATTAGTGTTATATCTTCTTGTACCTGAACCTATTCGGCAGTCAGCATTAAAAATAGGTATATGAAACTTTTTATACCAACATTTTTAGACCTTGGTGTCAAATATGTTTTGGATTTATGAAATAGCCATATCGTGACTGGGTTATTTACGGATTATTCAGCCTCGGTTGGCAGTCTAACCGCAATGTTGTTTTCTCCCATGGAGGTTACCTGAAAAGGGTCCCTTACATTTTGGGATAACTCTTGCCAAATGGTACCCGCATTTTGTTTGGATTCAATTTGGATGGTAAGAATGCCATTCGAAAATGTTTTGGAGGTTTTTTTCGTTCCATTTTTCTTGGAGAGTTCATGGTACAGGTTTTCTACATTTTTGTCCCCATAGGTAACAGTGGCTATGGAAATCAATATTGTGTTCTTGCTTTTTTCCTTCTTGGAGCCGAACAAAATGCTCCCCACCTTTTCAACGGTTTCCTTGGCACCTTCAATGGTGCTGTCAATGCCCTCCACCGTTTGGTCAATGTCTTTGTTGGTTTTCTGGACAATTTGGTCCACTTGATCTACTCGTTCCGCAGTCTTAGCGGTCGTTCCCCGGCTCCCTCTTTTTGTGGCATCTGGATTTTGGGCATTTACAAAACCACAGAACAAACCAATTAGAAGAATTGTGTGTACTTTTTTGGATGTCATTTTTAATCGTTTTGGTTATACTTTCTATGGGTATATAACCGCAGATTGGCGAGGTCATCTTTTTTGGTGATTTTTTCTAAAAAATTATTTCGTAAACACCTTTCGGAAAGGATGGCCGGTCCATGAACATACGGGTTTCATTATTTTTGGTAAAATCGATTTGTTCTAGTGAGGTGGTTTCAGTAGCGTCAATGTTTAGGGGATAGAGCTCATTTTTATGAATAAGGTAATAAGAGTTCCCTTCGCTTTTTGAAACAACCATGACCGTAATGGAATCAATATCCATATTGGCATCAATGACCAACTGTTTTTTTTCATTCTGTTCCAAAAAGAAATAATTTTTATCCATGGATGAGTTCTCCGTAAGTGAAACGGTAAAACCGGAATAGGGCTGCGAATTTGCAATGAGGGGCATGACTTTCACTTGCACGCTCTCATCTTGAATTCCCCCAAAAGTGTATCCTTCTTGGACTTCTTCCAATGGATTTATGGTCGATGAAATGGCCAGATTGAACAATTTATCCCCATATTTTAAGTAATAGTTGTCTTTTTGATCTTTACCCATTTGTAATTGAAGGCCTGAAATCCCTGAATCCTCATATAAGACCAGTTCTTGGCCATTAAAAGTGTAGGTGAGCGATGAGGGCTGTCTAACCAGACGTATGGATTCCGATGGAAGTGATTTTCCGTTGGAGAAAGCAAATTGTGTTTCGTCTTGCGGGCTGCCACCCAATTCATCTTCGGGCAGTTCTTCTTTCTCTGTAACTTGGGTGTCGTTCTTTTTCAAAATGAGACTATCCACTGGCTGCGTTCGAACGGAGTCCACATCAACCACGTTGGGGGTGTCATTGCCAATAGGGTCGTTACCAGTTGATCTGAAGACGTAGAACAGGGTTCCCAACACAATACAGGCTGCCACGGCCCCGCTGTAGATGATCAGTCTACGGTATAGCCCTTTGGGCTTTTGCTCTCCAGACGCCTTATATTCGGCATACAAAAGGTCTAGCTTGGCCCTTAGTTTTCGGTCCTCCTTTGATTCAATGCCCTTGTAGATCTTTTTATATACCTCAAGCTCCTTTGCAAATTCTTTGTTTTCAGCTAACAGCTGTTCCACCTCACTTTTTTCATCATCATTAAGATGGCCGGTCAGGTGTTTGTCAATCAAATCAATATATCTCAATTCTTCCCTCATGGCTATTTTAAACGGATTATGACATCATAGGAGACTTCACCCCTTAGCTTTTGAAGACACCGTAATTTCTGTTGGCTGGCGGAACGGGCACTGGAGTAATTGAATCTTTCGGCTATATCCTCCATGCGCATCCCCAAAAATATGGTGGCCTCCAAAACAGATTTGCAGGGGTCCCCGACCTTTGCTAGAGCTTTTTCAAGGTATTCCCGGAGGTTTGGGCCCTTTCGGGTGATTTCCGGATCTATGGATTCATGGCCTTCTTGTGAAATACCAATCTCACTTTGTCTATTTTCATATTTTTTTCTACGGTTGAGTTGGTTGAGCCACTGTCGTTTCGAGATTTCAAACAGATAGGTGCTTATTTTGCTTCGGAGTTCATAGTTTCCGGCCATCACATTTTTATAGAATACGATAATGGCTTCCTGAAAAACATCCAAAGCATCATCTTCATTGCCGTTGTTCTGTCCTACCCAACTTTTTACCATGCCCATATGCTGGTACAGTTGCTGCAGACAATTCTCGTTCCCTTTCTTTAATTGGTCTATCAGTTCTTGGTCGGTCATCAAGGTTTTTCTGAAATGGCTATAATCCTATTTCCACACGGTCCTTTATGGGCACGTTGAATTCATACTCCTGAATTTTTATTTGGGCCTCGCCTAAAATAGTGAAATTCGCTTTTTGGTCGGTCAGCCAAGAGAACTTCATCTGTTTTAAAATATCAAAATTGCTCAAGGTAACATCAATGGGAATGGTAGTGGATTTTAGTGCTTCTTGGTAAAATGGTTCATCCATGGTCCACTCTGCCACTTTCCCTTTATTTTCATCCAAATAGAATTCAAGTTTCATGGTATTGATGGTATAGGCAATGGGCAATCTGTTCAGGGTCTCAACACCTAATTTTAACCGTGTTTTGCTCAGTGAGGGCAATTCATTGCTGGAAATGGACCGAATTTTAAAATTATTGCCGTAATCCAAATTTTTGCTGATTTCCTCCAAAATGGCCTTTTTGGTGTTCAGATGTATCTTGTCATCCAGTGCAATGGTGAAGGAATTCAGCAGAAAGCTCACCTTTCCATTGCCCTTGAGGGCAAATTCGGTGGAATCTGATGCCAATAATTCAGGATAAAAGGCATTAAGATTTTTGAGTGCTATCTCGCAGGTTACCGGTATTCGTATGGTATCATTGGCGGCGAGACTCATTTGTTCGTTTAAAAACCCTTTTCCTACCAAAGAATCCTTATAAAAAATCTCCATACTGGATTGCCTCAGTTTTGTTTTTACATTGTTGGGGTTGTATACCACGTAATCCAATCCCACCACCAATGCATCTTCCGTGAGTCCTTTAATGGTAACATGGTCTATGGCAACAAATTCTGGTTTTTTGCTACATGAGGTAAACAAAAGAAGTACTCCAAATACTAGTGTTATTTTTTTCATAGTGGTAGTTTTAAATACTGTCCTTCTTTTTAAGTGAAACATAGATCAAGACATAAAACATAACATTGAGTGCTGCGATGACCACCACGTTCATATCAAAACTGTTGAAGACATCACCGATCAACGTTCCATCATCCACCAACTTTTCATTGTACAGGTCGAGGAGTTGCACTGCTGAGGTTGAGGTGGTCTGTGTACCGACTTCTGGTGCAGGTAATGGCACAGAGGTCAAAACGGCTTGAACGGTGTCTGGATTGAATTCAGAAGCGGGGGAAGCATTGTCCTGCAAACGGGCAAAGCCCTCGGTGCCCCATCGGCCCAAAGTGAAAAAGCTCAAGATTTCCACCAAGGTATTGTTGATTTTTGTCATTACCCCGGCCAACATGATCTGTGGCATCAGTGCAATGGGCACTACGGTCATTACTTTCTCTGTGGTATTGAAGGCTGATGAAAGCCACAATCCAATCAGGGAGGCAGAAACCGAAATATAGAACATGAACAGCATGCTCTGGCCAAAAGGACGTAGGTACACTTCCTCAAAACCTTCATAGGTGTTTAATTTGAAATTGAGGTAGATGATGCTCACAAACAATACGGTCTGCACCAGGGCAATCAAGGAAAGTACCAGCCATTTGGAAAGGATGTAGGTATTGATGTTCAGGTTGAACATTCGCTCCCTTTTGTATACCGTAAGCTCACCAACAATCTCTTTTGCGGCATTGCTCACCCCAAACCAAACGGCAGAAATGGCCATCAAGAACATGACCCCAATCTGAAATTTGTTGAATACCAAGCAGACCAATGCCGCAATGATCACGGGTTGTGCCAATAACAGGGCCAAATTTCCCTTGTCATTGAGTTTGATGTTGAAATATCTTGAAACCAACCAATACAATTGTAGCCAGTACGAGTCGGGTTTTTCTTTTTTTACGTCTGGGTTGTTAACGGCCTTATATCCAACTTTGCCGGGTTTTTGGTAATAGGAGGTTACCGTGCCGATATCACTCATTTTACTGTAGACCTCTACAATGTTCTGGGCTTCAAAATGGGAAGTCAATAGGCTGGCCGGGCCTTGAAATACCTTGTGCCCCTGAACACCCAAAAATATGGCTTGGTCCACATAGTTGAGGTCTTCCGGTTTGTGGGTCACCATTACAATCGTGGTTCCAGAGTGGGCCAATTTTTTAAGGCTCTTCAGAAAACTTTCAATGGTCTCGGGATCTAGGGGAGAAGTGGGTTCGTCCAAAAACAGAATGGTGGGCTCGGTCAAAAGTTCCACCGCAATGGACACACGTTTGCGCTGTCCACCAGAAAGATTGCCCACTTTTATGATCCTGATGTCCTTTTCCTTGTCTTGGTCCAAATTGAGGTCCTTGATGACCTTATCAATCCTTTGGTTGATCTCTGATACGGCAGTATCATCCGGCAAACGTAGCTTTGCCGCGTAGAACAAAGTCTTGTATACCGTCAATTCTTTGTGGATGATATCGTCTTGGGGGACATAACCTATTTTCTTTTTGATGAGGCTGAAATTATCGGCCAATGACAATCCATGGATGAATACTTCCCCCGCCGTGGCCGGATTCTCCCCGTTCAAACATTTCAACAAGGTGGATTTTCCACACCCTGACGGTCCCATCAATGCCACAAAAGTGGAATGGGGAATGTTCAGGGACATGGCCTGCAATCCAATCTTGTTGTTGGGATATTTTTTTTGAATTGCCAATGCTCTTATGGCACTGCTTTCTTTCCTTAGGTCCTTGGCCCCGTCTTTAAGGGTAATGGTGTAAAATGATATGGTGACCGTATCACTGTCCTTGAACTTGGCCTTGGATTTCAACTCCTTTCCATTGAGATAGGTCTTATTGGTGGAGCCGAGGTCCTCGATCCAAAATTCACCCTGCGAATAGGAAATTATTGCATGTTCCCGGGTCACCGTGGGATCATCCAAAACAATGTCATTATTCTCGAGTCTACCAATTTTATAAGCTCCTTTGGATACAATTTTCTGTTTGAAGCCTTTGAACTCCTTTTGGGGTTCCGAGGATTTTGGAGCCTTTTCTTTTTGACCTTCAGCGGCTACTTTTAGTTTTTGTGATGCTATGGTAAAAACATCATCAGGTAACATCTTGACCCATGTATTTGGGGTGATCGGCTGTTGCCCAACCATGGTCCCATTGGAGCTTTCAAGGTCCATGATGTAGATTCCGTCCATCCTTGCTTCAATTTGGGCATGTTTTCTGGAAGCAAGTCGGCTGTCTATCTCAACATGGGCACCATGGCCTTTTCTCCCAATGGTGATAATTTCATTTTTAGACAGGGGAATGGACTGTCCGTTCCAGATGAGGTGCATTTCCGGTATCATTTTATTGGTCGATATAGGATTGGATGCATTTTTTGCGATGTTCCGCAAAAGGATGCGTAGAAGTCAATTTTGTAAGGAGATCTTGCTTTTGGTAGCGTTCCAATTTTTTGAAGAAATCCGCAAATCGGTTCACATCATATCCGGCGGCCTTGGCCAATTCAAACCCGACCTTGTCGGCTTCATATTCATCAATTTGATCAAATGGAGGGGAAAGGGTACTATTGATCTTATTGGCGATATCGGTGAAACCTTCCATACGGGTCATTCCCTCAAGGTCTGTGGAGAGCGTAAGTTTGGTTACTTTCCTTTGGGTGTGGAGTTTGTCCTCATGGGCCACTTCATGTCCTATGATGAACGCCAATTCATCGTACGAATCAATGAAGTTTAGCAGCCCAGTGGTAATGTATAGGTAACCGCCCAAGGTGGCAAAAGCATTTATTTCCTCGGATTTAAGGATGTTTATTCGGTAGGATATATCCTTTCGGGACACATTTTTAACGATACGTTGAAGTATTTCTTCAACTTTTGGTTTGGCAAAATGGTTGTTGTCCAATTGGCCAAGGGTAACATACCTGTTGTACATATCCCTTCCAATATTTTTTTTGGAATCACTGGAGATGTTCAGTGCAAAGTCCAACCAATTGTTCTCCACCTGTTTGTAAAAAAAAGCGGGTCCATCAAAGGCATGGCCACAATCCTGGAGCACCGTGGCATGTTCTATTTTTGTCGTGTAATCAGAAAGGGCCTCTTCCAATTTTTCAACGGAGATTTCCTGGGCCAAAGAAATCTGTAAAAAGCAGCAGCAGAAAATGGCCGATAGTGTGTGTCTCATGATGTTTTTAGTGTATATAACCAAAAATAACAAATGTCATCTTTTTTTTGTCAAGCATTTTAACTTTGTGCTTTCAAACGTGGTATTGTACTTCAGCCCAGCCAAGTTCTTGTCCTGGAAAAACCTTCCTCCATTGGAAAAGCTCTTAATTTAGGTACGGGAGCAAAGTACTGTAAAAGCTAATTTCGGTGTACTTATTGAGTAGGTCCATCCATGCCACTAAATAGTTATGAGATTCACAAAAAAATACAGTATTCAGAAATAACACTGCACTTTAGGATCAAGGGGGGATTAAATTAACACATGTTTCAAAGTATGTGCCACAAGGCCAAACTTCCTAAATCCAGAAGTTCGGAAAGGATTCTTTCCAGAAACCCACCATTTATGACAACTCCCCAATTAATATTCCATATGTAGAAACCATGAAATCCATTTAAATAGATATCACTATTTGGGAAGGCCTATTGATAAATACTTGTGTGTGCATAGGTCAACACAGGAATATCCGTATTCTCAATAATTCTTTCGGCACTTAAATGCGTATCCGTAATGTGGATTTTGTCACTGGATTTGTTGATCTTGATGGCTATTAAGTCAACCTTGGTTGTCATCAGTTTGTCAAGTACTCCAAGTTCAACGGTTTCATCATTCACAATATCCAATGCGGTATTCTTTAAATCATGGGTCTTACAAAAAACCTTCATTTTATTATGGGTATCTTTTGTGGAAAGCCAATTTTCTCGTGTATTGATATATAGTAAGTCTAACCTGGCGTTATTTAACTTTTGTAATAAAATTATATTTTCCATTGCCTTAGCCGGAACTCCGGTGAAATCAGTGACCAGGAGAATATTTTTAATCGATTTCAAGGGCAATTCGTTTTTTAGGCAAAAAATTGAGCCATTAGCATATCTCAATAAATCCCTGGTCGTAGAACCAATTTTATCTGGAATCATTCGCTTTTTAAACCCCATGATGGTATAGCGAATGTCCCTTTCGAAAGTTGCCTTGAGAATATTTGCTGATGCAGATCCTTCATTTATTTCAATATCGACATCGACCAAACGGTCATTCAACCCTTTAACGATGCTCTTCAACGATATCATTGCCTCCTGTGACAAGTCTTTGCGAAATGCCTTGATCTTGCCGGGGTCACCATATGAGAAATCTGGAAGATTGAGACAATGGAGTATTTTCAATTTATAATTCAATTGGTTTGCCATCTCACTCCCCAATCCCAGTGAATGTAATGCTTCTTCCGAAAAGTCAAAAGGAACTAAAATTTTCATAACCTATTACCTTATCAAACCAAAATTAAGTGTTATTGCCAGAAATAAACAAATAATGCCAAGAATAATCAAAGGAACCTACGTTAAGGTTAGGTTACTGAATGGTTGATTAAAATCTCCTTCCTTGTCCTGATTATGAAATCAACGGTCCTCATTGATTTATAATATTTAGCCATCTACAGTTTAAGACTTATGGATAATGTTTTTTATCAAGTAATTTAGTAGGTTGCAGATAAACTTCACTTCCACTTTTTCAAATTGTCTTATAACAAGTTTCAATATGCCCAATACCATCAACAACCAGGTTCGCTACATTAACGAAAAAAATCTACTCGACTATATTGGAAAAGGTAGGTCCTATCGGTCTACAAAAACATCCATTGTAATCGTTAGGAAAGGCCGCATTAAATTTATGAAATCGTTTGAAACAGTAACTCTTGCGGGGGGAAACATTTATTTTTTGTTTCCAAATGGTTTTTTTGAATTAAAAGAGACCAGTACAGACCTTGAAATTACCATTGTATCCATTGATATTGAACTTTTTTCGCAGCTTTCTTTTGAATTCAACAGACTTGAGGTATACCAATTTTTAATTTCCAATTATTCCAATAAGTTTATTATTTCCGAATCCGTAGTTACCGAATTAGACAAACTGACCGAAATATTACGACTCAATCTCCATAAAACGGAAAGTAAGTTCAGTTCCACCATCCTTTTAAATTTATTGAATGTTCTCGTTTATACTGTGTTTGAAGCTATCAATGCCCTCCAGAACTTTACAGGTTCGGGAATAATGGACCGAAAACAGGAATTGGTATTTGAATTCTTAAAACTGCTCTCCAACAATTATAAAAGGGAACGTAAGGTTTCATTTTACGCCCATAAGCTATCTGTAAGTTCGAGGTACCTGTCATCCACTATTAAAAGTGTTACCAAAAAAACGGCCAATCAAGTGATACACCAATACATTATTTCAGAAGCCAAGGTTTTGCTGACCTCATCAAATAAGAAAATTACTGAAATTGCTTCCGAGCTGAATTTTAACGATCAGTACTACTTTAGCAACTTTTTTAAAAAGCACACGGGATTGAATCCGTCCGGATTTAAAGAAAAAAACAAAAAAGAGTACAATTACACATCAATTTAGTTCTATTTACTATTTTTTTACCTTTATATAGGTTTTATTTTTGCAGAATATTATAAATTTATTATTATGCATAGCATAAAATACATCCTAAATCTCCTCTTCATTGCAACATATAGTGCGGGATTCACCCAAGAGGTGGTTCCAAAAATGTATACCGTTGATGAAATCGTCCAATTAGCTTTGGATAACAACCAAAAACTAAAGGTTTCGAAAAAATCAGTGGATATTGCACAACAGCAAACCAAAATTTATAGGCAGCTTCAATTACCTGATGTGTCTTTTGGCTCTACTGCCATGTACCTCGGTGATATTGCAATACTGGATAAGGATTTTTCCAAGCAAACCACAGTGGACATGCCACACTTTGGCAATACATTTTCCTTTCAGGCACAACAACTCATCTTTAAAGGAAACACTGTAAAAAACACCATAAAAATAGGCGCCTTACAGGAACAATTGGCCCTTTTGAATGCGGACAACGATGCACTTGACATAAAATTTTTAGTGATTTCAAACTATTTGGACCTATACAAGTTGTACAACCAAAAACAGGTGTTTGAAGAAAACATTAAATTGGCACAAAAACGGATTGACAATGTGACCAGTTTATACGATCAAGGTATGGTAACCCGCAATGAGATAGTACGTGGGGATTTACTTTTGGCCACCTTGAACCAGGCAGTTGTCACCATAGACAACAATATATCCATTTTAAACAACCAATTGACCTTTGCATTGGGACTGACACAGGACACCATCATCATTCCAGATGAGCAAACTTTAAAAACGGATTTTGCCATACAAGCCTTCGATAGCTATAAAGAAGAAGCATTGGCCAATCATCCATTGGTTAGATCTATACAATTACAAAGTGAAATGGCCGAAACAAGTTTGGCTATTACAAAATCTGAAAAATTACCTGTTTTGGCAGGGATAGCAGGGTATAACATGCAACGCCCGTTAACCAATTCCTTCCCAATAAACGATGTATACTTCAACAATTGGCAAGTGGGCATTTCGCTGACCTATAACATAGAATCCCTTTATAAAAATAACAAAAGGTCCGGATTGGAAAAACTTAAAATGGAACAGGTGTCAGAGGTAAAAACCTTAACGGAACAAAATTTGCATGTTGCGGTCAAAGCAGCTTATTTAAAATACAATGAAGCCATCTCGCAAAGGACCACTTATATGGAAAGTAAACACTTGGCCGAAGAAAATTATAAGATCATTGAAAAAAAGTACTTGAACCAGCTGGCCCTGATAACCGATATGCTGGATGCCAGTAATTCAAAATTGGAAGCCGAACTCCAATTTGTCAATTCAGAAATAAACATCATTTACGCCTACTACAACATTCTAAAGACAGTGGGAAATCTATAACCATTACAAATAGAGCATAAAATGTCCGATAGCAAAAAACAATCCAAACAAAAGGTTGGCAAAAACAAAAAAATAGTCTTTTTCACCAATCTCCTTATATTCACAGTCGCTCTGGTAGCACTATTTTTTGTTGTTAAATACTATTTCCACATTGGGGACAAAAATTTCACCAATGATGCACAAGTAGAGGCCTACATCAACCCAATCAACACACGGGTTTCTGCCTATATCAAAGAAATACGTTTTGAGGAAAACCAAAGAGTCAAAAAAGGGGATACCTTGGTCATATTGGATGATAGCGAAATAAAAGCCAAGCTGGCTCAGGCGGAAGCAGCTTATTTGAATGCATTGGCCGGTGAAAAAACCACCAAGTCATCGGTCAACACCATTGCGAACAACACATCGGTCATCGATGCCAATATTTCTGGGGCAGAGTCCAACCTTTGGAATGCCGAACAAAACCTTAAACGTTTTGAGGCCTTATTAAAGGACGAAGCCGTTACCCAACAACAATATGATGGGGTAAAAACACAATATGATGCGGCCAAAGCGCAATATGAATCTTTGTTGGGGCAACGCAAATCCATAGATTATTCACTCCTTGAAATGGATGGGAGAATAGAAATGAGCCAGGCAGGAATCAAGCAGGCAGAGGCAGCCCTTGAACTGGCAAAACTAAACTTGTCCTATACCATTATAACAGCTCCTTATGATGGGTATATGGGGCGTAGAATCATAAATGAGGGACAATTGCTGAATCCGAGCCAGCAAGTGGCAAGCATCGTTACAGATGACAAAAAATGGGTAATAGCCAATTTTAGGGAAACACAGATGGAAAATATCACTCTGGGCAGAAAAATGAATATTGAAGTGGATGCCTTGGGAGGTAAAAAATACCATGGCGTCGTCACTTCGATTTCCGCGGCAACAGGCTCTAAACTATCTTCCATTCCAGTGGATAATTCCACAGGCAACTTCGTAAAGGTTCAGCAACGCATCCCTGTTCGTATTGACTTTACAAAAGGTAATACGGAAGAAGATTTGGACTTGCTCAGAGTAGGTATGAACGTAGAGATTACCATAAAGTAGTATGTACAACAAAGGACTTTTTAAAGATTGGGTGCCCAAACCCGTTATGTTACTGCTCATTGTTCTTTACCTTTTCCCACTATTGGTGGTAAGCGGGATCTATACTGCAAACTTCAACGAAATGATGAATGATTTGGGGATCTATTCCGAGTATCTATCTTGGGCAAATTATGCATCGTTTATTGGAATGGGTGCCGCTTTACCCCTTTTATTGCGTTTCAAGATGCGTTTTAGAAGCAAGGAGCTCATGATAACCAGTTTATTGATGATTTCCCTGTTTTCCATGGTCATAGCAACCGTATCTAATCCTTATGTCATAATATTTTCAAATTTTGTGATCGGATACTTTAAAATCATAGCTCTTATTGAGCTTATCCTTCCCTTATTATTCATTCTAAGTCCAGATGGAAACAGGACCAAGTTTTATTCCGTTTTTTATCCTTTAAGTATCTCAACGGCCCAATTGAGTTCCTATTTATTTTCAACGATTGCATATAATTTGGAATGGCAAACAGTTTATGTCATCATGACAATCGTTTTATTGGTGTTGGTATTATTGTCCGTTGTTTTCATGCATGATTTACGATTTTCCAGAAAGCTCCCTCTATATTATATTCATTGGCCGAGCATTTTATTGTATGCGGTTTCGTTTTTTCTCCTAAGCTATGTGCTTGTTTTTTCCAAACAACAAGGTTGGTATACCTCACCCAGTATTCAGTACGCAACCATGGGCTTTGTTCTCTTTTTTGCCCTTTTCCTGTTCAAACAAAAAAAATTGAAACGACCTTTTGTTCCCCTAAGTATTTTTAGAAGTAAAAATTTTATCCAAGGATTTACCTTGCTAATGGGCTTAGGTATGTTTTTGGCATCGGCATCAATTCAAAACACATTCACGGTTGGTATTTTAGGTTATAATTCAACCACTAACAATTTATTGAACTATGCCATGGTCCCAGGAATCATATTAGGTGGTTTCTATGCATTTTACTGGTACAAAAAAAAATATCCGACAAAATTTTTAATCTTTTCGGGCATACTGTTCTATACACTGCACTTTGTGTTAATGTACTTTTTAATAAGCCCCCAGATAGAAATATCATACTTAGTGCTACCACAAATAATGAGGGGATTGGGTATGACCATACTGTTCATCAGTATATGGTACTATGCCTTGGATGGTTTCAATATGGATGAGACCTTAGCGGCCGTTGCGTTGACCATTGTTGTCCGTTCCGTTGTAAGTGTTGCTTTTGCCGGTGCCCTATATTCCTGGGCCTATTATAAATTACAACTACAGGGATTTGATAATTTAGCACATCATTTGGATGCCATAACATTGTCTCCGAGAGGTGGCGGTTTGGCAGTATATGGCAGGGCAAAACTACAGGCTATCCTGACCGCATCAAAAACATTGTATGGATATTCCATTATCGCGGGCATGATCCTTATGATCTATACCTTGGCACTGCGATTTGAAAACACACATTATCGCAGATTGATCTTGGTTCGAAAACTTGTAAAAGGAGAATCCATTAAAGGGTATAATGCGAGCGGGAGAAAGAACACGATCGAATCCATTTCCACAGGAGCCGGACCTATAACGGTATAAAGAATGTATAATATAATGTGATTTGAAATTCAAACAATTTTCTGTCCATAAAGTCAAACCAATGTGGTTTTATCAAGGAAATCACATGCTGTATGTGATGGATTCGGACAAAAAGATAGTAAATAAAAAAGCCTATCACCGTTAAAGAAGTATCAGAATGGATAAAATGGATTGATTTACGTTAATGTTGATTTCGATTGTTTGGAAATTGGTAACTTAGGAATCAGGACGTGCAAATCAATGGGTTTAGAAGAAATTTGAATGGCAAATGGATAAAATAACGAGATTGTAAAAAGTAGATCAATCCGTAAGGCATCCCTATTGTTATTTGCTTAAAACAGCAGTACTATGCAGAGCCTATCCAAAAACTATTCCATGTGGATATCAAATATTACGACCTAAATGGTTTTGAGCACTTTAGTTTCCCATTCAAGGGCAGTAAGACAAATAAAAGGTCAAAATCAATTTGAAGTATCGATGACATTTAGTTGCTTGTTCAACTTTTCGTTTTTTCAGCCTTTGGTAAAATAGGCCAAATGGAGAAGATCGATACTTAAGAAAGTGGTAATGAATCATTGAAATCTTTATTGTCCTAAATGCAACATGACACCAACTTATCGTATCAGGGAATTAATTGAATTTTGGGCCATAGAATATAGTGCTCAGGATGATTTTGTCTTTATAACCGAAGTGGATATAAATGAACAAACATTTCATTTCATACCAAATTACTACGCCTTTGGATTGGTCAAAGAGGGACTTTTAGAACTGGAAATCGATAATGTGTTCTATCAGGTTAAGCAAAATTCCCTATTCATCCATCGTCCCAACCAACTTATTGGAAGTGTGAAAATTTCAGAAGGCATTAAAATGTTCATTGTTTGTTTTAAAAAGGACTTTTTTGACAGCCTTAACGAAAATATTTTTACCGTAAAAAACCATTCTTTTTTAAGTGATGGCATTGCATCCTATATTCTACTTGAAAAAGAGGACAGGGATTCCTTGCTGCAGATTTATGGACATATTTTCCATCTGTACAAAAGTTTGCCAAAGAACAACGAAAAATACATAGCCAGAAGCCTTACTTCCGCACTGATCTATGAAACGGACAATATCCTTGCCAATTATATTGATTATTCCACTGCGGTTAGAAGCGAATCAGAAAAACTAACGCAAAATTTCAAGAATTTGGTTTATGAAAATTGTTTAAAGCACAGAAAAGTGTCCTTTTATGCCTCCAAACTGAATGTAAGTCCCGGTTATCTGTATTCCATTTTTAAGCGTACGACCAATAAATCCCCTTCCAGATTTATTCAATTACAATTGCTCAGTGAAGCCAAAAAGGAATTGAACACATCAGGGTCATCAATAACAGATATTGCTTCCCACCTCAACTTTAGTGATCCCTATTCTTTTAGCAAGTTCTTTAAAAAACATGTTGGATGTTCCCCTACGGAATATAGAATGAGATGTAATCAAAATAAATGATTTAGACATCCAAATACATGATTTGAACATTTCCTAACGCCCTTTAGGTCCTTACTTTTACATTAATCAATTTATTGTGTGTTTTTTGACAAATATGTAAAATCATAGGTTTTACAATGTCTATTTCACAGTTATAAAGAATTAACCCCCCTAAAGTATCAATAGATAATGAAAGCACAAGTATTACCATCAGTGGATATTGTTTCGGTCTTTAATCAGCAAAAAGCATATCAATATACACAAAGGATCACTACCGCCCGGGAGCGGATAGACCAATTGAGAAAATTGCAAAAGGGTTTAGGGACAATCCAATACGAATTGATCGAAGCAATGAGCAAGGATTTGGAACGGCCAGTTTTTGAAACAGTGGTTTTTGAACATTTGGGGCTAATCAAGATTATAGATGAGACTTGCGAAAATCTTGAGAAATGGATGGAACCGGAAATCAAACCTTCTTCCATTAAATCCGATGCGAACATTGAAATCAGGTATGAGTCCCGGGGGGTCGTTTTGATTATTGGCCCTTGGAACTTTCCATTTCTCTTGGTACTTGAGCCTTTGGTCGCTGCCATTGCCGCCGGTAATACCGTAATTGCCAAACCATCTGAAATGACCCCCAATGTGAGTAAAGTTGTTAAGAACCTTATCTCATCTGTTTTTGAACCCAAATTTGTCGCCGTTATAGAGGGTGGAATTCCAGAAACCACGGAATTATTGGCACTCCCCTTCGATCATATTTTCTTTACCGGTAGCCCAACAATCGGAAAGATCGTAATGGCTGCTGCAGCCAAAAACCTGACTTCGGTAACACTCGAACTGGGTGGTAAAAACCCTTTTATTGTGGATGCGGAGGCGAACTTGGAAAAAGCCGCTCAAACCCTTATCCACAAGACCACCATCAATGCAGGGCAACTTTGCCTGTCACCTGATTATGGTTTGATTCACCATAGCCAAGTGACCCAATTTGTGGCATTGGCCAGGAAAGCCATCAAAAAAATGTATTATAGCGAAGGAAAGTATGCGGAGCAAGATTCCTCAAAGATTATTAACCAAAAGAATTACAATCGTTTAAAATCCTTATTTGGTGATGCCGTTGAAAAAGGTGCCACCATTGTTGCAGGTGGAATTTTTGATGACCAAAAACTTCGAATAGAACCAACCCTTCTCACCAAGGTGGCGCCGAACAGCAAAATTTTGGAGGAAGAAATTTTCGGGCCGATATTCCCCATCCTGACCTATGATACCATTTGGGAAGCCATTGAATATGTAAACAGTAAACCAAAACCACTTGCGCTGTACCTGTTTAGCGATATCGAAGAAAATACGGAAAATGTAATAAAGATGACTTCCTCTGGAGGCGTCTGCATTAACGAGGCATTTGTTCATGCACTGGACTACCGCCTTCCTTTTGGTGGCGTAAACAATAGTGGTGTGGGTTCATATCATGGTAAATTTGGATTTATGGAATTGAGTCATGCAAAGAGTATTTTTTACGATCAGAGTAAAGAAGCCGACACCATGATGGCCCCACCATTCGAAGGAAAATTGGAACAACTGACCAATGCCCAATAAAACGAATAATTATCTAAACAATAGAATGTACAAATTAAAGCAAAATGGAAATAAAGGCAGCCGTCCTTTCAGGACTTAAAGAAGAATTTAAGGTGCGAGAGGTTCAACTAGACAATGAACTTCAGTCCAATGAAGTATTGGTTAAGATTGCTGGCTCTGGCATTTGTCATACAGATTTGGCCGTTCGAGATGGTTTTTTACCGTTTCCCACACCATCCATATTAGGACATGAAGGCTCAGGCATTGTAGAAAAGATAGGAAGTGCGGTATCGAAGGTCCAGATAGGTGATCATGTGGTGATGGCGCCTGCTTCCTGTGGCAGTTGCGAACCCTGTAGGTCCGGTCATCCATCTTATTGTGTCAATTTCTTACCGTTGAATTTTGGCCCTGGGAGAGTTGATGGATCCTGTCCTTATCATGACCATACCGGCCAAAATGTGAATGGAATGTTTTTTGGACAATCCTCCTTTGCAACATATTCCTTGGTAGCGGAAAGCGGTGTGGTAAAAGTGACCAAAGATGTTCCTATCGAATTATTGGGCCCATTAGGCTGTGGAATACAGACAGGGGCTGGAAGTGTATTGAACATTTTAAAACCTAATCCCGGAGAGAGCATAATCATCTTTGGTGTTGGTTCAGTTGGGTTATCGGGAATCATGGCTGCAAAAGCAGCAGGATGCACTACCATCATTGCAGTCGATCTATACGAAAGCAGGTTGGAAATGGCCATGGAGCTAGGTGCCACACACATCATTAACGCAAAGAACGAGAAGGCGGCCGATGTGGTTTTGAAAAGAATCATGCCCGGGGGCGTTCACTATGCCTTTGATACTACGGGAATCAACAGTGTTATCGTCGATGCCCTTTCCTCCTTACGATCCTTGGGCAAATTAGCCCTCGTAATTGTAGCTGGTGATAAACTTGATATAGACAATATGGTCCTAATGGGCAAATCCATTCATTACTCCATAGAAGGCGATAGTGTACCGGATGTGTTTATTCCCAAACTCATCAATATGTATCAAGCAGGTATATTCCCCTTCGATAAATTAGTGAAATATTATGACCTTGATGAAATCAATCAAGCCATTCATGATGCTGAGAAAGGGACCACCATTAAAGCAATATTGAAGATGTAACTTATTTCACCGTATAAAAATAGAAGAGTTTTCGACAGGGGCATGGGTTCAAAACAAGACTGGCTCAATGATCATGGATGTTCAAAAGAAATGAACAATGGATAAGGAAAAGCATTAAAAATGAATAGTATTTGACATTACCGACCTTTGGTGACAGGCAACTGGAGCGCACTGTTCGGTTTAAGGCTATAATCAAAATATTCAATCACCCATAACTATAGGTCCATCCTACCCCAAGAAAGGGTTCGGAAATATCTTTCATATAGAACGAGGTTGGGCCAACCCCTCCATTGGATACATAAGCAGGGGACCTTTCCATTCCTACAGTTTTCAAACAGATTCCCTGTCCCTGGACGCAATGAGCAAACTTCCATCCTACAATTAATGGATAAACTCACCGTTATAATTTTGGGGATATTAACAATTATCCATTAAAAATACGAATCAATTATATAAACATCATTTTACCATGGTCTAAAACCTAAATCAAGGCAAAGTCAATAAATCAACAACGAATTGTCCGAAGCTTTTCAGGTGATATTAAGAGTCTGTTTTTACCGTTGGATTCAAACAATCTAGATTACCCAATATAGGAATAAACTCAAATCGGCTTTTAAGACCTATTTGGATAAACCATAGGATACGGTCTATCCATTGGAATAACTCTATTTAAGGCCTCATCCATGCATACTTAAAAATCAAAGAATGCAACAAAAAAGCAGGACCAGCCAACAGGGAACAGAAATCAACAAACTGTGGCGAGCCATAATTATCCATCGGTTACATACAGCGTCTTTGGGCGATAATAATTAAATTGTAAACCGATTCAAAAATTCACATGATATGTCCGCCCGCTTTATTATAATCTTTTTCTTTTTAAGTGTCTTTGGCCATCAACCCGCCGACCATAAAACCCTTTATTTTGACATCTATTTTAAAGACGATTCTGTCGGTACCCTTAGAGCAACCCTAGACCCTAAGGGTTCAAAGGTCCAATATACCAGTATTACTTCGGTAAGCATCAAAATAATCAAACAGTTAAAAGTTGATTATGAGTATCTGGTTACCTTCGAAGATGGCTATCTTTCTGAGTCCAATGTGGATGTTCTGATAAACGAAAAAACACATACAGAAGCCTTTACAAAGTGGACGGGAAATCAGTATAAATTTGTTAAGGACCGAAAAAATGAAGCAATTATGGAAGAAAAGGTCCCATATTCCACCATTTTACTTTTCTTCAGTGAACCCAATAATGTGGAACAATGTTATTCTGAAATGGATGGCAGCATCAACACCATCGTTCCTTTGGGTGATCACCGGTATAAGAAAATCAACTCAAAGGGCAAGGAGAATATTTATCAATACCACAATGGGACATTGACGGAAGCCACCATCGATGGGATTGTTGATTTCAAGATCGTTAAAAGGAACTGAACCAACAATTCCATGGCGGGATGCAAAGAAACAAACTATACCGACATGTATGGTCCTCCTTTAATTTCAAGCCATGTAAAACAAATACAATCCTTAGACTTGAGAAGCCAGGCAACTTCCTAATAACCAATTTTCACAATACCATTCATCACTTATGATATGACCCCAGGAACGCTCGCCTCCCAGGGTCTCTATATTTTCGTGACCTTTACCTGTTTCAAGCGATCCTTCTGTCTTAAATCCATGGAATAATTTGTTGAAAATGTGTGCAAATCATACAATTAGTGCCATAAAATTATATCCTTCTATTTCTCTGTAGATTTTTTATTTCTTTTGAGGTCAAAAAGATGTAGTTAAATGTTTGTGCAGAAAAGGTAGGTGATGGCATACCCTATCCTATTTCAGGATAAATTTAAATCTATTAAATTGTATGCAGTTAAATTGTACACAATTTAGATTACTATATTTGTACGCAGATAGCAAAGTAAAATGACTAAAAAACCTTCATTAAACGAGCAGTTGTGCTTTAAACTATATGTATTATCGCGAAAGATTACTTTTTGTTACCAACCCGATTTTGAAAAGCTGGGAATTACCTATCTACAATATTTAATATTCCTGCTCTTTTGGGAAGCACAGGTCTGGAGTGTTAAAGAGCTGGGACAAAGACTGTCTCTTGACAGTGGCACGCTAACCCCTTTGCTGAAAAGGATGGAAGAGAAAGGCTGGGTCACCAGAGAAAGAGACACAAAAGATCAAAGAAGCGTAAAAATAGAACTTACGCCCGAAGGCGAAAAGATTCAACAACAGTCCGCGATTGTCCCGGAAAATTTAAAGAAGACCATACAAATACCCGACGAAAAAGTAGATGAGATCAAAGCACAATTGGATTATCTATTGACAGAGTTAAATTAAAATAAACCATATATCAAAAATCAGTTAAAATGCTATAAGAAATCTATAATACCGAGTTTGATATTACCATAGAAGTTGCTCTTGCTGGTCTCGATATGGAAATTGCAGAAGAGGTGATAAATCAAGCCCACCGGATGTATCCGTATTCCAACGCTACACAAGGAAAGTGGACCTGATGGTAAAAGAACTGGTAGAAAAATACATTATCTATTTTATAATCCTAAATAGAGAGCGGTAAAAAAATCTGATTATTTAAATTGAAGAAATGAAAAATCACGGTTTCAACACCCTTCAAGTTTCAGATGGTACCGAGGAAGATGCATATTTTGCCATCCCTGAAGAGGGCGAAAATTTTCCTGGTATCATCCTGTTACAAGAAGCTTTTGGCGTAAACCACCACATAAGAAGCGTGGCCGAACGCCTTTGTGTGGAAGGCTATGCAGTAATTGCACCTGATCTTTATCACAGGACGGCTCCCCGACTGGAAGTGCCGTACAGTGATTTTTCAGAGGCAATTGCCCATTACCAGTCTATCACCAAAGAAGGCCTTAAGCAGGATCTACAAGCGGTGTATGAATGCTTTCAGCAGATGAAAAACATCCGTAAAGACAAGATTGGCAGTATCGGTTTTTGTATGGGAGGCCGTGCATCTTTTCTGGCCAACGCCAGTTTACCGCTGGAAGCAGCGGTTTCCTATTATGGTGGCAGTATGCATCAATGGGCAGATGAGGCCCCCAATTTACACGGCGACCATTTGTTTTTTTGGGGCGGTATGGATGAGCATATTGCCACTGAACATATAGAAACCACCATTTCGGCGGTCAAAAATGCCGGAAAACCATATACCAATGTATTGTTTTCATATGCTGATCACGGTTTTCATTGTGATGAAAGGGAAAGCTATCATCCATTGGCAGCAAAAGAAGCCTGGGCCATGACCCTTGCCTTTTTCGATTCCAGATTATAATAATAAATATTAAAGAATAGCAGTTATGATTGCAACAAAAGGTTATGCAGCACCCACAGCCACTGAAACACTGAGTGCATTTGATTTTGAAAGACGAGAAGTGGGTCCCCACGATGTGCGTTTTGAAATCCTGTACTGTGGGGTGTGCCACAGCGACATTCATCAGGCCCGAAATGAATGGGGAAATACCATTTATCCTGTGGTACCCGGTCACGAAATCGTAGGCCGTGTGACCGAAGTGGGGGCACACGTTTCCAAATTTTCAATGGGAGATCTTGTAGCCGTAGGATGCCTGGTAGGTTCCTGCCGGGAATGTGACAATTGCAAAAAAGGATTGGAACAATACTGCCGTGTTGAGTCAGTATATACCTATAATTCAGAAGATAAAATTTCGGGGGGTGTGACCTATGGAGGGTATTCCAATCAGATTGTGGTGGATGAAAATTATGTTTTAAAAGTATCTGACAAGCTGCCTTTGGCCGGGGTGGCACCTTTACTATGTGCAGGTATCACGACCTATTCGCCTTTAAGACACTGGAAGGTGGGCAAAAGGCATCGGGTAGCGGTTGTAGGTCTGGGCGGTCTGGGCCATATGGCGGTAAAATTCGCAGCTTCATTTGGTGCTGAGGTCACGATGTTAAGCAGGTCTGCAGAAAAAGAAGAAGACGCCAAAAAATTAGGAGCCAGCCATTTTGTACTCACCAAAGATCCTGAACAAGTAAAAAAGATCAACAAAAGTTTTGATTTTATCGTGAATACTGTTTCTGCGCCACACGATTACAATATGTACCTCAACATGCTGGATACCGATGGCCTGATGATCTGCGTGGGTGCTCCACCCACTCCTATGCAAATAATGGGTTTTGGGTTATTGGGAGAACGCAGAAGTATTGCGGGCTCTGGTATTGGCGGAATTCCCGAAACGCAGGAAATGCTGGATTACTGTGCCGAACACAATATTACTTCTGAGGTGGAAATTATCCCGATGGATTATATCAACGATGCCTACGAACGCATGCTGAAAAGTGATGTGAAATACCGCTTCGTCATAGATATGGCAACCTTGTAACTCGGTGATTTTATTATGGAAAATTTATTTCTCAAAAATAAAAATGCGCTTGTCACAGGAGCCGGTACTGGGATAGGCCGGGCTATTGCAAAACGTCTTGCTGCAGAAGGTGCCCTTACGGCAGTGCACTACAGCAAAAGCAAGAAGGAAGCCGAAAACGTGGTTGCTGAAATTGAACAGGCCGGCGGAAAAGCTTTTACCGTTCAGGCAGATGTGCGTTCTGTAGCTGCTATTCAGGAAATGATGAGTCAGCTCATACAAGAATTTGCCAACCGGACAGACGATGCCCGGTTGGATATTTTGGTTAACAACGCTGGGGTTCCTTCCTTTTCTAATTCTATTGAAGAAACAACTGAAGCGGAATTTGATAATCTTTTTGCCGTGAATACTAAAGGGTTATTCTTTGTGACACAGGCAGCACTGAAATATATTCCTAAAGGTGGTCACATCATTAACATTTCTTCCTTAACGACCCGTGGAGCAAGTCCGGCACGTGCTGCTTACGCAGCCTCCAAGGCAGCTGTTAATTCGCTCTCCCTTTCTATGGCAAAAGATCTGGGTGAAAAGAAAATTTCGGTCAATGCCATACTTCCCGGATTTACGGAGACAAACCTGACTAAGGAACTTGTTGAAAACGTGGAAATAAAAAAATCCCTTGTGGCTACTACTGCTTTTGGCAGGGTGGGGCAACCGGAAGATATCGCCAATGCCGTGGCTTTGTTTTTATCACCGGATGCCGGCTGGATCACCGGACAACTTATAGATGTTAACGGAGGTACTAAACTTTAAGGGTGTATCCCAATCAGGACAATACTTATTTCCTCACTTTTCATATTGTTTGCTTTTTGTTACAACCTAGTTCTTAGTGATTATAATAGAATAAAAGCGGCATTTTATTTTTTCCCTTAGGATGCTGTATGTAATAATGGTTAGAAAAATTTTGAAAACTAAATCAAAATCAGATATTGTTGTTTTATAGGAAATAAATTATGATCATAACAAAAAGTATTAGTTTTAAAAGAATGCTTAAAAACACCGGGCATCATTTTTTATGGCTTATTCCATTAATGACGGGCATAGCCTTATTGTACCGTTTTAATATTATTAACTTTAAAATACCTTGGGTTCCAGTTTCGGTTATTGGCACGGCAGTGGCATTTTATGTAGGTTTTAAAAATAACCAATCCTATGATCGCTTATGGGAGGCCAGAAAAATTTGGGGTGGTATTGTGAACGATAGCCGGGCCTGGGGCATGATGGTTGATGGATTTATTACCAATTTATTTACAGCATCTAAATTGACTGAAGCAGAAATTCATGAAATCAAGCGGCGACTGATTTATAGACATATAGCTTGGTTATATGCACATAGAAGTCAATTATTGGTAAGTACATCCTGGGAACATATCAATCAATCCGGTATCCACGTTAGACGTGCAAAACGCTATCAGAATAAATTTGGTGTTGGTCTTATAGACGATAGCGAAACACGTAACCATTTAGAGGAGTTTTTGCAACCTGATGAACGGGAACGGTTGATCAATAATGCAAACACAGCCACCCAAATTATTAATGAACAGTCAAGGGATTTGACTAATTTAAGGGGGCAAGAAGTAATAGATGACTTTCGCCATGTGGAAATGGAAAACGTATTACGTACAATGTATGAACTGCAAGGGAAAAACGAGCGTATAAAAAAATTTCCACTACCAAGACAATATGCCAATATGAGCCGCTATTTTATTGGGATATTCATTGCTTTTTTACCTTTTAGTATGGTACCGGAAATGATTAATGTTGGTCAGTTGGGTTTTTGGTTATCTGTACTGGTGGTGTCATTGATAGGCTGGATTTATATTGCGATGGAATTAGTGGGTGATTATTCTGAAAATCCATTTTCAGGTATGCCTAGTGATATACCCATGTTATCGTTGTGTAGGATAATTGAAATTGATCTTCGTGAAATGTTGAATGAAACTGATTTACCTCCAAATATTAAAGCTAAAAATGGCGTTTTAATGTAGTATACCCTGTAGCAGGTGAAATTGAGTGAAAAAGACATTAAAATATCACTGTGGCAAAAATGGTTAAAAATAAGTAATTTACAGTGTTTAGCAATTTCGGAGCCAAAAAGCTTAACTATGATCACAGATTATTCCATCAAGGATATCATATCCTATAGAAAATTGGTTTGGTCAAACCAAAATGATTTTTTTTATTTAACTCATATTCCCAATAGTTTTGAAGCTTTTTCTTACCAACCGGATTTTTATTTATTCGGCATATTGGATGAGGGAAGTATTACAATCGAGATAAATTATACAACCTACACAGTAAAACCCGGATATTTATTGGTATACAAGCCTGAACAAATAATCAAGGTTCATCACATATCAAATAATACTAAGGGTGCTTTCTTTATGTTTACAAAAGGCTTTATAGAGAAAGATCATTTTCACAAAACCCGTCTTTCTTTTTATGATGTTGAACTATCAAATCCGTGTTTTGAGTTAACAACAAACGATTACGATTTTCTTCAAAAAATTTATGATCCCATAATTCAACTCTTGGGGAATTTATCTTCTAAGGTATGGAATGATTCGGCTAATAATTTGCTTGTAACATTACTATTAGAGTCAAATGCCCTTATTAAAAATTATACCAACTATTCCTTTGAGTTAATAACCGCTGAAGTTCAGATTTATAATAAGTTTAAAACATTGGTCTTAAAGCATTTTAAACAATACAGAAAGTTAAATTTCTATTCATCTTCATTAAATATAAGTGTAAACTACCTTTACAAGGTTGTAAAAAGACAATCCGGCTCTTCCCCTACTGAAATTTTAAATAAAAAGTTGGTGTCAGCTGCTCAAAACCTACTTCAATATTCTTCACAAACTATAAGCGAAATTGCCTTTGAATTTCATTTTGCAAGCTTGCAGTCTTTCAGTAAGTTTTTCAAGCAGCATACTAATTATTCGCCATCTTCCTATAGAATCTACGCTAGAAGCTTATAAATCTTTATTAATGTCAACTATTGGATAAGGTTTATAACAATATGGATAATTCTTAATTTTTTAAATATTCATAATTTAGAATCGTTTTTTTAAATAAATCACAAATTATGGAAAGATTAAAAGATAAAATTGCAATTATTACGGGTTCAGCACAAGGCATGGGAGAATCTCATGCTAGAACATTTATAAAAGAAGGGGCTAAAGTGGTCATGACCGACATAAACGAAGAGCGGGGACAGGAAATTGCAAGTGAGCTTGGCGAAAACGTCCTATTCATTAAGCACGATGTCACTAAACCTGAAGAATGGGAAAATGTAGTCAAGCGGGGCGAAGATAAATTTGGGCCCATCAATGTTCTGGTTAATAATGCCGGTATTCTAGGCCCTATTGCTCATACTAAAGATCTTTCACTGGAAGATTATAAAAGGGTATGCGATATTAATCAATATTCTGTTTTTTATGGAATGAAATTTACATTACCCTCCATGCTTAAAGCAGGAATTGGGTCAATAGTAAATATTTCCTCAATTGCTGGAATCGTGGCGATTTACGGGTATCCCAGTTTAGCATATATGGCGAGTAAATTTGCAATTAGGGGCATGACCAAAGCCACTGCCGTTGAATATGGCCCTAAAAATATTCGAGTGAATTCCGTTCATCCTGGTTTTATAAAGACACCTATGATGTCTGAGGCAACTAATGAAGAAGGAGGGGACGCTACTGCCATGATTCCTTTGGGAAGATTAGCTGAGACAGAAGAAGTAAGCAACCTGGTACTCTTTTTAGCATCAGATGAATCTTCTTATATGACCGGGACAGAACAGATTATTGATGCCGGTATGAGCATTCAATAATTTCAACAAAGATTTATCCAAATTAAACAACATAATAAAAATGAAGAGACTACAAGATAAAGTGGCTATCATCACCGGTGCCGCCAGTGGAATGGGTGCAGCAGAAGCTAAATTATTTGCCCAAAAAGGGGCGAAGGTACTTCTTACGGATATTCAGGAAGATAAGCTGAAACACGTAACACGGGAAATTCTGGATGAAGGGTTTACAGCAACATATATGGTGCAGGATGTTACTTCTAAAGATGGATGGGCAGAGGTGGCAAAAAAGGCATTGGAAAAATATGGCACCATAGATATATTAGTCAATAATGCTGGTATTACCGGGCCAGTTGGTGATTTTATGGAATTTACCTTTGAGGATTTTCAAAAAATTCTTGCCGTCAATTTACATAGTCAATATCTGGGCACCATGGCCGTTGCTCCCATAATGAAAGAGAAGGGCAAAGGATCGATAGTAAATATTTCATCCGTTACTGCCATGATTGCTTTTCCCAATTTAAACCCGGCATATCCTTCCTCAAAAGGGGGGGCTTTAATGTTAACCAAACAATCTGCAGCAGAGTTGGCCAAATATAACATTCGGGTAAATTCCATTCATCCCGGAATAATTCAGACACCCATGGCAAATTATCTTATTACAAGTCCGGATGCCGCAAGGGATGAATATGGGATTCCCCTGGGAAGGTTTGGAAAACCGGAAGAGGTAGCTAACGCGGTTCTCTTTTTAGCATCTGATGAAGCATCATTCGTAACAGGTGCAGAACTTGTTGTGGATGGAGGCCAGATAATTATATAATTCATTAGGTTCAGGATGTGAGGGAAATACAAGCTCAGCAAAAAAACTCAATATTTCAAAATAAGTATATAATGAAAAAATTCAAAAATAAGGTAGCGTTTATTACAGGAGGTGCTTCAGGTATTGGTAAAGCTTCGGCTATTGCTATAGCTAAAGAGGGTGCAAAAGTTGTAATCGCAGACTTGGAGCAGTCTAAACATGAAGCAGCATTAAATGAAATAAAACAAGCCGGCGACGGGGATGCCTTATTTATTGCAGTTGATGTTTCTGATGCAGAACAGGTAAAAAAGGCCATTGCTAGAACTGTTGAAACCTATGGCAAACTGGATATTGCTCTAAATAATGCAGGTATATCTGCAAATGGAGTTGCCTTTGCAGAAGATACGCCAGAATCCTTTGAAAAAGTAATGCAGGTTAACCTTAATGGTATAGCAAATGGTATGAGGTACCAGATAGCGCAGTTTCTTAAACAAGGGGGCGGAGTTATTGTAAATATGGGGTCAGCGATGGGCTCATTGCTCAACAAAATAATTCAGCGTACGTTTCTTCAAAGCATGGCGTACATGGCCTAACTAAAGCGGCTGCTGTTGAATACGGTAAAAAAAAACATCCGCATTAACGCAATTGCACCAGGTTATATCAATTCCCCTTTGTTAGAAAAACATTTTTCTGCTGAACAAATGGATAATGTTATAGCCCAACATCCAATTGGCCGATTGGGATCACCCGAGGAAATTGCGAATGTGTTTTTATTTTTGGCCTCTGACGATGCCAGTTTTATCACGGCAACAATACTATCTGTTGACGGCGGTTTAATAGCTTGGTAGCAAAAAGAGATTTCCTCTGGGATCTGCCTTGGAAAAGAAACCTTAGAAACAGATATCCTACCTTATGCCGGTTTGGATATGAAAGCAGGATAAAGAGGTATTTTGAAAATAAAGTAACGTGTACAAAGTGGTAATAAATGCTTCTACTTATTAAAAGGATAAATTAAAAAACATAATAAAATGAAAAAATTAGAAAACCAAGTGGCCCTTATAACAGGAGGAGCATCAGGCTTGGGTAAAATGCAGGCAGAACTATTTGCCAAAGAAGGTGCAAAAATAATCATTGCTGACCTTGATCCCGAAAAATCTGAAAAAACTGCCGAAGAAATCAATCAAAACGGAGGACAGGCAATAGGCGTAAGAGTCAATGTTACTGACAGTAAAAGCGTTGACCGACTGGTTGAAACAGCCCTTAAAGAATTTGGAAAAATAAGTATCCTTAGCAATACAGCTGGGGTCTTTGACAATTATAGCCCATTGACCCAAACGAGTTTTGAGGATTTTAAAAAGGTAATGTCAGTCAATGTTGATGGTATGTATATTGTCACCAAAGCAGTATTGGAAAATATGATTGGCAACAAACACGGAATCATCATAAATATTTCATCCGGTGCAGGCCTCATAGGTGGTGGTGGTGGCATAAGTTATACCACCTCAAAACACGCTGTTATCGGGTTTACCAAACAACTTAATGCCGAATTGGGACAACAGGGTATACGGGCAAATGCCATTGCACCCGGGTTAATACAAACCCCTATGGTCCAGGATTTAATAGATGATGAAAATTCCGGGATTATGGAAACCTTAAAAAAAATCCCTGCCGGAAGATATGGCCAACCGAAAGAGGTTGCTGATACGGCCCTATTTCTGGCCTCTGAAGATTCCAAATACATTTATGGGGCCGTTATCCCGGTAGATGGCGGTTTATTATCCACTTTGAGATAAATAATAGCAAACAACTTCTTACTGGTATTTATTACCTGCCAGGACCGGCATTATAAATTCTTTTGTATAGGAATAAAAGAATAATGAACAAAAATGTTTATATTTACATCGTGCACGATTTAGTTGTTTAAAATTTAAATTAAACAAAAAGCTTCTATTGCCACTGGCCAGAGTAGTAGATAGGAGACACAGAACGGCATAAGTTTTTAGCCTATTAATTAATATAAATTCAATAATAAATTCTAAAAAATGATTAAAGAAATCTATACCACCCGCGCTACGGCCAAGGGAGGAAGAGAAGGACATGTAAAATCTGAAAATGGCGAACTGGATGTAGATGTACGTGGCCCAGGTTCACCGGGCAATTACCTAAATCCTGAAATTATGTTTGCAGGAGGCTTTGCGGCCTGTTTTGACAATGCTATTATTGGTACCCTGAAAATCAAAAAAATAAAAGGAGCCACGCACGAGACTACAGTACAGGTTACCATTGGCGAAATTGAAAAGAATCAATATGGTTTTGAAATTACCATTGAGGTCGCTTTTGCGGGTCTGGATATGAAAACAGCAAATGAAGTTGTAGAGTATGCACATCAGATGTGCCCCTATTCCAACGCTACAAGAGGCAATGTAAAAGTGGATTTAGCGGTAAAAGAGCTAGTGAACTAAAACATCTCTAGGAAATTTAAAAACGATGTCGGGCAATGCTGCTCGACATCATTTTTTAAGATTATAATTTTTTAAAAAAATATTTAATGAAACCTTCAATTACAACAACCAAAACCCAGAATATTTTTAGAATTATCTTGGGAAGTTTTATGGTATTTGCGGCCATTGGCCATTTTACTTTTTTACGAGTTGAATGGCGGTCTCAAGTACCCAATTGGGTTCCCTTAGATAAAAATCTAGTGGTAATCCTTTCGGGAATAGTAGAACTCACGCTAGGTTTATCTATGCTATTTTTAACTAAGTATAAATCCTATGTGGGTTGGGCACTGGCACTTTTCTACCTATTGATATTTCCGGGGAATATTGCACAGTACATAAATAAAGAAGATTTTGCGGGCCTAAATTCAGATACTGCTAGATTTATCCGCCTATTGTTTCAACCTGTATTAATCGCTTGGGCCTTATGGAGTACGGGAGCCTGGAAAGCCTGGAGACAAAGCAGGTCGATCAAAAAACACAATCCGTATGAGTAAAGAACAATTAAAACTGGATAACCAATTTTGTTTCCCTATATACGCCGTTTCCCGTCTTATTACTAAAATATATAAACCTTTTTTGGATGATCTGGGACTCACCTACACCCAATATTTGGTAATGATGGTGTTGTGGGAAAAAGAAGGGGTTGCAGTAAACGAAATTTCCGAAAAGCTATTACTTGAATCCAATACCTTAACACCCGTCCTGAAAAGAATGGAAACAAATGGATTGTTGCAGCGAATCCGTTCCCGTAAAGATGAAAGGATGGTAACCTTAATACTCACGGAAAAAGGAAAAGACCTCATGCACGCTGCAAGTACAATTCCCGATCAATTAATTGCCAGTTTTGAAAGTGAAAATATAAACAAACAAGATGTTCTTAAAGTAAAGGATACCCTATGCGAATGGCTTGAGCATTTAAAAAAGTAACAATATCTTAGGCAAACCCAACATTAAAAATCTGATTACTAAAAATCAAATACCTCGGGGCTATCCCACGAGGTGAAAACAAAAAATCATTTTTCAGTCGAGGCATCCCATACGTATCGGAACAGGGAACTAGACCCTCTATAGGGATTTAAAATGAGTTATTGTGAAGAATATAGAACAAGTAAAAGTAGGAAGTCAGGGGTTGACCGTACCTGCCATAGGTCTGGTAGGTAGTAATGACGACTACTGCCGGAAATAATGTTTATGGTCAGTCAAACGAAAAAGAATTCATTGCCACCATTCATCGCTCGTTTGAGTTAGGGGGCAATTTGTTGGATACGGCAGATTTATATGAACCCTTACTCAATGAACGGTTGGTTGCAAAAGCCATTAAAGGCAAGAGGGAACAGTATATCATCGCCACAAAGTTTGGTTTTGAGATCAACGATGACGAGCAGCTAACGGGCAGGATCAATGGAAGCAAGAACTACGTTAGAAGGCGTTAGAACGTTCACTAAAAAATCTATCTACCGATTACATTGATCTGTATTATCTGCACCGTTTTGGATTCCCACACGCCCATTGAGGAAACTGTGGGTGAAATGGCTGCATTGGTCAAAGAAGGAAAAGTAAGGTACATCGGCCTTTCCGAAGTAGGATCGGAAACCATAAAAAAGGCACACGCCGTACATCCGCTTACTGCCGTACAGAGTGAATATTCCCTCTTCGAAAGACAAATTGAAGAATTGGGCATTATCAATACCCTAAATGAATTGGGGATTGGTCTTGTTGCCTACTCCCCTCTGGGCAGGGGCTTTTTGAGCGGATCAATCCAATCCCCTGATGACTTTGCCGATGATGATTTTAGAAAACAGATCCCTAAATATCAAGGTGCGCAATTTTTTAAAAATTTAGATTTGGTAAATGAAATCAAAAAAATGGCGACCAAAAAAAACAGTACTGCGGTACAACTGGCCATTGCCTGGATTATTGCCCAAGGACATTTGCCTATCCCGGGCACAAAACGCGTAAAATACTTAGAAGAAAATATTGACGCTACAAATGTAGTGCTTGCCCAGGACGATTTGGACCGTTTAGAAGCCATAATTCCTTTAGGAACAGTAACAGGGGCAAGATATGACGAAGCAGGAATGAAAGGCGTAAATGTTTAAAAACCAACTTTAACAAGAGATGTAAAAAACACATCAATAAATCAATATAAACTATGGAATTACTAAATAAGCTGAATTGGCGGTATGCCACCAAGGCAATGAACGGCCAAAAAGTACCGCAAGAAAAAATCGAAAATATTATTGAAGCTATTTCGCTAGCCCCAACTTCAAGTGGGTTACAGCCCTTTGAGGTCTATGTGATTACGAATCAAGAAGTAAAAGAAAAGATTAAACCAATTGCCTGGAATCAATCTGTGATCACAGATTGCTCGCATCTATTTGTGTTTGCTGCCTGGGATACCTATACTGCCGAGCGAATCAATAAACAGTTTGATCTGACCAACACCATTCGGGGATTTAAAAACGAGGGTTGGGAAAATTATCGCCAGCAGTTATTGAACAGTTACCCGCAAAGAGATGCAGAAGAAAATTTTCATCATGCGGCCAAACAAGCCTATATTGCGTTTTCTCAAGCCATAGCCGCCGCTGCTTTTGAAGGGGTTGACAGCACTCCGTTAGAAGGTTTTGACCCAGCAGCATTAGATGAAATTTTGGGTTTAAGGGAAAAGGGATTGAGAAGTTGTGTGATGCTTCCCGTGGGTTATAGACAGCCCGATAAAGACTGGTTAGTAAACCTCAAAAAAGTTAGAAAAAGCAGGGAAGATCTAATCACGGAAGTTGATTAGTAGATATTCTGAAAATCAAGAACCTGAGGATTGAACATTTACCCAATGTATAGCGATAGCCTTTAGTTTACAGGCTCTCGCTATACATTTTTTATGCGCTCTTGCTGATGTTTAAAACCACTTTCCCCCCCGGCTTTCCGTGCTCCTGATATTCCAATGCTTCCCGGGCCTCGTCTAAAGTAAACGTCTTGCTTATGTACGGGGACAGTATTTTTTTCTCAATAAAACCCTTCACGGCCTCCAATCGTTCTGTAAAGGGAAAACCTAAAATAAATTTTGCATCTACGCCATACTTTTCCATTAGTCCTTTATCGGGTTGTTCTGTCACAGAGGTCATAATAGCTCCTTTTCGAAGAACGGAATACGCCAGCTTGTATTCTTTGCCACCTACAGTATCTACCACCAGATCGTAATCTTTTAACAAATCGGGAGCCTCGTTTCTAGAACTGTCTATTACTTCATCTGCTCCGATTTTCCTTACCACATCCATATCTTTAGTATGCACCATGGTTGCGACATAGGCACCCATACTCTTGGCTAATTGTATAGCGGCCCGACCAATTCCGCCGGCACCACCTATAATCAAAACTTTACTGCCGGTTCCCAGATTGCCTACTTGAAGGCATAAGTAGGCACACACACTTACCGTAACAGAAGCCGCGGCAATTGCAGGACTTGTATTTTTTGGCATCAATGCAACGTTTTTTGATGGTGTAACCACATACTCTGCAAAAGCCCCGCTCCCTCCCAGTGAGGGGATAGCGCTACCAAATACTTCATCACCAATTTTAAAAGCGGTCACATTTTTGTCCTTTTCAACGACTACACCACAGAAATCACAGCCCAAGGTGGCCGGGAATGACAGGGACAGCATTTTTTTCTGACTGCCTCCCCGCATTTTCCAATCTACCGGATTTAATGCTGCATGATAAACTTTTACCAATACGCTACCTTCTTTTAATCCAGGTACAGGTGCATCTTTTGAGATCACCGTTACATCATTGTTTCCGTATCCCGTAATTTGAAGTGCTTTCATACTTATTTTGCTCTATTTTGCTGTAAGTCCGCCATCTGTAGGAAAGGGCACGCCCGTAATCAGGGAAGACTCATCCGAACATAGCCACAATGCGGCATTGGCCACCTCTTCGGGTTTGCCAAAACGTTTCATTGGCTGGTTGGCCCGGTATTGATCTAAAAATTTTGCAAACTCACCTTCTAAAAGTTCTGGAGTTTCGATAGCACCTGGGCAAATTGCATTTACACGTATCTCTTTTTCCGCATATTCTATGGCAGCTGTTTTTGTCATCCCTACCACCGCATGTTTGGAGGCAGAATAGGCAATCATATGAGGAGTGGCATCCAATCCTGCTGTAGAAGCCATATTTACAATAGAGCCTTTGCTGCCCTGTTTTAAAAATTGCTGCAGTTCATATTTCATGCATAAAAAGACACCTTTTTGATCGATAGCAACGGTACGGTCATATATATCTTCGGGAAATTCATGAATAGGAGCAGTGGTTCCCCCCACACCGGCATTGTTGAAAGCGGCATCCAAGCGGCCATAAACTTCAACTGTTTAGCAACCATTTGCTGAACGCTGTCGGTATCAGAAACATCAGTTTTTACAAACGTCGCTTCCCCGCCGGATTTCTTGATTTTCTGTACCATTTCATTACCGCCTTTTTCATCAAAATCGGCCACAACAACGCAAGCCCCTTCTTTGGCAAACAACAGTGCTGCAGCTTCCCCAATACCTGAGGCGGCTCCCGTTATAATAATAATTTTATTTTCTAATCTTTTCATAGCTAATTAATATCTACCTTCAAGTGATAACTACAATACGAATTAAGATCACTGGGGCTCCTCCCTAGTGATTGTTCAAGTGCTAAATTTGTTCTGTAAAAAAATATAAACACCCCACCAAGAGCAAAGGTACCAAATAGAAGCTTTTCTGAAAGCAGGTAAAAAGAAAAGTAAAATAGCTTTATATCCTTAAGATTGTTTTATAAAAAGTCATCGGCTTTCTGGATATAAGAAGTTTTACCACAATTATGAAAAATTTCAGCTCAAAACTAAAATTGTTACAAAAGTCAAATTAATCATCTTCTTTGTAAACATAATTATGGATAAATTATTTATAAACAAATTATTGGCAACCTTATTAATCTTATTTACAAAATTAAACTATTGTTTTAACTGACTATTGTTTTCCAAGATTTGGCCAAGGTCTTTTCCTAAAGGGATTTCCGGTTCGGTGAGCGCAATCGGCTCGGTCAGTTTCAAAATGTCCCGCTCGTCAAGTCCCAATAACAATTTCAAGGTGTTGGCCAAGGGGATGATATTGCTACGCGCTTCCAAAAGGTTGTTCTTGGCCGTGGCCACCTGTACTTTGGCAGCGGTGATATCGTAGTCAGTGAGGGTGCCCTGTTCGACCCTTTTTTGGATGTCGGCCACCGTCTCCTCGGCATTGCTCAAACGCTCTTGTTGTACCCTGACGATTTCCTGGGCGATGGCATAGTTGAAATACGCCTTTTTGGTGTTTTTTTCCACGGAATGCCGTATACCACGCGCCATCTCTTTTTGAAGGTCATTTCTTGTCCGGGACAGACGTTTATTGGCAAAGTTGAAGTTTGAGTATACAGGCAGCGACAGGCTGAGCGAACTGCTGTAATCGTTGTCAAAGCCAAGCTTTGTGGGACCACCGGTACCAAAAGGTTCCGGCAGAAAAATGACCTGTCTATCGATATTGCGGTTATAGCTTGCGTTCAATGACAGTTTTGGCAAAAAATTGCCCCTGGCCTCCCTTAGGGCAAATTCCGACGCCCTGCCCTGTTCCATGGCAATATTGACATCGGTGTTTTTTTCCAGTGCCATTTCAAGGGCATCGCCGAGACTGAGGGGAATACTGTCCTGTGCAAGGATTCCTTGACCCCAAACGAATGTAGTGAGCACAAAGAAAAGTTGATGTACCTTCATGTCTGTCTTTGTTTGATGGACCAAAATAATCCTTTCCCTTGGCAATATTTATGACTACGATCATCTTGTCACGGTATTCCACTCCCTTTCTTTCAATCAAGAAACAGGACTTGATTTTTTGATTGTCGAATCTCCGATGTGCCTATGTGCAAATCTTTAATTAAAAGTGGATTGAACTTTATTTAAAACTATGGACCTGGTGGATTTGCCTCGATATCACTGTTGCTCACGCCCTTGGTATCGAGTGACACAAACATAAATAAAGATGCTATGGCCCATATTTCCATGTTTGGGCACGATTTATGGGGTTGAAGTTGGCGTTTCGTTCCCTCGGCACCTGTATCGAAGGTAGTACGGAATGGCCATTGCGCGGTGTTTCACCATCGAGTCGTTGTCAAGCACACTGTCAAGCATCTTCTCGGTGCTGCACTCATGTATTTCCCTCAAAAAAACTTGACCTCGTCACAGGTCTTGCACTACTTTGAAAATCATTATTGCACAATTTTCTTAAATTCATATGTTTTATGCCATAGTCCTTACTTTAGATTGAGCCCAATGTTCGATCAGAAAACAGTCCGCTCATCAATATCTCCGCTTGTTTTAGCATTCCGGATAGATTTGGTTTACCATTCCATTTGTTGTTTGGGATACTTCTTTGTTCCATGTGCATCCACAAGGGACTTGAACATTGTTCAAAATTAACTCCTAACAATCCACAAGAATGATTAACCCTTCAATAAAGGAAATCCTACTCCCCCGCCTGCACAGATATTGGGGCTATACATTTTTAGTGATCTTTTGCCAAAATCATCTGTCCATCAAAAGGCTTTTAATGTTATTTTGTTTTATGGGATCCCAATTTTGTAGTGCATAGGATGTATAATACTGGTGTTCGTCCCGAAGAACTTCAATATTCCGTTGTGACCATTCCCCAAAGGAATATTCAACCACGCCACGTTTGGCAAGTTCTTGTCGAAGAGATTCAGCAGTTTCCCGATAACTTTCTTGACCGAAGTGCGAGCAGTCCGCATCTCGAATGATCTCTTCCAAAAGCCCCATCGGTTCATATCCCATTTTGGTGGCAGCAATCAAGGTTTCTACTTTTTTGATTTGATCCTCGGGATAATTGTGCTCCTCCAAAAAGACACGGGCCATTTCAATACTGGCATCCTCGTGCTTTTCCGGGTTTCTGATGTAACCAATGTCATGCAGCCATGCAGATAACAACAAGACTTCGGTATCCAAATCCGAAAGCGAGTAAAATTCCACCAGCTTCTTTACCGATTCAACTACATGTTGGGTATGTGTCAAATTATGGTACTTAAAATTAGGGTCCAAACTTGCCGTAAGTAGATTCTTGGCATGGTTTTCGGTCTGGCAAAGAATATAGGACATCGAAATCATATTTTGGTCTAACTTAATATTTCACAACAACACATTAAAGGACATTTTTTAACGGTTCAAACACATTGAGAAAAAGGATTCCTCGATTCTCTCGGGTGTTTGGGATAATTTAACAATTAATCTCCGGCATGTCAAACAGATATATTGGAAAAAAACAATCAGATATTTTCTTTTAACTAAAAATATTGGATTTTATTGCCCGAGAACTTTTCACCCATTTTTACAAATCTCAATTCAAACGACCATTATCCTTACTTTCCTTTTATCAAGTTCCCAACTCTTTCGTACAATGTAGTTCAAGTTAAAAATTGTGTCTAAAAATTGAGATATTCTATCGAAGAATTGTTTTACCTCAATGATAACCGTCATCCATGGCTGTCATAGGGCTATCTAAAATCCTAACGATAGTCCCATATGACATATTTTCAACTATTCCCTTTCCTCTACAGATTCTGTGGATTTCAGTTTGAAACCTTCAAAATACTTGAACAAATCCTAAAAAATTTGGTTCATATATAGGAGGTGCAGTTTTGTGACGAAACTCAACTTGTTCTCGATAAACTACAAATTTGATTTTCAAATACACAGATAACCCATAGAAGTTCCATTTTCATAAATGCGATTGGATTTTGATATCACAAAAGTATAGGTTGATCAGGTTCCATAAAATGATTTAGATCACTATGTAATTATCTTTATGGCCATACAAAATATAACTATAAATTTAATGCAGAGAAGTAGATTTATTTGAATATCAGGCGGTTGTGACGTAAAATCATGCAGCATCCCATCTAAGAAAACACTTGAACCGATTGGAGTTAGCCCAACACATCAATCCATGTCTTTTGAAGAAAAGGATAATTGGATCCAAATCATGATATTACCTATGCCCCATGGTCAAGGTCTTTAGGTTTTGCAACTACCCTATTCTTTCACGTTCCATAAAGGTAAATGGGTCCGGATATCCCCGAAGGCTCCTTCAAAAATAAATGTTTGATGAGGATTTCCATACCTGAGCTATGGATTATCATACATAAAAACCGGATAAACCGCCTTCCGTTTAATTTAAGACAGAAATCTTCTATAAGGGAATGGAAAGTAATGGGATATCCAGACCCGACGCCATAATACGTGTTTTGCTACGGTGCACAATGGATTCCCAAAATCCATACTGTTGGGGTACCATGATCAAAATATCAGCTTGAAATTCTTTTATCTCCTTTTCGATTTCCTTGATTACGTCATTCGACCTTACATTTTTGTAATAATAATTAATCCCTTGGAGTTGTTTGTCTATTTCATTGGACATAGACGAATCGGCATTTTCAGTTTTCAGTTCTTTAATAGTGGAATCAACGTTGAATATCTCAACTACCCCATTGAGTTTTTCTGCCGCTCCCCTAATCTTCGACAAAACCCTTTCAGGGATTTCCCGCTCTGAATCACAAGCAAATAACAGTTTTTGGGTGCCTTCAAATTTAGCATTAATAGGTACAGCAAGTATCGGTATATGAATCTTCTTGATAACCGATGTTGTAGTGTTACCCATAAGATCCTGTTCGAGCGATTTTTCATTCATTCCCAAAACGATCAAGCTTGCTTCTTCCTCTTTGATCAATTGCTTCAATCCATCCTCAATAATGGAAAAGAAAGATTCGAATTTAACTTCGATTTCATATTGTTTGGAAACTTGAATGCATCGATTCTTAAGCATTTCATCATTTTCATCCAATAACTTCTGAAAACTTTCGGCAGAGAGTTGAGAGTTAGCAGCATGGATGGGTAGCTTAAATGAATTATAAAGTACCAGTCTGGCACCTGCAATTTTTGCAATGGCTGCGGCATAATCCTCTGCGTTCTCTGCCAATTCGGAAAAGTCCGTTGCAACAATTATTGTCATGATGGATAGTTGATTTGTTTTTTGAAAAGTATTTTATGTTATAGTATTGTCTGTCAATGATTTCCGATTAATATAATATTCAAGTTGTTCATTACCAAAAGGCTTGGTCTCATATCCATTTGATCCAAAAAGGCCTATTCATTCCTAAACCTAAATGACCTACCTTCACCCTGGCGAACAGTAGCTTCATTTTTACTCTTTCAATTCTCTTGGCCTGAATTTTCTTTGTGAAATTCAATTGGAAAGAAGAGTCATTTCTTTAACATAGGAAAAATTATCTTCCGTACTTCACCCAGATTGAATTTGGTTTTCATGTACATGTTCAACTAAACCTGCAGAGTCAACATTGTTTCAGCTTTCCAATCCAACACCCTTCCCTCTTAATCCTATAAATTTAAAGCTTTTCGATATCTTTTTATCGTTCTCCGTGTACTTTAACAATGAATGTGGCATCTATATTGGGGTGGGAGTGGAAAAGTTCATGGAAGAAAGGATGAATGCCAGACTTTAGGCGAATATGACTTCCCCACTTTTATGGGGAAAACATCTATCACGAATCTAGTTGAGTTTCAAAAGCGCCCTTGGGGTCATTCCCATGGAGAGAATCCGTTCTTTTCGTGTGTTCCTGTCAAATTTCCAAATAAATCGGGTTCAAGGCAAAATTAAAATAGCTTAGGGTTTCCGCAAAAGAACAGGAAAGGTATGATACGTATTTTTCACTTCAACCTAAGCTAACCGACCATACTCCTTTTCTTTTTATGGATATGGCATAATCCACCCTCTTAATCTCGAACACACAATTATCATTCTTGTCCATTTTTCAAGGGTCAAGAACGAGGGGGCTTCCGTGAAGATTGAATGGCTGCCTTCGATTTTGGTCAGTCGATTTGTTGTACCAAAGTACGAAAAGTCATTGATTCAATGGCTTGGAAAGCTCTCGGTATATAAAATCCTGCTACATTCCATATCCCATGAACGTGAACAATCAATGCTTGTTCAAAATATAGCAATCATCAATCCGAAATATGCCTTCCGGTTTTCATGCTACAAGGATAGAGCGAGCATTTTAAACTATAAAAGGAGCCGATCACCAAATAATTATCGTCCGTCCCGAAAGCTTTTTCATATGGAGCATTCAAAAAGACTCCCAAGATGAGGATTCTTCTTTCAAGAGTTCGTCCTCCGAAATTCTCAAATTCCTTTTTGATAAACATGGGTTTATATTTCATAATCCGGCAATCAATTTCTCCCTCGATTTCTAAGACAATCCATAAAAAAGGAATAGGTCCATGGGTTGGGGCATATTTTTTCACACCTTACATTTCCTGGTCATTTCGATAAAAGGCATCATTGGACGGTCATTCCATGCTATCCATACATGGGGATGTCCACTGTTAAAGGAGATAAATGACAACTCCTCCTGCGATAAACCGGGTGCCTTGATCCGTATTAATCTACCCCTTGATAAGCGAAGTATCCCTGTACAGAGCGGTATAAATGTACTTGGACACTCCACTTTAGGACATAGTGAATGATGATGTCCACTTGGCATGTGCAATCCCTTGTGGTCATGTGAAATTTTAAAGGAATAATAATAGAAGTTTGAAATTCAAAAATGGGGAACTTCATTGATGGTATTTTACGTTTTGGTAATCCAGGAACATTTATTTTTTTAGTAATTTACCTAACAATCTTCTTTTATCAATCTATATAACAGTCAATCTCCTATGAAAACCCGTTTTATCCATTTTGTTTTTCTTATGTCCGGTCTTTTTTCCTTTTCACAGGCCGCCGTGGAAATCCTCGAAGAGGAAACCACGGACCATATGGTCTTCAAGGCAAAAAATACTTTGGACGAACCTGTGGAAATTACCTTTGAACTCAGTGAGGTCAGGGGATTGGAACATGATGGGCAACCCATTGTAAAGCTCGTGGGACCTGAAAAGACCGTATTGGTGGCCGAACTCAAAAAAATCGGAGGTCCCATAAGCTATGTCTACGGGTACAACCAGGTCCTTATGCCGGCCAAGATCTACGACCCCGAGGATTTCAAAAAGTTTGAACAGGGCATCGTGGTCTTCAGCAGGGATGGCTGCACGAGATGTGCCTATGCGACGGATTATCTGGTGCAGAACAAGGTGGACTTTACCCTGCTCAATTTCACCCAACACCCTGAATATGGAGCCTATATGTGGGACAAGCTCCGGGAACAAGGGGTCATCGGCAACCAAGTGGGCACCCCTGTGATCATGGTGAACGGTCGATTGAGCCATTCCCATGAGAACCTGAAACAGTTCGTCAAGACATTGAAACAATCCCAACGGGGCGGCAAATGACCCCTGTTGGGGTTCCATATGTTCCATTTCAGACTTAAGATTTGATCTGATGGACCTCCAGGGAACCCTTATCGCTCCCAATGGGATTATGGTACAGAGTATTTAGTACATTCCAAAAATTGGCACCGATCTCAAAGTCCCCTGTGCTGCCAAAGGCACCATATCCGTCGAAATTGGAGCCCAGGCCCAGGGCATAGCCGAGTTTGTTGACGATCATTTCGATTTCACTTTCATTATCGCTGAACGAACACTGCATCGTATCGAGACGGACCAGAATCACACCATTGATGCGACCTGCTGCATCATAATAACCACTTTTGATGGTTTCCCCCTGTAGGGTGAAAAACCCACTTCCACCACCATCTACGGATGCGCCGATGGCCATTCCATCCGCATCGAACAGGGGATCATTGTAAAGCGTTGTACAAATGGCATCCCCATTAACATCGTAAAACAATCGGTCTTCCTCCAGCAGGATCCCGACAACCACGTTGCCATCGTCAAAGATATAGGGTGTGTCCTCCAAGATATTGCCCACGGCATTGCCCGAGGCATCATAGGCCTGCCCCGATACCGTATGGTCATAGCCGATGACATTGTCGTCTTCATCGTATTCCAGTTCGATATCCTCATAGAAATATTCCGTTTCGGATCGGAACGAAACATCGCCGCAGCCACGGCTATTGTCAAAAGAATAGCCATAAGGGGCAACTTCTTCCTCCGCACCGAATATGATGCCCCTTGTGACATTGTCATCGGCCGTGTTGGCGATGCCCGTCCGGTCGAACAAGGTCATCCCCAATCGTTCCTCTATAAGGTCCAGGGTTTCCGGTACCAAGGACAGCCCGTTGATCTTTACCGGGACAAGGCCTTGGTCCTCGATGTCCCACCGTTTGAGTTTCCCATCGGTCAGCCCCATCAGGCCGCATCCGTTGCCATTATCCGGTATAGCGTTCCAAGGGAAGGCATCGGAATCAAGGTTGGAGATACGGAGGTTTTCCAATATTCCGTCATCCCCCACGATCTCTGTCCCCGATCCGTTGTCATCCTCATTGTTGCCACTTTCTCCACCTTCATCGCAAGAGTTTAGACTGGATATCAATAAGAAAAAGATTAAAATGGTATTTTTTGTTTTCATTGGTTTGAATCTATTTATAGCCATAAATTTAGGTAAATCTAAAGGAGAACAGAATCAATACAATTAAGCAATAGTTTAGCCTTTGTTATTTTTTTGAATCTCATAAATTCGTGGGGGTATAATTGATAAAAGTTAACATTTCTCCTGCTTATTTTTGTCCTTTCAAGATAAATAGCAAAAACCTTGATCTTCTCTTATAGGAAAGCTAAATGGTATTAAGTATTATTGTAGAAACAACCCTAAAATCGGGATATGCAGAAATAAGCTAAAAAATGTCATAGGAAAACCATGAGGTTAACTGTGAAATTTCCATGCGAATACTTTTGTTTGGCCAGACTGTTACCAATTCAAATCAAGGATTAAAATGTACCCCGGATTCAGTTGATCTAACTACGACCAAAGCCAGGTCTATCATACGGAATGCTTACAGATCAAGTCCTACCTTACCTTACCTTGCCTGGGGTCACTTGAAACAAAACCTGGTTACCTACGGCCGTCCTTCCCTTAGGACACCTACTTTTATACCGATCAGGACTGCCTCCCTGCCAAAATCCGGGGTATTGGGAGATACGCCGCCTTCCAAAAACATGGGCAACAAGATTTGGACACCAAGTATTCACATTGGGACATTGAACACTACAAAAGCACATAACATGAACTCTGTATTTTATAAAAACCTGATAGAAAAAATAAAAAGTGGGTGGTGTCCAAATGGGCCTTCGACCCCGATTTCTTTATAAAACTGGAAAAGGGTCAACAACTCCTATTTTTGTCGATTGGTTGCTTCCGTAACTGTGTTCCGGCCAATGAGATAATCAGGGCACAACCCCGAAAGGTATTTGTCCACCGGAACTGCGACAATATGGCCGTCCACTCTGATATTAACAGGCACTCTTCCTAGCTAAGGTCTCCATCCTACAGACGGCGTGGAAAAAAGGACAGGCCCTTTATCTCCATGACTGGGTGTATGTGGGTCGGTACCCGCATCATCAAGGATATGGCTGCCAATATGCACTATAACCCACAATTGGAGGAACTCCATAGACCTGAGATAAGGGTCTAGGCCCAAGGGTCGAAAGTTGTTGGACCACATTGAATCTGGGGATGGATTCCCGTTACGACAAGCCTTTAGTCCGAAAGATTAAAACGATAACCTACCCCTATAAACAGTCTAAGTTTGTCCACCTTGTTTATCCAGGATATATCAATATCCATAGGGCCCAACAGGGAATTGTTCGAAAAGGTGATACCCGAGGACACCACCATACTGGTTTCCTGTCGGTCATCCCAATTGTTCTTGGTCGAAAAAATGTTCCGGATAAAAGCATCCGCCCCATCAAAGCCTACCATTGCCAGATTCAAGTGGGGTGTGATATAGCTCTTACTGAAGAGCCGGTATTGGATCCCTGTATTGAACTTTATGAATTGATTCACGATGAGTTCCCCACCCTTCAGACCTGGCATGACATAATTTCTTGGACTGGGCTGTTCTTGGACGCCTCCAAGGAAATACGCTGCGCTAATGCCATAATCACTAGCAGAAATGGTATTGTCCTCATCCATGTCCTGCCACAATAAACCTCCAGATAGGCCCAGGATGGCAGTCACCTTATCATCAAGCAACAACCGTTTTTCAAAACGCATCTCCAGCTTATTATAGAGATTGGTTTCCCCTTTAAAATCAGAGCGGTCTGATTGGTAAAATACTACATTGGCCCTGCTGTACAATGAACGACTCAATTTACCCTTAAAATATGAACCATAGGTAGCATAAAATGGGGTATTCAGGCTATTGTATACATAATGTACCGATAGTTCGATGGTGTTGGAGTCGGACTTTTCCAGACTATAGGTATTATCATCAATTTTGGGATCCACCTTAGGAGTCAAATAATCATTTTGATATTTAACGCCAATTCCGAGATAGCTTCGCAAAGGAGTAAGGTTTCGATTGAATTGGTTGTCGAAGATGAAATGTCGATAATGAAAATCGTCTACATCCTGTCCGTCGATAAAGATGCTTTCTTCTGTAAGATGGCCATAGGCCTCTGAACGCCACCACCAATTTCTGTCCCCTCCAAAGTTCTTTTGGTGCTGCAATCTAAATCGAGGCTCCTCGGCAATATCCAAGCTTATAAGAGAACGTGAAGCCCCTCCAAGGATATTCCGACCTGTAAGATTCATGATAATCCCCACACCATTGTAGCTATCATAATGGAGCGCCCCTTTTACAATATGCTTGGATCGCTCATACCCACTAAGGATAAGGCCAGATTTTTTCTCCTTATAGGGATCAAAGGTTATATGACTGAAAAGGGTGGTCCCCATTGCGCGGTCGAACCGATCGAAGATATCCCTCTTGGCATATTTCTTATGAGCTACTAGATCGGTTCGGGCCCTTACCAAGGACATATTGGCTTTACTTATCCGTCTGTATATAACCGTGTCAAGTACGACACTGTCCGTCATTTGGGGCAGGTGAGGCGTTTCATGATGGAACGGTCGCAATCGTTTGGCCAGTGCAGATAGGGTATCCAGTTTGGAGAATGTGGCAATCTTGCCCTCTTCGTAAATGACATCACCATGATTAAAATCACCGGTTGAGTAGGTCAGATTTGGAACGTGGTCCAAAAGGATGTCGCAAAATGCCCTGTTCTCCGGGTTCCGTAGATTACTGTGTAACATTCCAGTTTGAAAAAGAAGTGTCGTAATATCATTCAATCTCTCCCTAGGTTCCATACCCCCTCCAACATCGCTACCGATAATGATGTCAGCATGCATATCCTTAGCTATGTTCACTGGAAAATTATTGAGTACTCCCCCATCCACCAATAAGGTATTCTGATAGGGAACAGGATAGAAAACACCTGGAATGGACATGCTCGACCTCAATGCCTGAGTGAGATTGCCATTATCCAAAATCACCTCCTTCCCGTTCACAATATCCGTGGCCACTGCACGAAAAGGAATGGGCAATTCATCAAAATCGGTAATGTTTCTTACCGGATAGGTCAAATCCGTTAAAAACACCCTAAGATAATGATCATTAAGTATATAGGGATTGACTTTTATTTTACCATTTTGCCGGTCAAAATTGACCAGATAACGATTGAATTCACTTTTCTCCTCCACTCCTACGTTCCGCATCGAAATGGTGCCTCCCATAAGTTTGTCCCAATCTGCAGAGTGGGCAATCTCTGCGATGCTATCTCCAGAATAACCCATAGCATAAAGTCCTCCAACAATACTGCCCATACTATTGCCGATTACCATATCGGGGACGATTCCCAAGGAATCCAAAGTTTGCAGTAAGGGAATATGTGCCAGTCCTTTGGCTCCGCCTCCACTAAGGACCAAAGCTACCTTTGGCCGATGTTGTTCCTGGGCACGGGTCAATAATAGTCCCATGAATAGAAACAGAATAATCAAATTGAAGGTTTTCAAATTAAAGACATACTGTGGACAGGAAAAATTAAGTACACATTTTTTGTGATTTGGAAACATGTTCAGTGATTAATGGGACAATCGCCCAAATATATCAAATATGTGACTACGTCAACTAAAAGTGTACTATTTTGATAACATGTAAAGAGACACTTTCAATATGGAAAAGACCAGGGAAATTGAGCATTACTAGAGGAACTTCAAACTAAGGGTACGGGAGTTCGCAAAAGATTATAGAAATGTCAAGGAGACCTGTGAAATGTTCAATGTTAGTAGGAGTTGCTATTTCAATCGGAAAAAAAACTTCTATAAACATGGAGCAGGAAGCCTTTTAAGGAAAAAGAGACAAGCTGATACCTCCCCCCAGATTCGAACCTGAAGACCAATCCATTGACTGCAAAATACTTACACCCAATACACCCTGACCAGATCATCTTTTAGGTCCATAGGAAAGCCAACACACTGTATATTAATTACTTACGACACTTTTTGAAGCTTGCACACCTATTTGCACAACATACCCAAAAAAGAGCTCTGGAGGATTTAATTTAACCCCCAATGATTTGTTTAAAGTACTTGTAAATCTTCAACTAAAAGTGGACTGAACTTGGTCTAAAGTTAAGTGATGGTTTTGTTATCTTCAAGGCTAGCCTTGAAGATGGATTCATTAACCATTTAAATCACTTAAAAATGACAAAGAAGAAGAACACGGAATCAATCGTAAAGGACATCAAGAGAAAGACAAGGCGGAAGTTCTCCGCCGAGGAGTTCGCCAACTATGTCTTGGGCCAGGGAATACGCCTTAGCATGGACGGTAAGGGAAGGGCCACGGACAATGCCTTTATCGAAAGGCTATGGAGAAACGTGAAATACGAAAAGATATACCTGAACCCGTCAAGGAACGGTATGGACCTTTATCTGTTATTGGCAGAGTACTTTGAATATTACAACCATGAAAGAAGACACCAGTCCATCGACTATGAAAGACCCATTGATCTATTTAAAAGAGCGGCTTGATAATTATATTAGTTTTGTAGAGAAACTGTCCTAAAGATTGGGGTATCTACACTTTGCTTATCAAATTGATAAACACAATAAGGTATTACTACCTTCAAAAGCATAAATTGAAATTAAATTTTATTACTCATTTTAAAAAAAATCAGATATGGAAAAAGTAAGAGTATTGGATCGACCAGAAGATTTCAAAAAATTAGGAATTAACCCAGATGTGGTTGAGCAATGGGAAGATGGCAGACGGCGGGATCAAGTTCCTGGAGCTATGGAAAACTGGTATTTTGATGCTATCATGGAAGATGGCACCAAGGTTGTAGTAGTGTTTCTCACCAAGCATGCAGACAAACGACAGCTCGCCACCAATTCACCTAATCTACGTATCCAAATCACTACGCCCGATGGTAAGCTGTTCGAGGATGCCATAACCGTTCCAATAGAAGAATCTGAAGTTCGAAAATGAGAATGTCATGTTCAGTTTGGCCCACATAGCTTCGTTGGTAATCTTGTAGATTATGATATTAAAGTAAAACCTGTAAATGGCATTGGATGCGATTTGCATTTGACGGTTTTGGTAAAACCATTCAGACCAAGTACAGGTTATGTAGCGTTTGGAGATGATGAAGCAAAAGAATACACTTGGCTATGTTTCCCAGAGGAAGTGTAACGGGAAATATCATTTATAATGGAAAAACACAGGAAGTGAAGGGAATGGCTTACCATGACCATCAGTTTCACAATACGGATTCTATGACCACGATACACCACTGGCTTTGGGGGCGCCAGTCGCTTGAAAGTTATACCGTTGTCATTTTTGATATTGTAGCTAATGAAAAGTATGGCTTCAAACAAATTCCTATCTTCGGTTTGATAAATAATAAAACTGGAGATGTTATTTTTAAAAATACAAAGAATGCCAAATGTGAAATCAATGAATTGTACTTACAGGAAGAATCGCAAAAGCTCCATCCTAAAGTAGTAAAATTTACCTATGAACACAACGGTATGAAAGTGGAATATACTATTAAATATAAAGAAGAAATTGAAGTCCGCACTTCTAAAGATATTTTTGGAAAGGAGGATGAAGAAGTCAAAGAAAAATTGGCAAAATTAGGACTTGACCCATCTTATATCCGTTATTACGCTGATGCGGAACTCGTGGTAACACAAGGTAATGAAGTGAAAAAAGAAGCAGGCGATATGATATACGAATATGCCTATTTCGGCAAACCCGATGAAAGAGCAAACATTAAGGTTAATAGTTAGGAAGAATGCTTCGGTATTGGTTCACTATTATAAAATTTCCGTTTTTAGTTTAAAACGGGAATTTTATAGATAAATATGAAAACTGCCCTAACCGTTATCAAGAGTTTTGTAAAATGGCGGGGTTACGTCTATATTGAAAATTCAAGCTTTCAATTCCGCAATAGCCAATTTTATTGGCTAATGCTAGGTTCCATCTAAATGGAAATTTTCGGCTTCGATTTTCCGCAACTTCGCAAAGCCCAAAATAGTTGTGCGTCATATAAAAATAAAATCATTTGTACCAAAATCTTAAACAGACACTTTCGTTTTATGGTGTGGCTTGTGATAAGCCTTACTATATTTCTTCAGGGAAATCAATTTTTCAATTTCCCGAAAACTCGTTCCGCATGGATTTTTATTCACTGTGCATCTGTACAAGTGGAAGAATGACAATGGAAATTGATGGTAACAATTATCATGTTGAACAAAATAGTTTTCTTGTTTCGGGACCATCTACCATTGTTCATTTTCGAAAGTTCAGTAAAGACTTCACAATGAAACTTCTTTTTTTTGAAAAAAATTTCTTACTCAAAAACATTTCCAATCCATTTATCATCGAAAAAATCGGGCTCTTCCAAAATGGTAATTATTCCATGTTAAGCGCACAGCCAAAAACCATTGAACATTTACTTGGCCTACTCGAATATTTAAAGCATAAAACCAAGTCCAACGGAAACTTTACCGATGAAATTATCCGTAGTATCATTTTTAATGTTTTGCTAGAAGTAGCCGAGATTACCCATCCGTCTGTAGTCGAGATTGAAAACAAGGATAAAACCATCCCTATGGTCCATTTAAAGTTTCGGGAATTGCTACAAGAACATATTTTAGAACAAAGATCGGTACAGTTTTATGCCGAACAATTGCATATTTCCAATAAATATTTGATTGAAGTGGTAAAAAAGGCAAGCGGCAGGACACCACATGAGGTAATTGATGAAACTCTATTAAAAGAGGCATATGTTCTGTTGGGAAACCCAGAATTTACCATTTCGGAAATCGCATTTCAGTTACATTTCAATTCTACATCTGCCTTTGGTCGATTCTTTAAAAGGCATGCTTCCATTTCTCCTTCAAATTATCGCACAAGGCAAAATTTAAGTTCGTGAAAAATTAAGCACACAAATACGGAATTTCGGGATACATACGAATTTAAGTACACAACTATCTTTGTGGTAAAATCTTGAAAACCCCAAAAAAAATAAAAAAATGAAAAGCATAACAGATAAGTTCGGTTCGCTTCTATCGAAATCAAAAGAGTATGGAAATGTAAACCACGAGCCGGATTCGAGTAAGGAAGTACAATTGAACACCAAGGAAAAAACCATGCCTTTTTCGGATCAGATTGGAAATTACCAAAGAAATATCGGTATTCCCCCAAAATCCTATGAGAACAGCAAAGTCTACATTGTAGGTAGTGGTATTGCGGGTATGTCGGCAGCATATTATTTTATACGAGATGGAAAGATTCCTGGCAAAAACATCATTTTCTTAGACCAATTGCATGTTGATGGCGGCTCTTTGGATGGTGCCGGAAATGCCGAAGACGGATATATTATCCGAGGTGGGAGGGAAATGGATATGACCTATGAGAATCTTTGGGACATGTTTCAGGATATTCCAGCCGAGGAACTTCCTGAACCGTACAGCGTATTGGACGAATACCGATTGGTAAACGACAATGACCCCAATTATTCCAAAGCCCGCTTGATTCACAACCAAGGTGAAATTCAGGATTTCAGCAAATTCGGACTGGAGCGAAAAGACCAATTGGCCATTGTGAAATTATTGTTGAAGAAAAAAGAAGATTTAGACGATTTAACGATTGAAGATTATTTTAGCCAAGAATTTTTAGACAGCAATTTTTGGTTCTTTTGGCGCACCATGTTCGCCTTTGAAAATTGGCACAGCCTATTGGAATGCAAACTGTACATGCACCGTTTTCTTCACGCCATTGATGGAATGAAAGATTTTTCCTGTCTGGTTTTCCCTAAATACAACCAATACGATACGTTCATTACGCCTTTGCGAAAACATTTAGAGTCAAAAGGCGTACAAATTCAGCTGAATACTTTGGTAAAAGATTTGGACATTCACAGTAATATCCATGGCAAAGTGGTGGAAGGCATCGTTACCGAACAAGATGGAAAGGAAGTGAGAATACCAATAAGGAAAGATGATTATGTTATTGTGACCACCGGTTCCATGACCGAGGACACGTTTTATGGAACAAACAAAACCGCACCGATTATAAAAATGGACAACGGTTCGAGCGGACAAAGTGCCGGATGGAAATTATGGAAAAATTTAGCGGCAAAATCCGAGATTTTTGGTCGCCCCGAAAAATTCTGTGGCGATATTGAAAAATCTTCTTGGGAATCAGCAACATTAACGTGTAAACCGTCTGCCTTTACCGAAAAGTTGAAAGAATATACCATTAACGACCCGTATTCAGGAAAAACTGCAACGGGAGGCATTATTACAATTACCGATTCTGATTGGCTAATGAGCTTTACCTGTAACCGTCAACCACACTTTCCTAATCAACCCGATGATGTTCTGGTTCTTTGGGTGTATTCATTATATATGGATAAAGAAGGAAATTATATTAAAAAACCTATGCCTCAATGTACAGGAGACGAAATACTGACTGAACTTTGCTATCACCTAGGCATTCTTGACCAAATTGATGATGTTATTGAAAATACCATTGTACACACCGCATTTATGCCCTACATAACTTCAATGTTTATGCCAAGGGCAAAGGGAGACAGACCAAATGTAGTTCCCGAGGGTTGTAAAAATTTAGGTTTGGTGGGACAATTTGTAGAGACCAACAACGATATTGTCTTTACCATGGAAAGTTCCGTTAGAACTGCCCGTATTGCCGTTTACGAACTGTTGAACCTGAACAAGCAAGTGCCTGATATCATACCGTTGCAATACGATATTAGACAGTTGTTGAAAGCCACAAAATCACTAAATGATTATAGACCAATCCCAGGTGAAAGCATCTTAAGGAAAATTTTGAAAGACAGTTATTTCGAGCATATCTTACCCGAAAGCGAAACATTGGAAGAAGAACATGAATCTTTCTTTCAAGAACAGTTTCATAAAATTCAAGAATGGATAAAGAACAAATAAAATGAATTATAAAAATATTACAATAGCTGGAAGTGGCGTATTAGGCTATCAAATTGCTTTCCAAACAGCATTTCACGGATTTAATGTCACCGTTTATGACATTAATGATGAAGTATTGGAAAAAGCAAAAGGCAAGTTTGAAATTATGAGTTCCGCATTTAAAAATGATTTGAATGCAAGTCAGGAACAATTGGATGATACATATCAAAAATTAAGGTACTCATCCAATTTAGAAGAGGCTGTAAAAGATGCCGACCTGCTGATTGAGGCCGCACCCGAAGACCCACAGATTAAAATAGGTTTTTATAAAAAACTGGCAAAAGTAGCTCCGGAAAAAACGGTGTTTGCCACTAATTCTTCCACACTCTTACCAAGTCAGTTCGCTTCCTCTACTGGAAGACCGGAGAAATTTGTTGCCCTGCATTTCGCCAACGAAATTTGGAAACACAATACCGCAGAAATTATGGGACACCCGACTACTTCGCCCAAAGTGTTCAACGATATGGTGGAGTTTGCAAAAAGAATTGGAATGTTGCCTTTGCCATTGCACAAAGAACAGCCCGGTTATATTCTCAATTCTTTACTTGTACCTCTTTTAGGTGCTGCACTCGATCTAGTTGTCAATGAAGTTGCCGACCCACCAACCGTGGATAAAACCTGGATGAAGGCTACAGGTGCTCCCGTAGGTCCATGTGCTATATTGGATGTTGTGGGCATTACAACAGCTTACAACATAAATAAAATGGCAGCCGAGAAAACACAGGATGCCAACAAGATAAAAGTGGTGAAATATTTAGAAGAAAATTTCATTAATAAAAATAAATTAGGCGTGGCCACTGGTGCAGGATTTTATACATACCCAAATCCGGCTTTTCAGAAAGAGGATTTTTTGAAGTAGAAAGAATAAATCGATTATTGGGGGATTATATTGTGTTGTCTTGGAGTTCGTTGACCAACAATTGGAATTCATGACGATAAGGATATGGTGGCCAAAGGTTTTAGCTATTTTTGAAAACTCACAATTTTCCGAATTCAACTGAATATAAAAAATACGAATGCACAACTGGAAACGCAGGACATAGTATACCACCTTCGCCGGGCCAAAGTGAGCATAGCTGGCCAGTGAAAGTGAGCCACTTTTGGATCTGATCTGCCTGTAATACGCCAAAGGTCTTTTTTTGTGAAAAGGACCATGGCGAACAAGCAGATAGACATGCAAAAAATAAAACGGATATTCAAGCTCCACACCTCAGGTGTGAGCAAGCGGCGGATAAGCCAGCAGTTGGGCATCTCCCGCAACACGGTGGCCAAGTACATCGATTTCTTCAAGCGCTACCGCCTGACGGCCTATGAGGTGGAGAAGATGACCATGGAGGAACTGCACGGCCTCTTCAAGGACGACCAAAGGCCAAAGAGCCCAAAGCTGGTAGAGCTACAGAGGTACTTTCCCTACTTTGACAAGGAAATAAGAAAGACCGGGGTAACCCGACAGTTGCTCTGGGAGGAATATTATGCCAAGCATCCCGATGGGTTCTGGCTCTCACAGTTCAAGTATTGGTACGCCGAATGGCAAAAGGAGACCTCCCCGTGATGCGGATGGAGCACAAGGCCGGCGACAAGCTTTTCATCGATTTTACGGGCAAGAAACTCACCATTGTCGACAGGGACACCGGGGAGCTCAAGGAACTGGAAGTATTCGTCTGCATACTGGGCAGTAGTCAGTATACCTACGTGGAGGCCTGTGGACTTTCAACAAAAAACTGGACAACATCAACAGGCATGCACTTATGGAGATCATCAAGGACCGTCACGGACAGAGATTGACCATTATTGCATCATAATTGACCGTATCAAAATGGCACGACATTATCGGGAAGAGAACACTGGCCGATGCCATACTCAACCGTTTGGTGCATACAGCGTACAGAATCGACATAAAAGGTGAATCGATGAGGGAAAATTGAAGAATAAGAACTAAGTTTAACCCAAGGACAGGTCAAATCCAAGCAGTTGATTTACACTGCTCACTTTCATCCGGTGCGGGTGGCTCAGTTTACCCGGCTCATCCACCATCACAGAACAAGAAGGAACCGATGTTGGCAAAGCTGGAACGATCCCACACCAAGTAAGGAATACGATGCGCTGATGTTTTGGGTGCCTTTCGGTAAATCCCAATGCAATTTGAATCCCTTTCTTTACCTTTGAAATCGCCGCCCAGCTTATCATGATTATTTCCAAAGAGTCGCGAAAAGGGCATTGGGGACATTCCCATTGAGGCAATCACTCAACGGCATCAATTCATCCTTCGTGGAAAAATGCAATACCTTCGGACAGAAATAACAGACTGGCCCCAAGACTAGGGGTGCTGATGTTCCCCACAGGAAAAACCCTAATCAATCCGACAAATTGAAGCGATAACCTACACCGATAAACGCCCTAATATCGTTAACTCCGTTGACCCAGGAAATATCAATATCAATTGGGTCCAATAGTGAATTATTGGAAAATGTGATCCCAGAGGAAACCACGGTGCTGGTATCCTGTCGGTCATCCCATCCATTGTTGGCGGTAAAAATAGAATCGGTAAAGCCATCCACATCGCCAAACCCAATGGTTGCCACATTCAAATGTGGTGAAATATAGGTTTTGGTAAAGATCCGGTATTGCAATCCGATATTGAACTTTACCAATTGGTTCACTATGAGTTCCCCATCCTTCAGTCCGGGCATGGTGAAATTTCTTGGGCTTGGATGTTCTTGGACACCCCCGAGGAAATAGGATGCGCTAATACCATAGTCCCTGGCCGAAACCGCATTGTTTCCACTTTTTTCCTGCCATGACAGCCCTCCGTGGGCACCCAAGACGGCAGTCCATTTATCCCCAAGCAACAACCTTTTCTCAAATCGAAGTTCAAGATTGCTGAAAAGATTGGTTTCCCCTTGGAAATTGGAGGCTTCATTCTGATAAAAAACAGCATTGGCCCTTCCATAGAGTGACCTACTGAACCTGCCTTTAAAGTAGGAGCCATATGTGGCATAAAAAGGTGTGTTCAAACTGTTGTATATATAATGTGCCGATAATTCAATGGTATTTACATTGGACTTTTCCAAACTATAGGTATTGTCATCGATCTTGGGATCCACCTTTGGGGTAAGGTAATCATTCCGGAAGCCAACCCCAATCCCAAGATAGCTTCGCAAAGGTGTCAAGTTCCGGTTCAATTGATTATCAAAAATAAAATGTCGATACCTAAAATTATCGACGTCCTGTCCCTGGATAAAGATACTTTCTTTGGTCAAATGACCGTAGATCTCCGATCGCCACCACCAATTCCTATCTCCCCCAAAGTTTTTTTGGTGTTGTATCCTAAAGCGTGGTTCCTCCGCAATGTCCAGGTTGATCAGGGAGCGTGAGGCCTGTCCAAGGATATTTCGACCGGTAAGGTTCAGGATAATGCCCACCCCATTGTAACTATCGTAGTGAAGGGCACCCTTGACAACGTGTTTCGAACGTTCATATCCACTTAGAATGAGTCCCGCTTTCTCCTCTTGATAGGGGTCAAAGGTAATGTGACTGAAAAGGGTAGTCCCCATGGCCCGGTCAAACCGATCAAAGATATCTTTCTTGGCATACTTCCGATGGGCCACAAGATCGGTTCGTGCCCTCACCAAGGAAAGATTTGCCTTGCTTATCCGCTTATAGATAACCGTATCCAGTACAATGCTGTCCGCTGCCCTGGCCAGTTGCGGTCTTTTGCGATGGTACGGTTCCAACCGTTGGGACAATTTGAACAATGCAGTGAGATTGTAGGTGGCAGACCTATTAATGGTAAGCCAATGCACTGTATATTAATTACTTACAACACTTTTTGGAGCATACACACCTATTTGCACAACAAACCCAAAAACGAGCTCTGGAGGATACAATTTGACCTCCAATGATTTGTTTAAAGTACTAAAAAAATGTTGAATTGATGTTATAGTAAAATCTACCCTTAATTGGATAAGATTTTGCATTTATCCTTGGCACAAAAAAAAATTAGTACCAAACCAAAAACAGATCGGTGAGATCTCTCTTTCTAAATTGTAGTAACAGAATGGTAAACATTATACCTATTCGATTGTTTGCAGCAAAAAATTACTGTCAACTTGAGAATTAAGTTTATTGAAAGGTGAACCGCTGCTCTAAATTCACCACTATATTTTTTAATGTATTACTAAGAGACCCTCCCAGAACTATCCTTAAAATTTTCCAGAAAATAACCTTCTTGTTATTTGTATTAAATCTAATTAAAATTAAATTTGCCAAAATTATCTTAACTAAGTCTAAATAAATACAAAAATTGAAACTACAAAAACTCCTTATAGCTGCTGCCATGTTAATAGTACAGGTAGCCATTTCACAGGAAACAGATTCCATTTCCATCCAAGAACTAAAGGCGCAACTCAAAAAGGAAATCCTGGAAGAACTTAAAAGTGACGAAGGAGAGGCAAAAGATGATCAGCTATTGCGATGGAGCAACTTTACTTTAAAAGGGTATAGTGTTGTGAACTACTATAACAACGATTATGACACCGACCCCAACTACAAAAGCAAATTTGACCCTGAAAGGCTAAACCTCTATTTATACTACCATTTTACAGACAAGATCAGTTTTAAATCCGAGATCGAGTTTGAGCATGGGGGCACTGGCGCTACCATCGAATACGATACGCAGGAGGAATTCGGAGAATTTGAACAAGAGATCGAAAAGGGTGGTGAAGTCAAATTGGAACAAGCCCATATCAATTTCCAGATGGTTCCCTATTTCAATATGAGGGTAGGAAGGATGAAGATGTATTTCGGCCTACACCAGAGCTTGGATGAACCTACCTCCTATTTCACCACTTATCGGCAAGAAATGGAAAATGAGATCTTACCCTTGGGTTGGTATGAAAATGGTTTGGAATTCTATGGGACATTTGCCAAGCGGTTCAATTACCGTGCCTATATAGTAAGCGGTTTGGACGCCAGTGGGTTCTCGTCAAGGGGATGGATCAAGAATGGTTACCAGACCAAATTTGATTTGGTCAATGCCGGATCCTTGGCCTTTGCCGGAAGGATAGACTATAAATTTGGGACCCATGAGGATACCTATGTGGGCATAGCAGGATATTTGAACGATGCCGCTGCCAACCGACCAAAAAACGACATGGAGGAAAGTGCCTATGTCAGTATCGTAGAGGCCCATATCACCTATAACGAGAACAATCTACGTTTCAATGCGATTGCCTTATATGGCAATCTGGAAAATTCGAACATCGTTTCCCAAAAGAATGCAAACCTATCCAACAAGCTGGGTGCCAAACGGACCCCGGTCGGAAAAAATGCCTTGGGCTTCTCGGTGGAAGCGGGGTACAACATCCTGTCCATGCTTGCACCAAAATCCAAACAACTGCTTTATCCCTTCATGAGATACGATTTTTATGATACCATGTACGATGTGGAAGGCAGTATAGTGGACAATCCAAGATGGGAACGAAATACCATAACAGGGGGATTCAACTGGTTTGTACACAAAAACATAGTCCTCAAGGCCCATTATGTCGATAGACGATTGGGTTCTGAAAACTATGATCGAACAACTTTGGAATATACTGGCAAAAAGCAACATGAACGCATTTTTGCCACTGGAATCGGATATAAATTTTAATGTAACAGAAAACACCAATAATTATGAAACTTAACAAGACAATTGCTATTCTTAGCACTTTTGGCCTTATGGGATTGGCATCCTGCAGTGACAATTCCGCTGATACCGAAACCATCGATACCTCAGCAGAACTCTATACCGAAGTTTTGACCGACCTTTCCGTGGATGTCATCACCCAAACGTATTTTGACCTATCGACCAATGCCTCTGCCATGAACGATCTTTCGGCTACCATCACCATTGGGGATGAAACGACCTTTTCGGCCCTTAAGGAGGCCTGGCAAGATACCCGTGCACCTTGGGAAAAAACCGAAGGCTTTTTATATGGACCGGTGGACACGGAAGGCATTGACCCTGCCATCGACTCCTGGCCCGTTGATGTCAATGCTATCAACAATATTCTAAATAGTGGCAACCCCATCACCTCAAGTCTTTTGGAGAGCAATAATGAAGCACGAGGTTTCCATACGATCGAATATTTCATTTGGGGACTTGACGGGGACAAAACAGCTGCCGAACTTACAGATAGGGAAATTGAATACCTACAGGCGGTCACACAGAACCTAAAGGAAAAAACAGCACAACTTTACGACGGTTGGACATCGTCAGGGGACTACTTTGCGGCCAATTTTATCCTGGCCGGGGAAAGTGGCTCCATCTATACATCCCAGAAGGACGCTTTGCAGGAAATCGTGGAAGGGCTTGCCATCATTGCAGATGAAGTGGCCAATGGAAAGATAGAAGAGCCATTGAACGGAAATAACGGGAGTGCCAAACCAGAGGCAGAGGAGTCCCGGTTCAGCAACAATTCCAAATTGGATTTTGCCAACAATATCAGAAGTATCCAGAACATTTATCTGGGAGATTATGACGGTAATTCCGGAAAGGGCATCACGGATGTCATAGTTACCGTGGATGCCGGCCTGGATGCCGAGGTAAAGGCTGCCATTACCGCAGGAATTACATCCATTGAAGCTATCCCAGGGACCTTTACAGACGCCATTGTCGACAATAGGTCCGAAGTTGAAAACGCACAGGAAAAGGTCTTGGAACTTCTCACGCTATTGGAAAGCAGGATTCTGCCCGCTATTTCAAATCTTTAAAAAAAAGGAATTCAAAATGCAGTACGGGTCGGATAAGAAACGGCAAGTGATGTACAGGTTACTCGTTATGGTAGCCTGTACATTTCTTTCAATTGGGTGTTCAAAAGAGGGCGACAACGGATATGTGGCCATCGAAACGGATCCCGGACGAATCAATGCAGGAGGCGAGACAACCGTCTTTTTGACTTCCAGTAATGCTTTCAGTACGCCCTCCCCGGCCTTGTCCGGAACAGAATTGGATCAACATCTGGATGGTGACTTTCAATTCGAGGCTGCATTCGTGACCGCCCCTGCACAGGTCAACGGGGGTATCGGACCCATTTTCAACAATTCCTCCTGCGTATCCTGTCATCCCCGTGACGGAAGATCACGCTTTCCCGCTGACATCAATGGTCTCAGTGGGTTTTTCCTTAGGGCAAGTGTGCCCGGACAAGATGGATTCGGGGGTGCAGTTCCCCTTCCAGGCTTTGGCACACAGATCCAGAACCAAGCCATATTTGGTTATGAGGCGGAAGCTCGATTTGAGGTAACTTATACCCCATTGGTCGAAACATTGGCCGATGGTTCCAGTGTAACGCTGCAACAGCCCATATACACCATCATCGATAGCTATATCGAGATACCGTCCAATGCGCTTTTCTCCCCACGGTTAGCCCCTCCTGTTTTTGGATTGGGTCTCTTGGAAGCCATCCCGGAAGCGACTCTTTTGACCCATGAGGACATTAACGATTCGGATGGGGACGGCATTTCGGGCAAAGCGAACTATGTCTATGACATTGAAACGCAAACCATGCAGATCGGTCGGTTTGGATGGAAGGCCAATACCTCTTCCATATTGGAACAATGTGTGGCCGCCTACAACCATGATATGGGTATCACCACCTCCTTTTTCCCAAAGGAAACCGGTCATGGACAGGCCAACGGTGATGATGGTTTAGGGGACGACCCTGAATTGAGTGATGAGATAGTGGAACAAGTCGTTTTCTATTGCAAAACATTAGGGGTGCCTGCGGCCCGCGGCATCGACCAAGCAACGGTCCAAAAAGGGGAACAATTGTTCAGTTCCATTGCCTGTGCCAGTTGTCACATTCCCAAAATGCAAACAGGACCCAGTAGCATTCCTGGTCTGGGCAACCAGACCATCTATCCCTATACCGATTTACTTTTGCACGACATGGGTGAGGGACTTGCGGACCATCGGCCTGATTATCTGGCCGATGGGAACGAATGGAAAACCAGACCCTTATGGGGCATAGGTTTGACCCAGGTCGTTAATGGCCATATGGACCTTTTGCACGATGGCCGGGCCAAGAACATTACCGAAGCCATTTTGTGGCACGGTGGGGAAGCAGAAGCCTCCAAACAAGCCTTTAAGGAGCTTTCGGCTACGGACCGCAATGCCCTTCTGGCCTTTATCAACTCCCTTTAAAAACAAACGGCATCCCTATTCCTTTAGATACTTGAGGATAATCGGTAATACGACCAATAGCAGGGGCAAGGCAAAAAGCAACCCACCGATCACCGCAATGGCAAGGGGTTGGTGCAACTGTGCACCTGCCCCTATTCCCAAGGCCAAGGGGATCAAGGCCATGATGGCGGCACTCGCCGTCATCAATTTGGGCCGCAGGCGCATGGCAATGGAATACTCGATCCGTTCCAAATGGGACATGGTAGCATCAAATTCCTGATACTGTCTATAGGTAAAGATGGCATTCTCCCCTATGATGCCCACTACCATGATGATGCCCATATAACTTCCCACATTTAGTGCCGTCCCAGTGACATATAGACTCAACAGGCAACCGGCAACCCCCAAAATGGCAATAAAAATAATGGCCAAGGCGATTTTTATCTTTCGGAACAGGAACAGAATCACCGTGAACACCAACAAAATGGCGGCAATCAAGATCATCATCAATTCTTTGAAGGCCTGTTGCTGTTGCTGGTAGTCCCCACCGTATTCGATATGGTAGCCCGGAGGCAGACTAATTTGACTTCCCAGGGAATTTCGAATATCCGCAAGGGTCGACCCAAGATCCCTATTGTTCAATCGTGCAGATACGATACCCAGGGATTTTTGGTTCTCCCTATTGATCTCGGCCACCCCTTTTCCGATGTGGATCTTGGCCAAGCTTTTAAGAGGAACAATGGCACCTCCAGGAAGTACCAAGGTGCTTTTTTCCACATCCCCGATCGATAACCTGTTGGTGTTGGGGAATACCAATCTAATATTTACCACCTGCTCCCTTTCGATGATCGAACTGATGACCAGACCTTGGATCTGTGTTTCCAACTGCGCCTGAAAATCGGCTGGTGTCATCCCAAATTGGGCCAGGGCAGGCACATTGGGTTCTATCAATATTTCGGGGCCCGCCAAGATGATACCATCACTGACATCGGCAGTACCCGGGATCTGTTCCACCAATGCCGCCGTTTCTTTGGACAAGGCTTCCAATTTCCCCACATCATCCCCAAAAATCTTGATTTCAATGGGTTGGGCGGAACTCATAAGATCCCCCAGCATGTCCCCTATGACCTGACCGAAGTCGACATTCAACTGGGGAACGGCCTTTTCGACCTTGCTGCGTATCTCATCCGAAACCTCTGCGGTGGACTTGGACCGATTCGATTTTAATTTGATCAAGTAATCCCCTCGGTTCGGTTCGGTGATAAAAAACCCCATCTGGGTACCCAATCGGGCCGAAAAAGCTTCCACTTCGGGCTGTTGGTCCAAAACCGTATTGACCACTTGCAACATCCTATCGGTCTCTTCCAAGGTGGTGCCCGCCGGACTGTAGAAATCCAAAACAATACTTCCCTCGTCCATCTCGGGCAAAAACCCAGACGCCAAGCGTGATGGGACCAACCAAAGGATCAAAAGGCAACCGAACACGAAAAGCCCTCCCACCAGGGGCCTCGTCAAGACTTTATGGATCCACCGGGTCCTGGGGACATGGGTTTTCAAAGCCTTGCCCTTTCCTGAAAAGAGCATGGACAGCACCGGAACGACTAACCAAGTGACCACAAAGGAACAGGCAAGGGCCACGATCATACTGTAGGCCATCACCTTGAAATAGGCCCCGGCCACTCCTGTCATCAATACAAAGGGAATAAAGATGACCATGGTACTCAACGAAGACCCCACCATGGCGGGGAACAAATGCTTGATGGCCTCCACGGCCCACCAGGATGGCTTTTGATTTGGATGGTCCTCACGAATCTTGTGTACCTGCTCCACAATGATCACCACATCATCGATCATCAGGCCAATGGCGGCCGCTATTGCCCCAAGGGTCATGATATTAAAGGTATATCCCATGAAATCCAGGACGATCAATGTCAAGGACAGGGAAATCGGAATGGTGAACAATACTACGGAACTGGCAGAAAAAGAACGGAGGAACACAATGACCACCAACAGGGCAAGCGCCAGTCCGATCCATAGTACATCCTTGATGCTGGCAATACTGGTTGTAACAAAATCAGCTTGTTTGTAATAGGGTTTCAACACCACTCCCTTAGGAATCATGGTGGATAGTTCCGAAACCTTTTTCTCAATATTGGCATTCACATCGATCAAGTTCGCATTGGGTTGCTTGATCACGGCGATCAAAGGTACATTTTTGCCGTTGGCCAAAATCTTGACATATTCCTTGGCCTCCGTAACCTTGACATCAGCAATGTCCTTCAACCGGATCAAGCGGGCCGGAGTGTTCAGGATGACCAAATTTTGAAGGTCATCCAAGGAATTGATGGCATTGTTGGTCAAGGTCAGGTACATACGGTTATAGTCCGTGGTATACCCATTGGATTGCAATATATTGGAATTGACCACCGCATTCTGAACCGAGGCAATGGAAATGCCCAAGGTTTGGATGGCGTAGGGCCTTAATTCGATCTGATACTCCTTGTCCTTACCTCCGATTATGGCGATATCGGAAACACCGGGAGTTGCGGCCAAATAAGGTTTGACTTGATACTTGGCAATTTTTTTCAAATCCACTTGGGATAGGTTTCCTTCCAGGGAATACCCCATGACGGGTAAAATGGAAGGGTTCATTTTCTCCACCGTGGTCACGGTATTGGGAAGTATACTCCCCTTGGACTGGTTGATAAAGGACTCGATTTGGGACTTTGCCGTATTGATATCCGTACTCCAGTCGACAAAAACCGAAATCTCACAACTCCCTCGAGAAGTAGTGCTACGAATGTATTGTAGCCCCTCGGTCTTCCTGATGATATTTTCCAAGGGGATGGTGACCGTGGTCATCATTTTATCCACGGGTTGTTGGCCTGCATCTGCGATCACCTTGATCTTGGGGAAGGTAATATCGGGAAACAGTCCCGTTTTGAGGTTCTGATAGGTAAAGCCCCCTCCTATTAGCAGCATCAGGGCAATGGCCAATACGGGAAACTTGAATTTGGCGTAGGGTATTATCATCTTATTGAACGGCTATCAAGGTTGAGTCCTGCATTTGGTAGGCCCCTTCGGTCAACACTTTATCGCCGACCTGCAAGGCATCTGAAATCACTTCGATCAGGGTGTCCGTTTTTAGGCCAAGTGTAACATTTTGTTTCACGGCGAGGGTATCATCAACCACCTTCATCACCCAGTAATCGGTCATCAGTTCATTGGACTGCAGGGCATTTACGGGCAATGCTTTGGCTCCTTTGCGTTCATGATCCAGTATCCTGACCTGTACGTTCAGGTTCTCTGGTAACGGCTCCTTTGGTAAGGCAATCAAAAAAATATGGGACTGGGGGATGGGATCCATAATGGGAAGGTTCCCAGAAATGTGGGCCGTAACGGTATTTCCGTTGCCCAAGATAATCTCACAGGGGGTCCCCACGGTTAGATCATGCTCATAAACAAAGGGTACATTGACCTGTACGACCAAGGATGACGGTTCGGAAATGGTGGCCAAAAGGTCCCCTTCCGCCACATAATCATTTTTTTGAACGTTCAATGCGGTAATGGTCCCCGTGCCATTACTGTACACACTGAGAGGTTGCGAGAATTTTTTAAGGGTGCTGTCGATCGTGACCGCTTCACGCAGTGCATCCTGTTCCTTGGTCCGCACTTGCGCAAAGGTCTGGCCCGCACGGATGCTACTCCCCAGTTCATGGGGCAACCAGGAAATATATCCGGTTACATTGGCACGTATATTCTCCTTTTTCTGGTAGACCGTGACCCCATTGAAGGTATGGTACTCGGCGATATCCTGTTGCACGACGGCCACAGCTTGGACCGCTATCGGTACGTTCATGCCATCCTTTTGGGAAGGATCATTTTTACAGGACCCAAGACAGCCCAATAGTACTAGGCACACCAGGGTACCCGTTCTCCATTTTTCCATATTACCAATTTGTATAATTGTATTGATTCATTAAAAGCCATAGGTTGGTCCTCGCCTGAAGTTTGGCAAACACGAGCAATTTGTAATTCTGTATAACATTGAGGTAATCGATGATCGATACCTGCCCTTGGACCAATTTACCCTTGAACAGTTCCAACAGTTGTTGTTGCCCTTGAAGCTGTCCCTCCATTTTACTGACATATTCCCGTTGTCCTGCGATTTGTTGTTGCAGACTTTCCAGATTGTTCCGGGTCTGGACCTCATTGTATTTCCGGTATTGGTCCAAGTTGTCCAACTTCAATCGGTTCTGCATGGTATTGTATTTTTTTGGTGCCCATCGTATATCGGTATGGTGAGCTTCAATCCGGCGCTCACCCCTACCCTTCGTTGCAGGTTGTTTAGGTCGACTGCGTTCAGGCCCGTATTGCCATATAGAGAAACCTGGGGCCGGTATTGGTTTTCGAACACTTCTTGGGCCGCCATGACCTGGAGGCTATCATTGACGTAACGCCTTTCGAATAGCAGGGAATCCTTAAGAGTTTCAGTCCGTATGACAGGTTCCGAAAGGGAATCCATGACCTGAAGGGGAACTCCGGCCATGTTGTACAATTGGGCATATAAGTTACTGTAATTGATCCCAATCTGTTCCAGTTCCAACTGACGGGTCTCGATATCGGACCGGACCAGTAGAAAGTCACCTTCGGACAACAGCCCCCTCTTTACCAAGACTTCCACGACCTTGAGCCTTGTCTGAAGATCCTTGATCAATTGGCCGGTAAAAGTCCTCTGGAGCTGGGATTGATAGGTCATGATATACACATCCGTCAAGTTTTTGACCATATTTTTGGTCAAGTCCTCCCCTGTCAGGGCCAAGGACTCGTTGGCCAATTGGTTCTGCAGGACCAGACGGTCTACTATGGCCTTGTTGAAGATATTCTTTGTGATGTTGACCTGAGCGGAATAAAGGCCTCCATTGGTGATGCCCACATCATATCCGATGGCCTGTACAGAGGGATTGGTGGTCACATCCACAAACTTCCCATTGGAATTGAAATAAGGGGCCACCATAATTTCAGATGTGGCATCGACCTGAAAGGCATTGTTCTGTGCCTTGATGATCTCCTCCTGTAACTGCCCCACTTGTTGAAGGTTTTCCACTTCAAGAAGGGATGGAGCATGTTGTTTGGCCTGTTCAAGGAAGAAATCCAAGGTCCCCTCTTGGGCCCTTACTCCTGCCATGGTGGCCATTAGAAAAATTAAATAAAGAATATATTTCATTTTCAAGATATTGTTGAATTCATCTGACTACGTGACGGTGTCGCATCCATTCATTACATTTTACGGAAACGGGCCGGATCCTACTTGACCAGTCTAACAATGGACAGGTATTCCTTAGACATCGATAGCTAGAACTTATAGACCACTCCAAGGGCGTAGGAACCGTCACCACTCTGGAAACTCATTTCAACATGTTCCTGCATATAGGGTGTTGTAAATAAATATGTCGTGGCAATTCCGGTCAAGGCACCACCAAGGACATCCCAGCCATCATGACGGTCATTGACCCCTTCTATCCTACTATAACCGACAAAGGCAGCAACGGCATAGGCAGGGATACCATACTTCCAACCATATCTTCGTTGCAAAAAAGAAGCGCCTTGGAAGGCGAATGACGTATGTCCCGAAGGAAAAGCATGTCCATCGGTCCTACCTTCGGGCCTTGGTTTGTTGATGGCATATTTCAGGATCCAAGTGGCCGTTAAGTTCGCCCCCACGGATTTCCCCAATTGCCAGAATCCCTCCTTATCCCCTTTGGCCAGAACGGTGACCAAAGAAAACGCAGTTGGGGCAAACTGTGCATAGTCCCCAATATGCTCAATGGTGGTCTCCCTAGCAATTTCCTCGGGTGAATCCAACTGTTGGGCCCTGACACCGGACAAGACCATCAAAAAAACAAGTATTGTAAATAAATTCTTTTTCATTTTAACTTGGTTTGATTTCTAATATGATTGTAGTTTTTGTTGTAATAGTTGGAGATTGGACTGTTTGACCGGTTCCAATATTTCCTTGCCGTACCGGGTAAAATAGGATTGCTCCCCCAAAAAGGAAATATTCAATTCCAACCATTCCTTTTCAGTATATCGGATTTTCCGGTACTGTTCCCATTCTGTGCGAAGACGTTGATTTTTGGCCATAAAGGAGGTCGTTCCCAAATGGAACAGATCGGCATCACATAGTATTTGTCCCTGAACATTTTGTGGGTTTTGGGGCAAGCGGGTCGCTTGGATACATTGGAGCACCACGTCCAATTTTGGTTCCGGATACCCCCAACGGCCCAAAAACTTCTTGGCCTCGGACCCACTTTGGTCCTCATGACCTTGAAAAGTCCAGGCATTGCCTACGTCATGGAAAAACGCTGCCAATAAGATGGGTTCCAGTTCCCCTTTGGAGAGGCCTTCGTACGATCCGATGCACTTCACATTTTCATACACTTCCAAGGTATGTCCCGCATTATGAAAGGACAGGGAAGCACAACGGCTTTTTTCCAAAAGGGACAAGCAATAATTCTTTGCCCTAATCAAGATATCCTCCATAGCATCACTATTCATTCCCGTCATCGGATGGCTTATATTTTTTCTTGTCCATACCCATTCGCTCAAAAAGTATAGTTGAACCCCATTAGGAAACTCCCATTGCCATCACTTGAAAAAACAAGTTCAACATGTTCCTTTTCACGGCGTGTGGTAAACAAATAGGAACTGCCTATGCCCACTACGGCTCCGGCAAGGACATCCCAACCGTCATGTTTATGTGCTGCAATTCGGCTAACTCCGGTCAAAGTTGCCAAGGCATATGCAGGAATCCCATAGGACCATCCATAGCGTTTTTGTAGAAAGGCCGCACTTTGAAAGGTAGTGGAGGTATGACCCGAGGGAAAGGCAAAATCGCCGTTCCCATAGGGCCTGGGTTTATTGATCACATATTTCATCCCTACGGTCACCGCTTGGTTCAGCACAAAGCCCTTGACAAATTGCCAACTGCCCTGTTGGTCCCCACCCACCAAGGTACCTGTCAAGGTTGCCGCGGGAAGGGAGAACAACAAAATATCCCCTGTGGTCTCCAAGGCTTGGTTCTGTGCCTTGGCCATAGTGATGGCCAAGGTCAAAAAAAGGCAAACCATGATTCCTTTTGCACTACCCCTATATATAGTTTCCTGAGGTTTACTGGTATCCATACTTTCGCATTAGAAGGGTGGAAATTCCACCGGATTATGGGACGAAAGTAGGGTTGAATTCTAAAGATAATTTTAAGTAAACGGGGGTGATCGGGAAATCAATCCTCTATTTTGGGAACGATGACCTCCAAAGTGGACGTCCTAAGGCCAATGGTTATAAAATCCCCTTCCATGGTATGGAATTCCCCGTCGATCTGAACCTCGAATGGCGTATGCTCCGAACGCTTCAGTTGGATTCCCTTTGTCTGAAAATATTGGGCTTCCTTTAGCAGGTGTGGCCTTCTCAGTAAAAGTAAAACCCCCAGCCATAACATTTTGAAGCGATTGATCTTGGAAATGATCATGACATCCAAAAGACCATCTTGAAGGCTGGCCTTGGGGGTCAGGCTCATGTGATAGCCCATCACGCTCGTATTGGAAACGAAGACCATGAATGGCTTGACCATCATCGACCGATCTTCAAGGGAAATCTGGATTTCCTGGGGCCGTTTCAATTCCCGAATTGAGGTGATGCATGCGCCGAGATACCCCATCAAGGTCCTTCTTTGTGAGGACTCGTAGTTTTTGATCACACTGGCATCGAAGCCTACCCCTGTATTGCTAAAAAAAAACCGATCATTGATGGTACCCGTATCAATGGTAATGGTATGCGGATTGCGCAATAGGGAAAGGGCCTGGCGCAGGTTTTTAGGAATATCGAGGTTGGAGGCAAGGCCATTTCCCGACCCCAAGGGAACAATTCCCAGAGGAATCGATGTGCCCAAAAGGCACGAGGCCACCTCGTTTATGGTCCCATCACCACCACAGGCCACGATGATGTCGGCCCCCTGTTCAATGGATTCCCTTGTCAACACCTCGGCATGTGACCTATATTCGGTATACTTTACCGTCAATTGATGGTAGCTCTTGATAAAGTACTGTTCCAAATGCTCCAAATGCAACCACCGTGTTCCTTTTCCCGCGATGGGATTGACAATGAAATGAATGTTACGGTATCCCATCAATCCTGAAGTTTGAGCCCTCCATGGGTATATAGGTAATCGGCCACTTGGTACCAGGAAACGGTACGCTCCAAAAAGGAAGTATCCGAGGGTACGCTCTTTAAGCTGTTATCGAATGGGTCCCATAGATACCCATTGGCATTTTTTTGGTCCCCCAAGACCATGAGACGATTCCCTTGCAGGAGACCCAATTTTCGATAGTTACCTATAAAAGCCCTTCCTTCATCAGGATTCATTTTCAGGACATCCTTCCCAAAAAGGTTCGAGGAGTATTCCCAACCCAACAGGCCAAAAAGTGTCGGGAACATATCGATTTGTGAACATTGGGTGTCGATCTTTTGAGCTTGCCCTTCGGACAGGTTCAGGATCATAGCGGGTATTCGATAGTTTTGGACATCCAATTCCCAGCGACCTGCACTACTGGCACAGTGGTCGCTCATGATCACAAAGACAGTATTTTTGAACCATGGCTTCTCTTTTGCCTTACGCAAAAAGTCGCCAATGGCAAAATCGGTGTATTTGACAGCGCCGTCCCGTCCCGTACCTGAAGGGATATCGATCTTTCCTTCGGGATAGGTATAGGGTTTATGGTTGGAAGTGGTCATGACAAAATCGAAAAAGGGTCTATTCCCGCTATGCGCCAAATCGGCTTCCTTCAGGACCTTGTTATAGATATCGGCATCACAGACCCCCCAGGCATTTTCAAAGGTGACCTCGTCATCATCGATATTGGTCCGCTTGGTATGGACCTTCTTATCCAAGAGAAAACCCCGCCCCCGGTCCACAATATTGAACCCATTGCCACCAAAAAAAGAGTTCATGTTGTCGAAATAGCCATCTCCCCCATAGAAAAAATTCCGTTCATATCCCTGTTGCCGAAATACTTCACCGATGGTGAACAGCCCGGTATTGTCCAACCGTTTTACGATGCTCCGTCCAGGCGTGGGCGGTATCGACAAGGTTATGGCCTCCATTCCACGAACCGTTCTGGTACCGGTGGCATACAGATTGGTGAAGAAAAGGCTTTCACCAGCCAGGGAATCCAAAACAGGTGTGATCCCCTTTTCGTTGCCAAAAGATCTTAGGAATTTACCACTAAGGCTTTCGATACAAATAAAGATCACATTGGGCTTTGCAACGCTTGCACTGCTGTCGGTGGGCACAATGGTCCGTAGGATGTCCTTTTCAGTTGGATGGGCAAAGGAAACCCCATCTTGGGTCAATTCTTTTTTCACTTGGGAAAAGGCCTTTTTATCATCCATGGTCCAATAGAATTCTGGATAAGGCAGTTCATTGTTGCGAAAAGCGGCAAAAAAGGAATAGATACCGGCTTTGGACAGTTCATTATTGTAGCGGTTCCCGGACCAATCCGCCTGTTCGTTGGCCAAGTAAGAAAGGGATAGTACCATCAGCAATATCCAAGGAAGGGCGGGCAAGGTCCTTTGCCTGAAATTCGTTCCGTGGGAGAAGGTCCTTTGGAACACCCCCAACTTGGACAACGCCAGAAAAGTCAAGGTGACCAACACCAAAAGGGTACCGATCAACAGGGGCAACGGATAGGATTCATTAATGTTCCGGACCACCTCATAGGTATAGATCAAATAATCCACTGCGATAAAATTGTACCGTCTATGGAACTCGTCCCAAAAGGTCAGTTCCCCAAAAAATGAAAAATAAATAATGACCAATCCCAGAAAAAAACCAAAATAGGTAAGGATACGGTCTACTAGGGAACCGTGCCATTTTTCGGCCACCAATGCCAGATAAACCAGATATGGGGCCACAAAAAAGGATAAGGTCGCCACATCAAAGACAAAACCTACCAAAAAGGTCCAAAAAAGAGAAAGGATACCTGTATCGGTCTCATGGAAATCCCAAATCAAAAAGACCACCCTTACGAGAAGGGAAAGGCCTAGAAAAATAAGTGCAAAGGCCCTCAAAAGGGCGAGTCGTGACGGGAAACAGGAAAGCGCCATGTTACTTTTTGGGGCAAACCTAAAGGGCAAATCTTAAGGAAATTTAAAGTTACCTCACTGTAAGATCTAGGTCAACAATATCGGTTCAAAATGATCAGTCGTTCTCAATAACGACCCTTGAGGTGAAACGATAATCGTCCGGTGGAATGAACAATATATTGGCATTCTCTTCAAAATAGATCCCAAACAGTTGTCCCTTGTCAATAATTTCAAAGATGTAGTGGGTTACATTGCCCATATTGCGTTCATAGATGCCACACACCATACCATCTGGAAAAGCTGCATCGATACGGTAACTCAATTCCTTGGGAACTTCCTCGGGACCCACTTCGAGCTCGAAATACCTTAGTTGCCCCTCAGGACTGTAACAAGCGGTCATGTCGTTGAACTTTTCCATATAAAAGGAAACCAACCAATCCCCATTAGGCTTTCTTTTCCACCGGGCACTCCGGCTGTTCAAAAACTTGGATCTGAAAGCTCCCCTTATCGCATCGGGAACTGTTGGGGAACAGGCATGGGCCAAAAGGAACACCATGGTTGCAGAGGCCCAAAGTCGAAAGGGAAACCTTGGAAAAGGTTGTACCCATAATCGTTCGGAATTCCTCATGGCCTCAACTGACATTATTAAAGGTTGGAACAGCTGTAGACCTGAAAACAAGTTTACCCGGCATGGTCAGGGACGGCGGGCCATCCACGTCCCCAAAAAAGTCGGGATGCAAAACATCCCGACCACATTCAAAAACCAAGTAACACTTTAAACCTAAACTTATATCAATCATGTTCTTCCTCTTCTTCCAATTCCTTTTTTTGGATCAAGGTCCCATTGGAATCGATCACCACTTCCACGCTTTCCTCTCCCTTCTCCATTTCAAATTCATACACCAAGCCCTTTTCCGTTTCCGAAACCTCCGCTTCTTCGACTTTATAACCAGGCAATTCCCTTTTTAAGGTTGTTGCAACAGTAGAGGGAATATCCTTTTCCTTAATTTCGTGTTCCGTTTCTTGCCAGTTCCCATTCTCGAGAAAGTTGGCCGAATACTCCATACCATCCATTTTGAATTCGGCTTCCCATTCCGTGTCGGATTCCTTTTCCCATTTCACTTTTTTTGCCCGCGGAAATTTTTTCTCAAAGGCAGCCTTTACCTTTTCGGGAACTGGGGAATTCCCCTTAAATGCAAATATTCCCAGTACCAAAACCGCAACAAGCGGCAATCCCATTACCAATCTTTTGTTCTTCATGACCTTTTAATTTTAAAGTTGATTAAAGCTACCAATGGAATCTAAAGATGGTTTAAAGGAAATCTAAAGTTCAAAAAATAATAAGGACTTGATTTCCAATGGAACCTTTTGGCATGATGGGCTACAACTTGTATTTAAATCCGATCCTAAAAATCTGGGTCTCGAAATAATTTTGGTAGAGCGCTGTAAATCCATTTTCCGATATTTGTTGGCGGATCCCGAACCTGTTGAGGATATCACTGGCGGAAAAGGTCAGTTCCGCCTTTTTGTCCCAAAGCTGTTTCTTGAGACCCAAATCAATGGAGGAACGTGAAAGTTCCTTGCCCTGGGGAATATTCTTGTCGGAATAATAAATCCCCGTCACCTGGATTGAAAAATCCTTGGGCAGGACCATTTCCGTGCTCACTTTGGCATTCCATGCATCGGCAGTTGATTTTTCGGTCGAAAAACTTCGCTCATAGGGAAACAAAAGGGTTCCTTGGTAGGCATCAATGGTGTTGGAAAACCAGTTAAATGTTCCGGAAACCTTCCAATTATTGGTGATGTCCTGTCCCATTAAAAGTTCCAATCCGGTATTGGTGGCCCTACCCGTATTTTGATAGATCCGGTTTACAATGTCATACTCAGGGTTTGAATTGTCAATACTATAAATTCGCATGTATTGGTCTTGGGTCATCCGATGGTAAACAGCGGAATACAAAGACCCACTCCCCCATGTATATTTGTGCGCCAGTTCCAAACTATTCGTAAACTGAGGGCGCAAATAGGGATTCCCTACTTTTAATAGTTCGGGGTCGTCATATTTTGGAAAAACCCTAAGTTCCGGCTCACCCGGACGATCAATTCTTCGATTGTAAAATGCCGAAATCTTGTTGTGGGCATTTAATTTATAGGTGAACCGCACGTTGGGAAACAGTTCAAAATAATCGTATTTGTCATTATTGGGATAATAGGCATTGGCCGGATCCAAATCATAGAAAACGTTGGTCTGTTCGGCACGAATTCCCGTTTCCACATCATATTTTTCTTTCTCCAGAACATAGTTCACATAACCGGCATACAAGTTTTCGCCCCAATCGGAAAACGTTCCCAGATCAGGATAGATAATGGATTGATTCCCCGGAGTGATCGTATAATCCACCGGCAATCTTCTGATCCGAAGTTTGGCCCCGAGTTCCAATCGCCCTGAACTCAAGGGGCGAACATAATCAGAAGCAAGGGATGTGGTATTCTCAATGGCACGGATGTTCGTCATATCCGTTCCGATCCTTACCGAAGAACTATCATTCAGGGAATAGGTTTCATCTTCCAATCCTTGGGTGTACTGGGCACTGGCACTTAACGTATGGCCTGGTTGTTCAAATTTATGTCTGTAATTTACCGTGGCATTGATAAAACGGGTTATTTCCTCCTCTTGCCAACTATAAAAACGATTTCTATTATTCGTATTTTGGTTGATGAAGGCAACTTGGGCCGAATCGATATGCCGCTCTCGGTCATAAAGTCCCGAAAAGGTGAAACTATTTTTGTCGTCCATCTCGTAATCAATTCCACCATTGACTATAGATCGGAATTGTTTTCTGTTCTCAGGTACCTGTGAAATAATGTTCCTGCCATCATCATAGTTACGCGTGGTAAACTCATTGTTGGGCAAAGCCTCTTGTAAAATGAATTCGGACTGAAGAAAATAATTCACCTTGTCCTTTCTATAATTTAAGTTGAGGCTGGTGATCACTTTCGGGTTGGCCGAAAAACTTCCTAGTTCCGTGGGTGTATCCGCCCGTCTTTTTCCAAGGGCACCCAGGCCAAATGAAAGTCCTACATCTCCATTCAACCCAGTCTGTTTTTCTTTTTTATAAATGATATTGACGATACCCGCAAATCCGTTGGCATCGTACTTGGCCGAGGGATTGTTGATGATTTCGATTTTTTCAATATTGGAGGCCGGAATATTGGCCAGACCTTTTTGATTTCCAAAACCTGTTAGACTGCTCTGTTTTCCATCGATGAGCACCACCACTTTATCACTTCCTCTTAAAATAACTTTGCCATCTTGATCAAAGGTTACTCCCGGGAGCGTTTTCATGGCATCCATGACCGAACCCCCGGATTGGGCAATGTTATCCTCCAGATTAAAGGATTTTTTATCGAGGGCCGCATTGGTAGTGGCCTGCCTACCCACCACCTCAACTTCTTCAAGCGATTGAGCATCAGGGGAAAGGGAAATGGTTCCCAGGTCAAATACGGTATTCAAACCGCCTGCCACAAGCTTTCGTTCCACCGTGGTAAAACCGATATAGGAAAAATCGAGCCTATAGTCCCCAATAGGTAGGTCCAAGATCTGGAACCGGCCATCTTCATCGGTAATCGCCCCGGTGATCAATTCACCATTGCCGTCGCCGTGCACGGCGACGTTGGCAAAGGCCAGGGGTGTTTTGGAATCGGCATCGACCAACTGGCCGCTAATGGAAATACTCTCTTGCGAGAATAGGGCTGGGATAGAAATGAAGAAATACAATAATTGCTTAAACATGGGATCAATTTTAAGGTCCGGTCCGAAATTAAGGGATAAACCTAAAGGAAATTTAAAGCTATGGTTTACAACCCAAAATCCACCGTGAACACATGCCTGCCTTCAAGGTATCGATACGTGACCTCAAATCCGTAGAGATCGCAGATCCTTTTGACCAATGCCAATCCCAGACCTGTCGCCTTGGCACCATCGGCCTCCCGGTAAAAACGATCATAAAGTTGTTCAGGTTGCTTTAAGGCCTGATGTCCCGAATTGGAAATGGCAATTTCCCTTGGACCTGATTTGACCAGAATGGCATTTTCCCCCTCACTATATTTAATGGCATTGGAAACCAAATTATTACAAAGAATATTGGCCAAATAGGGGTCCATGGGCACCACTATGGCATGAGAAACATCCAAGACCACGGCGTTGCTCGAAATCTCACTGAAATCCAATACAGTGTCCTCCATGAGCTTTGCGATATCCAAAGGTTCCACATTGCCGAACTGACTGTTCTCTATCTTGGTCAACAGGGTCAAACGCTTGGTCATCTGGGAAAGACGTTGGATATCCTTTTGGATGGAGGTCAATTGTTCAAATTGCCCTTCCTCCAAATCGAAGTCTGAATTGATGACATTCTCTATTTTGGCCTGTATGATCGCCAAAGGGGTCTGCATTTCATGGGAGACGTCCTCGGTATACTGTTTTAAGTTCCGATAATCCGATCGCACCTTATTGGTCAGCAGGGTAATTTCTGATTTGAGTTCGGAGAATTCCAAAATTTCACTATCGAGTAATGAAATGTTCGATTCAGAGGTAATCGAAAATTGCTTCATTTGTCTCAGATTGTGAAAAAAGGGATACCATATTTTTTGGTTTCGGGACCGGTTCAAATAAAAGAGGGAGACAAAGACCAGAAATATGATGATCAAATAGGATATCACCACGGCCATCAAGATGCTGTCCGACTCTACGACAAGGGCCCTGACGGTGATCATGTACGTTTCACCCTCTAGGGTTGAAAAAGTGGACAGTTCACGGAATTCCTCCATTTCATCTTGGGAAGGGTCGTAGATTACGGTATCCTTCAGAATTTCCTTGCCCATGACGGTCACTTTTTGAATTTCGACCATGGGCGGTAATTGGTACATGTTCCCATTGTCTAAAAACGAGCTTTCGATCCGGGCCTCTGTGGACCTAAGTTCCTCCTCGACCTCACCTTGAAGTAAGATCCTTAGGTAATAATAGAGTCCCAATGTACTGAGCAACATCAAGGTGAGACTGACCCAGAAGAAGGTGATGGAAGTTTTACGTATTAAAGGAATCTTCTTGGCCATTATCAATCCGCTATAAATTTATACCCACTACCGTAGGCCGTTTTAATGTATTTGGCCCCCGCTTCGGTCAATTTTTTTCGTAGGTTGTTGATATGCACATAGATAAAATCAAAATTATCGGCCAAATCACTGTTATCGCCCCAAAGATGTTCGGCAATGATCTCCTTGGACAGCACCCTACCCTTATTGGTAACAAAAAACAATAGCAAATCAAATTCCTTTTTGGTCAAAGCGAGGTCATTATTATCTACATAGGCTGTCCTTGACCGGGTATCAATGGAAATCTCATTGAATTCGATGCGATCCGATCCCCCGAACTTGCCCCTTCTCAACACGGCTTTGATCCTCGAATTAAGCTCTGCCAAATGAAAGGGTTTGGTCAAGTAATCATCCGCTCCCAAATCCAATCCTTCCAGTTTATCATCCAGAGAGTTGTTGGCTGAAATGATGATAGTCGGGGTCTCCGTACGATGCTTCTTCAATTGCTTGAGGATGTCCAGCCCACTTCCAGTGATCAGGTTGATATCCAGTACTAGAAGGTCATACTCATAGAGATCGATCTTGTACAAGGCCTCATGGTAATCAGACGCCCTTTCGCAAACATTGCCATCCCGTTCCAAATACACGGCAATGGAATCCAATAGTTCCAGTTCATCCTCTGCTATCAAGATTTTCATATCCTAAATTTAGGCTATAAAAATATATTTCAAATCTTTAGGAATTCTAAAGCCTTGGTCTCGGGGGGGGGGAATGTTTCAACTTTTGCAACCGACCTCCCTTTCAATCCTTCATGGACCAACCATTCCATTAACTTTACGAAAGGTTCAATATATTCATTTGTTTTGAGGGGTTGTCATTTAAATATGGTTTACCGTTCAGGGCCAATATTATGGTTTTATGTTGTGCTGAAATTATGTTTTTATGCTAAAGCATACAATTACAAGGAATTAAAACCAAAAAAGCTTTTAAAGGAGGTTAATCGTGACGGTTGATCTTGGCAAATAACTTTGACATACTCTCCCCATCGATAGCCTTCATATCGATCAATGCCAACGACTTTACCATATGCAAGGTACTGGTCTTATATTTCAGAAAATGGGGCGTTTTTAAATGGGACTGATAGGCCGCGGAATCTGCATAGATTTCCAAAAGCCTTATTTGATCCGGTCGTTCAGATTCCTGCATGGGATAGATACATAGTACCCCTGGTTCCAATCTAACGGATGCTTCCGATTCCTCCTTCAATATTTCAAGGTACTGATCGATATAATCATTGAAAATTACAATTTCCGCTATTCGGATAAGCATATTTGAAGGGTCCGTATTCACGGGAATATTTTTTGATGCATCTTGACCATGGACATTCATTGAAATAAAAAGAAGACATAGATAAAAAAAGGACCTCATGGTTCAAAATAAATTAGCTGCAATAAAATGTTCAAAGGTCACCTCAAGAACCAATCTCCAGAAAGGTATTTGGTGACTTATGATAAAAGTACTGTTTTATAGCATCATTCCCCACGAAATTGGACAGGCGATCGACCTTCCCTTTTTTTAAAAAAATGACTGAAGTGGTTGGGCTCCGAAAAACCAAGGGCGAAAGCAGTCTCGGTAATACTCCAATAGGTTTCCCGAAGCAATCGCTTTGCTTCCCTAAAAACACGGTCAGAGATGATCTGGGTCGTTGTTTTTCCCAAATGACGCTTTAGTACTCTGTTCAAATAATTGACATGCACCTTCAGGCTTTCCGCATAATACGAGGGACTTCGTTCCAAATGATGGTTCCTTTGCGCCGGGAATTGGTTTTCCAATAGACCCAGAAAACGTTGGACCAATTGGGCTGTGTTTGTATGCTGCTTTCCAATATCCATGAGAACCGTTCACCCTATTTACCTACCCTACTTTTCAAATGGGCCGGATAACGGTCTCCCACAATATCGATTTCCAGTAAGGCCCTTTGCAGCTCAGCCAAATCCTTTTCAGTCAACTTTACATCAACAGCCCCTATGTTCTCTTTTAAACGATGTGATTTCGTAGTTCCTGGAATGGGAACGATAAATGGTTTTTGTGCCAAAAGCCAGGCTATGGAAATCTGTGCAGGAGTGGCTTCCTTTACTAAGGCAATGGCATTCAATACATCAACCAACCCTTGATTGGCCTTTCTATTTTCTATGGAAAATCGGGGGACTATATTCCTAAAGTCATTTTCGGAAAATTGGGTTGTCCCATCTATCTTTCCGGTCAAAAACCCTTTGCCCAAGGGACTGAAGGGCACAAAACCGATTTGGAGTTCCTCCAGCACCGGTAGCACCTCCTTTTCGGGTTCTCTCCACCATAACGAATATTCACTCTGTAATGCCGTAACGGGCTGTTCGGCATGGGCCTTTCTAATGGATTCCACGCCTGCTTCGGAAAGCCCGAAGTACTTCACCTTACCTTCTTTAATGAGATCTTTGACTGTACCGGCCACATCTTCCATGGGCACCTTTGGGTCCACCCGGTGTTGGTAAAACAGATCGATGACGTCGGTGCGCAATCTTTTTAGGGATTCCTCTGCTACCTGTCGTATCCTTTCCGGGCGACTGTCCAAATCCTTTTTGGAATCCCCGTCCTTAAAACCGAACTTGGTGGCAATCACTACTTCATCCCGAACGGGTTCAAGAGCCTCCCCTACCAATATCTCATTTTCAAAAGGACCGTAAACTTCCGCCGTATCAAAAAAGGTCACCCCTTGCTCATAGGCTTCCCTGATCAATCGTATTCCCTGTCCCCTTTCGGTTGCAGGCCCATAACCAAAGCTGAGTCCCATGCATCCAAGTCCAATAGAAGATACCTCCAATCCTTCTTTTCCCAATACCCTTGATTCCATACACTTTTTTTTACAAAAATAAGGCTGAGGGCCTGCCTAAGAAGTATATAAAATACTGGTATTACTACCATTTTCACTTATATAAAAAAGGGAAAGAATAGAATCAAGGAAAGGAAATGGACCGACTACAATGGCAATCCAAAAATCAAATAGCAAAGGGCTGGTCGTATTGTCGCTTGCCAGTCTGTTGGTAAAGAGCATTTGCAAGGGCCGCAAATATCGGTGGGAACATGGGCTCTCCCAATCCTGTAGGGTCGATTTGGTTTTCCATAAAATGGATATCGATTTGTTTTGGTGCCTCCGTCATCCGAATCATACGATAGGTATCAAAGTTCTTTTTCATCGGAACCCCATCTTTAAAAGTCAATTCTCCATAAAGGGCATTTCCGATTCCATCCACGATACCTCCCTCGGCCAGGTTTTGTGCGGCATCTGGGTTGACCACGATCCCACAATCAAGGGCACAGGTTACCTTTTGGACCATGGGTCTTCCATTGTCCACCGCTAGATCAAGTACATGTGCTGCATAGGAATTGTGACAAAAATATGCGGAAACCCCTCTTTTATCTTTAGAGGGTCCGTCTTTCCATTGGCTCTTTTCCCGGACCAGTTCCAATACCCCGGCGTAGCGTTCGGGATCGTAGTCATTTCGTTCCCCAACCGGATTGTTCTTGGCCCTTTCCAACAACTCCAATCGAAAGGCTATCGGGTCTTTCCCTGCCAATTCGGCCACTTCGTCCAAAAAGGACTGTTCGACCCCGGCCATAAAATTGGAACGGGGCGCCCTGAAGGAACCAATGGTAATATTGGAGTTGATGGTCCAGCTTTCCGCTAGGTAGTTCTCCACGGCTCCTGCAGGGAACCTATTGGCATACAAGGGACTTTCCGGAATACCTCCGGCTTTGACATGGAACCCGATCAAATTGTTGTCCTTGTCCAATGCGGCACGGTAGGTGGCATGATAGGTGGAACGGTAGATTCCTCCTGTCATATCATCTTCCCGGGAATAGACCAACTTTACAGGGGCCTTGACCTCACGCGAGATCAAAGCGGCCTCGATGAGCCAATGGGCATAGGACCTACGTCCATATCCCCCACCCAATCGGGTCATTTGGATATCAATATTCTCAACGGGCATCCCCAAGCGTTCCGATAGTGCATGTTCCGTAAGTTCAGGTTTCTGCAAGGGTCCTTTCAGCAGGGCACTTTCGTTGGTGACATGGGCATAAAAATTCATCGGCTCCATACAATTGTGGGCCAAGAATGGTGCGGTATACGTTCGTTCCAATACTTTGTCCGCCCCTCGGAAAGCAGCTTCAGGGTCTCCGTCCCTTCGGGCAACGGTAGCTCCCTTTATTGCCATCTCTTCCATGCTTTGCCTATGCTTTTCACTGTTCTCCAAACCTGCAGGAATGGTCAAGGTCATCGCAGGACCTCCGTAGGGCACCCGTTCCTCCGTATAGGTCTCAAAAGGTTCCCAAAAAACCTCAACAGCCTTTTTGGCATTCATCACTTCCCATGTGGACTCCCCAACCACGGCCACCACCTCCAAAAAAGTACAGGTATCAAAATGCTGGCGGACATAATCATCCTCCAAAACCTTCACTTTGAACACCTCCTTGATTCCAGGCATGGTCTTGGCCTTTGAAGCATCAAAGGACTTTAATTTCATTCCAAAGGCAGGGGGATGAATGATCATGGCCACAAGCATCCCTTCCTCTTGGGTATCTATCCCGAACAAGGGTTGGCCAGTCACAATTTTTTTCGCATCCACATTTTTTTGGGATGTCCCTATGATCTTAAAATCGGAAATATCCTTTAGTTCCACGGACTCGGGCACAGGAAACTTTGCGGCGGCACTGGCAAATTCCCCGTATCCCGCGGATTTGCCACTGCCCTTATGGTGAAGGGTGCCAGACGAAGTTTCGACTTCCCCAACCGGCACGTTCCAGGCCTGTGCCGCAGCCTCTTTGAGCATTTGCCTTGCAGATGCCCCGGCCGTCCTCAAACCGTTCCAACCACGACGTATGGCTTGGCTTCCCCCTAAAAACTGAAAGGAAAAGGCCTCTGTATCCAAAGGGGCCTGCTCCACAATGACCTTGTCCCAGTCCACGTCGAGTTCCTCCGCCACGATCATGGGCATGGAAGTCTTGACATTCTGGCCTCCTTCCGGATTGGGGGACATGATGGTCACCATACCATTGTCACCGATCTTCAAAAATCCGTTGACCTGAAACCATTCCTTGGGCAATGCCTGAACCTCTTCCGGGGTCAATTTACAGGATGCAAGCCAGTTAAAACTCAACAACAAACCTCCACCAGCAAGCGCTGAACCTTTGATAAAAGAGCGTCTTGATAGTGCTGAAGAAGTTGTTGTCATGGTTACCCGTTTTATTTAAAAAATTTAGATTCGATAATCTTATCCGACCAAAGGAGGTCTGTCCGTAGCAAATGGTTGTCTATAATGCCTTCTGCCCGTAGCCTTATAAATGGCGTTGGACAAGGCTCCAAAAACAGGAGGGAAAGGAGGTTCCCCCATTCCTGTGGGATCAACTTCGTTTTTCACAAAATGGACCTCAATATGTTTTGGTGCCTCGGCATGTCGTATCATTTTATAGGTGTCAAAATTCTTTTGTTGTGGGCTACCATCCTTAAAGGTAAGTTCTCCGTACATGGCATTTCCCACACCGTCCACAATGGCGCCTTCGGCCATGTTCGAAGCGGCATCCGGATTGATCACTATACCACAGTCAATGGCACAGACAACTTTCTCCACTTTGGGGGTATCCCCGTCCATCACCACATCGACCACATGGGCGGCATAACTGTTGTGACAGAAATAAGCGGATACGCCTCTATGGGTTCCCGCGGGCACTTGGGACCAATTGGATTTTTCACGTACCAAACGTAATACCCCGGCCAAACGTTCAGGATCGTACTCATTGTTCTCCCCTACCGGATTGTCCTTGGCTCGCTGTAAAAGTTCCAATCGAAATTCAATGGGATCCTTGCCTGCCAATTCTGCCACCTCGTCCAAAAAGGCCTGTTCCACACCTGCCATGAAATTGGAGCGTGGTGCCCTAAAGGCCCCGATGGTAATATTGGAATTGATTTCCCACTGTTGCGCCAAATAATTGTCAACGGTACCTGCTGGGAACCGGTTGGCAAAAAGTGGTGTTTCGGGGATACCCCCTGCTTTGACCTGAAAGGCCACCAGATTGTTATTCTCATCCAAAGCCGCCTTATAGGTAGCCTGATAGGAAGGACGATAAATACCAAAGGTCATATCATCCTCCCGCGTATAGACCAACTTCACAGGAGCCTGCGCCTCTCTGGATATCAGGGCAGCTTCCACGGCATAATGGCCATAGGCCCGTCTTCCAAATCCACCACCCATTCGGGTCAATTCGATCTCAACATTTTCAACGGGCATGCCCAATCGGGCCGCTACGGTCGGAGCGGTCAATACCGGTGCCTGCAAAGGACCGGCCAATTTGGCCATATCCTCGGTCACATGGGCAAAAAAGTTCATGGGCTCCATACAATTGTGCGCCAAAAAGGGGCATGTGTACGAACGTTCCAACGTTTTGGCCGCTGAGGCATATACACCTTCTGGGTCGCCATCCTTACGGGTGGTCGTACCCGATCTGGTGGCCATTTCATCCATTTGGGCATAATGGCCCTCCGTACTTTCCAGTCCACTGGGAACCTCCACTTCCACTTGGGTACCAAAACGGTCCATTTTAAACTTGGAACCCGCAATGGGTTCCCATTGGACATCCAATTGTTTTTTGGCATTCATCACTTCCCAAGTACTCTTGCCCACAATGGCGACCACATCGGTAAAGGCATTGGTATCAAAATAGCCCCTGGCAAAATCCTCTTCCAAGGTCTTTATCTTAAAAACATTTGTGATGCCCGGCATGGACTCGACCCGCGACCCATCAAAGGATTTCAATTGGAGTCCAAAGGCCGGTGGATGGACCACCATGGCCACAAGGGCCCCATCAAACTGATAATCCAATCCGAACAAAGGTTTTCCGGTAATGATTTTCTGGTTCTCCACACTTTTTTGGGAAGTCCCGATAATGGTAAAATCCTTCACTTCCTTCAAGGAAACTTCTTCAGGGACCTCCAACTTTGACGCCTTTGAAGCCATCTCACCATACCCTGCGGACCTCTCCGAACCTGTATGGCTCAGCACTCCATTGGAAACGGTAATCTCAGATGCTGGAACCTGCCAGGTTTCCGCTGCTGCGGCCACCAACATTTGCTTTGCCGTTGCCCCGGCCATACGCAGGCCTTCCCAACGACGTCTAATGCCCTGGCTGCCTCCCGTGAACTGCCATCCATATTCCTCTTGATCAAAATTGGCCTGCTCGACCAAAACATTTTTCCAATCCACATCCAGTTCATCCGCCACGATCATGGGCATGGAGGTGATCACCCCTTGACCAAACTCCGGGTTTGGGGACATAATGGTCACTACCCCATTATCCCCTATTTTTAGGTAAGCATTCGTCTCAAACCATTCCTTGGGCATTTCCAATGCCGCCATGGTCTCCACGTCCTTGGGTTTGCAGGCATTCAATAGACTAAAGCCAAGCACCAGTCCGCCACTTGCCAAACTGGTGTTCCTAATAAAAGCCCTTCTCCCTATATGCGTTTTCATTACACTCATCTTATTGTCCTTTAATGGTCTATGTGTTACTTTCCGCAGCCAGTTTTACCGCTTTCTTGATCCTTATATAGGTCCCACAACGACAGATGTTCCCGTTCATGGCCATTTCTATCTCCTCATCACTGGGGTTAGGGTTCTTCTGCAATAGTGCTGAAGCCGTCATGATCTGTCCGGCCTGACAATACCCGCATTGGGGCACATCCACTTCCAACCATGCCTTCTGTACGGGATGATCCCCATTTTCCGATAAACCTTCAATGGTGGTGATTTCAGAATTCCCGACCATGGAAACCGTCAACATGCAAGATCTGGTCGCCGTACCGTCCAAATGAACGGTACAGGCACCACATTGGGCGATACCGCAGCCGTACTTGGTCCCGACCAAGTTCAGATGGTCCCGTAGGACCCATAACATGGGGGTACTGGGATCTACGTCCACCGTATGTGACTTCCCATTGATATTCAGATTGAAATTTGCCATAATCCTTTGTTTTTTATGAAAATAACTATTTTGTACCGAATAGACCTACTAAATTCAAACCCCTCCCTATTTTGGATAGGAGTTCCCTTTTTCTATTTTGATAACACTTGAAGTGCATGTAACCAAGATTCGACCATGCCTTCCACTTCTTTCTTGCGTTGCCCTTTAATTGCCAGGTAAATACCGTCCCGTTCACTACCACCTTTGATGGACAATTCCTTGAGCAAGGTACTACCCTGACAAAGTTTCATAATGGTCTGGATACAGCTTCCGAGACCATACCCTCCATTGGTATTAAAAGGTACGACAGTTTTTCCTTTTAGGTCATGGGACGAGAGAAAGCTTTTCATGGGTGGTGGCAACTGCATCCCCCAAGTGGGAAAACCTAGAAACACCATATCGTATTTTTCCATATCCAATCTATTCTTCAATGGGGGTAAATACCCTGTTCTGTTTTCCTCGGCCACCTGTTCCACAATGGCCCTATAATTTTCAGGATATGGGGTCACCAATGCCAAGGCTTCCAATCGCCCGCCCATTTTATTATGGATGATTTCAGCCAGGGTCTTCGTGTTCTGTGTACGGGAAAGATAAATGATCAATATCCGCTCGGGATCAACGGAACCTTTTTGGGCGGACAGGCCCTGAACCATCAACAACGATACCCATAAGACCAACATGCGTTTTGCCATTTCCCCCTTTTTTACGAACTTATTTTAGATAGATGTCATCCGTCACCTTGTCCAACCATTGTGTCGGGCCATCTATCCTACTGGTGATGGCCACCTGCACGAATTCTTCGTCCGTGCTCGCCCCATGCCAATGTGGGGTATTCGCAGGACATTTGACTGCATCCCCTTTCTTCAAAATCCTTTTCGGACTCCCTTCCTCTTGGTAAAACCCTTTCCCGGACAGGGTCAATATGATTTGTCCATTGGGATGGGAATGCCAATTGGTCCTGGCGCCAGGTTCAAAAGTGACACTGCCCACCGAGTTCTGGTTGAGGCTATCGGCATCCACCAACATTTGCAACCATGCGGTCCCAGTAAAATTAGCATTGGTGATCTTATTCCCCTTATCAAACACCCGTACCTGAGGCACATCTCCCTCCATCGAAACGGATGTTTCCTTTCTTTGTTGACAAGAGATCATGGCCAAACCCATAAGGATACTCCATAAAAACAGCTTACAGTTCATTGCTTTGGGAAATTTCAAGGTTGTTTCTATAAAATGCATCCAGTTTGTCCACCGCTTGATCCACATACTCCGGTTTCCAATAGGTTTGGATATGGGTGGCCCCATTGATCAAGAATAACTCCTTGGTCTTGGCATTGACGGCCTTTTCAAAGGCTTTGTCCGTCATATAATAGGTATCTGCCTTACTCCCGGCGATCATCAATAAGGGCTGATCGATCAATTCAATTTCATCGGTGGCATCCCAGGTTATGAGTTCCAATAAGCTGCTCATGGTATAGCCCCCACCCGAATTGGGATGGGCATGGGTTTTCCCATAATAGATATACCCTTCCCTATAGAGATCGAAGGGCATGGCAGCAATCTGTTCTTCCGTTAAGGGAGGTGTTCCTTTCCCTACATACAATACTTCCCCACCATTGGCTTCTTGTTCCCTTGCTTTGGAAGCTTGCTCCAACCGTTCTTGGATGCTCTCCACTTGGGATTTCAAGAAACCATTGCGTCGTACTTCTCCGGAATTGAACATGCTCAACGTGGCAACGGCCTTAAAGCGTTTGTCCGACTGTGCCGCCTTCAAGGAGTATCCACCTCCGCCACAAATGCCCAAAAGTCCAATGTTCCCTTGATCGACCCCTTTGTATTTGGAAATATAATCGGCCATCCCATGGATATCCTCCACACGATTGTGGGGTGTGTCCACATTTCTGGGTTCCCCTCCACTGGCACCCTGATAGGCGGCATCTGCGGCTATGGTCACAAAGCCCAGTTCCGCCAATCGTTGGGCATAAAGGCCCGCCACTTGTTCCTTTACCCCTCCATTGGGATGGGCCACCACCAGGGTGGGATACTTGTGTTCCGCATCAAAATTCGGTGGGGTATATACATTGGCGGCCACTGTAATGCCGGAACGTTCATAGGTCACCGGGTGTATGTTCACCGCTCCTCTTTTGTTTTCCATAATGGCACCTGCATATACCAATCCAAACGGATTCTGTAGCTGCTGTGCCCTTGTTTCCTCCACGGCCCCAATGATCATCATCATCAACATTAAAATTTGTGTCTTTTTCATCTCTTTTTCTTTACAATCTTATTCCCTTGCCGCCAAAACGGCTTCCAATACGTTATGGGCATCGTCGGCCTTTTCTTGATCGGCCGTTACCTCAATAAGTTTTACAAATTCCTCCAACTGTGCAGCCGTCAGACCGACATTCAGGGATATGTTCATATGACCTCTGAGCATCGGATCCAGATTGCCCAGGCTGGCAATGACTGAAATGGTCGTCAACTCCCGCTGAGCATAGGTCAATACATCCCTTTCAAACAGGTCTGCGAACAAATGCTCTTTCAGGAATACATCCATTTCTGGGGAAAATTGCTGATAGGCAGGTTTGGGCCCGTCCATTTTGGCCAACACCAATTCCTCCAAGGTCTCAATGCCCCTATCGTATTTGCTCCTAGAATCCACAATGGGTGAGGCCTCTTTGCCCCAATCATCCTGAATGCCCTGTTCCTTTCTCTTTTCGATCACCTCCAAAAAAGTCTGGAGTCCCCTGATACTTCTCGGAAAACCACTATAGGCATAGAGATGTACCAATACTTCCTTGATCTCGTTGACAGTCAACCCCTCATCCAAACCATGGTCCAGAGTCACCGAGAGCTCCTCCATTTTACCCTGCGCGGTGAAGGAAGCGATCTTGACAATACTCTTTTGCTTCTCGTCCAATAGTTCTGCGTTCCCAATCTCTATTTGCGCCATCAAACCCTGCAGGCCCGCCAGGCAACAAAAAAGACATACAATACTTTTCATTCGTTCCTTTCCCATAATCCTATTTCTTTGTTATTAATTCATTCATAATTCACTTTTTACCTCATTTCTAAGGATGTGGAAGCTTGGAATGCCCCAGCATCTTCTTGAGCCATAAAACCATTCCTCTGGGGCTTCCAATGCTTCCTACACCTAAAAAAGGTGTGTTCATCTTCCTGTCTCCTAAGGCAGTGCAAAGGCCATAATCGAACCGGATGGGTTTTCTTTGGTCCCTCCCACGGATAGGGCCACATACTGCTTTCCATCCACAAAATAGGAGCAAACGTTGGCATTGTTGGCCGCAGGTAATTCCTGTTCCCATACCTTTTTCCCCGTTTTCTTGTCAAAGGCCCATAATTTTTTATCATCGGCACCACTGATGAACACCAGGCCACCTGCGGTCACCATGGGTCCTGAACGCGCCAAAAGCCCTGTTTCTGGTCCTCCCTCCTCTTGCAGTTTTTCATCGTTCCCCAAGGGAATTTGCCATTCGTATTCCCCTGTGGTCAGGTTCAAGGCGTTCAAGGTGTTCCAAGGACCCTTCATGGCTGGATTGCCCGAAGGATCGCTCCATGTCCGATATGGGGTGATGTTCATATACCTCACTGGTTTTTCTTCCCCACTTCCTTCTATTTCATCCTCCGTAGCGGCATCTTGCAATTCGAACAAATAGGCCAAAACGCCCCGTTCCTCACGTTCTGTCAACACGCCTTTATAACCTGGCATCATCCCACCGCCTTGACGGATCTTGTCAAGGACCTCCGTTTCGGAGCGTCTGTCCTTGAGATCTACCAAGGTAGGAATAGTAGGCCCCACCCCTTTTTTATCCGCACCATGACAGGCCACGCAATGCTTTTCGTAGGTGACCCTTCCCAATTCGTATCGGGTATTGTTCTGTGCGGCAAAATGTTTGTCCGCATCCACAATGGTCTGTATTTCAGGGAGGTTGTTTCCCCTGATATAGAGGTAATCGGTATCTGGATCATAGGCCAGGCCTCCCCAGTTGGCCCCACCCCTTGTCGCTGGAAGGGAAAGCGTCCCTTTTAAATCTGGTGGTGTGAAGAGCCCCTCATATCGTACCGAACGGAACGTTTTCAATATGGAATCGTGATCGGCATCCGAATAATGGTTCAAATCTTCCTCCGTCATGGATTGCCGTACAAAGGGTGCGGGTTTCAAGGGGAAGGGTTGTGTTTCAAAGGCCACTTCACCGGGGAGATGGGATTCGGGCACCTTCCGCTCCTCGACAGGAAAGATGGGTTCCCCTGTTTCACGGTCCAAAACAAAGATGAAGCCATGTTTCGTGGCCTGGGCCACAGCATCGATTTCCTTGCCATCATGGTTGATGGTCACCAAATTGGGGGGACTGGCCAGATCGTAGTCCCATATATCATGGTGTACCGTCTGAAAATGCCATTTATAGTGTCCCGTTGTGGCATCCAAGGCCAACACACAATTGCCGTATAGGTTGGCACCGATCCTATCGGCCCCATAATAGTCATAGGAGGGGGATCCCAAGGCCAAGAAGACCATGCCCCTTTCCTTGTCGATGCTCATCCCTGCCCAACAATTTACGCCACCGGCATATTTATAGGCATCCGGTGGCCAGGTCTCATAGCCGGGTTCACCAGGATGGGGAATGGTATGGAAGGTCCATGCGAGCTCGCCCGTCCTCACATTATAGGCCCTGACATATCCTGGAGGTGCTCCATAAAAATCGGGCAATCTAGATCCAATGATGATCAAATCGTTGAATATACTTCCCGGTGTGGTCAAGGTGACCGATATTTCATCGGGATTGTCCCGAACGCCTACATTCAGGTTGACCTTGCCATTTTCACCAAAAGAAGTGACCGCTTTCCCCGTTTTGGCATCAATGGCGAACAAGTTGTTGCCCGCGGAATACAGGATACGCTTATCATCACCATCCTCCCAATAGGTCACGCCACGACTGGCAGCAGTGGGTTCATCCTCACCAAGGGCCTTGAAGGCCCAAATCTTTTCTCCGGTCGCTGCATTGATCGCATAAACCGTCTGGCTTCTGGAATTGGCATACATGATACCATCGATGATGATGGGATTTGCCTGGCTGGATACCACAGGCTCTTCCCCATCGGCCACGTCATCGGCATGAAAGGACCACACGTTCTCCAAATTGTTGACATTGGAAACCGTGATCTGCTCCAAAGGGGAATAGCTCGTTGCCTTGGCATCCGCTTTATACGCGGTCCATGTATTGTCCCATTCCGATTCCTCCTTTTTACAACCGGCCAGCACCAATAGCGCCAAAAGGCCCATTCCGTATGTTCTCCAATATTCCAATCTGATTTCCATGGTCGTGTTTTTCCTTAATTCTTTTTCCAAATCTTTTATATCCCCCTTGATTGTAATTTCTCCCGTATTTTCACCGCCTTTTCTATCAAATCCAATCGTGCTTTTCTGGGATCTATTTTGCCCACAGGCACACCATTTGACTGTATGTCCAATATCATATTGCTTTCAGGGGTGTATCCAGGCCATTGCGGCAAACCTTCCCCATTGGGGTTTCCGGTCTTGGCAAAATTGGCCCAATACGTATTCATGGTTTCTGCCAATTTCTCATCTTCCGCTGTCTTTTCGGGATTTCCCCAACGGGCATCCAGGGTATTGAACACATAGGATATATCGGTTCCATGTCCGGCGCCATAGGGCATCCGTTCCTTCATGGGATCGGAAACAAAATCAAAATGATAGAAATAGACCGGTTCTCCTGCGGCCACAAAGGTATTGGCCGTAAAACGTGCGGGTTCGGCCCATACCCAGTCCGTATTGAACTTGGCGATCACCTCCGCAAACTCCTTGTCCCCTTTGGGATCGTAAACAGATTTGGCTTCACCGCCCAAATCCCCGAACAGGGCAAAAAGTTCCTCCTTGGTACTGGAGTTGTTGACAAAACTGCCCCCGACCTCTGCACTGCAGGAACCGATCATCAAGGGCACTTTCGCCTGTCTGTTCGCTATATAGGCACTCTCAGCGGTCTCCACCACCAATGTACCGTCCAAAATAGGCCCTGAATAGATACGGGGACCTCCTTGTCCATCGGTCTCCTGGCCACCATCAACGATCTCCTCTACTGGGAGGGCACGCAGTTTTGCAAGGGCATCGGCATCCGTTCCCTCGACACCATGTTTTTTGGCAAAGTTGATCCCAATGGTCTCCGCGGACTCTTTATAGAAAATATCCGCATTCTCTTCACGGATCGGCCTACCGGTCAACACCCCGTCCCTGGCCCCACCGGAATGGCTTATGGCCTTATCAAACAAACCTAGTGCATCGGGAATTGTCATCAAGGAATGTACCGATACCCCTCCTGCCGAAAATCCAAATATCGTCACGTTTTCCGGGTCGCCCCCAAAGGCACCTATATTGCGCTGCAACCATTGCAGGGCAGCGATCTGGTCCATATAGGCATAGCTGCCCTTGGCTTCCCCGGGATGCTCGTCACTAAGGGCTGGAAAGGCAAAATGGCCCAATCGGCCCAACCGATAGTTGAAGGTGATCAAGACGACCCCTTGCTCCGCAAAGGCATCGCCGGCAATTCCGGCCCCGGAACCACTCCCACCTGTAAATCCACCACCATGGATCCAAACCATGACCGGCAACTTATCCTTGGCCGTGGCATCGGCTGGCTTCCATATGTTCAGGTACAGACAATCTTCTGATGAGCCTTCGACAATACTACCAGGTGCTCCGCCCCATCCGGACTGCGCACAATCAGGGCCGTAAGTAGAGGCCTCACGTACTCCAGTCCAAGCTGATACGGGTTGTGGGGGGCGCCAACGAAACTCCCCGACGGGCGGTGCCGCATAGGGTATCCCCTTAAAACTGACCACATCATTGACTTGAACCCCTTTCAGGATACCCGACTCCGTGGTCACCAAATCGGTATCTTGCCCCTTTTGTTGGGCCCCCATCACCACACTGAACAGCAATAGCAAACCCATAATACTTTTTTTCATTTGTTTTTCTTTATTTAATGTGCTCTAATTGTATTACCCCAACCCCTTGGATGAACGTTGTCCATATGCTCTCGGGTCTAAAAGATTTAGTGAACCCTGTCGGTTCAATGTTCGATTTGATGGGTATCCCGGACACTGCTGAACGTGAGATCCAACAATTTCCAGGCATCCCCCTCCTTTTTATAGAATTCGGTGGCCGTAAACTCATTGGATACATCATTGCCGCGTACATGGGCTTCCAAGGTGATCCGGTTCCAGAGGATAGCGGTATCGTCCCCGAAGGTTTCCACGGCCACATCGTGCACTATGGTATTTTTGTACCAAATACTGCCGCTCTCAATGATTTCCAATTCGCGATCTTTTTTCCAAGAACCGCTCATATGGACGAATTTGGACTTGTCGTGGAAGAGCTCGGCCAATCGATCTACATCCTTATCGGCCATCCATTGCCATTTGGCCTTGGACAGCTCCTTTATCTCATTTGTAATATCGGAATCCTGCGCCCAAAGGTTGCCCATGGTACAGCACAGAAAAATCAGTAAAAGTCGTTTCATGGTGTTTGTGTTTTAGTTTATTTTTAAATGTCAATTCAATTCTTGTGCACTAAGACCTGCATCAATCAAGGCCCTTTTCCTTCAACCAGGCCGACATGAGATCGGCCACCTCAATATTGTTCAGGTCCGAAAAGGGAAAGTGGGTGTTCCCTTTGATGCCCACTTCGGGCAGGTGCACCACGGTGACATCCCCGCCATATTTGTTGACCACATCCCTCCATTTGCGGGCCATTTCCAAACGAACGCGCCAACCATCCGTTCCCGGATTGGGATCATACGTTTCTGGTATAAAGTCCCCATAATAAATGACGATGGGGATTTTGGTCAAATTCATGAATTCCTCCTTGGGAATCCCAAAAGCCTGCAATTCTCCGGCGGAGCTTGCCAAGGGTCCCGGCACCTCTCCCTCCGGAAAAAGAAAACCGGAACCTGGCTCATAGGAAACGATGGCCTTGACATGTGGGTTCTTAAGGGCCGTTGACCACCCGAATCCCCCGGAATGGGAATGGGTCACCAGTATGCCGTCCCCGATACGATCGAACAGCTTTGAGGTAGCCTCTGTGATCGCCTCAATATCAAAGCCTCCAATATTGGGGGTCATCTGACGAAAATATTGGTTCAGGGTTTCCTCATCCTTGGCGAACTGTACCCCTGGAAAATAATCGGGCCAAACCCCCACCCTGAAAATGTTGAACCAAAACTGTTCATCCGGGGTAGGCGTGATGGTCGCTTCCGCCATACTCTTTCCGGCCCGGCCCCTTCTTGGCTGATCGATGATATAGGTACTGAACCCCCTGCGCAAGAATATGTTCTGATACCCCTCGCGTCCATCGGGCGTAGTTTCCCAAGTCTTGGAAAACTGTCCGATACCGTGCCACATCACCAAGGGATATTTACGTGCATCGGCCGGGACTTGATAGAATACATAGGCATGGTCCCCATGATAGGTCTGACCTTCCGGGGTGCGTTTAATGGCATCGAAAGTTCCTGGATTGCTCTTTACGGTTCCCCCGACGGCAAAGCTCCCTTGGTCCTGCAGCAAAATGGGCTTTTGTTGGGCCCAACCCCCTACCAGGGTCATCATCAGTACGAAGGTCGATAGTAGTGTCCTTAATTTTTTCATGCGTATTGTTTATTGTTGCTAACCGTTATGTGAGTTCCAGTTTTCGTTCCCCCAGCCATTTTACCATATTGGGATCCCTAAGGTCAAAAAAGCTGCTTGATTTCATATCCAGCCCTTTCAGCACCTCCATATCATTTGAATCAATTTCAAAATCGAAAATGTCGATATTCTCCTCCATACGGTGTCGATGTGCCGATTTGGGAATGGCCACGATCTCGCGTTGCACCAGCCAACGCAGGACCACTTGGGCTATGGACTTGTTGTACTTGTCCCCTATTTCGGCCAAAAGTGGATTTTTGAACAAGCCGTTCTTTCCTTCGGCAAAAGGTCCCCATGCTTCCATCTGAATATGGTTCTCCCTTAAAAAGTCATGGATGTCATATTGTTGGTGAAAGGGATGGGTCTCCATTTGGTTCACAGCTGGCACAATCTCATTGTGCACCATTAGGTCCATCACTCGGTCAGGATGAAAATTGCTCACCCCGATGGCCCGAATCCGTCCTTGCTTGTACAGTTCCTCCATGGCCCGCCAGGAACCGTGCACATCCCCCATGGGCTGGTGGATCAAATAGAGGTCCAAATAGTCCAATTGCAACAACTCCATGGAATGGTCAAAAGCCTTTAAGGTTCCATCATAGCCATGGGACTGTATCCATAGTTTGGTCGTGATGAACAGCTCCTCCCTAGGCACCCCACTTTTTTTGATGGCGGCCCCTACGGCGGCCTCGTTAAAATAGGAAGCTGCGGTATCGATCAAGCGATATCCGGTATCAATGGCATTGAGCACAATTTGTTCACATTCCTCCAAATCGGGTATTTGAAAAACCCCGAATCCCAAAAGGGGCATTTCGACCCCATTGTTCAATTGTATCTTCTTCATGATACAAATGTCGGAACAGAAAGAGGCTCATTTTGTACCAAAAATACTGGAAGTAGTACCATTTTTACTGAATTCCAATCCCTTGATATGCAACCCTTTTGAAATTTTCTAACTTTGTTAACACTAAATAAGAAAGGATATGGAAGGCATGTACAGGTTCGAGAGCATTAATGACTATAATATACTGAATAATCACAAGACGTTACACCCTTTGGTGAATGTTTTGGATCTGTCATTGGCCAATCCCAGGGATTGGGACGGCAACAAAAAGGTACGGCTCTATTTTGGTTTCTACTGTGTTTTCCTTAAGGAGTTCAAAGGCTGTGACCTTCGGTATGGACGACAATATTACGACTATCAGGAAGGCACCTTGTTGTTTGTTTCCCCAGGCCAGATCATGGACGTTGAAACTGATGGCCAGATATACCAGCCCATAGGACATGTATTGGCCTTTCACCCTGATCTGATCCATGGTACCGCCTTGGGCCAAAACATTGATTCCTATAATTTCTTTGGATACCACACCAATGAGGCCTTGCATATTTCCGATGAGGAAAGGGAAATCGTCATGGACTGTCTTTCCAAAATCAAATACGAATTGAACAAAGGGGTGGACAAGCACAGTAAAAAGCTGATCGCTTCCAATATAGAGCTCTTTCTGAACTACTGTGACCGCTTCTATGACCGTCAGTTCATCACCAGGGACAACGAGAACAAAGGGGTCTTGGAAAAATTCGAGGCCAAGATGAAAAACTATTTCAATTCGGATGCCCCCCAAAAACTGGGATTGCCCACGGTAACCTATTTTGCCGATGAACTGAACCTGTCCGCCAATTACTTTGGTGACCTCGTCAAAAATGAAACGGGAAAATCCGCAAAGGACCATATCCAGGATTATATGATCGAAATTGCCAAGAAGAAAACTTTCAATACCGATAAATCCGTAAGTGAGATTGCCTATGAACTGGGCTTCAAATACCCCCAACATTTTAACCGTTTCTTTAAAAAACAGGTAGGCTATACCCCCAATGAATATCGCATGTTGAATTAGACCACTCAACAAAGGTCCCTTAATTCCTTATTTGACCGAAAGTTCCAGTCGCCTACTCCCCTGCCTTTCAAGGAGCACTATTTTCATGCGTTCATGGGCACCGGTTACATATTTGGGATATACATGGACAAACCGATAGGTGGAACCGCTTTTGAGGGTTTCCGGTTGTTGGAACCTAAGGAGGGGCTCCAATGGGGTCTCTTGATACGATGTCTTACTTTTTGGACTGCCATTGATCCGAAGGATATCCAAGGTTTCAAGGTCATAATCGATTCCCGATTTGTTTCGCAGCTCGAAAACCAAGAACATTTCATCGCCCTGATATACCTTTTTTTCAAGTCGCAATTGCATACCCTTGCGTCTAACCGTTCCCATGTTTGCCCCATTTTGTTCTTGGAGCAGTTGTTCCATTAGGGCCAAGCGTGTACCATCTTTGACCACGGTATCCAATTTCCGGGTCGTTATAGGACGTACCCTTCCCAAACTGTGTTGTTCATTGAGAAATAGATGCGTTCGCGTTAACCAATCTTTATAGACCACTTTAAACTCATAGGCATATCCGTCCATGGTCATCACCCATAGATTGGTCGCTGTCCCTTCGATGGCCTGCAATAGTCCAAAATATTGTGCTTCTTCCCTATCATAGGAGAAGACCGCATTTTCATTGCCGGTTATGGCCTGCTTTATAGGGCTGGGAAAAAAAAGGGCGACATTCATCTGGTCATTGGCGTAAAGGGTATCCAAGGCTTGTTGGCCCCACACGAATGGGCCCAAACCAAAGGCAATAAGACTAATAAGTAAACTCCTGATTTTCATGTTCACGATTTTAATAAGAATTGATAATGGTCTATAATCTTCACCTTAACGGCCCGATGGTCACGTTGAAAGATGCGTTTGATCCCATTGAGCCGGGGCAGGCCGGGTACATTGATTTCATCCAGGCCTTCATCCAAGGTCCGGTCCAACATTTCGCCCTTGAGTCGGTTCCTGACATAGATACCCTCCCTTCCGTCCTGGGCATCATGGGCCTTTAGTTTCAATGGAAATCCTCCAAAGCCTTTCAGCTCCACCAAGACACGGTTGGGCCTGATCTTTACAAACCCATAGAGCCGGGTTCCCCTCGGAACCTTAATCCCATCGAGATCAACAGATTCGGACAACCGCAGGTCCAAACGTTGTCCATCCCTTAGGGTTTGATCGCCATCCACATAGGCCTTGATCTCAAGATGGTCCAAGGCAGGATCAAGGGGACTTGATGCATAAAAAAGTTGATGGGACAAGGACAGGGCCGCAGCGGTCGGGGCCGAAACCAGTTTAGGTCCCACAGCTTCCGATATATCGTCATGACTCGGTGTTCTCTCGATGACCTCTATCGGCTCTGGTGGTTCCTCCCTATTTATTGAAAAGGAATTGGAGGCATACACACTATCAATGACACGTTGCTTTTCATATTCCATATAGTCGGGGTTGAAATAGCCCTTGTCATCGATCATGTGTTCCGGATATATGGGAGGAGCGGTAACCTCGCGTTCCTCTTTAAGGGCTTCCAGGGCCCTTAGTTTACTATCGTAATCGACCTGGTTCTCTTCCAGATCGGGAATGGGAATCCGTTCGGGATCCAGTTCCGGTTCCTTGTCCTTTCCAAAGGTCATGATACCATAGAAGGCAATGAACAGTACCACACATACCATGACCAGGACAAATACAATTTTATTCTTTTGGGCTTTCATAGGCTTCCAGTTTACGAAGTGAGTTTTCAAAAAAATCAGTGATCAACAATCCATGCGGATTGTGCGGAAAGTTCCGTTCGACCTGCAACAAATGGCCCGAAGTGACCAGTTCATAGGTATCGGTTACGGAACCTCTGTGGATTTGTAATACAATGCGAGTTTGAAAAGCCATGTTCATTCCTTCCATCTTGATCTTCGACTCGATACGCTCCACTTTTTGGACGAGGGAATATTGCAACAACCGATTATAGAAACCATCTGCTTTCTTTTGTTGGTATACCTCGGCCACGGAGTTGTTTCCGAGCCAAAGGGCCTTTTCCATATGGGTTTCATAACTTCCGGCTTCCACACCATAGAACCACTGATGGAACCGTTCCAAATGGGCCAGGGCCTCCACTTCCAAGTGTTGACGTTGGGCCACCCATTGCAACGGGATGACCTCCCCTTCCCCATTGACCACAAAGGCATGGTCCAAACCATTCTGGTGTATTTTGGCTACCACGATAATGGAAACCGAACATACCAACCCTGAGACGATGACCACGGAAAGGACCACCCAGCGGTTCAACCGCAATACCTGCACTATATTTTTAAAAGGCGTTTTCATAGACTTCAATTTAACCGGTGAACAATCGAAGGGTAAAGCTCGTGGCCCTTCGATACAATTTAAATTTGAGCAACACGATAAAGCCAATGGTCCCGAGTTCAATGATGGAGGCAAAGAATTCACTCCCAAAATCAAAACCAAAGAGGTTCCCCCAGAAATTGGTACTGATCTCCGTGTAGAGGTTATTGACGAACACATTGACCAAAAAGAAGGCGGGCACCAACATGTACACCGCCGCGTACAACTTAAAAAACTGATAGGCCAGGGGACGAAACTTTTCAAAGACAGCCAAGCTGATGACCAAGGGAAAAAAGGCCTGTAGGATCCCCAATAGGAAATACCGCTCTGCAAGGAACAAAGGATAGATGAACAGGTCCATCAACCAAAGCAAGACCCCGATGATAAAGGCCAAAACTTTCAATCCATACAAGGGGGTGACCAAGGCCTCATATAACAATGCCATAGCTTTTTTTGCGGCTTCCAAGGCACCCACACCCCGTTCCAGGTCCACATCCTGTAGCTGCAATGGGAGGAGTGCCGGAGCCGTGTCCCTATATTCAGTTTCAATGGCGACCAAGATCCCATCGAACACTCCCAAGACCTCAGTGGAAAAGATGACCAAGAGCACCACCAAAAAATTCTTGGCAAGTTCCGTTGGGGAAAGGCCCCAAGTATGGCCATCGGTGGAAGCTATCCCCTCATTGTATTTCTTCAATATATTGATCAAAAAGAACAGGACGGCCATGGCTTTCATTCCCACAATCGTATACTGTGAAAAATCACTGTCCTTGATGGTCTGGAAGACCGCGTCCACATATTCCAATCCTATGCCCAAAAAGTATCCTGTCATCAGTACTGCGTTTCCCGGTTATTGATAATATCCTGCATCCTGCGAAAGGAGATGATCTCCCGATAGCGCCTGACCTTGACCTCAAGCTCCGCAACCATTTCTTGGGACTGCACTTTTTTTTCCATCAAAATGGCCGTGCGCTCCGCATCGGACATCTTCAAAAAATCACTGGACAGGATCTGGTTCACAAAATCCAGGTCATCAATGGCCGTATCCATGATCTGTTCAAAGGCTCCGGATACATGTTCCACCTCCCCTGCCTTGATATAGGGGGAGTTCAAAATATCACGTAGATCATCCTGCACCGTTTGAAACAAAATCTCGTTGTTCCGCACCAATTCACGCACCGCCTTCAATTGCTTAATGGCGTTGTTTACCTTGTCAATGTTTTCCTTTTGTTCCTTCAAAAAGGCCACGGTCTTCAAGAGTTCCGAAGTCTGCTTGGCCGATTCCAGCAGAGACTTGGTCATACTGATAAAGTTCGTATTGTCATACACCGGCATCCCCTGGGCCGTAGCACGACCGGGCAGGTATAAAGTCAAGGACAGTATCAAAATCAATAACCTAGAGTTGTTCCCTAAGGCTTGTTTCCAATCTATTCTCATATTATTTTTATTGTTGATTTATAAATTCCGTAATGGCCCGTTCCATATTCCCAAACTGTTCAAAGAGTTCCATAAGCTGATCATGTTCCACCCCATCGGTAAGATAGGCCGCATAGACCTCAGGGGGGACCTCCAAGCGATAGACATTGCTCTCCTTCCCGATCTTGATAAAGATTTCGGTGTATTTGCGTTTCCCAGTAAGATTGTTCCTAAGGGACTTCAATTGATTGAGATCATGGCTTGACAGGTTCAATCGCCTTACCAGTTCATCATATCCCTTCTCGTTCCGTAAACTGTACACGACCTGCGTATTCTCCAGGATACTTGCCGAAGTGGCATTTTCAGGTAACTGGTTGATGGATTGTAGGATGATTCCAATGGCCCCGTTCTGTTTTCGGATGGCCTGGTAATAGAACTCCACACTCTCCAATACATGGGGAAACTTCAACTGCTTGGCAAACTCATCGAATAGGATAATGCCTCTTTCCGAACGGTTTCGCCAAATGGTACGTTGGATGGCCGACTTGATCAATTTGAGCATTACGGACAGGATTTCCTTATTGTCTCGCACCTCGTCCAACTCAAAGACAATTAAACGTTTGTCCTCTATTTTATAGGTCTGGTCTTCTGCCACATGGAACAGAAAACTGTACAGTCCCCCGTCCACATATTCGGAAAGAATGTGCAAAAATCCATAGACATTGAAATCGGGTTCCTGCACTCGGGTCTCCTCGATCAAGGTATCCTTGTGCTTATCCACGAACTCATATAGGGAAGCCAAGGAATGCCCCTCCCTGACCGTATCATAGTAGTACAACAACACTTTTTTCAAGGCCACTTCCTTGGATTTGGTCACTTGGGTTTCCGCCAAGAGCTCCAAAAGAAACAGGGCCAGATCTTCCAAACGTTCAGGGGTCAAATCTGACTGTTCTGAAATGTAAAAGGGATTGATGCCCAGATTCTTCCCCTGTTCGTATCTCAGGATGATATGATCATCGGGATACAATTGGGCAAATTTGGCATAGGAACCCCCTAGATCGATAATGACCAGTCGTACATCGGCCTCAAAGTATTGACGTAGGATATTATTGGCCAAGAAGGATTTCCCTTCCCCTGTCGGGGCGAATATGGCAAAGTTCCGGGCCTTGATACGCCGTTTCCCCTTATCCCATATATCCTTGACCACAGGAATATTGTACTGTCTATCGTTAAAAACGATTCCTGTTTCATCCGAGCGGTAATTCGTGTTATTGATATAGAGACAAAGGTCTGCCTTTAGGTCCATCACAAAAAGATCTTCATTGGAAAAGTTGGAAGCATGGCTGGGATAGGAGTTCAAAAAATAATGTGTGCGCTCCTCCCCATGGGGATGATAGGGTCGAATATCCAGTTCCTTCAATTGGGCCTTGATGCCAGAAGCAACGCGCTTCAACACCCCAACTTCCAAATGCCAAAAAACAATATTCACATGGCCACGAACGATCCGTGCGGTATCATCCCCATTGATCCTGTCCAAGATATGTTGGACCTTGTTGCGAACCACTTTGTTCTGGGAACCAAAATTGGAGCTCTTGGAGAGTTCCTCTATTTTCTTGTCCAATAGTTTACGCCATTGATGGGTATCGTCCAGATAAAGGATTTGGTTGATGATATGGTTTTCCCCCAACTCCAGTCCCAGACCGTCCAAGAAACCCTTATGAAAACTGAATCCGTCCGAACTGAATTTCCCATTGGGCACACTGCTTTGCACGGTTTCACCAAAACATTCTTCATTGTTGATGGCCATCACATCAAAATAATGGTCACCAATTTCCAATGGGCCTTTTCCTAGCTGGATATCCGTATCAAAATCAAGATTGTATCCATTGAAATAATCCTGGGTATGCTCCAATATTACTTCAGGTTCCATGGGAACCATGGATACGTTGTTAGAGTTGTTGACATAGGATACGGCATCATTCACGGCGGTCACAAATTCCGCTACCTGCACATCCAGTTTACGGTGCAATCCTTTCTCCACTTTTCGAAAGGGATTGACATATTTAGTGGCCTTAATGGCTTTATCAAGAGGAAGTACAAAGAAGAGATAACTCTGATGGTCCAAATGCTCCCTACCTAAAAAATAATCATGGGTAGCCTTTGCCAGAAAGGTATCCCTTGGAAGGTTCCTAGCATCGTAACCTTTCTTTTGGTATACATCCTGTTTATGGATAACAGTACCCACGGGCAAGGATTTAAAGGCTTGGAACCACATCCCGTGCAGCTCCTCAAAATCCTCATCAGAAAGGGAGTATATCTCAGGCAATGTTACTTCATAACATAACACCACATTGCCATTGCTCCCAAAGACCACATGGTTCTGGATATCCAGAATGGGGTGATATGCATTGAAATTGAGTTTAGACATAGTCAAAGGGGTTCAATTGTTTTAGGCTTATGGTCTTGGGAAAGGTTTGCACTACCTTCAATTGGAAAGGTTTCATCACCCACTGCAACAATGCCCCATAGAGCAGGGCATTGAAGAGCAGTAGACCCACGATGACACCAAAATGAAACGAAAAAATGATGATCAAAAGCGAACAGATGATAGACACCATCATCAGGGCAAACAGGGGAATGGACAGTCCCATGATCATGGCCCGCTTTCGTATATTTCTATAGACCTCGAACTGTTTCATCAGACCACGATTCCGATGAGATAGGTAAAGATGCCAACCACTGCACCGGCGATTAACACAAATACCAAGACACGGGTAATGCCCCTTTTTAGGTCAGCATTTTCCCCAAAGAAATGTCCGGCATTGAAAAGGAAACCCACCAAAAAGATGACCCCAAGGATGATAGGAAATATGGCCCGAATGGTATCGGAAATGTCATTGACCGAATCCTCGATACCCCCGATCTGGGCCAAAACGGCACTGGAGGTAAAAAGCAATAATAAGGTGATGAAGAAAGATTTTCGCATATCGTAAACGTTTAAGGGTTAGACGATTATTGATATGTGAAAAGTACATGAAATTATACTACAAATAACTGATAATCAGTTATTTGTGAATATCATTAAAACTACATTCAAATAGCCTCAATTGGTCTGGAATCCATGCAGAATTTATGTGTCAATGACCAGTCCTTGTTCATAAGTGCCATCTGGGTCCCATCACAAAAGCCTAAAAACGTCAAATGGTACCGATCAGGACATCAAAATATGTCATAGTATCACCCATTTCCAACTTTCATTTGACGACAATGGTAAAACCTTATTATCTTTTGTCTCTGCAGTCCTTATCGAAACCTACAAGATTGAAGAGTTCCCTCATTCTTGATCTTACCCGGTTCCCATATCTTGCCTCTAGCTCCTGCGCATTGAGATTGGTAGTGGCATGGGTCTTCAACCTATGGTCCGTGAACAGTTCGTATCGAGACAACAGAATCTCCCCCATGACATTGCACTCCTTTCCAAAATGGACCCCATCGGGCTCGACACCCATATCGTCAAAACAAAAGGATTGGTTGTTTCCATAATCCCCAATGATCTTAAAGCCCAAATGGTTGAAACCGAAGACAATGTTCCTTGAGGGTATTACCTCATAAGGTCTTTGGTGGGGCACCATGAACTTGAACAGTTTCATCAGACTGGTCTTCCCACAGCCTACAGGACCTGAGAGAAGAAGGCCTTTATCCACATCGATATCGAGCTGTTTACACCGTTCCTTGTCCTGGATGAAGTAGAGGCTGAGTTTATAAAGGATTTCCCTATCCTCCCTATATATCCTGAACTTTTTGCCAAACAGGAGCTTACCCTTGGCATCAAGATAGACCAGTATCTTATCAAAATCGTATTTGATTTCCCTGCCCTTCAAGGAGCCCAGTTCATAACTTATGGCACCTTCGGTGATGATATGTGGGGCCTTAAAATTCATAGCGGTTCGTTGTAGTCCTTGTCCTTGCTGGTCCGTAAGTTGTCCCGGTATGGGACGGCGGGGGGGTGCTTGGATTTGTTTTCATCAACCTGTAACTCTTCCATTTTTATTTTTTTCCGTTTCTGCCCGTTTGTATTGTTTTTTATTGTTTGTATTTGTTTGTTTATAGGTACCAATGCTTGTCCAATGCTTGTCCCAATTTCGGTACGGTGCTGGTCCACTGCTTGTCCAGTACTTGTCCCAAAATCGAACATCTTGATCCGGCTGCCCTTATAGGGATTGTGGGATGGGGAATACAGAATATAGTTCCAATGGCTGAGCTCTCGGATGCAGCGGTGATAGGTCGATTTGGACCCGATTTTGGCATAGGCCATGGCCTCTTCCCTACTGATGTAGAAATCGGCCACGAAATAATTTTGGTTCCACAATTGGAAGAGCCCGATATACAAACTGATATGGGTCGGGTTCAAACGGTTGTCCTTGGCAAACTGGGCAAACACCCCGTTCAAGTGTTTGATATAATTGACGTCTTCCACCCTAAATTCGGTTATGGACCTTGTTCTGTTCCAACACTCCCATGATTTCGTGGTATTCGTAGTAAAGGACCCCTCCTATTTTGGTATAAGGTAATGTCCCGTTGATTCGAAGGTTTTGGAGCGTACCGGGCGATATGCCCAACAGTTCCCTGACTTCATTGGATTTGAGCCATTTTTTGCCCTGTTGTCCATTTTGGTCCTTCAATAATGCTTTGATGTCCTCCAAGAGTTCCACTTTGAACTCCATGAGATCTTCTGAGGTGATGATGGTCGCTCCCATAGTTTTTCTAGTTTTTAAAAAAGACCACCGCGTTGGGTTCAATCAATTTGGTGGTCCTTCCACTGATTTGACTTTCACTGCAAAACTCATGAAGGAATTTGAAAAAAAGTACATAGTTGGTACCAACTTGGTAACGATTCTTTCACATATTAAAAGGGTTTATTTATGACCATTTGAATCTTTCGGGAATACGAGATTTTTTAAAATCAGAAACTATGGGACAAAAAATGTTCCTAAAACAAAAATTCCCAAGTTGGTACCAAGTTGGGAATTATTGCATACATCTTTAAGTTAGGGCTAGATCTGGACTCATAAGTCCTGGCCAAATACATGGGTTGCGCACTGACAAGGGAAAAACTGTCCATTTAACTACAAAAAACTGAAGTTCGGTTCATTCTAGGTGTAGTTATATGAGCAATTTTGAAAGTGTAAATCATCATTAATCCGAAATCATGAAAATTACCATAACAGGGTCCTTGGGACATATTGGAAAACCTTTGACAAAAAACTTAATTGACCAAGGCCATGAGGTCACAGTAATCAGCAGCAGTCCCATCCGAAGTACAGTCATCAAGCAAATGGGGGCAATCCCATCCATAGGGAGTCTCGAGGATGTCGGTTTCTTGACTGAGAGCTTTATAGGGGCCGATGCCGTTTTCACCATGGTTCCTCCCAACAATTATTTTGACCCGAATTTGGACCTTATTGCCTATTATGCCCGATTGGGGAACAATTATGCAAAGGCACTTTCAGAGGCAGGAATCAAACGTGCCGTCAATCTCAGTACCATAGGAGGGCATTTGGAAAAAGGGAGCGGCATCCTTAAAGGAGCCTATCATGTGGAGCAGACCTTGAATACCTTACGGCCGGAAGTGGCGGTAACCCACGTAAGGCCCACCTCGTTTTATTACAATCTTTATGGTTATATAGAAAGCATAAAATCCGAAGGGGCAATCTTTGCCAATCATGGAACCAGGCCCATCCCATGGGTTTCCCCATTTGATATTGCCCGGACCGTGGCTGAGGAGCTTACGGAGATCGATGGTGGCACACGCTTTCGATATGTGGTCAGCGAGGAACTCACCGGGGATGAAACTGCACGTATCTTGGGGGAAGCCCTCGGAATCCCCAATCTATCCTGGAAGATCATAACGGACGACATGGTATCGGACCAGCTGAAATCCATCGGCATGAACCTGACCATTGCCGAAGGGCTAACCGAAATGTACGCCGCATTGCAGACGGGCCTTTTGACCGAGCATTACCGGAAGAACAAACCGGAACTGGGAAAGGTCAAACTAAGGGATTTCGCCAAAGAGTTTACGGAGGTTTATCAAAATAACCATTAACTTGGTGTATGGATAACAATGCACCCTACAGATTCCGTACCATTGGTGATTATCATCAATTCAGGGGCTTGCCGGCCCCTGAACATCCCTTGGTAAGCGTCATCAACTTTGATTCCATTATCCTGGGCCAAGAGGAACCCGACCGAATTGTTTCCTCCTTTTATACCATTGCCCTAAAGCGCCATCCCGGCGCCTGGCTAAAATACGGTCAACAGGAATATGACTTTAACGAAGGGGTAATGCTTTTTATGGCTCCGGAGCAAGTGTTCGGTGTCAGTGGGAACATAGAGGAAAAACCAACAGGATGGATGTTGCTGGTTCATCCTGATTTTTTATGGAACACTCCTTTATCGAAATCCATAAAGCGCTATGAATACTTTGACTATGCTGCCAATGAAGCACTGTTCCTTTCCAAAAAAGAAGAAGAGTCCATTATTGGGATGCTCAAAAACATTCAAGGGGAGTACCATACCAATATTGATTATTTTAGCCATGACATCATTATTGCTCAATTGGAACTCCTTTTTTCCTATGCCCAACGATTTTACAACAGACAGTTTATCACTCGGCGTATAGCCCATAACAAGATTGTCGAACGGTTGGAAAACCTTTTGAACTCCTATTTTGAGGAGGAAACCTACCAGGTCAAGGGCATCCCAACGGTCCAGCAGGTAGCGGATTGGTTGCACGTATCCCCGAAGTACCTTAGCGGTCTCTTGAAGCAGATCACGGGACAGTCCACCCAACAGCATATCCAAAACAAGCTCATTGAAAAGGCCAAGGAAAGGTTGTCCACCGGTTCAATGACCGTAAGTGAAATTGCCTATGAGCTTGGCTTTGAGCACCCACAGTCCTTCAGTAAACTGTTCAAGGCCAAAACAGACCAATCACCTTCGGTATTTCGATCAAGATTCAATTAAAAATATCCTGTCCGTCTATGACAGCTATAATCCATGAATCGATATTTTTTTATCCCGATACGTGAATCACGGTAGTCAAGGACTATTCATCAAGGCTTTCCATACGTTGGTGCAACATATCGATAAGTTTGTCCAAGAACCTTGTTTTACTGGTCTTACGTGATCGTATATCGATAAAGGTGTGGTAATAATTTCCAAGGTCCACATTATAAAAATGTTCAAAGTGGGAAGCCAGTTCCTTGATGTCCACAGTACCACTGTTGATGGCATTACTGGCATGGAGGGCATAAAGAAGTTCAATAAGATCCGTCTTGCTACCGGTCCAGAACAGTTTTGAAGGTTTTTCCATAGTCATGGTCTTTTGGGGTTCTAAATTGTTTTGTAGGTCATCCACCTCCTTTCTCAGGTATACGATGAGCATGTCATAGGCCATGATCGTTGCCACGGTACCATCCTGACAGGTGGAGAACTGGTCATCGATCAAAAAGTGGAAGGATTCGAGGGGAAGCCTAAGGTCTCGGTTCCCCCTGACAAAATATTGTTCATCCAGGGACATGGCCCCTCTTCGGTAATAGTTATAGAATTCCAGATTGTCATTGAAAAATGTCTGGAACTTATCGATCTGGTGCTGAAGGTATTTGATCTGCGCCGCATTGTTGCCCCTTGGACGCTTGCTCTCAATATTGAACAATCTGACATAATAGATCAGCTTGCTAAAGATTTGTGGCTTGACGTGTTTAAAAAAGTAGATCTCATCCGCTTGGCTTTCAAAGGTTTTGCCAATGATCTGCTTTTGGAGTTTACGGATGCTCTTCTCCACGAGTACGATTCCCTTTTCCGCTTTGAAAAGGATATCCCCGTTCCCGCTTTCCAAGGCATCCAATTGGCCTTCAAATTCCGATAGCAGCTTTTGGTATTTCATGACGATTATCCATTAATGCTGACCTTCCATGATCCCGAGCAATTCCAGGATGAAATTGTCATTGGTCTGGAGATAGGCATATTTTTTCTCAACAGTTGCACCAAGTTTCCGTTTCTCAAAGGCTGCGGTCAACCCAAAATCGATTTTGGGAATGCCCAATCCAATGGCCCGTTCAATGGTCCGGTAAAGCAACTGGCGATAAATGGCAAACTCTTCCAGACCGTCATAATCCATACCTACAAAAGCAGGGACATAGACTTGCTTCAAGTTGGTATAGCAGAACATTACACCCAATATCTTTTCAGGTTCGTCCAATGAACAAAGGACAATAAACTCCCACAAATGGTTTTCTTTCATCTTGTCAAACAGGGAGTCCGGAAAGGAAAAGGTATTGAGCCCCAAATTTCTTGACTGTACTTCCCCAAATAAGGATTTGACCTGTTCAAGTTCAGATTTGGATAGCTTAGGAAGAACTATGGTCTTTGCCCTATCGAGATACGGCTGGACATCCTTTCGGAAATGTCTTCTGTTTCTGGAGGACAATCTTTGCAAATAATCTTCCATCGAATCCACCTCCTTCAAGTCAACAGAACAGGAATTGGGCATCTGTACCCTTAAAAATCCCTGACCGTAAAGCGGTTCATTCCATGACGTTTGTTCACCAAAGTCCCTTAACACGGTCATCTTGGACCCTGACTGGAGTTCCAGTTTTTCCAAGGTTTCCAATAGCTTGTTCCTTGCCTCCATGCCCAAGGCATGTGATGCATTCCAATACAAGTGATCTCCTTCCGTGAACAAACAGCCTAGGGACAGGACCGTGGATGACAAATGGTAGGGGTCGGTTTTCCTTTCCTCCTCAATGGCAACAGAAATTTGTGTTTGTGCCAACATATCATCCTTCCAAAGGGAAAGGGTCACAAAAGTCATCAATACGGGTATCCCATCAGTATCCTTTATGACCACATATCGAAACAACCAATTATGTTCTTTCCTAGGGTTGCCATGAAACACTTCCTCCAAAAACTTCAGGGCATCCCAATCATAGACCCCTTGCCCACCTAAACTTTGGTTCCACTCTTCCTTTTCAATTTGATCAATGGTATCGAATACTTCAACGGTAAGTTCAGAGGATACTTTCGGTCTACTTAGGGTCTTTGGTTCCATTTTAAAGGCGTGGAATACCCTTTGGGCATCGGTCTGGGTATCTTCCAATGCCTTTGGAAAATGATATTCCATGGCGTCCACCAATTCTTTGATTTCCTCTTTTTGGTTATGCCTTGAAATCGTAATCCTTACACCTGTATTCTTTACAGGTACTGCAGGAAAGATCCCGAGGTTGACAAAGAAGCCCTCCCCCATCAAACGGTTCACAAAATTGTACCCTGTTTTGGGCATACCGGTCCCGATATAGAACACCGGTGATTCATTTATATCGATCAAGGGAAGTTCCGTTATCGAAAGGCAATCATTGAAAAAATCGATGCGTTCCCTCAATTCTTGTTGTAGTCCATAAATCTCAGTGGATAGATGGATCTGTGCAGATGCTATGGCTGCGGCAACCGAAGCAGGTTCCAATTGGGCGGAGAAGGTCAAGGGCCCACCAAAGGTCTTGATCTTGTCGTACATGGAAGCATTGGAACACGCCAGAACAGCCCCGCTGGCCCCAAAGGTTTTGCTCAGTGTCCCGAACAGCAATACATTTTCGGGCAATTCTCCTAGCTGGTCCAACACATATCCGGTACCATTCCTTCCCACCCAACTCATACCATGTACATCATCAAAATAAAAATGTAACTGTGGATATTTCTTTGCCAATCCCATCAGCTCTTTGACTGGGGCATAGTCCCCATACATGGAATAAATGCCATCGGCCATGTACCAAATCCGTCCCTTTGAATGTTGATACTTCTTGATCTTGTCCTCCAACATCTCCAAATGGTTGTGTCGGATCATCTCGATGGGCACACTCCGTGTCTTTAGCATTTTGGCCGCATTCTGTACACTCCAATGGACTTGGTGGTCCAAAATGATTACGTCTTCATCGTCCACTGCACTGGGGATGACCCCTAAGTGCCCGAGGGTACTGTTTTTTGTAATGACAATGGGATAGCCGTACATTTCGGAAATAGAGTTTTCCAATTCTTCATATAACGGATTGGAGATATAGGATTTGGATAACGGAAATTGTGTCCCATAGCTATCAATGGCCTCTTTGGCGGCCTTTTTTAATCTGGGATCCTGTTCCAATCCCAAGTAACCCGTAGTACCAAAGTGGTACAGTTCCTTCCCCTCTACCTCAATGGTCCTGCCCGAAAAGGATGTTCCCCCTGCATAAAGGTGCAGTACCCCAGCGTTCTTGGCATCAGTAAATACCTCATGTACGGTGTTTAAAAAATTGTGGTGTTTGATCTTTGCCATTTTGTTTGATTTAAATTGTACTAAAAAGTAATGGCATTTGTAAGATTAGATGCTATCTAATAATGATATACTCCGTTTCAATCAAGCATTATTCCGTTTAAGTCAAGTCAAATACCTTTATTTAAGGGTAATGAATCTATTGACCGAATCGAGTTCCATTAATTTTGTAAATTCAAGGTTTTACCAGTTTTCACCACATGAAAAAATCACATGAAAACAAATTCGCCATTTATTTGCTGACCGATGAGTTGCTGCACATCATATACAAAAAAGACCATTGTATCGACCTAAAGGCTGCGCAACTTATCGTGAGGGACCGGATGATGCTCCAAAATGGCCGGGAAATGCCCGTGCTCTGTGATATTCGTGAAGTAAGAAGGGTCAATAAACCGGCCCGGGACTATTTGGCCTTGGAGGGTTCACAATGGGTTAAGGCCTTAGCCTTCTTGATCGATCCCCCGGTAACAGATGTGATCAGCTCCATTTATCTATGGACCCATGCCCAGTCGGTCCCCACCCGTTCCTTTGTTAAAAAATCAGAGGCCTTGGCCTTTTTAAAATCCATAAAATGAACCATGCTTCCAGACATATAAAGAGACTCCAGCTATTAAATACAAATCCTGACAACCATGCCGAACAATGACGATTTTAGGGTAAAGCGCATCCAAAGGATGCTTCTGGAAATGGCCCGAGGCAATTTCTTTTACAGCTTGGAACCCACCCATAAGAATGATAATGTCGCATCCTTGGTCGTAATGCTCAATATGGTCAACGAGGAAGTCAGGGCCTCCTTTATCCATCAAGGGTTTGCCAACGCACACAACACCCCACAATGCATCATCCAACTTTCATTCCTGATGGATACCGATGGCACTATCGAAATGGTCACCAACAGTACGTGCTCGCTATTATCAGCATTGCCAAAAGAGATCATTGGAAAACCAATTACCGATTTTATGACCGAGGGTTCCCAAAAGGTATGGGCGAAGAAGATGGTCAAACATTTGAAAAGGGAACGTTCTGAAACTGTCCAGTTTTTGGAGTTCATTACCAAAGAAGGGCTCTTGTTGGGCAAGGATTGCCATATATCCGTATTCCAATCCTTAGATGGGAGTGGGCAGAAAATACTATTGGACACGGTCTTCTTCTCCAAGGGAGAGCCCTTTGGGACGGAGTTGCCCAAAAAGACGCTCAAAGTGACCAAAGGCATAAAAGAGCCCAAAGTCACGTTGACTCCTGAGGATATCGAAATGATCAGGGATGTCCATGATATGATCATCAACAATTTGGACAAGGATTTACCCTTGTTAAAAGATCTTGCCCTACAAATGGGCACGAACGAGTACAAATTGAAGTATGGGTTCAAACAACTCTATGGTACTACCATATTTCGGTTCCTTACCCATGAACGTTTAAGAAAGACCAAAACCTTGATCCAACACAGCAACTTATCCTTGAAAGAAATCGCCCATTTGACCGGCTTCAAAAGTGCGGCCCATTTCTCCAGGGCATTTAGGGACAAGTATGGTAAATCACCCAGTGATTTAAGGGGGTAACACCCTCGAAATGGGCAAATTAATCCGTTTGGGTCAAGGAATGCTCCGTTTCAAGTAAATCGGACTCCCGAACTTTGTCATATCAATCCAAAAGATATGTCAAACCGAGGAATATACCCGAAGCTCATTTACCTATTCAGCCTTTTGTTGACTGTGTTGTTCGTGTATACAGCTACAAGCAAATTGATGCACTTGGATACCTTCCAAACAAGGTTGGAGCAGATGCCTTTCATTTCAGGTTATGCCCATTTAATTTCATGGAGTGTGCCCTTTCTCGAATTGGTGATCGCCGGCCTATTGTGGTTCCCTAAATTCCGAACTATGGCATTTTTCACAAGTTTTATCCTATTGGGGCTTTTCACTACCTATATCATAATAGTTCTAAAGTTCAGTGATTCCATCCCCTGCTCTTGTGGTGGGATCATTTCGGCCTTGGGATGGAGGGACCATATCCTGTTCAATACTGCTTTTATGCTCATGAGTTTGTTAGGAATCATTTGGTCAAACAAACACTACAATATACAAGCACATCAAAATACTACGTAGGGAAAGGGGAAGCCGAAAACCTAGAAAAGAGTAGGCATTCAAGAATAAATATGATGTATTATGAAATCTAAATTTTTAAAACTTGTTTTACCGGCCTTCGCCCTTTTGTTGGCGGTTGGCCTTGCCTTTGCCACTGAGGAAAAACCAGTGGTGCAACAAGCCCATTATTTACATCCAATCAATGGTTGGCAAACTGTCAACGTTGAAGATGCATGTTTTACTGGAAGCAATATGGCTTGTAAGTATGACATTTACCAGTTGTATGCCGAGGAATCAGAGTCCAGTCAAGCGCTGTACAAAAATTAAGCAATTGATCTTTGACCATTTTTAAAGAAAGGTGCCTTTAGCAGGCACCTTTTTAACTAATTCAAACAACTTCCATGAAATAAAAGATTCTATATCCATGAAATATTTTAAATACCACTAAAGCGCTCCATTAATTTTTTTCAAGCACAATTTCCAATGGCCAATAGCCGTCATATTTCCCTTCTTTTTTAAACCCATTTCGATATCTGCTTTCAAATCCAACAGTAGTTGGATGAAAATCCCCTTTGTATAGTCCGATTGGGATGTAAACTTTTCATTTGCATTGAATCCGGTATTCTTTTTTCCCAATTGACCGACCACCCCATCTATATACGTCATCTGAAGCTCTTGCCTCCTTCGGTCCACATGGGCAATATCCTCATGGATTTCCTTGAAAAGGCCTGATTGCAACCTAATCAGAAATTCTTCGACCAATCCTTCTTGACCCATAAGTATTTCCATGTGCTCCATTCGTTTTAACCTATTGGCAATGATCAAATCCATCACCAAGTACTGCTGGTACCGGAGTACCTCATCAGAATGGGTGGTGTACTTCAAACCATTAAAAAATACGGGGCGGGTCAACCATTCCAGAGTATCAAAAGCATTGGTCAATAGAAAATCCAATCCTTCCAACTGGTCCTCCCACGGAATGGGTACATAGGGATCTCCGAGTTGTTGTATGGATTGGTACTGAACCTCATACCCCCCGATAAGGGTCATAACCTGTTTCATATGATTGCTCCATAACTCAACCGTTCTTTGGTAAAGCCTCAACAACCTTGCATTATCAGGTTGGTCTTCTGTCGCCTTAGGAATGAGTGCAATGACCCGTTTCATATTGTTCAAGGCCATTGCTGTACTGCGAACTGGATTATTGGTCTCCACTACTTCATTGGTAAATGAAGGTCCCAAATCCTCCAATTGATTAACATTAAACCGATACCAAGGGATCGCATCCTGCCACAGAATCATCTGTTCCAACTCAGCTTGCCTCATGGCCTTTGATTCCCCTACTGGAAACTCCGTATAGGCCCATTTGATATTATATATATCTGTCGGGCCCACACCTTGTATCAACAGGGATGGGGGTATGCTGTCTTCTGGCTGTGGTAGATTGTTGGCCCTTGTATAGTTCATCACACTGGGGGTATGCCCCATGGTCCGCAACCAAAGACTGTCATTCATCTTGTTCCAAGGATAGGCACCCTCCCCAAAATTACCATCCAACATTCCGAAGATATGTCCTGCTTCATGGGAAGCAATCTGTTGGTACAAAGCCCCTACCAGATCATCGGGGAAAGGAAAGCGTTGTGCCCGTTTATCCAATGGAGCGGCCCGTACAAAGTACTTTTCAGATACGGTCTGCACCGAAGCACCCATAAAGATGTCCCCACGTAAAATCTCCCCTGAACGCTCATCAACGATATACCCAATCGCAGCTCCAAAATCCTCATCTTCCATTCCTCTTGTATATTTCTTCTGGGACCAATACACTATATTGGAATGGATACTATGAGCCTGCCATTCGTCCAAGCTATCCATCTCCTTGACCACCAAAGCATCCTTAAAACCTGCAGATTCAAAAGCGGGTAACCACTCCTCTATCCCTGCCTTGATATAGGGTCGCCATTTCTTGGGCACCTCTGATGAAATCAAAAAACCAATGGGCTTTACGGGAACACTTATCTTCTGGTTCTTGAATTTCTTTTTAAGGTTCCAACGAAGGATATTGGCTGGCCGATTCTTCAATCCAAAATGGAAGCCCCCGTCCTGCTGCTCATTAAAAAACCCCATCCGATAATCGAACCGTCTTCCCTCCATAGGTTTTCCCAAAGCGCAAAAGCCATAGAACAAGGGAACCGACACCTTGGATTTTGACTTTACCATCCCCCTTAAGACCTTGAAGAGGACTTCATCATCCCCATTTTTCGAATCCAGAACCAACGACATGTGGGATATGGCATTTCCTATGGAAACCCCAAAAGCTTGAGGCCATTCGATATCCTGTAGCAATATGACATCCGTAATATTGACACAAAACCAATCAGCTTCCCCACAGGACTTCTGCAAGGGCAGAATGGCCAAGACATTCTCCTTTAGGGGAAGTCGGTCAACAATGGGAAGGTTTATTCCTGCCGAAGATGAAATGCGCTGTTGTTTTAAGAGCATTTTGTCCTTGTGCAATGACCAGACCACCTGCATATAACTGCGTCTCATGGTATCATAGCATACAAACAACATGGGTTGGTCCAATACTTCTCTTGGAATGTTAAGGTACAATTGATCACCCTCCATAAAAGCATTCAAAAAAGAAGTCTTGTTTCCAATGACATTGATTGGTTCATACTTCGGCATATCCGATACGGTGGCAAAAGATTTTGCCGACAGATGTAGGGATAGCAATATAAATAGCAAGAAATTCCTCATAATTCTCTATTGATTCAAATTCAAAAAGTGTTTTTTATAAGAAACTAATAGCCTGGATTTTGAGGTAAAAGGTTCGGGTTTGTATCCAGTTCAGTTTCCGGAATGGGAAGTAAAACATCGGTAGACCTCCAATTGTCCTTTTTGGCGCCCATTACTTCATTTGCTCTTCCCGTCCGCTTTAGATCAAACCATCGGTGCCCTTGTTCCGTAAAGAGTTCGACTCTTCGCTCCTGCAGTATAGCCTCCAAAAGTTCACTTTGTGTATTTGCAACTATGTCCTGTAAACCAGCACGGTTTCTAATGGAATTAAGATCGGTCCGTGCGCCAACATTATTCTCCAAATGCACCCTGGCCTCTGCCCGGATCAAGTATTGTTCCGAGCAACGAAACACAATGGAATATTCCACGGAAGTGGTTTCATTGGCATCGGCCCTATACTTGTTGGCATAATGCAATGTGATGGTTTCATCCGCATCGGACACACTTCCAACCCATTGATCCAGTCTTAAATCCCCAACCTCAAAAGAATCCAATAAGTCATCCGTCAAAGCATAAGTTTGGCCTGGAACCGATGGAATGATCAACTGAGTAGCTTCATAAGTGTTTCTGCCCTCCTCTGGCTTTAGTTGCCAAATGGTTTCAGGGGAATCCTTCAGGAAAACTTGGTCCAGATCAGTCTCCAAAGGGAAGACAGCGATAAGTTCTGTGGCCATTTCATCCGCCATCTCCCAATTTTCAACATACAGGTACATTCGGGATAATAGAGCCATCGCCGCATGCAGATCCGGCACTACCCTTTCATTGGAAGAAGGCTCAAAACCCTCCAATAATATAATGGCCTCCTCAAGGTCAGCTATGATCCTGCTGTATACCTCCGCTTCGGGCATGCGCGATACCTTATTATTCTCCAAATAATCAGTGTCCGCAATAAATGGGACATCCCCATAAAGCAAAACCAATAAACTATGGAAATAGGCCCGGACAAATAAGGCCTGTCCCTTGGCACTGTTTATTTCCACTGTGGTCAGGTCGGATGATTTTTCAACACCTTCAATAATGGCATTGGCACTGTATATCACATTATATGCCTGTCTCCACCACGCAAGAACGACGTCATTTTCTGCCATCAGGTTATGATTGTACATTTGGAGGTAATCGGCACTGAACCCATAATAATCCAACCCATCGCCATAGATGCCCATTGCAGGTGTCAAGCCTGTTATTCCAGATACCAAACCCTGTTCCTCCCTCATGCTATAATAAAGGTTGGCCAAAGCGGACTCCACCGTAGCGGGGTCTCTAAAAACTGTCTCCGAAATCAAAGTGTTCCTCGGCGGGTCCACATCCAAAAAATCCGAACAAGCCGACACTAACAATCCCAACCAAAGAAGGACCAAGTTGAAGAAAACGGATTTAAGGTGTAAACCGGAACCCATTGCATTCATTTGATTATCTGTATATTTTCTAAAGATTTTCATACTGCTTTTTTTACATTAAAAACTTACTTGAAGGCCTAGTGAAATCTGTCTTAAAGGAGGAAGTCGAAGCCCAGAAGGCTGTTCGGGATCGGGGCCATTGTAGCCCGTGATGGTCCAAAGGTTTTGGCCTTGTACGTAGACATTGACATCCAGGCCATCCTTTAAGGAAGGGACATTGTAGTTTAAGTAAATATTTCTTAAACGGATAAAGGAAGCATCCGATACAGCTGCATTGCTTTCCTTTTGGAATCCGTCCAATCCTCCGGTAGGTGCCAAACCACTGAATGCTCTTTGAACGGACACCATATCACCTGGATTTTGCCAACGATCAAATAGTGCCACCGGTCCATTTTCTTTAAAACCAGGAGTGGCTCTAAATCGTGTGGTATTGAATGCCCTTTGCTTTTTGAATTGAAAAAAAGCATCCAGTGTAAAGTTTCCAAGGCGAAGTGTATTTCCCAAACCACCATAAAACTTTGGGGCAAGGTCTTCAATCCATTGGCGGTCCTCAGTGCTGCTAATCGCCCCATCCCCATTATAATCTTCAAACTGATATAAACCAGTTTCCGAATCAACACCCATGGCGTGGTACAACTTAACAATGGTCAAGGGCTCTCCTACGATGTATTGGTTTACAAATGTGGATGATTCCAGACCATCAAATGCCACCAACCTATTTTTAGGGATGGTCAGGTTAAAGGTCGTGGACCAGCTTACCGTCGAGGATTGAATGTTAATAGTTCGAAGATCTACTTCAAGGCCTGAATTCTCAACAAGGGCATCAAAATTTCCTGTCAGTTCAGTAAACCCTGTTGTAGCAGCTAAGGGAATGCCGACCAATTGATTGGAAGAACGGTTTCGGTACCATGCCGTATTCAGCAAAAGTCGGTCATTGAAGAACCCCAATTCCAAGGCAATTTCCAATTTCTTGTTTTCCTCCCAACCGAACTGTGGATTAAAAATCCCGGTCGGTTCCAATGCAGTGACCCCATCATAATCGTTACCTGATACCGAATAGGTATCCAAGTATTGGTAATCCCCAATATTATCACTTCCCGTTGTTCCATAACTGGCGCGCAGTTTGCCATAACTCAATATCGAGTGTTCCCCAAATATGTTTTCTTCAGAAAAGATCCAGGCCACACCCAAGGCACCAAAGTTTCCAAACTGTTTACCTGGCCCAAAACGGGAGGATCCATCCCTACGGCCTGTTAGGTTGAGGATATAGCGATCCAACACCTTTAGATTGATACGGCCAAACACAGCATTGTACCTATATTCGGAATCCAAATCCGTGATGACCTCCAAAGTTCTGGCCGCTGCCAAGTTTTGTATCAATTCATTACTTGGAAAACCCATTCCCCGTATGACCTCTTGATCCGAAGTTTCCCATTGAAAGGTGGCTCCCATGAGCATATCCAAAGAAAAGGCCCCCAACCCTTTTTTCCACTGTATCTGTGGCTCCACGATCCAGGACTGCCTTTGAGATCCATTAGTGATGAGATTCGAATAGCTTTGGGATGTATAGCCCAAACTTGGGTTCCTTGCAGAACTTGGTATGGTCCGGTAGCTATCCAATCGGTAGTCGGTAAATCCCATACTGGACCGGAATACAAGGTCTTTCAGAATGGAATAGGAAACAACAGCATTGGCAATAATGGTATTGGGCCTGGCCACATAATTTTCCTCCAAGGACGCAATGGGGTTATCCCATGTATTGTTCTCCCAATTGATGTTCCCTTCATCGTCATATAGTGCTGGGGCATTGGGCTCCAAGGAATAGGACTTGGAGGTGAAGTCCGAACCCGGCATCTTGTTCTTCTCATTGGAATAGCCCATCGACAGGTTCACCTTGAACTTGCCATTCTCTGAACTATGATCCAACTGGCTCCGAAGGGTTCCTCTCTTATAATTGGAATCCCCTGGGAAAACAGTTGTTTCCTTCTGATAGGCCCCACTGATCAAAAAATGGGTGTTCTGGCTCCCGCCGGAAATAGATAGCTGGGCATTGTTCCGATAGGCCGTGCCGCCGATCAGTTCATCTTGCCAATTGGTATATCTACTATTGTCCCATGATTTTATATCTGGCCAAACATAATCCAAGGCCGGGTTGTCCAAAAAGGAACCATACCCATCATTTATGACCCCCTCTCGTCTCACTTCAAGATATTGTTGGGTATTCATCAGTTCCAAAAAGTGGGACACTTTACCCAGCGCAGTACTCACATGGGCATCAAATCTGGTCTTCCCCTCTTTTCCTTTTTTGGTAGTGATCAGGACCACTCCATTGGCACCGCGTGACCCATAAATGGCGGTGGCATCGGCATCCTTTAGCACCTCTATACTCTCTATATCACTGGGATTGATAGCATTCAAGGGACTGACATTGGCACCCAATATTTCATTGGAGACCCTTAATGCACCAAGGGACTGGGAACCAAAGGGCACACCATCCACAATAAACAAGGGATCGGACACCCCGGAAAGAAAGTTCCGACCTCGCACCTCTACAGTAAATCCGCCACCTGGCACCCCTGTGGACTGAACGATGTTCACCCCGGACATGTGCCCTTGCATGGCTGCCAATGGATTGGCCACTGGTTGCTTGTCAATAACACTTGCTTTGATTGTGGCAATACTTCCGGTCCGCTCTTTCTCGGAAACTGTATAATAACCCGCATTGAGTACCACTTCTCCCAATGCAGTAACATCCTCCTCTATTTGTACAATCATTTCACCCCTTCCAGACACAGGAACGGATAATGTTTTAAATCCCACCATGGAGAACAAAAGGACATCGGTCGGACCAGCTTGGATACTAAAGGATCCATCCATATCGGTGATGGTTCCAATATTCTTGGACTCCACCACAATATTGACCCCTGCCATAGGCAAGCCTTGGGTGTCGGTCACCATTCCGGTGACAATAGTTTGATAAGGCTTCATTGCAAAGAGTTGCCCTGAAACCAGAAAAGACAATAAAAAATAACAGAACAAGTATGGATGTAACCTGCCCAAACAATAAGATAATTTCTTCATAATTTTGAGTTCGTTTGATTAAAGAGTTAGTTTTAATTGAATTCCCCTGGACTCTTACTACCCTGTCCCGGGTTTTTTATGCACACTGCCCAAGAAATCACCATAAAATCGTAACTTCCCTAGAGCATCAAGGTTCGGACAAAGGCCACCCTGCCCAAGTGGCAAATGCACTTGGAAAAAGGATTCCTTATCGAAAAAGACTATGAAAATGTGCTGGGGCCGGATACCCAAAAACGAATGCGTCAGTAATGGGACAAAGGATAAATCAAACCGAAAAAGTGTAGCATGTATCCCATAACTATAGTCAAAAAAGAAATCAAATGGGATTCTTGGGCTTTTTCTTGAACAGGATGTCGAACACCGAATGTGATGTCCCAAAAACAGGGCAAGTACACGGTGTGAACCCTACAAAAAAAAGTTGCCAAATGTTTCCCATAACCTAAAAGGTTAGCGACACATCGAATAACTAATAAACAAACGCTAAGAAAAAGTTGAAGAAAAAACCAATCACCCAAAAAAAGGCGCGGAACCCAACTTATCGCACTGGGGTACTGGTATACCTTGCACCGATAAGAGAGCCCACGCCCGGGTCGTGAGCCAATCTGCTTATCATCTCAGTGCAAAAATTACCAGTTTTCAGTGTGAGATTCAAAGCGATAGCTTCAAGTATGTTTTAAACGAAGAATCGCAAATATATTTCTAACTCCAAACATAAACAATCGAACTTAAAAGACAAAATTATATTATAAGTAATTTTTTGTCTCTAATTCTATTGCTCACTTTGGCTTATGTCTAGATATAAGAAGACAACTGCCCTTAAAGCAATAGGTAAACGGTTAAAAAGGCAGAGGGAAAAGGAAAAACTCCAAATTGAGGATGTTGTTGAAATGACCGGGTTTACTTATAAAAAAATTTCAGACGTAGAATCTGGGGAAGAAACTTCTTTGTCATATTTTATTGAAATTTGTCTTGCAATCAACATTCAACCAAAAGATATTCTTGATTTTAATGTCGGAACAAAACCTAGATTTAACCTTTCTTCGACAAGAAAAGAAAAAACAAGATTAACATCAAGGTTAATTGAATCCATAAACCAAGGCTTTTTTAAAAAACCAAGATATAACAGTGAAGTTGTCATAAAATTAAAAGAAGACTTTGGTGTTGTATCATCTTCCTCAAATGTTTCAGCAATTCTACGACGGTTAGTTGACGAAGGGTCTTTAAAAATAACTAAAGGCCAAAATCGTAATCAATACTATCAAAAATAGCAGTTTGTTTTTCCTTCCCACCTTTAGTTTTTTTTAGAAAATTCTTACATTTAAAATCATCTCCCCCAAAAATTTTATTGAATACTAGCAGATATGTGTTGCATTATAATGCAAAATCTGGGCATAGCCGATCCTTTTGGCTGTGTATGCTGAGTAAAGTTGGAGATAAAAACTAGTTGCCATTAATTATAAAAACCAATCACAGAAAATAAATGGAATATTGGAAAGAAGAACTTTTTAAAACTTTTTTGGTTAAGTTTCCAAAATATTATGAAGACTCAAGTGCTGATTATTTTCAAAGTCAAAATTTACCGAGTAAACTAAACAAAAAAGAGCAAGAACTATTGAACAATAAAATTAATCTTGCGGAACTTGTTGGTTGTGAGAAAAAATTGGTTTTAAATGAGCTTTTAAAAGATAAATCAAAAGATAACTTCACTTTTTACTTAATACAAACACTTGAATTAGATTGTGAAGTAAACGCATTTGATAAAACAAAAAAGACTGTATTTATCGAAATCGCTGGACGATATTTTGAGCAAGAAACTTGGATTTCGCCTTATTTAATTTCCAAACTATTTGAGCGTGGTTATAAAATAAAAGAAGAGGATAATCAATTCGTACTTGAATTATACAAAAAAATCCGAAAACAGAATGATTTGGATAAATGGGCAACATTAAGGTTTGCAACAAAATTAGATGATAAAAACAAATTTGAGATAGCCCAAACTCATACGAGAGAATTGTTTTCAATTTTATCATTCAAAATGGGCAAACCAGTTCATTTTAACTTCCCGAACCTTATTGGAGTTGCTAACAATGCAATTTCACATTATCGTGAAAGCGGAGACTTGATTTTAAAATCAATTGACAAATTTGGACTTACAGGAAAAATAAATCAATTGGATAGAAGGAAAGGAACTTTTAAAAGAAAAAGATTAGAATATTTAGAAAACAAACCAATTCAAAATAAAGAGTTTGAGGAAATAGCTATTGAACTTTTTCCTGAACTAAAATAACTAATGGTAACAAAGAACTGAGTTAAAAAACAAGTCTTTTTAAGCCAATCTCGACACATAGTTCTCATTATAGGGCAGCCCTGATTTTGCAATGGCAAATGCCTGCTTCAACAGTTTGTTGGATACCGCTATCAAAGCCAGCTTCTTGCTCTTCCCCTTCCCTGTCAAACGTTCATAGATTTCCCTACATGCCTTATTGTGCTTGCATGCCGAGAAGGCACATAGAAATAGAAGATTCCGCAATTTCCTATTCCCTACCTTGCTTATCCTGCTCTTTCCCCGTACACTGCTGCCCGAACGCCTGGTCGTAGGAGTTATACCGGCATAATTGCAAAGCTGCCCAGCATTCTCGAATTTCGTGAAGCCCTCTGTTAGCACGATCAGAAGAGCCACTGTTTTGTCCCCGAGTCCAGGTATGCTCTTCAGGTTGGTAAGCTGCCGTTGCTGCGTTTTCTTGACCAATCCGAGCAATCGTGATTGAAGGGCTTCCAGCTCCCTGTCCAGGCTTTTCAATGAACGCAACAAGGATGAATGGACCGCCCTTGAAGGGATGCCCAGTACCTTTTCACCGTGCAGCTTGTTCTTTACCTGTGTCCGCTGTTTGAGATAGATGTCCATCAAGGCCAATAATTGGAGGCTCTCAGCTTGGTCCTCGCCCTTGCCGTCGTACAGTGGAACATCGTTGACCTTGGCGTACTCCGCTATGGCCTTGGCGTCGCTCTTGTCCGTCTTTACCTTGGAAAGCTTCATCTGCACAAAACGTTTTACGGACAAAGGGTTGACGACCGATACGGCCATGCCCTGGCCATAAAGGAACTGGGCCAATAGATAATGGTAGTAACCAGTGGCCTCCATCACCACCAGACTGTTGGAATTTAAACCCCTGAAATAATCCTTGAACCCCTTCAAGGTGTTCGGGTACTGGTGGTGAACACCCTCATGGTCGAAAACATCAAATACATCCTTGCTGATGTCCACTCCGTGGATTTCTTTATCTTTATTCATAGGAAAATGTTTTGGAAAGGACGCTCCACTTAAGCTTCAACAACTTGAAATCGAGATCTAGGTCTCACAGAACTGAACGAATTCTTGAGTGGAAAAGAGAGGGGGTCATCAATGTTGACGGAATCGATACTTCCTATGGCTATATTGACCTTGTTCCTCTCTTTTGTTCTTTCTGATTTATGACTATAATTTAATCAGAATCAAACTTAAGATGGCTATAAGTAATTGCTTGTTCTCGCCTTCTTCTGAAAATCCTCGCAGATTTTCAGTTTGGTGTGTATTTAAAAGATTAAATGCCAAACCACACAACTACGCATAGGAAGTTAATTGCTATCACATATTGAGAAATGAACATTCAATTGACCAAAGAACAAGCCCTAAAGGGAGACAATTTTCTAAGAAAATTACTCTCTGATGGAGCATTACAAAGACAAGCGGTTTACGATTTTTTTAATGATCGTGATTTAGCTATTGTTGTTTGTAAAACTCTCGAACAAGTAGGAATTATATCTTTAAATGGACCCACTTATAATGATCCTTTTGCAATTATTGGTCCTGAAGACGGTATTTCTACATTTTTAAAAAATGGTGGGCTTACAAAAATTGCAATTGACCTAGAAAAACAAAATATAACAAAGGCAAAAGATGATGAAATAAGAAACCTAACTGCAAAAAATCTTCTTTTGCAAAATAAACAAATGAAAAGAGCGGTTTTCTATTCAATTATAGGTTTTATTGCTGGAGCCATAATCACCAATTTAAAGGACATTTTGATTCTGTTTAACCTAATTAGCTCTGATTAATTAAAAAACTCAGAAACAGCAAAATCGATTGAGTTGCACATTAGAAATTATTTTTATGTGTGAAACCCATCAAAGCTATTCAATAATTTTGGTGAAAAGTTGTGGACTTTCGGTAAGCGCAAGCTCTGAAGCAGAAATAGTCTCCCCCTCAAGGGTGATTCTTTGTCCATCCACAGATTTCCATAAATGATAGGATTTTGCGGTCCGATACATTTTATCATTAAAGGTGGAACCATACTTCACGCAAATAAGGATAAGAAACTGACCAGAAAACCCTTCATGTTCTTTCGCCTTTTCAAACAACTCACCATTAGCTTGAATATTTAATACTCCCTTTTTTGACTCATTTGGAAACAATATCTGTCCAAAACCCATTTTTACCCATTCTTTGTCTTCGGGAATTTTACAAATATTTTGCAATTCTTCTTCGATATTAGTTCCAGGTAATGGGTTACCTTGTGGGACATTGTTCACGATACTTTGTTTGGGATACACCGAAATATTAAAGGGTATCATTTGTGCATAAAATGACACCATAGTCCCCGGGCTTTTACCAATATTTATTAAACTGTAATCAATTGGAAAATACCAACCTTTTTCATCCGAATAACTCAATGGTCCCCCAATGCCAACCTTGTGATTTATCCAAGGACGTTGCTCGGCAATCATAATTTGCCTGCTAATACTATTACTTTCCACGGCCGCTTCGGAAGCCCTCAACGCAGCCTCTGAGGCCCGATTTGCCTGCCTATTGGATTGGATGAATAAGTAGATTTGAATGGCAGAGATTACTGCCAAGACTACAGTAAAAATAAATAGTCCTAGAGTATAAAGCTCAGTTGGGTTTGTTGGCTTCCACATAATGGTTTTTTTATTGCGTTTCTTAAGTGACTTATTTGTAAATCGCTTCCCTTGGTAATAATTAGGACTTAATTTTTGTAAAATCTTACTATACTGTATTTTGGACACCTTATTTGGAGCCATATTAAAAAAGTAAATTTCTGAAGTTATGTAAATGTAAGATTTTTCTATTTTCCGCCATTTCATATGGTTATGATTAACCACATGTCCAAAGAAAATTTAATTATGTCTCAAGCAAAACGCTTAAGGTGCTGAATTGGCCTATTGAACATTTCAAGTCTATTTTGATACATTGGTTCGACACAATATTGTAGTTCATTTGTTGGGTATCAAAACTTAAAAGACACTTTTGTTAAAAAAAAGAGTAATAAAAGTATCGAACTTTTCACGCCACTAATGGTTGTTTAGGTGTAGAAAGGGTTAGACCATATCAATACACTACCTTTTATTGCCGGTAGAAAAAGGCAGCCATTTGCCATTACATCTAATTTCTGGAAAATTCTTACATTTAGTTCCCATACCCCCCAAAAGATTTATTGAACCAATAATTAGGTGATGCTTTAAAAGCAGCATAAAAAGTTGGTCATCCCCCTCAATATGCTGAATTAATTTGGAGAAGTAAACTAGTTATAACCAATTAAAACAAACAATATGGAAATTAAAAATATTATTACCAGACTAAAGCAAGCAGATTATAAATATTCTGAAGCGAGGCGAATTAAAGAAGAATTAAAAAGAAGACCTCTTTCAGAGCAGTTCGAGATTGTAAGCAAACTTCGTGAGGAATCCCGAAAAAGCGATAATTCGGATATTATTGATGTCATTAATGATATAATAAATGACTTAGATAAAAAGTAATGTAGATGGATTATATTCTTGAAATAATCGCTTTGGTAGTTTCAGTATCCGCATTGATTATCACATATCTAAATCGGGTTGACAACAATAAACAGACAAAAGAATCTAACGATAAAGCAGATAGAGCAATAAAGTTATCAGAGGGAAATGTAGAAATGGGATTGCGTAATTCGATTAGTAATGCACGAACAAATGTAAACTCTGCGATTAGAGATTTAGAAAACTTTAGACTGCAAAACCCAGATGCTGACCTGAATATAATGACTAAATTATTTTGGTCCTCAGTAGAGGACTTATTAAATCAATATGAGAGAGCATGTATGCTGTATTTAGACGACAAATTAGATAAAGTTCGATTTCGAATTGAGTATTCGTCCGAAATCAGAAACGTGGTTGAAAAAGGCGAATACAAAGAGAAATATTTTCCGGCTCACACATCAAAGTACAAAGCAATTTTAAAAGTCTATGATGAGTGGGAAAATTTAGAAAAATAACTGGCTACAATAATGCTTCTAGAAAAATCATAGTCGAGTCCTTCTAAATTATATTTTATCCTTTACCTATCCCGTTTAAACTCCTTAGTAACTTCTTTGACTATGACCTACATTTCATACTAAGCTTTATATCAAAAACACTAATATTTCTACTAACCATGACCCTCATCCACGGCCAAATAGAATCCCTCAAACGAATCAGGAAAACTTTGGACGAAAAAGGAATCACCAGATTCAATTCCATTGGTGACATAAATCAGTTCCTTAAAAACTTCGATAATGAAAAAGAGGAACTGTTCTTTAAGATTGAGCGCGACTTTGACCTAGAACTGGAAGACCTCCAAACCAAAGGAGCCTATCTTCAAAAGGAACATGTAGAACTAAAGAATAAAATCGAAACCAACCTTAACAAAAAAATCTCCCAGTTAAAAACAAAATGTTTGACCCTATCCTATCCCGCAAAGAACGCAGTTTTGGATATCCTCAATTGGTACCAACTGCAGATTCTATTCGCCTACAGGTTCATTTTGAAAAAAACTTTTAACCGTATAGTCCATCTCCAGACCCGTGATTCTAAAACCAGACTGTCCACCGTCCTGGAACAGGTGAATGCGAACACTAGAAACCGCCAAGAGATAATCTCAGCACGTTGCGCCCCCAAGTTCCAGGAGTTAGAGCACATTAAAAAAGTAGCAGAAGATCTTTATCCCATCATTGCCGGTGCCATTGGTGAACATCTGGTGGCCAAAGAACTCAAAAAGCTTTCAGATGATTTTGTCCTGTTCAATGACTTTTCCCTAAAATTGGAGAAACCCATCTACAACAAAAGGCAAAACGACCTTATTCGGAGTGTCCAAATCGACCATCTGCTAGTCTCTCACACAGGTGTATTTATCATCGAGACCAAAAACTGGAGTAAGGCATCCTTGGAACGTTATGACCTCCGCTCACCTGTAAAACAGGTTCAACGGGTAAATTTTGCCCTTTATACCCTGCTCAATAGCAGGAACACTGCCAATAGTGTACTCAAACCACACCATTGGGGACAACGGGAATTGCCCGTATATAATATTGTGGCGATGATTCGCTATAGGCCTAAAGAAAGATTCAAGTATGTTGCCATCAAAACGCTAAAAGAACTCAATGGGTACATTAACCGTTTTGAGCCTGTTTTTGATAATTCGGAAGTACATCGGATTGCCGATTATTTGATAGAGATTAAAAACCAATGAAGTTATAGTTCCTAAAAAATACCAACTAACTTAAACTGACCACTCTTTTACCTCAATGATTTTCTGTACTAAAATTTGTACCTTGAAAAACAGATTGAAACAATGTCCACGGTCTTTATCAAAATCCCAATAATACATGATAAATGAAGAGCAGTTCTTCCATGTTTTACTGAAGGAAACGGAAGAAGCCTATATGAAATCCGAAGTGTACCATAAAAACAAGGACCGAAATTGGTATTACTCCATTTGTAATGGACCTATTTTCAAAAATAAGCCCATTGTATTCGGTCTTAATTGGGGTGTCGAAGGGGAGCATGAACCTCAACGGACTTACCCAAGGAACATAGATACAAATACTTGGAAATTCAAGACCCATGTCAATCGGTATCTTCCAAAATACTTTGGGAATACCTTTGACGAAGTAAACTATAGCAATCTATGTTTTTTCCGTACCCCAAACACAAAATATTTAAGCTATTCTGATTGGAGGAACGCCATACCGTTATTCAAGCGGTTTGTGGAATATATTGACCCTCCCTATACCATTATGCTGGGAAAACCACAATTTTTTGACCCAAAAGAGTTGACCGATATAACAACGATAGCATATCGGCCAGAGGGTAAAAAAAGAAGGGCGTTCGCCCACACCGGGCTCCTTTTCGAGCAATATCCTTTCGGCTCTGTTCCCCATAGTGAGGCCCATATTCCACCTTCGACCCATGATGTGCTCTGGAAGAAAATCTCCAACTTGCTATTACCTCTAAAATAAATCAAAACTATGGAAAAATGGAAAAGACAGCTAAAGGAAAGTCTCGAATCAAAGAGGCAGATTGATTTGGATATTCTATTTGGAGAAATGGAGGAGTTTCCAGGTATTTCAAAAGATGATAACATAGAAAACTATATGAAACAGCTCCACTCATTGGTCTATAACAAAAGATTGGTCTATTTGGAATCCTTTACAGAGGAAACTCCTCTAAAAGGGAAGCTCGAAGATTATCCGCAAAAGAATATAAAATTCATTTTGGAGGCCTGGGATATTCAGAGGAAGGTGAATCATTGTTTCTTGGAGAAGTTTGACGAGAATGTAGAATCATTCTGGAACAGAAAGATATTCCAAATCTAAAGAAACGATTTTAGGGAATGAAGAACAGAAATCCAGAAGTGCTCGAAAATCAAATTAAAAAATTGATTGAGGATGATTCACTCGAACAGCTCGTGAAGGACTACTCAGAAATTGGCTTGGACAATCTTATCCAGGATGAGTTATTGAAGGAAGTCCCATTAATAAAAAGTTTTTTTGCCATTTTTAAGTTCGGCAAAAAAGTGGAGGATTATTTTTTTGCCAAAAAACTGATTGCCTGCTTACAGGAAATATCGGAGGTAAATGTCGTAAAAAGAAAACGGTTTATTGAAGAAATTAACGGAAGTAATGACACAGAGGAAAAGGTAGGCGAGACCTTCATCTTAATAATCTCAAGGGCGGACAGCATCTCAAAGGCCAAATTGATAGGCAAGCTTTATAAGAGCTATATTTCTGGCACTATAGATTATACCCAATTGAGGAGACTTTGCCATCTTGTGGACAAGGCGTTTATAGCTGATCTGGAAAGCCTTTATTCTTATCATAAGAATCATCAAATTCCACCCATTGCAAGGGAAAGTCTTATTAATTCCGGAGCGATAAAATTGACTGGATTCGCTGGCCAAACAACCCATGGAATGTCGCAAGGAATGCCACATTTCGAAATAAGTGAATTGGGGATTCTGTTCATAAAAACCATTTATCAGGACACCCCATGTATTTGATAAAGGTATGGATTAGCAACAGTTTTGAAAAAGGGTTCCCTCTCCAAAAATCCAAATCGTGACAAATCAAACAACTTTTCCAATCCATTTAAAAGAAACGGCATTGTATCATTTAAAAATGGTCCCAATATCATGATGCACCTTCAAATAATGCTGCTCCAGTTCCAATTCTGAAATCTTCAATGGTTTTGGCAATCCCCTTTCAATTGTTGGTTTCTGAAACTGTACCTTTCTATCCTTGCCATCAGCAAACACCACAAACTCCCCCTGTCGCAACCGAAAGAACACTTCTGCCCTCCTTTTGGATACTTCCTTCTCACCTTCCGTTATCCGTCGTTCCAGGTTCAACCCTGAGCTCTTGCTCACACTACGAGTGGGAATCTTGACCAACTCAAAGAACCTTTCATAATATCTCGCCGTGTCCGGATCGTTCACCTTTCCAAAGAACTGATAAGACAGATTTGAGAGTATCGCTTTACTGGCCTTCTCTCCGTACATCATATCATTTTGGATCTTGTCCTGCAGCACATACACACTCACAATATCATAACTCCTTAGTGTGGCCGGTATCCGGTGCATGTTCAATAGCCGTAATGTCGAGGCCTCTTCCAACAACATAAAGGAAGGTTTCCGATGGCGTTGGCTCATCTGTTTGGAGATGGTATGGATTATTGTAGCGATCACGGGCGAAAGGGAAGCATCCTTTTGGGGATTGTTCACCAAGGCGATTACGGATGGGTGATCAGAATTATTGATATCCAAGGAAATCTCATCTGCAGAAAGCACCATAAAAATCTTCCGGGTACTGATCTTCTTAAAACCGTTGGCCAAGGTACTGAGCACCCCTGCCGTCTGTCGTTCCGACCCAATACCACTAATAAAGGCATCCGCCATTGCACGGGAGGTAATATTCCCCTTTAAAAACTTGATCAGGCTTTTGGTGGCCAATTGCTGGAAAACGGCCATTAAATGAGGCAAGGTACAATAGTGCGGATAATCCGTCTTCAACCGCCAAATCAACCCGCTGATCAAGCCCTCAGCAGCATCCTTAAAGAACCGGGAAGTACTGTTCTCATCCGAGTCCCTGTGTTCCATCAAATTCTCCAACAGCACCCGGGACACCTCGTGTACACTCTCCTCATCGTGTAGGTATCGGGAAGCGATGGGATTCACCCGATTGTAGATGGGCCCGAAGGAAACAATCTTAAAGGGAATCTCTTCACTATTCCATAAGGGATATGCCATTTCGGTGATCTCAAAATCCTTGTAATCATGGATGACCCCGGAGAAATGCTCCTTTTGAAAATGCTTTAAAAAATTATAGATGACGCTCTCGGTCTTTCCGCTCCCTGCTGAGGCCATAACCGACACGCCTCGACGAATATTACCCAACACCAGAGGCCTACCCCTTACCTTCATTTTCACCTCAAAAACTTTGGAGGGTTTGTTAATGTCTTTGTAGTGGTCCACCAAACCATAGATCACCACATGGACAAAAAACAGAGGTAACCAAAGAGTCAATGTCCCTTTAGATAAGCCATCCCATCCAAATACCAAACCATTAACAATCGCCATGGTGATAATCCCCATTAACCAAATCACAAGCCCATATTTGAGATACCGATTGACCACCAAGGAGATTCCTCCTCCTGTCACTAAACAAACTACTATTCCAATCCATCCAAAATGTTCCATATTCCTACTATTTATATTCCAATCGAACCTGATTCCATGGCCTTTCCGATACCTTTTTTAAGTTGCATCATCGCCTTATAGGCCAATTGTACCTTGTTGGTGGGAATGCTCGGCACTTTTATACCGGCCTTGAACAACAATTGTTTGGCTGCCTGTTTCTCATTGGTCGGCAGTCCCAAAAGAGCCGCAAAGAAATGTTTGGGATCCTTGTCGAGAAGGTTTCTGGCATGGTAGGTCTCCACAAAGTTCCTGCGGTAGCCGAACTGTTTGTCAAAGGCCTTTTCCGCAGCCCGGTAGAACTTGTCCCGGTCAAAGCCCTGTTTGACCTTCTCCCCATTGAGGGTGGTCTCGGAAGTACGGAACTTCGACCCTGGGGAAAGGCTATGGGAGTTGGTCACATCCTTGCGGCTGACAATGATATGGATATGGCTCTGGTGGCCTTCCTTGGCCATTCCGGGAACAATGCGTTTGCCATTCTGTTTATGGGGTGCTTGGCTTTCCAAGACTTGTATCTTTTCCTGAAGCTTGACCATGTCCCCTTGCTCCCGTCCTTCCTTGATAGCCCTGATCTGGTGCTGCAGTTCCAGAATCTTACTGGCAATGGCTTGGTTTTCCTTGACTTTCTTATCCTTTTCGGAATAGGTCCGCTCCCTTTCCAGCTTCGCGAAATACAGCACAGCATTTACTGAAACTTCCTTGTCCCTATAAAAGGAAGCCGCATAGGTCTTCATCAGTTCCCGGGTGTACTGTTTTAACTTTTCGGGATCATTTCCGATATGCTTGAGCTCGGCTTGGGAGGGGCTGACCATGATGGAATAGAACTTCGGATCTCGTTTCGAAAGTTTGGCCGTATTGGCATCGATCTCGGCAATGACCCTCTGGGCATCGATATCATTTTCCGTTTGGTTGAAAAAAAGTTCTTGATCTTCGGGGAGCTTGCCTTCGTTCTCCTTTTCGAGATACTTGACAAAATCACTGGCACTGCCGTGATAGTTATCTCCCAAGTGTTGTCTTGTGATGGCGATGTACATGCTTATAGATTTTTGAGTTTTGTGCGGTACTGTTCAATGGCGCCGGGTTTGAGTTCCACTTTGAGGTGGTCCTTTCCAAAGCGGTTCTTGGTCACGGACACATGATCCAGGACATGCCCAAAATCTTGTTTCAGTTCTTCCATTTGTTCCTTCAACCGATCATGGACGATCCTAGGTACCGTAGTCTCGATATCCAACAGCTCGGGATTGGTGGGGGCATTGATCTCGGTCAATTGTTTTTCAAAAAATTCAAAGTCCCCTTCCCATTCGTCCCCCTCCTCGGGGTCAAGTTCCTGTTGAAAGAGGGCCTGCATCATACTGACGGTGGGCAGGGTCTGTTCCTTTTCGATACTCCTCATGATGGCCACCATGGCATTGAAGCGTCGCTTTATGAACAATTTCATACTGGCGATAGTCTCCCCAAAATGTTGGTCCGGGGAAATCCCATGGCGTTCAAAAAAGTCCATCATGGCCAAAAGGGTCAGGGATTGGGACTTTCCAAAGAGCTTTGAAAACCGCCTAAATTTCCTGGCCACGGAAACTTTGACCTTCATGGCCGCAAACTGTTCTTTTTCGTATCCTTTATCCATTTTTTCACCAAAAAATCCTTGTTTTTACTGGCCTCGGGGCGCTTTTTCACCAAAAGCTGAATACCCGAAATCTTCAAGATTCCCCGAAACCCCCATAATCAGGGCCTTGCGGAGCAATCATGATCGGTAGCGCTGCGCCAGCACGCTATCCTCTTGCTTCTCCGATTTGTCCCGAAGGGACAAAATCGTATCGCACAACATGGGTCAAGACCCAGTTGCCTAATCTGTAAAAGCCAAATCGATGGGTACAGAACAAGGAAAGTCAAACCGATATGCTAGGCATATCAAAAGAATTCCGCACTTTAATTGCTGTTGAAAACCAACCCTTTAAAGATATAAAAACCAAGGTTCGGGACATAAAAAAAGCCCATCATAATGGATGGGCTTCGATGGTGTGTTTTAGGTTTTACATATTGAATACAAAATCATAATTGTATAGATTTCGCATGGCTTCCTCTTCCAAGAGGGCATCATAGTCCTTATCGTGGATTTCTGCAAATTGGCGCATTTCAGTCCCGGAACGGCTTTCCACATCTTCCTTGGAAACAGAAAGCAAACGTTCCTGGGTTTCGCTATCAAGGTTGGTAAAATTCAAATAGACCATAATTCAATGCTTAAAAATTTCATTGTTTATAAATCATAAAGGCTAGGGTCAAATCCATCGGGGTAATCCCCTAAGTCATGTTGTAGTCCTGACCCTATTTCAAGACCGTTCATTTCCGTATCCGCTTCCATCGCCATTGGATTATAAAATTCCATTATCGGCAAAACTGTAATACCGTCCATCGGGCGCAAGGATGATATGGTCCAAAACCTTGACATCAAAAAGCTGGGCGGCTTCTTTGATCTTTTGGGTCAATTGTTTGTCCTGATAACTCGCCTTGAGTTGCCCAGAAGGGTGGTTATGGGTGAGGATAATCCCAACGGAAAGGGTCTTAAGGGTAATGGCAAAAAGGATGCGCAGATCCACCATGGTGCCCGTGATACCCCCATGGGATAATGGATAGATACCCTTGACCTTGTTGGACTGGTTCAGCAGCACGATCTTAAAGGTCTCGTGCAGGCCTATGGTCTTGTTGTCCCAATTTTGGAACAATAGATTCGCCACCTCGTTGGAATTGGTCACGGAAAGGGATTTCAAGGTGCTGAGCTTTTCCCTATAACTGATCTGTATTTCATTGACACGGTGTTCCATTTCAATAGTATTAAGGATGAAAAAGAAAGGGATGCCCAAAAGTTGGACACCCCTATCCATTTTACTCGGTGGTATTGTTCTCGCCACCACCCAGGAGCAGGATCTCACTGGCCACCACTTCGGTCACATACTTTTTAGTACCCTCTTTGTCCTCATAGGAACGGGAGGTCAATTTCCCTTCGATGGCAACTTCCTTGCCCTTGGTCACAAAGCCTTCGATGATGTCGGCAAGCTTACCCCATCCAATGACGGTATGCCATTCGGTATTGGTCACCCGTTCCCCTTCGGAGTTCTTGTAATGTTCATTGGTGGCCATGGTGAACCGTGCCACACGTTTGCCTTTGTCAAGGTCTGTGATGGTGGGATTCTGCCCCACGTTTCCGATAAGTTGCACTTTGTTTCTCAATGTACTCATGATAAAAAGTTTTAAAGGCCTGCCGTCTTCCAGTATGGATAAATCAGCAAACAGGGTTAAAAATTTCCCCTCTATTTTTTGGTTTTTGTTTCCCAAATTTTAAGGGGCGTTTGTTTGCTTCTTACGTGCGTAGCACAATAAAAGAAGGGGGTTCTGTCAAGGCTTTTGGACAGAAATCGGGAGGCTCCGCGACGTAGCAAAACCTTAAGGTTTTCAAGGAAGTGGAAACCCTATTTATGGACAAAACCTGCCTTGGCCTTGACAGGTTCGATGAGGGCCCTAGGAATTCTTTCAGACCCATCGGCAAGGGAGTGTATGGGAAGTTAAGCAAGTGCAGTCGATGGTGTCCTGATTGGAAGTCCTTGGGCACTGCCCTGTTTTTCGATGCCCCGAAAAACAACCAGGGCTTCTTTTATTAAGGACCCCTTAAAATTTGATGGGCGGACGGACGGATTTGCGTCCTTTCCCGGCAAAGCCCCAAGAAGGGTTTGCAAAGGAAGGACGCACCAAAAATCCGTTTGGACGACTTCCGTTTAGGCTAAATGCCTATACCTCAACTATTGCGATGGTAATGGGTCAAAAGTACTTGGGTAATCCTAGAACTTGGTTTCCTTTTAGTCTTTCTGGAACAGCTCTCCCTGATTTTTGGGGGAAGTTCCGCTCAACTTGGGCATTGAAGTTTTTAAGCTATCCTTTAAGGCCTTTCTTCGTTTCTCATAGATCCAGACCCTTAACCTTTTCAAAAGACCCATCTCATATTCGGACAGTTGTTTTGGTGCCACTTCCTCCATGGCCTCGATTTGTCCATCCTTCTTAAAGGTCTTGGCATACTGGAGCCCACACCAGGTATAGATGTTCACCCATTCACTGGGCATGGGAGATTCGAAGGTCCTGGGCATCATATAGGCCACAACCTCGGTCAAGGAGGCCATGGGTTCCCCACGCATCTGGGTCAACATCCGGGCCATGGTAATATTGTTTAAAAGGTCTTTGGGAACGGCATCCTGCCATTGTGATGGATACACAATGATGGGACTTTGCAATAGGTCCATAAAGTCGGATTTAACCTTTTTCAAGGACTTGGGTCCTAAGTTTGGAATTGATGTTGTCGCTGGCTCCAGTTCAAAGCCAAAATCCAGTTGCACTACGTTTTGTTTTTCCATGATCTGCGTTTTAAATTGAACAATAGTGGCAGACCGCCAAACGCAAGGGAAAATTTTGGAGTGGGAAGGAAACGGAATAAACCTGCCTGCCGGCAGGCAGGAAGTGACATCGGCAACGGTTTTATGCCGTCCCTTGTCCGAGAAATATTTTCCGGGTTTATCTTTGGACAGTATTGATCGGAACAAACACCAGCCTCCTTCTTCAATTGGACTTGTATATCAAAAGAGTCAACTCAATGATTCAATCCATCGAAAATAAAACGGTCAATATAATCGGCTAACCGTCTTTGCTGATAGCGAATAATAAAGACCCCAATAATTTTTTTGAAGTATAGGATAAAATGAAAAAGGGGGCCTTGAGCCCCCTACTTTCCGATTGTTTTATCATAGTGTCATTCGATGACGACAGTGTGGGTCTCATCCACATCATTTCCAACAATCCTTAGGAAATAGATTCCTTTTGTTAAGGTAGAGATATCCATCTTCACATCTTGTGTTGGTTCATTGAAAGCCATTTCCTTTACAGGTTTTCCCGTAAAGTCCAACAAGGTCAATACGATATCCCGAGCTTGGGAAATGGATTCGGAACTGAGCGAAGGATAATAGACTTCCTTTTTCTCTTGTATCTGGGAAATCGTAATTTCCGAGGATGCTGGGTTTGGATATACCACCATTCGATGACCACTGCCACAATCCTCATAATAATACGCTTGATCGGAACGGGAGCCACAGGCCGTATTGGCAACTACACCAACATAGGAGCTTCCTGTTGAACAAGGATAGCGATAGCTGAACGAAGAAGAGGAAGTGGTAGAGATCAATTGGCCGTTTATGTACCAATTGTAGGGAGCGGATCCGCCAGTGGCATGGGCAGCTACATAAAACGCACTTCCCTCAAATTCGGCCGTATCAAGGATAATGTCCACCGTGGTTGTCAACGTTACGTTCTTTCTGAGCAATACGCCCTGGATGTTCGCTTGAAACCATCCGGTACTGCCACCTCCGATTTTCCTTACTGTTACGGAACCACCTGTATGGCTGACAATTTGGATATTGCTTGATGATGTCCAGCTTATACCCGTGAAATCACAGACCCCGTCAATGGTGTAGGTCACATTACCAGTGCCACATATGGTATCATCCCCTTGGATGGCAGTGTAATTGGTTACACCTCCGTAAATGTCCTGGATTCCCTGAATATCATCCAAACATAGAAATCTGTGCGACCCTGTATAGCCACCTACCATCAATGAGCCTGCAACCGTTGTATGTCGAAGTCCAAGGGCATGACCGATCTCGTGTGCGGCAACCGTAACCAGATCCCTTGGATTGCCCCCTGCTGTACGCGTGGCCGTGGTCCATGTTTCGTCTTCATCAAAATGTATATCACCGGTAAGGTCATGGGTCGTTCCATTTGCCGGTGGTTGAAAAGCATGTGCAAGGACCGTGCCCACACCATCAAATGGAAAATCATCACCATGATCTCCGGCCCCCCATGATATAACAATATCTGAATTGGACGCGGAAGTCCCTTCGACAAAATTCAGGTTGGTGAAATCCTCCCATATTCCAAAAGCGTCCCTAATTGCGTTCCGCTCTGCTGTAGTTCCCGAAATGTCCGGTGTGCCGTTCAAAAAATAGTAGGTAATGGTACTAGAGGCCCAAGACGTACCCCCTACTACAAAATTATCCTCCGCGTCAAGGGCATCGTTGTCATAAATCTGGGCATTAACAGCTAATACAGCCAGTAATCCCAATGATGTTAAAAGTAGTTTCTGTTTCATGATAAGATTTTTATGGGTTATGGTTTTAATTCCAGCTTTGTATGGTCCAGTACAAATAGTTCCGTTCCGGATGGAATGGGTTCAAAGAGATTGGTCTCTTCTTCCGTAAGGTTTTTAAGTGTTCCGGAAAAAACAACCACTGCGCCGGTGGTTTTCAAATCCTCTTCAAGGTCACACAGAATACCATAGATTACGGTATCAATATTGGTACCTTCTTCCGGTTCCGGAGCATATCTTACCGCGTAAACGTCAGGTCCATCAAAATAGCTGATGGTACCTTCAAGATCGACCACCTCTTGATAGGTCGTTCTTTCAAGTCCACATCCCTGAAATTTCCCTTCCCCGTCATCATCATTATTACATGATTGGAGGCCAAATATCATGACCAATGCATAAAAAATATTCTGTCCCAAGCTCATTACTGTTTTATTGTTTTTCATAATGTCAAATTATTAGATTACTTGTTATCAATCGTTAAGGATTTATTACTATAAGATTAATCTTACAACAAAGGTTTTGTGTTATGACTAGGAGATGCCCATTTTTTATCTGGGTTGCCCTTCGGAATATGACCAAATTGTTATCATCGAACCATAAGCAAGGGTTCGCCAATGACATATGATATTTATATTGTTCAATAGGGAAACCTTTACAAATCAAAAATTGGATGATTGTCGGTGGAAGTGTTTTTTGACGACCGTTCGAACAGGTGTTATTTCCAAACCCTATTGGAGCTAGATTGTTGTCGGATTTTGATCGGTTGTATCACTTTTGCACATGATATATCAACCAAGATCTATTTAATAGGCCCGTTGTACTTCCCATTAGATCATTGCATGATTCACAGCACATCTCAATACCCGAAACGTTTAAATACCAATAGAAACAGATTTCACCTGCCTCGGGTCGGGTTTCAAGGGCTGTTTGATGGTCGAGATCACCTCCAGACTGTAATGTCCGAACTCCTCGGTCACCGTTCCGTGGCACAGATAGATGCCCTTTCCATGAATGGGTGTGGATGCCATTGTTTGGGGAAAATGCACACAGTCAAAAAAGTGACCTTCGAGATCGAGCATGGTGGTAAAGCGCATGGTGTCCCCTTTGGATGTGGTGTTCTGTCGGGTATGTACCATGGAACCATAGATCCATATCTTTTTGTTGAGATGGGTTTCAAAATCACCGGCAGTCAACTGGCTCTTCATCTTACCGTCCATGAGTTCGTAATACCCACATAGTGGAAAACCCAGAAGTTCCATTTGGTCGTAGGCATCCTCAATGGGATGGGAAGGCAAATTCGGCAATGTAAAATGCCTGTGGTTGGGTTTAAAGAGCAGTTTCTGGACCGTATCCTTTCGATGGGCCTTGGCCTTGAACACGGCCTGCCATAACACTTGCTTCTTGGGCACCCCAAAGACACGAAAGGCATCGATACGCACCAAGATGGTCAACTGTTCGATGGAAATGGGGACACGATCAATAAAATCATCAAAATCCCTGAATTTGCCATGGAGCTGCCTTTCGTTCAAAATACGTTGAATGACCAAACGTTCCAGGCTCCGAAGCTGGCCCAGTCCCAAATAGATGTGTTTGCCATAAATGGCATTGATATGGTCACTGCGGTTGATACAGGGCGGATGGATAATGCCTCCCCACATCTTGGTCTCGTGCACATAGAGTTCCGTATCATAGAACCCTCCCCCATTGTTGAGCACGGCCACCATAAACTCCAAGGGGAAATAGCATTTTAGGTACAGGCTCTGGTAGCTTTCCACCGCATAGGAAGCGGAATGTCCCTTGGCAAAGGCATAGCCCGCAAAGCTCTCGATCTGTTCCCAGACCATTTGGGTCAGGGCAGCATCATGCCCCCTTTGCTTGCAGTTTTCAAAAAACTTGAGTTTCACCGCCTGGAATTCCTCCCGGGAGCGGAACTTTCCGCTCATCCCCCGTCTCAGGACATCGGCTTCCCCAAGGTCCAATCCTGCAAAGAGGTGGGCCACTTTCAGTACATCCTCTTGGTAGACCATGATGCCATGGGTCTCCGGCATGATCTCCAAAAGGATGGGATTGGCTTCCTTGCGTCGTTCCGGTTCACGTTCCCTTCGGATATATTCATCCTTCATTCCAGAGGAGGACACCCCGGGACGGATCACAGAGCTGGCCGCCACCAGTCCCAGATAGTCATGGGTCTGCAGTTTTTTCATCAGCCCTCGCATGGCAGGGGATTCTACATAGTAGGCCCCAATGGCCCTCCCTTGGCTCAACAGCAGGTTTATATGGGCATCCTTCTTCATCGCCTCCACGCTCTTGATGTCCCAAAGCACGGCATCGGGTTGGTTACCTTTAATGACGTCCACCGCTTCCTTGATCTTGGCCAATCCCCGTTGCCCAAGGATATCGAACTTGAAAAGGCCCACATCCTCGGCAATGATCATGTCGAACTGTACGGTCGGAAATCCTTTGGGCGGCAGGGTCGTGGCCGAATAGTAATGCTCGGAACGGTCCAAGATCAGGATGCCCGAGGAATGCACACTGATGTAATTGGGCATCCCATGGATATAGGTGGCGTATTTGAGCACCAATCGGGCCAGTTCGTCCAAGGCTCCTTGCTCATACCGACCTGCACTGAGCTTATCGATTTCCTCGGTGGGCAGACCGAACACCTTGCCCAGTTCCCGAACAGCGGCCCTGTACTTAAAGGTGTTGTAAGTACCCAAGAGGGCCACGTGCTCGAAGCGTTCAAAAATATAGGCCGTGACATCGTCCCGGTCCCAGGTGGAGAAATCAATGTCAAAATCTGGGGGCGAGGCCCGAAAGGGATTAATGAACCGTTCGAAATACAGGTCCAGTTCAATGGGATCCACATCGGTGATCCCGATCAGGTAGGCCACCAGACTGTTAGCCCCACTTCCCCTACCCACATAGGGATAACCCTTGGACTTGGCATAGGAGACGATATCATGGTTGATCAAAAAATAGGACACAAAATCCAGTTCCTGGATGGTACGCAGTTCCCTGAACATCCGCTCCCTGACCTTTTCCGTAGGATGGGCATAGCGTCTGGGCAGCCCTTCCAAGGCCAGTTCCCGCAACCGTTCCACATCCAATGCTTTCGACTCCAAAAAACGCGACTGGTTTTGGGAAACCCTATCACTTCCAAACCCAAAGGCAATGGAACAGGAATCCATCAGCCGTTGGGTGTTTTCCCAGATATGCGGTACATCGGCCAAAGCCCTTTTCAATTCCTCCATGGGCCGAAGGGTATCGGTAGGTCTCGCCTCTTCGGACTGGGGCAGTTTGCTCAATAAGGTGTTCAATCCTATGGCCCGAAGCAACCGATGGGTATTGAAATCCTTTTTGCTGCGAAAGCTCACGGGCTGTAACAGTACCAATTTATCCTTGTATTCCCGATAAAGTGAGAACCGCAATTTCCGAAGCTCCTCGACGGATACCCCAATATATTCATAGGCCTTAAAATCCGTTCGTTCCTCTTCCTGTATCTTCTCGAAAGGATAGATCACATGGACATGTTCAAATATTGGAGCCACGGGGGGAATAGGCGTTCCCTTGTGCAGGTGTTCGGATAGAAAGGCATTGATTTCCCGAAACCCCTCATTGTTTTGGGCCAGACCCACAAATTCCTGTACGTTCCCGTTGCGAAAATCGATACCCAGAATAGGACGTATCCCCTGCTCATTGGCCAGTCGCACAAAGTTCATCCCGGCTGAACTGTTGTTGATGTCTGTCAGGGCCAAGGTTTCCACCCCATGTGCACTGGCCAACTCCAAAAGTTCGGTTTCGGAGAGTACCCCGTAGTTCAAGGAATAATAGGTATGGCAGTTCAGGTACATGCTATTGTTGTCTATGGGCCAATAAGATGGGTGGTTGTCCGTCAAAGGGGTTTCCGCCCCTTCCTATACTGTGGGCCCCCATGGCCGAGGCCCGCATCAAACTGGATTCCCCAAAACGGTTCCGTACACGATCCATGGCCTGATAGAGGTTGAGCAGTTTTTCGTCATCCGCGAACAGGTCGATCTGGTAATGCCCCCCTACGATATGACTGTAGTTGACCCCCACGAGTCGGATCAACATCCTTCGGTCATAAAGGGAGGTAAAGAGTTCCTTCACCAAGGGTACCAACACATGGTCCGCAGAAGTATAGGGTACACGTTTCTGCTTGGTATAGGTCTTAAAGTCACTATATCGGATCTTCACACTCACACAGCCCGTCATCTTGTTGGCCCTTCGGAGTTGGTAGGCCAGGTTCTCCGCCATGGCGAACAGGGTGGTCTCCAGTTTGACCATATCGGTGGTATCCTTTCCATAGGTCCGTTCCGTGGAAATGGACTTCCGTTCATGAAACGGGACCAAGGGGGAATTGTCCAACCCTTGGGCCCGCATCCAAATGGTTCGTCCGTGCAGCCCAAAAGCACTTTCGAGCATTTCCAGGGGCAGCTCCTGTACCGTCTGTATGGTGGTCACCCCCATATTGGAGAGAAGCCCATAGGTTTTCTCGCCCACCGAGGGCAGCTTACGGATGTGCAGGGGTGCCAGGAACTCCTTTTCAAGTCCAAGGTCGATTTTCATCTGGTTGTTGGGCTTGGCCTCCCCGGTGGCCACTTTGGAGACCACCTTGTTCTGGGAGAGTCCAAAGGAAATGGGCAATCCCGTCTCTTTCAGAATCCTCTGCCGCATTTCAGAGGCGTACTTATAGCAACCAAAAAAGCGGTCCATCCCCGAGAGGTCGGCATAGAACTCATCCACACTGGCCTTTTCAAAAACAGGCACACTCTCCTTGATGATCTCGGTCACATTGTCCGAGAACTTCATATAGGTCCCCGCATTGCCCTTGATGACCGTGGCCTCTGGGCACAACCTACGGGCCACTTTCATGGACATCCCTGAATGCACCCCAAAACGCCGGGTCTCATAGCTACAGGCCGCGACCACCCCCCTATCCCCCAACCCTCCGACCAATAGGGGTCGCTTCATCAGACGGCTGTCCAACAGCCGCTCACAGGAGACGAAGAAGGTATCCAGATCGAGATGGAGAATGGTGGGTTTCATAAAAATATTGGATTTATTCCTATAACTTGGAAAATATCCAAATGTACGGAAAGGGATGAGCTGTTTCAAAACTTTAACAATTTTGACTATCTTAATACAGCATAATTCAACCTCAAGATGTGCTACTCGACCAGACAGACCCGGGAACGGAAGGAACTGGAGAAATTGCTCTCCGTCAAGGCCATGTACGGTGACTTGGACTCCGACCTGGAACTCATTTATTTCCATGCCAATGGATGGAGCCATCCTGTGATGTGGACCTTGGGCCAGGAAGAGCCCAACAATATGCTCCCGGCGATGTGGGGCATCATGCCCCCAAAGGAAAAGCAGGAAAACTATACGGAGTATTTTAAGAACCAAAAGACCTTTGGGGGACTGAATGCCAAATCCGAAAAGCTTTTTGACCATTTCGTGTACCGGTACAGTTGGGAGAACCAGCGGTGCATCATTCCAGTGGATGGTTTCTTCGAACCACACAATACGAAAGTGAAAGTCAAGGGCAAAGACTTTAAGGTTCCCTTTTACTTCCATAGAAAGAACGGTGACCCACTTTACCTAGCGGGCATTTATACCAACACCGTAGACGGAAGAAGGACCTTTGCGGTATTGACAAAGGACGCCACCCCTATGTTTGAAGAGATCCACAATGAAAAGAAAAGGCGGCCTGTCATCATTGATGACGAAAACTTGGATGCTTGGTTACATAACGGCAACAATGAATCAGACGTTCAAGATCTTATCGATGACGATTTATGGGAAGGTGATCTGGAAGCCTATCCCGTCACCAAGGATCTATATAGCAGAACTGTGGATTCCAACTATCCGGGCATCATTGACAAAGTAGAATACGAGGAAGTGTCGATTTCCTATGATTGACCAAAAAAATAGGGGACCTGTTTTCAGACCCCCAGTGATAAAAATCAATCCTTGAATACCTTGGCCTGCTGCTCCAGAACAACTACCCTTTCCTTGATCCGTGCTTCTCGCTTTTGCCGACTTTCAGCATATGCATCCTCAATACCTGAAATCTTATCCTTGTAGAAGGATTGCATTGCGATATAAAAGGATCGGTTGGTCAGGTCATTCGTGTGATTACTTTCCCCAAGGTGCACCTGCCGAGTCAATAGAAACCTTAGCAGTCTATGGAAAGTCTCTTTCTTGAAGTTTTCTTTGAACCGGGCCACCAGCTCTTCGTGGGATAACCTTGAATCATCCCCAAAGAAGTCCTTAAAATGTTCCCTTTGGCTATAAAACCCGATGTTGTTCTCGAACAATGAGATGGAAATGGCCACCATTTCATCCGTGGTCAATGGTTTCTTTCGATCAATATAATCCGTCTCCCTGATTATGTCCACCACCTCCTTGAACTGGTTATTGTTCTCGATCTGTTTTTTCCGCATTTCCCGAGCATTGATCTTGATGATCTGTTCCTCTGGGGTACATTCTGACATCTTACGTTTCTCCAAGGATTTGGCACCTGAGCTTCCACCATCTGTTTCTTCCCTGACCTTCACAAAAACAGGCTGTGTCAAATAGGTATCCGTTTCCAGCAGAATTCCCTTTTCAAATCCATGGTCCAAGGCATTGTCCCATACGTTCTTTTCCTCTGCAAAGGATTCTAGAGCCTCGTCCAAGAATTCAGTCAACTCTTCCTCGGTATATTCATAATGCCGGTGCTCCTCTTTAATGGCTTCCATGGTAGGCACTACAGGTTCCTTTAAAATATCCAGTTCATTGGTCAACCGACTTGTAAGACCTTCCTTTTCCATTTGGGCCAAAACCCATTGGTTGCGTTCCTCATCCACCCAGTATTTGCTGATGTTGGGCACCAGTTTCAATCCCTCTTTTTTTACTCTTTTCAGGAGTTGCATAAAGGTTTTGGTCTTTTTGTTCTCAAAACAGGATGTCCGGGTACAGACCATCTTCCCTTCCCCGAACAAGTTTCCTTGGTTCGCGGCATTGAAGGGACAGACAACACATGCCCCTGCTTTGGGCACCAAAGTTTTGTCCGTTACATCAAAGCAGGCTTTGGTCAGGTCAAAGGTCCGGCTTTCGATCATCCGTTTGATCCGATGCCCTTGGTATTCTCCTTCAAGACTTTCCAGCATCAACTGTTGTTCCCCAGGTTCAAAAAGGGCCACTGCCACCCCAAGGGAGATGGTCATTTCCCCATTTCGGACATAGGCCCTGAATCCTTCGATCAAACCGGCCAATTTGATGCGCTGGCGGATATAGTTCTCGGAACGGCCCAAACGTTTGGCAATCTCGTTCGGTTCGTAGCGTTCCAACAGAAACTGGATGGCCTCTGCCTCCTCTGTGGGTTCCACATCCTTCCGTTGCAGGTTCTCAATGATCTGCACTTCCAGGACTTTGGTATCGACATAGTTCCTTACCATGGCAGGGATAGTGGTCAATCCTGCCAATCTACTGGCACGGAACCGACGTTCACCCATGACGATGATATAGCCATCATCTGATTTTCGTACCGTGATCGGCTGTAACACCCCATGTTCGGCAATGCTCTGTGCCAAATGATGGAGACTTTGCTCATCAAAGGTTTTTCGGGGTTGTGTCGGATCTGGAAAAATCGAATCGATTTCCAACATCTGGATTTGGGGAACAGAATTCCGTTCCTTCTGCGGTGTGGGTCGCTTTACTTTTGATGATTGCTTGGCGTTTCCCTTGCGTGTCGCTCTTTGTTTTGTTTGTGCTTCCATGATTTTTGGATTTTGGTTAAACAATATTTGAGCATAGACCAAGCGGAAGACAAAATTTTGGAGTGGCAAGGAAACGGAATAAAAAGAGACTTACGGAACGGTTTTATGCCGTCCCTTGTCCGAGAAAATTATGCGAGCTTAACTTTCGGGAATATTGGATTAAATAGCTTTAATCTCTATGGAGATTACCATTTCTCCCATTTTTAGGAGCGTTTATTTCATTAACTTAGTAGCATGAAATTCATTGCAGTAATACTGTCATTGGTCACTTTGACGCTTTCATCATATCCATGTTGTCAGGAGACAAGTACCTGCTCCAGTATTTCTGATGTTTTGGACAATTGCTCGGATGATGACCGGCCAGAAGCCCCTCACGACAAGGACACTCCCTGTTCTCCATTTTACACTTGTGGTAGGTGTCCTGGTTTCACGATTACATATGAGACCTTGGAATTAATTTCCATGGATTGCGAGCTGCTGACAGCTCGCATTCCCTATATTGAACAACTGCCCAAGGAAGTATATTTTCATTCACTGAAGCCCCCACGCACATTTGAAGTTTAGTCAATCCTAATTTTTAAATGTTCTAGGTCAATTCCTTTTGGCCTGGATTCAACATATTCAAAAATCATAAAATGAAAGTAAAAGTAATCCTTATACTATCCCTTTTGGGGATGGTATCCATGCATGCACAGAACAGTCTTGATCTTGTGGTCAAGGATTCCCTTAATGATGAGCCTCTCATTGGGGTCACCGCAATGTTGGTCTCCCTGAACAAAGGGGCCATATCCGATGAGATGGGAAGAATACATATGGAGGATATCCCAAATGGGACCTTCCAGCTTAAGCTGAGCTATATCGGGTATGCCACTGTGGAACGCAACCTTACCTTTCCCTTGGATGAAAAAGCTCAAGGACAGGTCTTTTCACTGATACCTCAGACGGAAGAAATGGAAGAGGTGACACTTATCTCCACCAGGAGCAGCCGGACCATTGAGGACATCCCTACCCGGGTCGAGGTCATTGCAGGGGAAGAACTCTCCGAAAAGGGTAATATGAAACCTGGGGATATCCGGATGCTGCTCAATGAGAGTACTGGGATCCGTACCCAACAGACTTCTGCCACCAGTTACAATAGCAGTATCCGCATCCAAGGGCTGGATGGGAAGTACACCCAGCTCCTTCGGGATGGATTTCCCCTGTATTCAGGATTTGCCAGTGGCCTCAGTCTTATGCAAATTGCACCTTTGGACCTGAAACAAGTGGAGGTCATCAAAGGGTCAAGTTCCACCCTCTATGGAGGAGGGGCCATTGCCGGTTTGGTCAATTTGATTTCAAAAAAACCGGAAGAGGAACCCGAGCTCAGTTTTATGGCAAACGGAACCTCGGCCCTTGGTCTGGACCTCAGTGGCTTTTATTCACAAAAGTCCGACAAAGTTGGCACCACGGTATTCGCCTCCTACAATCTGGGGACACCTTATGATCCTGCGAATATCAGTTTGACTGCCATTCCAGAGTTTGATCGCTTAACCCTTAACCCCAAATTGTACCTCTATCTCGGGGAGGATACCGAACTCCTGCTGGGAATAAATGCTATTTGGGAGGACCGCCTTGGGGGAAACATGGACTATGTCAAAGGGGAGGCTGTGACAGATCCTTACTTTGAATCCAATGAAACAGAACGGCTTTCTACACAACTGGGATTCAAACATTCCTTTAATGCCCGAAATCGATTGGAAGTCAAGAATAGTTTTAGTTTTTATGACCGTACCATCGAGATACCGGATTTTACTTTTTTGGGATACCAACGTTCGTCCTTTAGTGAACTGAATTTTTCCACAAACACCCCAAATGATGTTGAATGGGTATTTGGAGCCAACCTTTGGACGGAATATTTCAACGATACAAGGGAAGATCAGACCGGGGCCTTGGACCAATCCTACCAGATTTTTGGCTTGTTTGCCCAAAATGTTTGGCCCATTGATGAAACGCTGTCATTGGAGACTGGTCTTCGGGCAGATTTCCATTCTGATTACGGAGCCATGGCTCTTCCTAGGCTTTCGGTGCTGTACGAACCCAACCGAGCTTTAACTTTTCGGTTGGGCGGTGGTATGGGATATAAGACTCCTACTGTGTTCACTGAGGATGCAGAGCGGGTGCAATTCAGGGACGTTCTGCCCATCAATGTGGATCAAGCGGAACTTGAACGCTCATTGGGAGGGAATTTCGATGTCAATTATAAGTGGGTTCCCTTGCCAGGGATGACGATGTCCATCAATACGCTCTTGTTTTATACCAAAATCAATGACCCCATGACTTTGGTGGCGAATGACAATGGGTTGTATGAATTCCAACAATATGGAGGATATGTGGATACTCGTGGAGCCGAGGTCAACTTAAAAATAAAATATGGGGATTTCAATCTCTTTACAGGGTATACACATGCCAATGTCAAACAGCATGAAAATGGGATGGTATCGGATTTTCCATTGGTGGCCAAGCACCGTTTGAACAATGTTTTGATGTTTGAAAAGGAAGACAATCTTTGGGTGGGCCTTGAGGCCTATTACTATAGTCCACAGAAACTGGGCAACGGGGATACCGGGCAGTCCTATTGGATCGTAGGCCTGATGAGCGAGAAAAGGTTGGGGGAACATGTTTCGGTCTTTCTCAACTTTGAGAATTTTTTGGATACCCGACAAACCAAGTTCGGTTCAATCTATTCCGGAAATCTGAGTGATCCACAATTTTTGGATATTTATGCTCCGGTGGATGGATTCGTGGTAAACGGTGGGTTTAAAATCCGTTTGTGATTTTAAAAGGTAACCCTGGCCAAACAATGAACCGAAAAAGGAAAATATAATAGGCTATTGATGTTTTTTTCATCATCAAACCAAAATTGGCTTATGGGACGGTAATTAGCCGTCCCTTGTTTAACAAAAAGTTTGCTGGCTTAACTTTCGGGAATATTGGAATAAAAAAATGCCCCATAATCAAAATTGGTGTCCCTATTTCTAAAAAATAGGGACAGCCTTTTTGGAATTCAAACTGTTACTTGGAAGATTCGCTTGGGAAGAAAATTTCAATATTCTTTACTACCTCCGAAATGATTTCATCGGCTCCTGGGATATGATCCTCGGTAATTTGATGCGCTACACTGGTCCTCCAAGCTCTTTTCACATTTGCAATCTTGGTGTCATCCACCAAATCCGAAGGATTGGTATAAGTTAGATTTTTATGCTCCATTTTTTTAAGGAAAAGAGGAATAATCCTTTCCCAGTCCTTTTTGGAAAATTTTTGGGTCAGATGGTACAAATCATAAAAATCCCGTGGTGCCGTGTATGAACGCTGCTTCAGGGCCCTTAGCTTTTCAGCGACCACCTCGTCAATGACATAACATGGGCATTGTTTTTCACCTTGCAACCCATCGGAATAAGGATGCATAATGGGCAAAATTTCGGGTTCCAAAATGATGACCTCGTCCGTACTCACTTCCAATTTAATTTTGGTCATCCAACGATCTGGTAGCGGGGGCTGTTGGTTTTTGGAGTGATTGGCCCCCCAATATTTTATGGATACCTGAAATCCTTTGGGCTCGTCATTAAAGACCAATCGGGAAATTTCACCTACACTGAACAGGATTCCGGTCCGATCTGTAGTGGTCTTGGCAATACCTTCCAGTTTTTCCTTTTCCAGTACGAAGTCCTTCTCCCTTGCCGTGAAATCCAGATCTTCTGAAAAACGATAATTCTTGATATAGCATTTACGCAGGCATGTCCCTCCCTTGAAAATGAGGTCATCCTTATAGGTTTCAAAAAAGACCGATAGAAAATGCCCCAGGACATAGTCCTTGTCCACGGTATCGGGAGGCACCTTCCATTCTTTTGATCGCTCTATGATTTCCTTTTGAAGAATCATCTAATATCCACTTTGGGCCATTTGCAACAGGTTATCCCTTTTGATGTTCAATCGCAACTTCCATTCACTTACAAATTCCCCTTGATCCAGTCCACCGGCATCGATCAAACTATACTTTTTGTTCACCTGCTTTCTGGCATATTGGATAAAACCCTGTAAGCTATCCGCATGGAAAAGGGTTGCCAAAAAGCCCAGTCTTTTTGTCAGGGCAATATTGCCATAGGCCTTCGTATAGGTAATCAACCTTTCATTGTCCCATTTTTCATTGGCGAACGCTTTGATCAAATCGTCCAGATTACCCCCATAGCGGGGTTGGTCAAAACAATCCACTATGGTCATTTCCCTATCGGTCACCAAAAAACCATTTGCTCCAAAGCCCTCCAACATGGTACCGATATGTTTGCTTTCCTTTACGGTAACAAACTTTACCTTGGAGCCCAGGATGTTTGTATCCCTTTTCCTGTAGATGGTCTTGACAAAAAGGGTATACGGAAATCGTTCTGTAAGGTTATGATGGTGCAAAGCTGACCAATAGGCCAAGGTACTACCAGGACTAATGAATGTAGCCAGTACATTGACATTGGAATAATTGGGTTTAGCATATACCCCTCTTTCTATTCGGTTCAACAACCCCTTTTGATGGAGGTTCTCCACCAATTCATTCACATTATCCCCCAAGCTTTTGGGCAATTGGATGGCCAGTTCCTTCAATTTGAAATAAAGGATTTCATGATCCTCCAAATACTTTACTAAAGCAATATGGCTTTCATTGAGATTTTCTGAGATGTATGTACTTTTTGCCATTACCTTTTATGACACAAAGAACCCTAAAAAATAGGGTCTATCGTTACACGACTGGTAAAGTTAGGGGATTCATTTGAAAAAATAAGACTAAATGTCTAAAAAGTTTGATATCAAAGAAACATAGCTCAAAAGTTAAACCTAGAACCATAGTGGAAACGCCAGACAAAGTATACCACACTCGCCGGATAAAATTGAGTACCTTTAGATGAAAACAAAACTCTGATTTTTAGATCACTAAGGCCATTTATTGGCTGGCTCAAATTTTCCGTATTTGGTGGTATCAACCAACCGGCTCATCCACTAGCCCATGGATTGGATCGAAACCCTATAAAAAAATGTCGCAAATATTGACAACATTTGCGACATTTTCTAGGAAGTAACAAAATGCAATTTCTTGACATAGTGTAAAATACTATTTACTATTACATATAAACATGTAAAATGTATTTTACGTTATTAAAAACCACATACTATATTAATTACATTGAAATGGTATTAAGCATTGCTATTCGTTGGAAATTTCCTCAATAGAACCATAAATTTCCAATCTTTAAAGTTGAACCCGTTATTTCCAAAAAGCCTTATCTAAATTTGACACTTTGATTTCATAAATAAGTTTTCCCATTATCTAACTGCAAACTTACTCCCCAGCATTTCTCTCGACCTCTTTACTCTGAAAGCGAATCAAAAGATTATCGATATCCTCACTTATCTTGGACTCCACTACCCTGGCGTAAATTTGTGTCGTGGAAAGTTTGGTGTGCCCCAGGAGTTTGGATACCGTTTCAATGGGGACATTATTGGAGAGCATTACCGTAGTTGCAAAAGTATGTCTGGCCACATGAAAGGTAAGGTTCTTATCAATACCACATTCATTGGCAATTTCCTTTAGATAGGCATTGGTCTTTTGGTTCGAACTTATGGGCAAAAGCCCTTCATTCGGCCCACCCAGATCATATTTTTCCAAAATCGCCCGCGCCTGGGGTATCAATGGAACCTTGACGGGTTTGTCGGTCTTCTCACGTTTGGTACTTATCCATTGGTTTCCATCGATTCCCTTAACAATATTATCCTTGGTGAGTTCCTTTACATCCACATAGGACAGCCCGGTATAACAGGCAAAGACAAAACAGTCCCGTATCTTCTCCAAACGTTCATTCTTAAGCTCGTAGCATTCCAAGTGTTGCAATTCCTCTTCATCCAAAAACGCTCTATCATATCTGTTATACTTCAACTGGAACTGATTGAAGGGATTCTTTTCCATCCACTCCAATTTTACGGCAAGATTCAACATCTTCTTGAATCTTTCCAGATGTTTCATGACACCGTTGTTCCCCAAGGAGAGTTTCTTATCCGAGCCTTTGTAATTTCTAAGATAGTGCTCGAATTCCGTGACAAAGGCATAGTTCAATTGCTTGAGATAAACATCGCCAACCTTCCTTTCCTTTGATAAAAACCTGTCAAGGTACCGAGCAGTGGTATAGTAGTTTTTCATGGTACCATATTTTAAGACAACGGACATCCTTTCATTGTGATAGGAGACAAGATCTCTAAGCGTCTTGTTCTTATCGTCCTCACCAAGATAATGTGACTTGATAGCCTCTGCGGTAATTACCCGATTCTCTTGTAAAAGTTCTTTATGGCACACCAACAATGCTCCGTACACGCTGTCCATGTAAGAATTCAGTTCCCTAATCGGTTGGGAACTTCCCTTGACCCGGTTTCTGGCATTGTCCCAATTCTTTGAGGCCACGTTGCGTTTGAGACTGATCTCTGAGCGTTTTCCGTCCACGGTAATACGGACATAAATGGATAATTGATTTGGAACGCTCCTTGATTTTCTGGTAAAGAAGACTACCGCGAAAGTGTTTTTTGCTTTCATGTTAAAATGACTTTGGTTAAACAATAATTGTTCATCGAAAGTCAAATCGTGCCCAAAAGCTCTTTAAAGATAGGACAATTTAAATAAAAGGTTGTACACCGAATTGCACACCTAATTGCACACCTACTATTTGGTTTCAAATGATATCAAATAAATGCACAAAACGAAAAAAGCACTGAAAATCAATTGATTAACAGTGCTTTTATTTTTATCTATTGCTAGATTTGTCGGGGTGGCAGGCCCATCCCCATAAACATAAATAGTTGATTTTCATTATTTTACACTGTTAACTTGGACCAGTTAACCGAACCCTGAACCGTGTTCAAATCGGCACATCCAGAGGCAAAACTTATGGGAGTTTTACACAGCTAATTTAGGCATTTTTTTGATAAGCAACGATTTGTGTTTCAATGTATCTTATAGATAATCAATTCCCTTATACCATGAAAAAGCTTGCCATATTGCTTTCAATGATTTCCTTAATGACAAATCAGTCATGCGATAGCCCGGATGAAGAAATTGACCTTGAAGGAAACAACCTGTTTGAACTTCAGTACATCAATGCGGGAATGTCGGGTGAAATCATCAAGAAGAAGGATTTGGAATTTAACGAATTCATTGAGTTCTCTTCTGACAATCACTTTGTCAAAAGAAGGGCTTACCCGGACAGTACCAGTATTGCCAAAGGCAGTTACCGTTTAATTCAATCAGAAGACTCGAAGTATTATGAATTTGAGTATGAAGAAGACAGTTATTTAATTCAAAACTGTGGAAGCTCGCTTAAAGAGCATATTTCAATTTTGAACAATGAGGAAATATTTAATGGAAGTTACCTTCCATGTGATGGTCCTGGTTTCGGATATACATTGGCCAACTAGCACGCTAATCTCTAATAAGGGTAGTAAAAGGAACAATTCTTCCCAGAAACGGACAACGTTAATGATAATTTATGAATTTAGCGATGTCCTAAAAACGATTTGCTCCCAATCTGCTTTGTTGTATCTACCATAGAATAACTTTTTCAAAATTGTTGTACAATTCCTGAAAAGGAAAAAAAGAATCGTATTTAATTATATATATGGCTTAATACGAATCATATATAGCTTAAAACGAATTGTTTGAAAATATATTAAACAACTAAATTTGTCTTAATCGCTATTCATGTAGTGTAAAACGATTCAAATGACATCAAAAAAGCAAATCAATAGAATAAGGGTAGTTCTTGCCGAAAAGGATAGAACAAATAAATGGTTATCTGAAAAAGTAAATAAAAATAGAACAACAGTATCAAGATGGTGTACTAATGATATGCAACCTTCTCTTGAGACTTTAGTGGAAGTAGCAGAAGTGTTGGACGTAGACATTAGGGAATTATTGGTTTCAACTAAAAATTATTAATGGGCACTAGCACTAACATATCTTTCGTTGATGCCATAGAAAAATTGGGGATGAATGAAACTTCCCAAGGTTTAAAATGGGTTTCTCAAAAAGAAAAAGAAAATAATGAATATATACGTTTAGCATTAGAACAAGCTGATAGCTTTGGTGCTATCGCAATCTATTTTAGATTCTTTGGTGACAGTAATAGCCCTCCCAGACCACAAGTTTACATTTACAACCTTTCCGAACTAAGCCTGAACCCGAGTAAAGATGCTGAAATCCATCATCGTTTGTGGAATGCAGGGATTGTGCCATACTGCTTTATTTTCAAGGCTTCTCAAATACTCGTTTATAACTGTGGTTTAAAACCAAATTGGGATCACGGAACCGCTGAGTTTATTACAAAGGCACATGACACGATTAGTTTATTAAGTGACGTCCAAGAAAAAATAAAGCAATATCATGCAAGGCAATTTGATTCAGGATTGTTTTGGGAATTAGAAGTAAACAAAAATTTTAAATACGGCCAAAGTGCTTATGAGCAATTATTAAATCAACTTAAAAATGTCAAAGCTCATATAATTGAACAAGTTGGTTATGAAAGAGCAGGGTTAGTGAAGAGAGTACTTATGATGCTTATCCTCATAAAATATTTGGAGGAACGAAAGGATGAAAATGGTAAAGGGGCATTAAACCCAGAAGAATTTTATAAGGGTTATAATCTTGAAAATCCAACCCTTGAAGGTGTACTGAAAGATGCTGATACATTTGCGAATATGCTACATGATCTTTCTAGCAAAGAGCATTTCAACGGACAGATTTTTGATATTAATGATGATGAACTAGCAAATTTAAGACAAGTTGATTTGGTTGTATTTCAGCATTTTGTTAAAGGAGATGCATCCATTTTACCTTCTTCTAAATATGGTTTAGGCCAAATGTCTCTATGGAGATTATATCAATTCAACTACTTGCCCATTGAGTTGATCAGTCATATCTATGAGGATTTTTTAGCTGATGAAGATGGTAAAAAGAAAAAAGGGGTTGTTTATACACCTCCATACCTCGTTCAATTCCTTATAGATCGTTGTATGTCTTTGAATGAGCCAAAAGAGGAATTCAAAGTCTTAGATCCTGCTTGTGGTTCAGGAATTTTCCTTGTGGGAGCTTTTAAAAGAATCATTCAATGGTGGCGTGTAAGAAATAATTGGGCTAAGCCAACTAAGGATAATATAGATGAATTAAAAAAGCTACTTAAAGAAAATATCTATGGTTGTGATTTAGAAGATGAAGCTGTTACGCTTACTTCTTTTAGTTTAGGTTTAGCTCTTTTGGATGCCCTTTCACCAAAAGAGATTTGGAAAAATGTTCATTTCGATAAGTTAGTAAATAATAACCTTTTTAGTGGTGATTTTTTCAAAACATTGTATGAGGAGAAACTGGCAAATGATTTTGATCTAATAATTGGTAATCCTCCTTTTGAAGAAAGATTTACTAAATGGGCGGATATTGTGAATACCTCGTCAAAAAACAATAATGCAGGTCGTCCAGAGGTTCCTCAAAAACAAATAGCTTTACTTTTTTTAGAGCAATCCTTTGAGCTCCTGAAAGAAGGGGGAAATACCTGTTTGATATTACCTTCAGGGCCAGTTCTATATAACACCAAGGTTCAAGATTTTAGGAAGTATTTATTTGAAAGAAATTATTTCAAAAAGATATTTGATTTTACACCTTTAAGAGCTAAGCTTTTTATTGGCAGTAGTTCTAGTGCCAAACCTCCTGTTGTAGCTGTGTTTGCTGAAAGAAAAAATCCAAAGGGTGAAGTTGTTCAACATCTTATTTTTAGAAGGACCAAAGCATCAAGTGAAAAAGTAGAGTTTGAAGTAGATCATTATGACATTCACCCTACTTTATATAATAAAGCACTATCCGTTCAAGGAATTTGGCAAGCCAACTTCATGGGTGGGGGAAGACTCCATAGGGTTATTGAAAAAATAGAAAGAGCAACTACTTTGAAATCATATTTAGAAGATAAAAAAGAAAAAAATGGTTGGAAAGTAGCTGAAGGATGGAAAGAAGCGCCAAACATACCGGGAATAGAAAGAGCTAAGGCCTTATCGAAACGCGAATTTCTTACATATGAAGAATCGATAGAATTAGAAAAATTGAATTCCAAATATAAGGCAGACTGGATTACAGGATTTAATTATATCGTTACAAGCTCTTTCGATGAAAATGGAATTAAAGAAACAGACACTTGCACAATCGAGTATTTTCAAACTTCATCAAAAAAGAACAAAGAGATATTTCGACCACCACACTTGCTCATTAAAGAAAGCGTTTCAGGAACTAAGATTCCAGTTGAATTTAGAGAAGACTATATAACTTTTAAAGATAAAATAATTGGAATCCATGCACCCGAAAAGGAGAAAGAGGAATTACAGAAACTCGAAGGTTATTTGAAAAATGATTCTTCTGTTCCATTGATTTGGCTTTCAAGTGGACAAGTTATTGGAAACAGAGAAGGAGTGCCAATTAAGGATGATATCCTTAGCTTACCTTTTCCTCAATTGAAATATAATCAAATTGATAAAATACTATTAGATGATATTTCATTGTATTATTCTGATTTTAGAAAAAGAGGAGAAAAAAGCAAAATACTTAATCCTGTAAATGAAGACGATTTAAAATCCTTTGGAGAAATTTACTGTAAAATCCTTAATTCCATTTATGATAATTTCAAACCTCTTGATGCTATTATTGGAAAGGAGTTTATTGCATATCCATTCATCCTAGGAAGTAAGCCAGAAATCGAAATTCCTGAAACATTAGAAGGAGTGGAAGAAAAGTTAAAGAAACTTATTGACCATCAAGCTTCCTATAACCTTTGGGTGAAGCGGATTATTAAGCTTTATCATAAAAATATTATTCTCCTATATAAGCCCAACCAGAAGAGATATTGGTTGAAATCAATAGCGATTCGTGATGCAGACGAAACATTTAATGACCTATACAAACAAGGAAAATAATGGAGTACATCAGCAATAATACATTTGGCGCTTTAAGTAGTGCTCCTGATGGAAAGATTATTTCAAAAGTATTTGATTTTGTTACATCTGTCTTGCATGATTTAGGAGGAAAAGAGATCAATAATGAAAACCATCTTACAAACGAATTATGCAAGCAATTAGGCTTCAAAAAGCCTCCTGAACTCCCTTTCTTTTTTCAACATCAAAACATAGAGGATGCTAAAGAAAACACTTCAACAGATTTTGCTGCATTTGGAACCTATGCGTATGCACAGGCATATAATTATGAAGGCGAAGAATTCCCTTTGGTGAAATTTGAAGCAAAACGACTAAACTCAACTCTTCCGAAGAAAAGAGAACGAGAATATGTCATTGGTGAATACAATAAAAGAAAGCAAACTAGAAATTCAGGCGGAATAGAACGTTTTAAAAACCTCAGACACGGAAAAGATGTAGTACATGCAGCGATTATAGGGTACGTCCAAACAGATACTTTTAATCACTGGAATGAAAAAATAAATAAATGGATCAAGGATGAGATTGATAGTCCAAGTGATTTTACCTTAACATGGGATGCAGATGATTATCTTCAATCAAATTGGACGAATGGAAACCTATGCAGCTACTTGTCCAAACCTAAAAGAAAAGGAGGAGAGTGCTTAAATATGAAGCATATTTGGATAAACCTCGTCTCAAAGAAAACTAATGAAATGTAATATCATTGGAGGAATATCAAAAAAGGACTATCTCATAAAGTGTATAAACAAAAAATAGCTCATTATGAAGAATAAGATGTGATTAACCATTAAACTAACCATTGTGTTAGAGTTTTTCCTTCACAAACCATTGCATTCTTTAAATCATCCAATGTGATATTTGGGACACCTTGATCCGTGAAAGTAATATTTATTGAATCGAGGATTTTATTAATTTCATATGGTCCTTTAGAAAGAATATTCAAAAAATCTGCTTTAGTATATCCTTGTGGAGGGTTACCTGTCATTTTTGCATTGTTCACAGCCAATCTAGACCAGCCTATAAAAGTGAAATTGGGAGATGAAAAAGTTATTAAACCATCATTATCAATTTTATAAGCATTATTGCCTGTGATTATTTCAGCAGTATAAGAAATAGCTGGTAAATTAATTGTAAAAACTTTGTTTTTTTCAACTACCACCTCCCTTTTAGGTAGATTAATTCTTTGCAAATCATCAACAACCTTAAAAGCTGCCTCTATGTCATTTTTATATATTGGACTTTCGACATCATCGTGCGACATTGGGTTCAATAAGACAGTCTTATATGTTTTCAATCCCTCAACCAAAGAATTAGGTATTTCAATTTCTAAATCTTTATAATAGGTTTTTAATCTATTTATTAGAACGTCCAAGCTCGGCGGTTTTAATAAACCTTTTACTTCTTCTCTTAATGTATAAGTATCTGGCAACTTATCTTTAAGAGTCTTTTCTAATACCTTTCGTAAAGAATTGGCGGCAGCTGGATAATCATAACTATTTTTATATAAAATAGCTTTTTCCATATCTGTTTTTACTTTATCGTTTATTTCTGGACCATTATTTCCTTTATAAAATTCTAAGAATTTCCAACCAGATAATTGTAATTTGGCTACCTCATACCAGTGTCTATCATAAGTTGTAATGAAGATTTGAAAATCTTGAAAATCTTCCCCTTTCAAAAGTTTAATCAGTTTTAAACGATGTTCGTTGTCTAAACCTATAAGAATATCATCTAAAAAAAGAAATTTTATGTCCTGCGAAAAACTTGATTGGCGTAATATGGCCCCTAAAAAGATACTTATTGCAATAGCGGATAATTTTGCCTCATTAAGTGAAAAGTGAGGATAATGAGTATCTAAAGCAGTTCCATCACTAGATATTTGCAATGCTATTTTAGGTTCACTTAACTGCCCTTTTGAATCAACATTTATTCTGTGTCTTAAGAAATTAATTACTAAACCGGGAATTAAAGTATCTAAAATTCTATTTACAATAGGCCCCAAGTAATCACTCCCACCCGAAAAAAACAATCTATCTAATGCATTATTGAATACAACAGCTTTTGCCTCTACAGCCCTACGTTTTTTAGTTGCGTGATAATATTTGCCGCTACCGTAAGGAATTTTACTTTCTGCCAACAAATCACCCCATAACTTTCCAAGCTCAACGCCACCTGTAACTATTTGGGATTTATAATGCTTTAAAACCCCTTTAATTACTAAGTCAAAAATGTTAAGTTCATTATCCAACTTTACATTATGAACTCCCAAAAGATGTTTATACGTCACAAAACTTTTAAGACGATTTGCATCTATTATACTTGGAATATTTGTGTTTCTTCCTGATTCCGATAAAGAATTACTAGTATCATTATCAAACTCAACTTCAATACCACAATCGGCTTGCCCATCGGCTAGGTAAAGGTTTCGTAAATTTGCCATATTGATATTCTCCACACTAGATTGAAAGAAATCCTTAAGCGCATAGTAAACTGAACTTTTACCACTTCCATTCTCACCATAGATAAAAACATTTTTACCTCCAACAGCAATACTCTCTGAACGTTGAAACGCCTTGTATTTATTTATGGTTATTTTTTTAATTTTCATACCAAATTCTTTGTTGGTATTTTAACACCTATTTTATAGAAATTTTCAAATTGACTTATAGGTTTGAGAAAAAGTTCAGCATCAAGATTTTCCAAATTGTCGGAAGATTGATTAGGATAGACTATCAAACAATTTAACAGCGTTGACTTCCACAACTCCTCCTTTATTTTGGTTCTTGCCAGTGTCTTTTTGTCTCTCGCATAACCACTTAATTGTCTAATGTCATTAATTTCATAATTATTACTCGCATATAGGTTTTTGTATTTTGCATCAATCACAAGCTCCTTACCTTCTGTAACACGTAAGTAATCCAATTCTCCATAATGTGCGTTGAACTGAAAAATAATATCCTTTCTACCAAATTTTTCCTTGAGAATTCCTAATACATAAAATTCAAATAGTTTAGGCATATCTATCCAATAAGGGTAAACATTTACTTCTTGATCAGGAGTAATTGAATTTATATTGTAACCGAACCTTTTAATTATCATTTTCGCTAATTCCAGACCTCTATTGTATTCTGGAAAAAAATTATCAGTTTTAAAGTGCTTTATTTCTGGTATTGTTATACTTGAATTAACCGTTCTAAATGCTGGAGATATGTAATTGATTAAGGGTTCAAATCTATTTTCTAAAGTATTAAATGACTTTAAATACTTTATCGAAAACAATAATGCTTTTTTTAAAATTCGGTTTTCTAGATTATCAACACCAAATTCTTCGAATGTACAATGGGTATATAAGTTTTTATTTCTAAGGAGGTTTTGCTTGGTGGTTTTAGACACCAATATTTTGCCTCTCACATTCCCGTAAATATTTCGCTCAACTTTGTAATAACTCTTCATTAAACCTTTTTTCACCAAAATGGTTAGTAATTGTAAAAAGCCAACAATTATAAAGGGGGTGATTAAGTCTTGCTCTCGTTTAACTTTTATAGGCTTAGCATCTAAATCAACATAAAATAAATCCTTCCCAAAACTTACCATTTCAGGATGTTGCATCCCTTTTGACAACATAGATAGGTAATTGATTTTAGTTATTTCTGTATCTAATTTTGGTGTCACATTAAGAATACTATCGGTAGAACCTAATCTTGTTAAACCAATAAAGTACCCTGTTTTAATATACCCTCTTTCCAAATCAACTTCCTCTACTAATTGATTTGGATTTTTTAATAAATCGATTAGCTCTTCCTCATTTAAGTCAAAAGAAATAGAATGCTCCTTAATATGTACCTTCTTAGCATTCATCAAAAATTATTTGACAATAAAGCCTTTATTTCATCTTCAGCTGAAGGAAGCAGAATACCATCATTCACATATTCCTTTAATAATGGTATAACCTCATATTTTGCTTTAAAATATAGGTCTTTTCCTTCTACCAGAAAATAACTATGTCCAACTTGGATATCATCCTCATTAAATTCAGGAGAAATGTTATTTTTTACAATATTTCTAATAGTATTGAATAAATTTTTAGATTCGACATTAGTTATTACCTCATCATTTACAGATACAGGTATAAATGTAAACCTTCTACGTATTGCATAATCTATGTGGCTCACACTTCTGTCTGCTGTATTCATAGTGCCAATGACATACAAGTTATGTGGTATGGTTATTCCATTACCATCTTCTGTTTTGTACATACTATTTACCATTTTGCCTCTGTATTCTAAAGCATAAATCAACTCACCTAAAACGCTGTTTAAGTTTGCTCTATTTATTTCGTCTATAATGAGTACAAATGCCTTATCATGGTTTTCTGGTTTAGCCGCTTCAAATGCCATTTTTCCAAGAATTTTATTCTCAACATCATAAGATATTTTTTCATCAACTACATTTACCTTTACTCCTCTTACAAAATCATCATAGGTATATGATGGGTGAAACTGGATAACTTCGACAAATGGGTTGTCTTCAACTTCAGGTTCTTTATTGAATATATTGTTTTCAATTGCTTCAAGAATTGACAATTCTTTGGTTGAAGTTTCATCAGTTAACCATTCTGCGATTTGTTTAGCTAATCTTGTTTTTCCTGTACCGGGTGGCCCTTGAAGAATTAAATTCTTAAAGGTCACTACTGAATGATTTACCATAGTTTTTTGTTTATTTCTTATGTAATCTAATATTTTGAAAGTTTCAGGATAACACTCTTTAAACCTTTCAATAGTATTTGGTGTTGCGTGACTAAAACCATCCCATTGCCCTAATGCTGTAGTTTGAATTTTACGATTATCTTTAACTATCCATATAATCTGAATCATTAACTCATCTTCGTAACCATTAGGTACATATTCGTTATTTATAATTATGCCAATACCTCCTAACCATTTAGTACCTCTTCTTACCAAAACCACATCACCTGTTTTATAATCTTGTAGTGGATACTTGTCATTTTCATTTAAAAATGCACTTCCTGTATACACCCCGTTTTTATTTACAAAATCATCAAAATGATCGCCTTCATTTTGACCTTTTGCATTACTACTGACTTGACAATAGGTATTAGTAATTCTTAATTGTCCTTGTGTTGAAGTATTAAGCAAATAGTTAATTAAATTTATTTCGTAGAAGTAACAACCAGGAAAATTTAACTTCAATACAGTTAATATATCCTTATAAGCCTCTATTCCTTTTTCTTCAATTTGTAACGTAGCAGATTTTAAATTTTCTAATACATCTACAGGCAGGGAATTCATGCGTGTATCAAAAGGCATATACATATTGGGATTTATTAAAAACATTGTTTGTGTGAGCTTTGTTACTCCAACATTTTTTAAAGAAAGAACTTTTAAGAAATCACCATTATTAATTTTTTCACCTAAAAAGACTTGCTCAAATAGATTCCACAAACAATCGTTACCAATTACCTCATCTTGATTGTTTATGTATTTACCCTTTTTAAAAAATAGGCTTAAGGTATTAGGTGTAGGCGTAGGAAAGATATAATCAGTTGGTAAATTTTCCTGAAGACTGCATGCCTTTTTTATGGACTCAAAAATATGCTTTCTTTGGTTCTTAGTATTCTTCTGAGCTAACGAATAGATAAGTGAGAATGGGTCTGTTATGGGATAATTTAATATTGCTGAACCTTCTTCGAATAATTCTTTTACTAGGTTTAAGAGCAAGGAATTTCGGTTAACATTGTCTTTGCCTATCTCAAACATCTTAGAAGCTACTGCCTTAAAATAGGGTATCCAATCGTAGTAGGTGATTTTAGATTTCATTGATTACGATTTTAAAGCCTCTCTAATAATACGAACCTCTTCTATACTATCTAAAGTTTCTATAGCGTAGCGTACGGGATGGTCTGGGTGATATAAACGCTCATACTCGCTTTGTATAATACCTAACTTTTCTTCCTCGCTTATACCTACTATAATAGGTTTGAGGTCTGAAATGTGTTTTAGAATCTCTTTTTTATAAAATTTCAGTTCAGTAGGAAAATATAATTCAAACACCATCGCATCGATTAATTCTTCAAAAAAATCAAATTGCGACCTAAAACCTTCTTTATGAGCAAGTGTTTTAAGGTATAAATAAGGGATTTCAAAAATGTTAACTGTCTCACTTGTTGGTAGTAGCACAGGTATTTTGTCGAAATAATCTCCAAACCATTTAATTCCATCCTTACCCCATATTACTCCACCAAGCACAAAATAGAAATAGACTATTCTTGAGTTGAGGATTGCGCAATAATATTCAAGATTTTTTCCGACAGCAAAGGATGTAGAATCAATAGAAAATTCACCGTTTTCTGAAATAGCAAAGGAGTTTATATTCGAAAGTCGCGTCCAGATAATTTTTCTTTTTGCAAAAGAATCATAATACCTACATTTCCTTAGTTCATACCATTCCTTTTTCCCGTTTCTAGCCTCATAAACATTACTGAGCTTTTCTTTATAATCAGACAAATACTCAAATACTTCTGGATAGTTTCTTATTTTTATTCCTGAATAAGTGTAAAACAAGTAATAATTATGCTCTTTGCATTTCCACCTTTTAATCTCTGCGCCTTTGAAAACTGGCTTTAAAATTTCAAAACTTTTTTGGTTTTTAAATACAGAAAATGCTTTTTCTACAGGTATTAAAAAGACATTGTTTAATCCAGTAGTAATGCCTCTGTTTATTGATAAGTCTTTCACTTGATTTAAGGGAGTCCCTTGCCCGATTATTTTTTCCCTAAGATTTAAGATGGTTTCATCATAAAATGCCCATTGTGAAGAATTATAATACTTACTATCAATTATTTTAGATTGTTCAAAGAGTTGATCAATAAATGAAACGTTTGTATTGTAGCTAATGAATTCTCCAGCTCTTAATTTTCCTTTCCTACATTTATTGTTTTCTACAATCGTAATTATGGTCCCCACATTGGCCTCTTTAAATACCTCTACCTTGTTAAGATTTATAATTTGTTTTAAGTTATATTCAGATAAAAATTTTCTCGTTGACTCCCCATAATTTGTAAAACAAAATCGATTTGAAGTTATATATGACAATATTCCTTTTACAGGTGATGACAATTTTAAGCCTTGCTCATAAAATAAGCTATAAATATCTCCAGACCTTACAAATGTTCTAAAGTTTTGTAACCCATAAGACTTCAATAAATTGGAAGAAATTCTTTCTTTATCCTGTAACTGAACATATGGTGGATTACCAATCACCACATCAAAACCGCCTTTGTCACGCCATACTTCAGAAAAGTAGAGTTTAAAATCAAAATCAATTTTATAACCAGCAAAAGTTTCGGCTGTATCTAAAAGTTCTCTTATTTTAGTGTTTATCTTGTTGCGTAGCGTTTTTTTGCGTTGCTCGTTAGTAACTGTATAAAATTCCTCTTTCAAACCTTCTAGTTCTTTCTCTACCTCTAAATCTCTCATTGTACCATCTGGCATACCAATTAACGAGTTACCACAAACAATTTTATAATCGAGATTCGGTAAGGTTTCTATGGGCTCTAAATCGTCTTCATCTACTACCAAAGACAACCATAAACGTAAACGTGCAATATCTATGGCTGAGCGGTCTATATCTACCCCATAAATACTTTCTTGTATAATGTGCTTTTTTAAACGATATACATAACGGCTTTCGCTAATGCTTTCTCTTTCGTGAAAGTCAAACTCCTTTAATTTATTATTTAAGTAATTGTAGCTTAAATGTGGTTTTAATATTAACTGTGCCGTTACCAACTCGTGCAATAAACCTACAGGAAATGCCCCAGAACCAATAGCAGGGTCACAAATGCGTATTTCGGTTAATTTTTTATCTATAACATCTGCATTATTACGTACACTTTCAGGCAATAAAAATTTATAGGTTTTGGTCTCGCCACGTTCTGCGACACGCACATCGTTTTCTAATGCTAAATGCCCTTCACGAATGTAATGCTCTATATCCTCTTTTAGTACTACTGTGTTATTGTCTTTATTTAATGCATTTTCCAAGTAATGTATCAAGCTTTCTTGACACATATAGTGTACAATTTCACGCGGCGTATAGAAGGCTCCTTTACTTTTACGTTCTTTAATCTCCAACATATTTTCGAAGACCTTACCTAACATTTCAGGGTCAACCGCTACTTCTTTATCGAGTGGTTCGTCTTCTTTAATGGTAAAATTGTAACGGTCAAACACATCTAGAATCCCTGTACCTTCGTCCCCAGAGTTATTTTTTTCGTCGTTACGGAATAGTTCTGTTGGAATGCTAATATTTGCGTTTTTCCAATCGTATTGTGCTTCAAACAAACCACCATTTAAAAATGGAATACGACAGTTGAAACGTGGGTAAAACGAATTATCGTTATCACGTTCTTTGGCCAACGCCTCATAAAACAAGTATTGCAAATAATCTTTAAAGAAATTGACATTTTCTTGTTGTGCCTTTTCAAAAAGTTTTTGCACAAAGTGTTTATCACCAAATCCCCAACGCTTGTTTTTTGGTACACCTAACCACCCTTTTTTCTGTAAAAAATACAAGAATACAATTTGTCCTAATAGCTTTTTGGTAAAGCCTGATGCATCTAATTGGCTGTCTTGAAAAATAGATAAGTCTTGCTTCTTAAAATATTCATAGACTTTAATGTACAAGCTTTTGTACTGTTCAAAAAACTCATCGGTTACACGTTCTATGCTAAACGCTTTTTCTAACTCTGAAATAGTTGGGTTATTTGCAATGTTTTGTAAAAGCGGTAACAATTGTGTTTTTGCGGTATACGATTTCTCATATTTACCTACCAGAAAGGAATAACGCTTCGCAGGTGTAAACTCCTTACGCATTTTTACTTTTTGCTTTTCTTTGTCTAAATAGGATTGATGCTCCATTTTTATAAAAGAAAAACGCCAATCGAAGCCTTCATCTTCTTTAGAATAAAACGCCACTAAAGCATAATCTTTCTCAAAATTATTGAGATGCTTGATAACAAAGTTTCGTAATGCTGTTCTGGCTCTTTCCAGTTTAGAAACATTCTTTACCTGAACAATCAAGACATCCAAAGCTTCCCCTTCTGGGTCTATGTATTTACCAATGCGTTTGTAGTAGCTTACGTGGTCGCGTTGGTCTTCCCAAATGGTATTGCCACTATATTTATTGGGTTTTATTTCAAAGTCGTTTAACAAGTTTTGGACGAAGTATGTGAACTGTGCTTCATCAAACGCATTGTTAAACGTTTTGTCTATTAGGTTTATAGCTGAAATTTTATCCATAATTACTTATTGATAATATATCCTGAAAGAATGACTTCTCTTTTCTGAAGCTTTTTATTGTCCTTGTTGGTAATATCCAACTGAATGCGACCATACTTACGTAATACTTGCAACACATGTAAAGGCTCTATCACTTTTTCCAATTCTTTTTTTACAATTTGAGCTGTTTTCTTCGCCATTTTACCTTCTTTAAGCGTTGCCTTTACAGCTGCAATAAATTCTTCATCGGTTTCAGTAAAACCTTTAAAGTTTTTAAATAGTTTATCTTTTATAATACGGTCTTCAATGTATTTGGCATTAGAACGTCCTTTATTTCCGCCTGTCTCTTCTTTAGATGTGGTATCGAGCGTGAATTTTGCCCGGTTGGTTTGCAACATTGTAAAGAAATTTCTTGGGACTTTAGCTCTTGGCGTTTTTGGTGTACACTCTAACTCTTGTACTGCATCAAAAAAAGTGACCTCATTGGATTTATCGCTTTGAAACCGATAGAACTTTTTAAGCTTACCTATACGGAAAAAGGTCAACATTTTTTGCAACTCCACTTCTTTATCATCAAAACCACTACGTGCTTTTTTAGGCAACCTTTTAATACGCTCAAACAAATCGGCTTCGTTGTCCCTTATGTTTCTAATGATTTCTAAATATTTTAATTCGGAATCACCTATCTCATCTTCTCCTGAATATGCTTTTTTATTATTTAAAGTATTGAATAACTCTTGACTACCAAACTCCTCACCATCACTTAAGTATTTGGCGTCTTCACCTAAAATATCGTGAAACATTTGGATTTTATTCGTGATATTCACTTCTAGACCTAAATGGGCATCGGAATGTGTTGTTGGGAAAAAGTTGTAGATATATACATAAGGAAAAGCACTACCTAAACGATTTACACGACCAGCACGCTGTAATACTCGGGTAGGATTCCAAGGCAAATCGTAATTTACTAGTACGTTTGAACGGTGTAAGTTGATACCTTCTGCTAATACATCAGTCGTAATTAAGAATTGGATATCATTAACCCAGTCCTTCTTTTTTCGGTTTGGGTCGTAGTTACATTGAATAATATCTCTTGACACATTGTGATTAGATAACAAAGTATTGTTAGTATGTCTACCTCCTTTACTAGAGAAGAACATTACTTTCTCTGGAAACTGCTCTAATAAAGCTTCGTATAAATAATCGCCTGTTTCTTTGGATTCTGTAAAGATGACAAGCTTATTCTTTTTAAGGGTTTTATCGGTTTTTAAATCTTCTATAAACTTTTCCAGTTTAGGGTCTTCATCAACTTTTGACCATAACTCGTTTATGCATTTAAGAATATCAAGGTCTTTCTGAAGTAAATCAGGGTAATTTTTGGTAAAATCATCTGATTTGTATTTATGCGCTTTATCTTCATTAACCAGCTCTTCCAGTTTATCAATATCATCGTTTTCTAATAAATCATATACATCTACTTTTTTACTAATGTAGATTGTGCCTGATTTATACATATCGATAAAATTCTCATAAGACTTAATAAAACGAGTAATACTCATTCGGAAAGCGAAAAAACTACTTTCTAAACGTTTTACGAGAATACCTTTCATAAAACCGCCAACGTTACGCTGTTGTTGCTTTTCAAATTCTGTTAATTGCTTATTCCCTTTGTAAAACAGTAATGGTGTATAACGTGCATAAGTAAACTCCAACAGTTGTTGAATGGTAGATTTAAAGATATTTTCTAAATCCCCTTCATATTCATATACAATTTTACTTGGGTCGTTTAGTGTTGGGAATACTAAACCCTGTTTTTGCATATCGTTTTTAAAATAGGTCATAACATCATTACGCGTACGACGTACCATTACATAACGCAGTACGTTGTTACGAATGTCATCTGATATTTCTTTAATAAGATGTTTGTATTCTGGGTCTGTTTTATCTACTTTATTCAAACGTGTACGTAAACCAGCAAAATACTTTTCGAGATTTACTACTCCAGGAATGGTTGAGTTTTTTGGGGATTGGAATAGTTTTAGTTGCGCAAAAATGTCGTTAATGGTATTGTTAAGCGGTGTAGCCGTAACAAGAATTACTTTTTTGTTGTTACAAATCTCTAATAAATCTGCGTAGGCTTGAGTACCCTCGTTTCTAAACCTGTGCGCTTCATCTACTACGATATAATCATAACGCTCTGTGCCTTTTTTTAGAATGTGAGGTAGTTTACCTAGTGATTCTACTTCAAAGCTTCTGATTCCAAAATCAAAAAGAGAATTCTTCCAATATTCTTTTAATACAGGTGGACAAATCACCAATGTTCTACCTATTAACTGTTGTAACAATAAGGCTGTAATAAACGTTTTACCTAAACCTACTACATCAGCTAAAAAAACTCCGTTATACCTATCTAGTATTTTTTTTGCTTGAATGGCCGCTTGACTTTGATATTTGAGTTTCATAAACCCATCAGGTAAAAATGGGTCGAACTCATCTTCTAGATTTATATCTTCTTCAAGATATTCATAAATTAACTTTAAGTACAATTCATAGGGCGTGATATTTTCACTTAACCACGTTTTATTTTCAATAGTATCAATAAAATCTTCTGAAATATCTACAGATTCAGCCCACAGTTTATTGAATTGGTCTTCTGCGAATAACACATCTCGCTTTGATCTTAACTCTACATTAAATTCACGATTTGCAATTAAACCGGATTCAGAGAAATTACTTGATCCTGTAATCACGAATCCGTAATCCCTATCTTCAGGTTTAAATTTTCCTATGTAAACTTTAGCGTGAATGTTTTTAGAAGGATATGCTCTTATTTCTAACTTTTTACCATTGCCGTGATATGCCTTATCTATTTCTGGGTCTGAACAATCTGCATTTAGAAACTCAATAAACTTTTCAATACCTTCTTGCAGTTTGTTTTCGGGTTCTTCCGTGTCTTCGATTTCTTCGAGTAAGTTTTTTTGATATACTTTCTTGGTTCTTTTATGGGATTCTAAATCCAACATCGCCATTTCTTGTTGATGTGAAATAATATCAAAAGAATCTTTATCCACATTTAACCCAACTAATATTCTTATTTTCTCCAAAGGCTCTAGAGAATCATATAATCTATGAAAACCGCTTAATCTGAAATAACCAACTAATACATCGAACAATTGTGTATCTCGTAAAGTTGACTTAAATCTATTTAACAAACTATGGCCATCCTCATTAGTGAAAAATGTTAAGTCTGTTTGATCTATATTTGACATATTATTTCTTCTTCTATTAATTCTCTATTAAAAGATCAGTCACCTTTACGTTTAATATCTCTGCTATTTCATAAAGTACCTCCAAACTTGGTTGAGTACGATTCTGGACATAGGCATTTACCGAGTTAAAGCTTTTGCCGAGCTTTTCCGCCAACCATACTTGTTTAATGCCCTTTTCTTCTAAAACTTCTTTAATACGATTCATAGGAGAGTTTAAATTCTAAATATAGAATTTACTTTGTATAAACACACCGTTTTACTTTGTGTTTTTATCAAGACAATTTACCTAACCACTCATTTGCACAATGATATTTAAACTTTGAAGTGATTTAGTTGTGGAAAGTAAGCTTTAAAAGGCCTTCAATTTTTTAAAGTTATAAATTTATTTTCGTGGCCTCCAATTCAAGCACCGTCTTTAAAATAAGAGAGCCCACGCGTTGTATATGCAGTTTGCATTTAGTGAGTGCCCATGACCTCACCTTACGGGTGTACAAGCACCCTCAATCGGTTTTGTCAATCAATTATAACTTCGAGACCTGCTTTATTGGCCTTATATTTTATTTTGGTCATCAAATCACAATAGCTCCAATTTCTTAATACAAATCCCTCTTCTTTAGCAATCTCAGTTTTTTCCTCCTGATTCAAAAGTATGAGGGTTCCTGCTCTATGTTTAACACAAAAATCAATCAACCTCCGACTATAGACATGCAAACGGTTATGGACATATTTACGTTCCGTTTGACCAAGTCTGTCAACTGCCTTCAATTTTCTTTTGATGCCTTTACCTGATTTGGAATAGGTTGCCCCGATCTTTGCCCGTCTGTGTGCCGATTGTATCGCCAGTCTTCTGTATAAAAATTCTTCCTTTGTACCAATGGTAAGCCTTGCTTTGCCAACCTTTACAACAATGGGATATTCAAGGGACAGAGAAGCCTCTGCAATAATCTCCGGTCTTAATTGATTGCTCTCTTTTTCAATTTCAAATACTGCCAATAAGAAAATCTTGCCATCTTTTAGCTTGATGTGTGATGTGCACAGCTTAGTCTTGCCCTCCACTACCCGCTCCAACAATGTCCGTTTATCCGTAAAATCCTTTCCCAAGTAGGTTTTAAAGGGAATCCGAAATAAGCGGAAGCAGAAAGCTTTTTTCTCTTCGTTGTAGTGTAATCCACTCATACCCTCCAAGTCAAAAGGGAAGGCCATATCCCTCCTGAAGTTTTTCAAAGATCGTTCACCGTTCCAATACTCCGGTCGGTTCTTTTTAAATGATGAAATCAAGGTCTGGTTCAAATTGGACAATATGTTTGTAGGGATTTCTCCTTTGAAACGGTCTGATACGACCCGATAGGTGGTGTTGATCCTAGAACGGTTTAGGATTCCTTGTTCATCCTTCTTTTCATCTGCCAATTTATATTTTATTCCTTCCGAGAGATAAAAGAATTCCCTTATCATTTCCTGAACATAAAGATGGGTCACTATTAGGTTGGCTGCCCTAAAGCATCGATTCTGCCACTGGTACAGTTTATCCAAGGCCTCTTTTTTCTCTTCTTTTGTAGGGAGGTCGATCAGCAGTTGGATCTTTCGAGTGAGTTTTAGCGTTGACTTTTCCATGTTAGGACGATTGTAATTGATGTTTTGCCTCCATCAGCCTATAAGCTATCATGAATTCCTGATGAACCTCCTTTTGAGTGAGGTTAAGCTCATTCGCTATTTCGGAAAAGGAATATTTTAGTTCACAACGCATTTTAAGCACACTTGCCTGTTCATCGGTCATCTCACCTGTGAACTTGATTTCATCCGTCTTGTTATTGCCGGAATCGAGCTTATTTCCTTGATTAAGGATGGTTTTAATATCTTCAATAGCTTCTTTGATTTCTCTACAAGTTTCATTGATGCCTTTTCCCATTGCTTTGGAAATGGCTTTATACTGAAAGCCGTATTTCAAACAAAGGTTGATTACATGCCTTTTACTATCATCCAATAATGGCAGGACGCGTTTGATACTTTCGAACTTCTCTTGTTCCCCTTCCTGTAGTTTAATATTGTCTTTGTGCTCACTAGGGTCATACCCTACCATATAGTCTTGGTAATTCTCATAACTCTCCAACGAGTGGACTTTCCTGAAAAACTTGTTCTTTGGGCGTGTATAGTAAGAAATACACTCCCTTTTCATAACAAACCGCAAGAAAAAATAAATATGTTTCGGTGATTCCAATGTATCTCTATGTACCCACAACTTCAAGAATACATCCTGAACCAATGTTTCCACAACAAAACCATCACCAAGAAAGCTCTTTCCAAGCCAGAAAATCTGTCTGTGGTATTTAGTATAGATTTCCGTAAAAGAGTTGGAACAACCCTTTTTTAGGCCTTCATAGCATTCTTCTAGGGTATGGTAGCTTTCCATGCGTTTGTTCTTTGGTATTCCTTGGTGTCGGTCAACTCCTCATTCTTTGGCTTGGAATTTTTCCAAGCTGAAATTTTCGTTTAAATTAGTCGTGTAGAAAAGTGTAACCCACCATAATTGCTTGTAAATTACCCGAAGTAGCTTGTATTTTACCAAAAGGAGGGGACAACAGAATATTATCAATATCTTTAAGTTATGCCGACAGAAACAAAAACCAATCATATAGGACGGAAGATTGCTCGAATCAGAGAACTCCGGGGAATGAAGCAAGAAACCCTTGCCGAAGAACTGGGAATTAGTCAGCAGAGTGTCTCAACCTTGGAAAAAAGTGAAACCATTGAGGATAAAAAACTTGAAGAAGTTGCAAAGGCTTTGGGAGTTACAAAGGAGGGAATTGAGAATTTTTCAGAAGAAGCTGTTTTTAATTACTTCAACAATTTTTATGAAAACAGTGCTCCGCAAGGCAATAGTTTTAATCAAGGGCCATACCCTACTTTCAATCCTTTGGAGAAAGTAGTTGAACTCTACGAACGTCTTGTTCAAGCTGAAAAAGATAAGGTCGCTTATTTGGAAAAGCTATTGGACAAGAAATAGCCCTATACTTTGACCAAATCTTCTTATAAAAGTTTCATTCAAAAAAGCGAACGAAACACAGTGAAGTGCTGCAAGTGTCCCAAATTCTTACCCCAACTTTTGCGCATGGATCCTATCGGGTTTTTGTAGTGTTCAGGTAGATAAGCGTGAAGCAAAAACCCGAAAGGGCGCAACCTACATGTTGAACTTCAATCTCAATTCCCCTAACAATACCCCTTCCAAGTGTCTTGATAATCTTGGTCGCCACTTGATAGAATAAAGTAATTATATTTAAGAGCAGGGCAGATTTGTTCAAATCACATAATAATTTAGTCCGCATTAAATATTCCAAGACCTTAACTGTGAATACGATGTTGATAGCTAGTATCATTTTGATTACAGGACTGTTGTTGTTTTTTCAACAATGGTTAGAAAAGAAAAAATACCAAGGCCCTGAATATTTAAGAAATCTAAAGAAGGCCACTAAATTTCTTGCACATATACAAACATTAAACGACTACGTAACTTGGGTACAACGCGACCAAATAAAATCAGAATATTCAACCGTAGGACAGTTCTTCAAAAACAAAACCAACTTTTACAAAAAAGAAGAAACCGTTAAACGTTTTAATGAAGTTTTTGGCAGTTTTGACAACTATATAGTCAGTTACAACCAAAATTATGTCACAGTCCAGAAAGAAAAACTAAAACACTATTTAGACAATATCGAAGGAAAAAAACTGGATGACCAGCAACGCAACGCATTGATTACAGATGAATATTCAAATTTAATAATTGCAGGTGCAGGTTCCGGAAAAACGTTGACAATCCTTGGAAAAGTCCAATATCTTATTGAACAGAAAAACATTAGCCCAAATGACATTTTATTACTATCATTTACCAAAAAAACAGTTGAAGAATTAAATGAGCGACTAAAAAAGATTGAACTTGATACCGAGGCTACCACCTTTCATAAACTAGGTTACGACATAATCAAAAAATATCATCCTGACACTCCTGCCGTTACCAATGAAAATACCTTAAGTGAAGTAATCAAAACGTATTTAAAATTCGACATTTTTAATGATCCGGAAGCATTGCAATCATATATTCAATATGTGGCTTGCTATATGAACATTCCAGAAGAGCATGACGCATTCGATTCATTCGGTGAAAAATTAGACACAGAAAAAGGAATTGATTTCCATACACTGAAGTCAAAATGTGAACCATTGAATATAGTTGAAAACCCCACACTGGATACGCTACAAGGTGAAAGGGTAAAAAGTGTGGAGGAACTCACCATAGCTAATTTTTTGTACCTCAACGGTATCGAATATGAATATGAAAAACCGTATCCCTATGGACAAACAATGTACCGTCCAGACTTTTATCTAACTGACCATGAGATATATTTAGAGCATTTCGGTGTGGACGAGCATAACCAGGCAAAATGGCTCACCTCTTTTAATGAGCAAAAATATGTGGAGGAAATGCATTTAAAAAGGGAAACGCATGTAACACATAATACCAAATTATTAGAAACGTATTCCTACTACAATAGAGACAACATTTTGTTGGAAAAGCTTAGGGAGATGTTGGAAATGGAGAACATTACCTTAAAGCCAAGGGATGCTAAAGATATTTATGAAAAAGTATCCGATAATGGCAAAAAATTCGGCGAAGAAATAAACAAGCTAATTGAAAGCTTTATAAACCTGAGCAAATCAAGGCAATTGAACCAGCATTCGCTGATGAATTTATTTTCTCATAAAACTAAAATCAAAAGTGATTTTATGCTAGAACGGCAGGACATGTTCTTAAAATTCGTGATTCCAATTCTTGAAAAATATAATAATGTCCTAAGTGAAAGAAATGAGATTGATTTCAACGATATGATAAATAAAGCTACTGATGTTATATCAAGCAACAAACCTCAATACGCGTATGAGTATATTATCATTGACGAATATCAGGATATTTCGTTTTCACGTTTTAATTTGATTAAAGAAATTCGGGCTTTATCAGGAGCAAAATTAGTTTGTGTAGGAGACGATTGGCAATCGATTTATCGTTTTGCAGGAAGCGATGTTTCCTTGTTCAGCAATTTCGGGAAGTATGTCGGGAAGTATGAGCAATTGGTAATCGAACAGACCTATAGAAATTCACAATCGCTTATTGATATCACTTCGAAATACATACAGAAAAACACCAAGCAGATTCCCAAAAAACCTAAGTCCCGGAAGGAACCTTTGGATGACCCCATTAAATTTGTTCATTACAAACCAGAAGAAATTGAGCACGCTTTCATTGACCAAATACAATTACTGGTAAACAGATATGGCGATAAATCAATCTTGGTCTTGGGCAGGCATGGTTTTGACATCAACGACTTGATAAAACTAACTCCAAACAGCAAAGTAAAATACTTTGCAAGATCTGGAAAACTAGAAGTAAAGGGCTTTGAGGATGTTGACATTAAATACCTTACCGTACACAAATCCAAAGGTACGGAAGCAGAGAATGTTATAGTGTTGAACCTTAGAAATCATTTGCTAGGTTTTCCAAACAAAATGACGGACGACCCTATTTTATCCCTTTTGCTCAGTGAGGATGAAGGATATAGATTTGCGGAAGAACGTAGATTATTCTATGTTGCATTGACAAGGACCAAAAATGAGGTTATATTATTAATTCCGTCCGAGGCTTCCCTATTTGTAGAAGAATTAATGATGGATAACAATTATTTATTATCCAATTCAGAAGGAACATTAAATCCTACAAATTGCCCTTATTGCAAAACAGGAAAACTAGTTATCCGACAAAATAAGGGAAATGGTAATCAATTTTTAGGATGTTCTCATTATCCTAGCTGTAGCCAGACGTTTAGCGATATAGAGATTTTAGAGGATAAATTCCTTTGTCCCGATTGCAAAAGTGGTTTTATGACAAAGAGAACAGGGATATACGGGAACTTTTTAGGGTGTACAAATTATCCCAAGTGCAGAAGTACAATAAAATTATGACACTTATTGGATTTCAATACCCCATGTCCTCACCTGTGCCCCTGGCCTTATCGATACCCCTTCCAAGGGCCTTGATGATCTTGGCCGCCATTTGTATTTTATTAGTCGGTATACTGGGAGCTTTGACACCCATCGTCTTAAGCAGTTTAAAGGCCATATCCTTTTCCTTCGTGGGCAGTCCCATGATCTTGGCAAAGAACTTCCCCGGTTCCTTGGAATGGGCCTTTTTCCCCACATAGGATTCCACATAGTTCCTCTTGAACCCTGTTGTCCTGTCAAAGGTCTTTTCTGCTGCTTGGTAAAAGCCGTCCCGGTCAAACCCCCTTTTTATGGTCTTTCCGTTCAGTTCTACTTCGGATGCTTTATGTTTTGCCATTGGTGAAAGGGTGTGGGTGTTCGTTACGTCCCTTCTACTGACAATAATATGGATATGTGTCTGTGGCCCTTCCTTTTGCATCCCTGCGGCCACCAACTGTCCGTTCTGTTTGTGTGGGGCCAATCTTTCTTGCTCTTTGATTCTTTTTTCAAGCTCATTGACATTCCCGATGGATTCGCCCCGTTCCACTTTGCGAATCTCGTTCCTGAGCCTTGCTATTTCCCCTCGATATGGTGCATTCTCCTGCACCTGTTTATCAAATCCCCGATAGGTGCGTTCATGCTCTATCTTGGCATAATATTTCAAGTTTTCGGCCTTGACCTCTTGGTTGCGATGGAAGCTCTTGGCATAGTCCTCCATGAGTTTCCTTGTGTATTCCCTTAGCATATTGGGGTCATTCCCAATGGCCTTCAGCTCCCTTTTATTAGGGCTGACCACAATGGAATAGAATTTCGGATCCTTCTGCCTTAGTTTGGCCGTATTGGCATCTATTTCATCGATGACCGTTTGAGGGCTTACGCTGTCATTTTCTTGGTCAAAGAATTCCTCCCTTTGTTCGGGCGACCTGTCCTCGTTCTCCTTTTCCAGATAGTCCACATAGTTCCCTACACTGGAGTTGTAGGTACTGCCTATTTTCTGTGCTGAGATGGTAAGGTACATGGCTGTTATCTTAATTGGTATTTCAGGCTTTCAAAATCCCCAATGCCCATGTTGATTTTTAAATAGGGCTTTCCCATCATAGGCTCCACCTTCTCCACATTGTGGAGCATTTCATTGCAGCGTTTTTTATTGGACTTACTATATTTAACCGGACATAGAGTTAAGAGCGTTTTAGTTATTAAAATTAACTTTGAAAAATGTCAAGAGAAAAAAGAAATTACACTGCAGAGTTTAAGGAAAAAGCTGTAGAACTTAGT
>NZ_JBNPYE010000004.1:0-250851 GCF_051494225.1 Flagellimonas lutimaris | reverse complement strand
GCCATCACTGCTGAAGGTATAGTCGTAGTCCGCTCCAACCTCCGCACCCGCAAAGGTGAAGCCCACCGCTGTCTCGTTCCCCGTGCCGATTGGGTCCTGGTCGATCGTCACACTGTAGCCCGAAGGGACAGCTGTATTCTTTGTTGCAGTATCCGTGACCGCACCACCTGTACCGTTCCCGTTGGTCAGGGTCACGCTAAGGGTGATCGTGCCGTCGCCAAGGCCGCTAAGGTCGATGCCCGTTATCTGGTCCGTCGCAGTTGCTATGGTACCGTTGCCGGTGACGTTAGTGCCCCCGCCATCACTGCTGAAGGTATAGTCGTAGTCCGCTCCAACCTCCGCACCCGCAAAGGTGAAGCCCACCGCTGTCTCGTTCCCCGTGCCGATTGGGTCCTGGTCGATCGTCACACTGTAGCCCGAAGGGGCCTGCCCAAACCCTAAACCAATGCCTAAAAGAAAAAAAAGAACAAAGAAAATGTATGCACGACCCGAAGTGGTCTGCGGTAGATTTGAGGTTTTTTTACACAAGGTCGACATCACCAATATAATCAGTTTCAGTTGGGTTAAACGCAATGCTTAAGTAGGTGATCTGGGAACTACCAATATTACAAAAAAGGCAAGGAAGTTCCTTGCCTATTAGTTTAAATCTCTATTTATTCGGATAAACTGTTTTTCTTTTTTAAGAAACTGTGGCAGAACTGGTTTCGGCCTCGCGATGAATTTTTTTCACCAAACCTTGCAACACCTTGCCTGGCCCCACTTCCACAAAAGATGTCGCCCCATCTTTTACCATTTGTTGTACGCTTTGCGTCCACTTTACGGGGGCGGTCAATTGCAATATTAAATTCTTTTTTATTTCCTCGGCATCGGACACCGCCGTGGTGGTCACATTTTGGTAAATAGGACAGCTCGGTGCCTTAAATTCCGTGGATTCTATGGCAGCGGCCAATTCTTCACGAGCAGGCTCCATTAATGGAGAATGGAAAGCTCCTCCAACGGGCAACAACAATGCTCTTCTGGCTCCGGCTTCCTTCATTTTTTCACAGGCTACGTTCACAGCGTCAACGTCACCTGAAATTACCAATTGCCCTGGGCAGTTATAGTTCGCTGGAACCACAATACCTTCAACCTCAGCACAGATTTTTTCAACTACTTCATCTTCCAAACCTAAAACGGCAGCCATAGTGCTCGGTTGGATTTCGCAGGCCTTTTGCATAGCAAGTGCTCGTTGCGAAACCAATTTTAAACCGTCTTCAAAATTTAGGGTGCCATTGGCAACCAATGCAGAGAATTCACCCAAAGAATGACCAGCAACCATATCTGGTTTAAACGTATCTCCCAACACCTTGCTCAAAATTACGGAGTGCAAAAAGATAGCCGGCTGGGTCACCTTGGTCTGCTTTAGATCTTCGGCAGTTCCTTCGAACATGATATCGGTTATGGAAAACCCAAGAATTTCGTTGGCTCTTTCAAAAAGTTCCTGTGCTTCGGAGTGGTTTTCGTAAAGGTCCAAGCCCATACCTACAAATTGAGCTCCTTGTCCTGGAAAAATATATGCGTTCATAATTGTCGAGTTTTTTTGAGTGGGACAAAAATAGGGAATATTCTTCGATGGCTTTTTGAATGGTTGGATGGTTGGAATACTTGGTTGATTGATTGGATTCCTCAGAACCTCAAATCCATTACTCTTCTTTGAACCAACTGGAATATTTCACATAATTATTGGCAATCCGATCTATTTCTCCAGATGATAGTTCGGGGCTGATGTCCTTTATTTTCTTGGCGGGCATACCGGCATAAATACTCCCGGCCTCCACATGGGTGCCCGCAGTAACCACGGCTCCAGCAGCGATAATCGAGTTGCTTTCCACCACACAACCATCCATAATTATGCTTCCCATGCCCACCAACACATTGTCTTTTAAGGTGCAACCATGCACTATGGCATTGTGACCAATGGAAACATTATTGCCAATGGTAGTCGGAGATTTCTGATAGGTACCATGAATTACCGCACCGTCCTGCACATTGACCTTATTGCCCATTTTAATAAAATGGACATCGCCACGTACCACGGCGTTAAACCATACACTACATTGGTCGCCCATGCTCACCTCGCCTACGATGGTGGCGTTTTCGGCGATAAAACAATCTTTTCCTATTTCTGGGGATTTTCCCCTCACGGGTTTGATAATCATTCTGATGTGTTTTGAGATTTTGTAAAAGCACACTCGACCTTGGTCGATGTGACAATTTATTGAAAATACGACAATAGATCTGCTTTTTTGGAAGCAGAAACGGAAAGTTCCTTACCGTTGGAAAGTACTACACTTCCTCCCTTCCCTTTTTTATATTTTATCACTTCGGTAACATTGACCAAATAGGATTTATGGATACGGGCAAAAGAATAGGGCTGTAAGGCTTCCTCAAAATATTTTAGGGTTTTGCTCACCACTATTTTTTTCTTTTCCAGATAGATTTCGGTGTAATTGTCATCTGCCTTGCAGAAATAGATATCCGATACATCCAGCACTTGGAAACCATCTTGTTGGGGCAGGGTTATTTTTCCTTCTGCACCTACATGTTTGGCTTGGAGCACTTGGCCTTCCAGGGCATTTTCTTTTTCTTTAATGGCCCTAACATAATCCACTGCTCTGATCAATTCATCAATATTGATGGGTTTCATTAAATAGTAGGCAGCATGATGGTTCAAGGCATCCATCGCATATTGATTATAAGCCGTCACAAAAATGGTTTCGAAGGTTCGGTCCGGTATTTTATCCAACAGGTCAAAAGCATTGCCAAAAGGCATTTCCACATCCAAAAACACCAAATCCGGTTGATGCTTTTTAATTTCTTTCAAACCCTCTTCAATGGTTGCTCCTTCACCAAGCAAAGTGATGTTTTCACAATATTTCGCCAGATAGTTCCGAAGGATTTCCCGACTATTGGCTTCATCTTCCACAATGACCGCTTTAAGTTCCATCATTGTTTTTTAAGTTTTAGGGATACTTTGGTTCCTGTTTTGTCCTCATTTAGGTCAGCAATGGATACTTCCACTCTATTCTTATACATATCGTTCAAGATTTGGATTCGCTTTTGAATATTGCCCATTCCCTTGGATTTTTGTTTACGCTGATTTGTAGTTTTTAACTCAGCTGATTTTTTCCTTCCGATACCATTGTCCTCAATACAGATTTCAAGCATATCGTTCGTCACTTGCCGAACCTTGATCTTTAAAAATCCTTTTTCTTCCTTGTAACGGAGTCCGTGCCAAATCGCATTTTCGATATAAGGCTGAAGCAGCATCGGTGGGATTTGGAATGCATCGACATCTATTTTTTTATCCACCTCGATTTCATAATCAAACTTATCCGAAAATCGTGAATGCTCCAATTTAACGTAGAGCTCCAACAGCTCCAATTCTTTGACCAACGGAATAAAATCCTCTTCGGAATTTTCGAGTACACTGCGCATCAACACAGAGAACTCGCTCAAAAAACGGTTGGCACTCCGCTCGTCGCTCTTGGCGATGAAATTGTTCACGGAATTGAGGGCATTAAAAATAAAATGAGGGTTCATTTGAGTACGCAGCGACTTCAATGCCAAAAGATTGTTGGCCAGTTTTTGCTGCTTGTTACTTCGATAATACAAAAAAGCTGTCAGTGCCATAAGGGTTATCCCGAATATCAGTGAATAAATAATCCATTTTTGACGCTTGCTGGTCTCTTCGTACAATTGTTGTTCGGTTACAGCCAAGCTGTATTTACTCTGACTGAGTTCCCGTTCTTGCTCCAAACTGGAGATACGGTTTTGAGTATTTGCTATCTCACGATTAAAACGTGCCGCTCTTGATATTTCTTGTTCTTTTCGCACATACAAACTATCCACCACGGCCACATAATCCTGATAGGACTCCAAGGCTTTGGTGTAATCGCCCTTATAACGATACACTTCAGATAATTTTCGTGTCGCATCCTTTTGAACCACCAAATCATCATCCTTATCTGCCTCAACAATACTTTTTTCGAGATATGGTATGGCCTCGTCCAATTTATCCTGGGCGATATAGGCATTGGCTATTTTATAATTGATACGCTGTGAGGTTACGGTATCCCTTGCAGAGATTCCCTGTCCCACGGAAGCAACACTAGATTTTGAGAGTTGTTCCAGCTCATCCAAGTTTTTTTTACGCAGTTGGATCTCGTCATTGTATCGATTTTTTTGATTGTAAAAATCCGCTACCTTTTCGCTTTCCTGAATCAATCTTTCCGGTGCCACTTTTTTGGAAAGGTTCAAAGAATTTTGATAAAAACCTTCCGCCTCAATTACTCGGTCCTCACTAGCAAAGGCATCAGCTATTTTGGAACTTAAATCTATTTCCTTTGGAGATATCTGATTTTTTTCTGCAATAAGAAGCCCCTCTTGATAATAGTCTTGCGCTTCTTTAAGGTTGGACAATTCTTTATTGGCATCGCCCAGTGTTTCGTAAAGTTCCACTCGTTGATAAGGCACCATGTTTTTTACTTCAACCAATGGTTTCAAAATGGAAATCGCACTTTCATAATTGCCATTCCGTACATACGCTTTACCCAACAACAATTTGGTTCTGTTGGATTCTTGAGCGGCCAAAGCATCCTTGAAATTGGTGATAGCCAAATCATACTGTTCATGATACAAATAAATTTCACCAAGGGTTCGCAGCGAGGATGACAGTTCTCGTTTGTTTCCCGTACTTCCGAGAGGTTCCATGGAACGGGCGATAAAATCAATGCTTTTCTCGAAATCCGTTTTTTTATAAAAGTTGGCCGAATCCAAAAAGCGCTGGTGATCCATACGGGCACTTCTTGAACTGGAAGCTACACGCTTTTGCTTTTGTTCCGACCTTGAACCGTCATAGCCCTCAACCAATACATCCACATCCTCCCCTGACTTGATTCGGTAACGAACGGTTTCCAGTTCCGGCCCCTCAATAATTAACATATCACCTATGGATGCCTTAATGGTAAATTCCCCCAGGCCGTTGGTTCTGGTATATTGTCCCTTATCAGTAGAAACCTGAACTCCAGAAATGGGGATATAGTTTTCCTTTCCCTTAACGGAACCCTTGATTTCCATCTGCCCTTGCGCATTTCCAACTTGCGCCCATGTGCTCAGGGAGGTCATCAATACCAATACTAAAATGTAGGCCTTGTGAATCATAACTTAGGTAAACATACTGCTTCCCAAGCATTTTAAAAAATAGGGCATTGTCTAATTATGCTGAAAAACAGTACGGTTTTACCTCCTCACGAAGTAATCGGGCAAGGTTACTCATTTAAAACGCCGTGTTGCTCATTCTAGGTTTTTATTGATAAAAGTTGCAGATACATTTACCTCAACATTAAAAATTATTGCATCATGAAACATATGAATTACATATTGGGCACAGCACTCCTACTATTTATGACAGGAACGAGCTATGGTTGTAACCTAAAGGCCCATACCAAAGAGAGAACAACATTAACAACCATCTATATTGTCAAGAAACCAGCAGAGCAATATGTTAAAATTGCACTGTTATTGGATACCAGTAACAGCATGGATGGTCTCATCAATCAGGCCAAAGCTCAATTATGGGATATTGTAAACGAATTTACCCATGCAAAATGTGGCACCAATATTAGACCCACCCTTCAAATTGCACTTTATGAGTACGGGAACGACAACCTTTCATCACAGGAAGGGTACATTAGACAGGTTTTAGGTTTCAGTAATGACTTGGATGAAATTTCCGAGAAACTTTTCTCTTTGTCTACCAATGGCGGTGAAGAATATTGCGGACAAGTAATCCATACTTCATTAAAACAATTGGATTGGGGCAAAAACGCCGATGACCTTAAAATGATTTTTATTGCAGGCAATGAACCTTTTACCCAAGGAAAATTGGATTATAAAGATGCTGCCACCAATGCACAAGAAAAAGATGTGATCGTAAACACTATTTTTTGTGGCAATTACGACCAAGGCATCTCCACCATGTGGAAAAAAGGTGCTATGCTAACAGGTGGGGAGTATATGGCCATTGACCACAACAGGCAAGTGGTTCACATAAACACGCCTTATGACGATATCATTATCCAATTGAACTCCAAATTGAACAACACTTATATCTCTTATGGTTCTATTGGGAGGCAAAAAAAGGAGCTTCAATCCAGGCAAGATGCCAATGCCGCCGAATTGGAAGAGGTTGTGGCCGTAAAACGTGCTGTTAGCAAAAGTTCCAGATTGTATAAAAACTCTCAATGGGATTTAGTGGATGCTGCAGAGGACGACGAATCCATTATTTCAGAATTGAAGGATAAAGAACTACCTGAGGAACTTCAAGGGAAATCCGAAAACGAAATCAAGGCCTACATAAACAAAAAGAAAGCGGAACGCCAAGAAATCCAAAAGAAGATACAAGAACTCAATGCTAAACGCGAGGTTTACATTGCCGAGCATCAAAAAGAAGAAACAGGAGAGCTTGAAAATGCCATGCTATCGGCCATAAAGGCCCAGGCTTCAAAGAAAAATTTTACTTGGGATTAGTATGAAAGTGTGTCACATCGAGCGAAGTCGAGATGTCTTAAAAGTTCTCGACTGCGCTCGAACTGACATCTGAACATTCAACATGCTTCCAAAAATTAATTATTGGCCGCCGGGCAATAACAATCGTAGCGCTTACCTTGATCGCTCTGTCCAAATTCGTAGCCCAAGGTAATTTGATGAAAACCGCCATTATCAAAACGAATATCCCCTGATTGGTAGGAATAGTTATAAGAGAACATGAACCTGTTTACATTCACCCCAATAATCGGAGTGAACAATTGTAAACGTTGCTCTCCAAACTGGCCATTGGATTGGAACTGCGCTCCATCAAAACTACGACGGTAAGACAATCCGGCCCAAACGGTACCGAAACTCACATCACGATATACTTTGGCATTCAGGTCCACGGTCTTCTCTTTGGTAAAATCCGTCATTTGGAACAAAATGGATGGCTCTATTCTTGTTTCCCTGCCAAAAACATATCCTACGGAGAATAAATAACGCCTTAAGTTATCAAACTCTGCAGCGGTATATAAATCGCGGCCACTACCCAAAACATTTAAAATGGCGGCATGGGCGTAGAATTCAAATAAGTTATAAGAAACTCCAAGGTCTACATTAAAATAACTTGTAGTGTTTTTTACTCCAGTCACCACGGGATCCGGAATTACAGATCTAAATTCGCTTTCATCCAAACTGCTTAAAATAACGCCTGCACTCAACCCAAAAGATAGTTGGTTGAGGGTTCTAAAATCGCCTCCCATTTGTAAATGGTGCGCATAGGTTGCTTTAAAACCTGTTTGTGAATGGTAGCCGTTGGAATCGTTAAAAAGTATGCCCCCTATTCCACTACGCTCGCCAATCCTGGAATTAATGTTCAAGGTTTGCAAGCTTGGTGCCTCGTCCACATTAAACCATTGTTTCCTCGCCGTAAGACGAATTTTGGTTCCCTCAGCAATACCTGCCATGGATGGGTATACCAAATAATAATTGTCCGCCAAGTAATCAAAATACACGGGAATACCTTCCTGTGCCCGGACCATGGACCCAAAAAACAGGGTTATAATAATTGAGGTTAAGATACGTCTCATTTGACGACTGGGGCTAATGGTTATTGAATTCAATAAAACAATAACATAACGGTATGCTTCACACATTATTATAATATTTTGCTACACATCTTAACTATTGGTATTTTTGCATTAAATATTCAAGATGAAAGAATACAATATTACGGTTGTTGCAACGAACAACCCCAAGATAATAAAGTTTGAAGCCAACCATTTTTTGGTCAAGGGCAACTACGAATATAAGAACATAGATGAGGCCAAAGAATCGCCATTGGCTCAACAACTTTTCTACCTACCTTTTGTAAAAACCGTTTACATTGCCAGTAATTTTGTGGCCTTGGAACGTTTTGATATTGTGGAGTGGGATGACGTAAAAGACGAGGTAGCCCAGCAATTGGTGGAATACTTAAATGTCGGTGAACCGGTAGTAAATGAAGGTGAGGTTAAAAAGAAGCAACCTATTACCGTTTATGCAGAGGTTACCCCTAATCCTGCGGTGATGAAATTTGTTTCCAATAAACGAATTGTTCCCAATACCTACGAGTTTAAGAACATTGACGAAGCCAAGGATTCTCCTTTAGCCATCGAATTGTTCCACCTCCCCTTTGTGAAGGAAGTTTTTATGGACGAAAACTATGTTTCCGTCACCAAATACGAGGTTGCTGATTGGGAAGAAATCAACATGCAGCTACGTGAGTTTATTAGGGATTACTTAGCCGATGGAAAGGAAGTGGTTACGGCTGAATCCATCCAAAAAAGCAAGGAAACTGTGGAGCAGAAGGCCACCCAAACCAATTACGATGATACTTCCCAACAAATCATAGACATTTTGGAAGAATATGTAAAGCCTGCCGTTGCCAGCGATGGTGGAAACATTCGTTTCCAGTCTTATGAAGAGCAAAGTGGCACGGTGAGCGTTATCCTTCAAGGAGCTTGCAGTGGCTGCCCATCGTCCACCTTTACCCTTAAAAATGGTATCGAGACCATGCTAAAAAACATGATGGGCGATAAAATCAAGGAAGTTGTTGCGTTAAACGGATAATTAACTTCGTTTTACTACCATATTCCCATCAAAATTTGTTACTTTATAGGGAATCAAAAAAACATTGACCATGGCAGTTTTAAAAGTTATTGAAGTATTGGCGAATTCTAGTAAAAGCTGGGAAGATGCAACAAACAAAGCATTGGAGCAAGCCTCAAAATCCGTTAAAAACATTCGTTCCATCTATATCAACGAGCAAAGTGCTACGGTTAAAGATGGAAAAATTGATGACTACAGGGTAAACGTAAAGATTACCTTTGAAGTACAGTAAAAATTTAAATAAAAGGAAATGCGTCCCTCAGTGGGCGCTTTTTTTTATGTCCAAAATGCCGAACTTATGAAAAAAGCGCTTTTCTTCATTCTTATTGGAACCGTAATACTGGGCTGCAAACAAAAAAAAGACGAAGTGATCCACGAACATACCAACGCACTAATTAACGAAACAAGTCCATATTTACTGCAACATGCCCATAACCCCGTTAATTGGGAGGCATGGCACCCCGATGTGTTGGAACGGGCTCAAAAAGAGGACAAGCTTTTACTTATAAGTATTGGGTATGCTGCCTGCCATTGGTGCCACGTGATGGAAGAAGAATGTTTTGAAGATAAGCAAGTAGCCCAATTGATGAACGAGAATTTTATCAATATAAAAATTGACCGAGAGGAACGTCCCGATGTGGACCAGATTTATATGGATGCCATTCAAATGATCTCCGGTCAGGGAGGATGGCCCTTGAACATAGTTGCCTTGCCCAATGGAAGGCCTTTTTGGGGCGCCACTTATGTTCCCAAGGACAACTGGGTAAAATCCTTGGAACAACTGGCTGACCTTTATAAAAAGGACAAACAAAAGATTACCCAATATGCCAATGACCTGGCCAATGGACTCCAAGCCATCAACTTGGTGGAAAACGATACGGATAGTGAGCTTTATTCCCTAACGCAATTGGATACCGCAGTAAATACTTGGACGCAATATTTCGACACCTTTTTGGGAGGTTATAAACAGGCACCAAAATTTATGATGCCAAACAATTGGGACTTTTTATTACACTATGCTACATCGACCGACAATGCCGAGATCATGGAGTTTGTGGACACTACCCTTACCCGAATGGCCTACGGTGGTATTTATGACCATTTAGGTGGTGGATTTTCCCGATATGCTGTAGATACCAAATGGCATGTACCCCATTTTGAAAAAATGTTGTATGACAATGGCCAATTGGCAAGCTTATATGCCAAGGCTTATGCGGTGACTAAAAACGAATTGTACAAAAATGTGGTCACCGAAACCATAAACTTTGTTCAAGAAGAACTTTTGGACGAGAGCGGTGGATTTTATTCCTCCCTGGATGCAGATAGCCTTGATGATAACGGTAATCTAGAGGAGGGCGCCTATTACGTTTGGACAAAAGAGGAACTCACCCATTTATTGGGTGATGATTTTGAGGTTTTTCAGGATTATTTTAATATCAACTCTTATGGACATTGGGAGGAAGAAAACTATGTGCTCATCAGAGACAAATCCAATGAAGAAATAGCGGAAAAATTCAAGATTGCAGTTCCTGAATTAAAAGCTAAAATAAACGAGAACCTTGCCCTGCTCAAAAAAGCAAGGAACAAACGTGCCAAACCACGATTGGATGATAAAATCTTGACTTCTTGGAACGGTTTAATGCTGAAAGGACTTGTAGATGCGCATCGCTATTTGGGCGAGAAAGGATACTTGACTTTGGCCATTAAAAATGCAGAGTTTCTTGAACGGGAAATGATGAAGAAGAATGGTTCGCTCTACAGAAACCATAAAGAAGGAAATAGTACCATCAATGCCTTTCTAGATGATTATGCCACCGTAATTGATTCCTACTTTTCATTATATGAGATTACTTTTGATGAAAAATGGCTCAATTTGGCCAAAAACCTACTGGATTATACCAAAAAACACTTTTGGGATGTGGAATCAGGTATGTTCTTTTATACTTCGGATGAAGACCAATCATTGATCAGAAGAACCATAGAAGTCGATGATAATGTGATTTCATCCTCCAACTCTTTGATGGCCAATAATCTATATAAATTCCATAAACTGTATCCAGACGAAACCTATGGGGAAACCGCCAAACAAATGCTCAAAAACGTTCAAAAGGATTTTGAAGGTAGGGCTCAAAGCTTTTCCAACTGGTTGCATTTGGCGCTATACCTTAACCAAAACTTTTATGAAATAGCAATTGTTGGCGAAGATTACAAATCCATAGGACAAGAAATCAGTAAAGTATACATCCCCAATAGCATTTTGGTGGGTACCCAAAAAGATGCAAACATAGAACTACTGGAAAACAGGGACGTACCCGGAAAAACACTTATCTATGTATGCATTGAAGGGGCCTGCAAACTACCCGTATCAAACCCTGAAGAAGTTCTGAAACAGCTAGCGAATTAAAATTTGTTTAAAAACCTTTTCTTTTATTTCATTTGAATATTAACTACGTTGTTATTTAAACAATAAAACTATTATGGAAGAATTAGAAAATTATCAAGATTACATAGACCAAGCAGTAGAATGGTCCTTTAGTGTATTGCCAAACCTTATTACGGCAATCATTACTTTTTTTGTCGGTGTTTGGGTTATCCGATTGATCAATAAAATGGTCCGCCGATTTTTTGCCAAGAAGGATTATGATGAAACCTTGGAATCATTTTTACAGAGTTTTATAAGTGTTATACTTAAAGCTTTGGTGTTTGTCTTAGTGGTCACACAATTGGGCGTCAAAACCTCATCATTGGTTGCCCTGGTCGGTGCTGCTGGTCTTGCCATTGGCTTGGCCCTACAGGGATCGTTGGCCAATTTTGCCGGAGGTGTGCTCATTTTAATCTTTAAACCTTTTAAGGTGGGTGATTTTATTTCCGCCCAAGGAGTGGACGGAACCGTAAAGGAGATTTCTATTTTCAATACCAAGCTGAGTACGTTCGGTAACCAAATTGCCATTATCCCAAATGGACAGCTTTCCAATGGGAACGTAATCAATTATAATATGGAGAATACCCGAAGGGATAAATTTGATGTAGGCATCGGCTATGGGTCCAATATTAAAGAGGCTAAAGAAATTCTTTTAAAGATTTGTGCCGAAAATCCCAGCATTAATACCGAACCTGCCCCCGAAGTATACGTAGGTGAATTGGGTGATAGTTCTGTAAATCTGACATTGCGCTTTTGGGCAAATACCGATGTTTTTTGGCCAGCACATTTTTATGTGATTGAACAAACAAAACTACGTTTTGATGCTGCAGGAATTGAGATTCCATTCCCACAACGGGTAATGCATAAAGCTGAAATGGATTAATTTTTCTTCTTTTTTTGCTGAAGAACAAAATCTTTGAGGTAATAAGGTTCAAAATAGGCCACATCCTCAAATTGTCTGGATTCATACTTTTTTGAAGCCATAGTAACCATATCCTTAGCTGAAGGAACCATAGATTCATCAAAAATAAAATTGGGGTGTTGCAAGACACCCCTACATTTTTCTGCACCACTACCCACTACATACACCTTGTCCTCGCCAAGATATTCAACAAAGGATTCCTCATTGATAATCTCTGCACGGGTTTCCCGTACTTCTTGATAATTGAAATCGTAAACACAGGAATACACTTCCATACGTCGGGCATCGAGCACTGGTATTACCAATTCCCCAGGTTTTAAATCCACTTGATGTGCTATGCTCTGCAAGGTGGGTATGGAAATCAACGGTATGTCCAAGGAAAAACAAACTCCCTTTGCCGCTGACACTCCGATACGGAGTCCGGTATAAGAGCCCGGCCCTTTGCTTATGGCGACGGCATCGAGGTCCGAAAATGACAAAGAAGCCTCTTTCAAGGCTTCTTTTATAAATACGTGTAGTTGTTCCGAGTGCGAATAACTCGCTGCGTTATTTTCTTTTAGGACAATGATTTCATAATCCCTTGAGATGCTCACAGAGCAATTGGTTGTTGCAGTTTCTAAATGTAGTATTATGGCCATAGCGGCCACAAAGATACTAGTTTAAAGCAATGGGTATACCAAAGTAGAACTCCAATATTTTTAATCGGAAAATGTAGTTGTACTTGGTACGGATTACTTCTGCCTGTGCATTTTCGACCCTAGCTTGTGCCTGACTAAAGTCAAATGCGTTCATTAATCCAACATCATAACGTTCTTTGGCATATTCATAAGACAAACGCCTAGCTTCCAAAGTTTTTTCCGCTGCAGTATAAGCCTTTTCAAAAGTACCTACATCTACATAAGCCTGCTGAATGGTATTCTCTAGATCAAGTTTATCTTGCTCCAACTGCAGCCGTGCCTTCTCTAAACTGATTTTAGATCGCATTACGTTGTTGCGCGTACTCCACCCATTAAAAATGGGAATGTTCAACTGTGCACCGTAACTAATACCATCAAAAATCCATAACTGGTCCGTAAAATTGGGCGTATAGACCCCACCATTTCCATCAGGTATAGAGGTAACATCGGAATATCGTGTTCCGTATTGAAAAAATCCCGATAAAGTAGGCAGGTAAGCGCCTTTAGCAATCTTGAGATCTTCTTCGGCCAAATCTACATTGGATTCAGAGAATTTGATATCTTTCCTAAAGCCCAATGCCTTATCAAAAATTACCTTTGGTGAGTTTTTAAGAATATCGGAAGGTGGAATATCGAAATCCTCTTCTGCGATATCAAAGTTCTCGTAATCGGTAATCTGAAGCAATTGTGCCAGATTTACCCTTGCGATCAGCACTAAGCTTTCACCGTTGATTATTTGCTGTTCCTGATTGGCTGCGGTTGCCTCAATCTCCAACAAATCACCCTGTGGAACAACTCCAGATTCCACCAACTCCTTTGTTCTTTTTAGGTCTTGTTCCGTAACTGCGTATTGTGCTCTAAAGGTTTTAAGTTGTTCTTTATTGGAAACCACCTGCAAATACGCATTGGCCACATTCAACCGAATATCGTCCTTTAAATTATCCAAACGGTATTGGTTGGCTATAGCGGTCATCTTGGCCCTGTTCAATTGGTGAATATTGCGGAGCCCATCAAACAACGTAATGTTGGAGCTGACCCCCATATTCACATTAAAAGCGGTACTATTGGTGGGTAAGTTATTTGTTGGATTAATGGAGAAACCGGTATTGCTCGACACCGATGTTGAACCATTTAGGTTAGGAAGAAAATTTCCCACGGCATCGGATTTATCAATTTTGGCATTCTCCAGATCTAGTTCAAATTGTTCTACGGTCAAGTTGTTCTCTACTGCATATTCCACACATTCCAAAAGTGTCCATTTACGCATTTGTGCACTGGAAAAGGTAACGGCGAACAACAGTAATACTATCGTTATGCTATTTTTCATTCGTTTTTTGATTTTGGTTGTTAAAATGATGGTCAACATGGCTTAATCTTCGTCAGATTTTTTCTCAAGCTTGTTCCAAACTTTGATTTTATCATCTTCACCAATCCCTGAAACTATTTCAACATCTATACCGTCACTTACACCCAACTCAAGATCTCTACGCTCAAACTCGTTCTCCCCCACTTCTATCTCTACGTAAGGTTTTTCCGTTTCTTTGTCAAATTGAAGCAAGGCCTCTTTTAAGGAAAGTACATCTTTCTTCTCCTCTAAAACAATGGAGGCATTGGCACTGTAACCCGCTCTTACATATGAAGTACTATCGGTATCCTTCACAGCTAAATCACCTTCGATTTTAAACTGAACAGCCCCTTCTTCCTCTACACCTTTTGGTGCAATAAACTTAAGGTTAGCATCAAATTTTTGTTCCTCCAAAGCTCCTAAACTAATTTCCAAAGGCATTCCAACATGTAGTTTTCCAACCTCAGCTTCGTCAACTTCTCCTTCAAATATCATTTTGGACATGTCAGCGATGGTTGCAATTGTGGTACCTTCATTAAAGTTGTTACTTTGGATTACTTGGTCTCCCTCTTTTACAGGAATCTCCAAGATAGTTCCGGAAACCGTGGCCCTAATATTGGTGTTTGCACTTGCTGAACCACCAGCAGAACCTTTTCTGATAATCTGATAATCGGCCTGCGCATTTTTTAACTCTTGCAAAGCTTGTTCGTAGGTCAATTTCAGGTTGTTGAAATCTTGGTTTGAAATCACACCTTTATCGAACAATGTTTTGTTCCTGTCGTATTCCAACTTGGCATTGCTCAGGGCCAATTCAGCATTACGAACCCTACCTGCTGCTTGGTTCAAGGATTGCTCATTGGGAACTACCTTAATTACCGCGATAAGATCTCCGGATTGTACCCGTACTCCTTCTTCCAAAAGGATTTTATCAATAATCCCGGATATTTGAGGTTTGATGTTAATTTCATCCTCAGGAATAACTTTACCGGTAACAATTACCTTATTTACTATATCCTTCCGTTCGGCTGTTTCGGTCTTATACAGCTCTGCAGGAGTACTGTTCTGCTTTAAAAAGTAGACTACCGCGGCCAAAATACCTATGACCACTACCCCTATCAATCCGTATTTTACATACTTGTTCATTATTGCTTATTTGATTTCGTTATTTAATTGTGTTGATTATTATTCTTCTCTTAATGCGTCTATGGGTTTTATTCTTACAGCTCGATTGGCCGGCAATAGACCAATGAGAACACTCAGTCCCACCATTAAAACAAATGATACGACAAATTGAGGTACACTGATCATTGGTTTTACAAATGGAAAATCATCCCCACTGCCCCACATGGCATTTACAATGGACAATATCCCTACCGCAATGGCAAAACCAACTAGGCCAGCAAACGCCGTCAATACAATGGCCTCCACAACAATCTGACGTTTTACTATTTTGGGTGTTGCCCCCAAGGCCCTTCTTACTCCTATCTCCTGTGTGCGCTCTTTTACAGTAATCAAAAGAATATTACTGATGGCAATTACACCGGCCAATAATGAAAAGATTCCAACAAAAAATGAAAATCCTTTTAGAACCATGGTAAACGCAGAGATATTGTTGAATATTTCGGACAAATCGAAGCTACCAATAGCACGTTCATCATCTGGATGGATATCGTATTTGGCCTTTAAAATGTCTTTTATTTGTTTTTCAACGACTTTCACTGGAGTGCTTTCTTCCACAGCTATGGCCATCCAACCCATTCTATCCCCGGTATTAAATGCTTTTTGAAAGGTCGTAAAGGGAATAAAAACTGCATTTTCCCCATCAATATTGATGTTATTGTTTGGTTTATAAATTCCAACTACCGAGAAATAAATACCGTTTATACGAATGTCTTCACCTATGGCTTTTTCACCTTTATCAAATAGGAGTTTATAGGTTTCCTCCCCAATCACACATACTTTTTTTGAACCTTCAATATCCGTCTGGTTCAAAAACCTACCTTCCACTAATTTCTTTTTGGTGATATTATCTATTTCCGGAAAGTCACCATATACTGCCGAACCACTGGTTTGTCCATTTCTGTAAACGGTTACAACACCTCGATGGTTACCCAATTCGATTCGAGGGGCCAATACCTCAATTTCCGGAATCTGTGTTTTCAGGATGTTCGCATCTTCAAGTTTGAATCGGATTCTTCTTCCCCGCTCAAAACCTTTGTAAGGTTCGGAGGTTGACTGTCCCCAAACAAACAGGCTGTTCGAAGCTGTTCCAGCAAAAAGTTTATTAAATCCATTGCTCATGCCATTGGCCGAGCCCAACAACAACACCAAGATGATCATAGCGAAGATAACTCCAAGCATGGTCAAGAAGGTCCTCAGCATATTCTTGCCAAGTGTATGAAAAATCTCTATCCACAAATCTTTATCAAATAACCACATAATTATTTATCACTTAGTGCAACAATGGGTTTAACGTTAGCGGCCTTCATAGCCGGCAACAAGCCCGCCAATACTCCTGCAATTATCAAAACAATGGTAGCAGTAATCACCACAGAAGCACTGACCGATGGATTACTAAAGGCCGGTGTCTGTATCGTAGGGCCTATGGCAGCCAATATCATCCAAGCAAACAACAATCCCATAAAACCTGAAATTGACGTAATAAAAACTGACTCCAACAATACCAAGTTGATAATTTGACTAGGCCTTGCACCGAGGGCTTTTCGCACTCCAATTTCTTTTGTTCTCTCCTTGATGGTAAACACCATGATATTACCTATGCCCACGATACCGGCAATGATTATTAAAAAACCGACACCTATACTGACTCCTTTTAAAACAGCTGTAAAACTGCTGATGTTGTCAAATGCCTCAGCGTAATTAAATATATAAAGGCCGGATTGATCCTCTGGATCAATTTTATGTCGTCTCTTCATTAAATCCTCCAATCTACTTGAAAATTCCAATGATGTAGAAATGTCATAGGTTGGATTATAGGTAAGGGCAATCATGTTGATATTATTGGTATTCCCATAAATGCGCTGATAAGTGCTTATAGGAGCATATATTCTTCTTTCGGCATTATCATCACCATCGTCTGTAAAGATTCCGATGACCCGAAAGGGCAGCCCATTGAATTCAACAAATTTGCCCAAAGAATCTTCATCTTTAAAAAGGTCTTCTGCCACTTTTCTGCCAATAACCGCAACTTTGGCTTTGTTAACAATATCTGCCTCATTAATATACCTACCAGCAACCACCATTGTTTTTTCTATTGCCTGATGGTCGGGATGGATTGCCTGCACGGAATATGATCCGGTCTCATCCTTGTACCTTGCAGTTGTGTTGGTATAATATCTAGCACTGATATACTCAACATCCTCGGGAAAGCTTTGTTTAATGTATTCAATATCATCGTTTTTCAATTGGATTCGCCTTCCTTCCTCAAAACCGCCATAGGCTTTGGAAGTAGTTCCCGGACGTATAAAAATAGAGTTGGTGGCGTCATCGTTGAATTGGTTGTAAAAGCCATTTTCCATGCCATTTACGGATGCGAGGAGCATCACTAATATAAATATGGCCCATCCAACAGAGAAACCCGTCAGAAATGTTCTGAGCTTATTGGTCTTCAATGTATTGAATATTTCCTGCCAAACGTCCCTATCAAACATATTGTTCTGCTCTTACTTGTTCGATTTTTTTATCTTCTACGATAATACCATCTTTTAAGTGTACTATACGTTTGCACATATGTGCTATATCCTCCTCGTGGGTAACCACCAAAATGGTATTCCCGTCATCGTTAATTTTCTGGATAAGGTCCATTACCTCGTAAGAAGTGGTACTGTCCAGTGCACCTGTAGGCTCATCGGCCAAAAGAACTTTGGGCTCAGCAGCCATGGCCCGTGCAATAGCCACCCTTTGTTTTTGTCCGCCAGAAAGCTCACTTGGTAAGTGGTCGGCCCATGGTTTCAGGCCTACTCTCTCCAAATATTTCATTGCTTTTTCCTGACGCTCCTTTCTTGGTACTTTTTGATAATACAATGGAAGCGCCACATTCTCTAAAGCACTTTTATAATTTATCAAATTGAATGATTGGAAAATGAATCCCAAGAACTTGTTTCTATATTGGGCCGCTTTGGTTTCACTCAGGTTTTTGATTGGCACACCATCCAAGGTATACTCACCGGAATCTGCGCCATCCAACATTCCTAAAATGTTCAACAAGGTAGATTTTCCTGATCCTGAAGACCCCATAATGGCTACAAGCTCGCCTTCTTCTACTTTAAAATTTATCCCTTTTAAAACATGAAGGACATTACTCCCCATTTTATAGGATTTATGAAGATCTTTGATTTCTATCATGATTGGTGATGTTAGCTATCTTACTTTTACCTCTGCTAGTAAGACATATATGTTGTTAAAATGTTACAAGATTTTTTTACTTTTTTTCTTTAAGGTGATTTTTATGGACTATTCTTCTGCCAAAGCGTTCCATACCTTCACCTTGTCATTGGATGATATTCCTGACTTTATCTCTACAAAGATACCGTCACTAACACCAAGCTCAACCTCTTTTCTTTCGAATTGCTGATCAGCTGTTTGAACCTCCACAAAAGGTTTTTTAGTGTCGTCATCAAATTGCACCAAGGCTTCTTTTATGGCCAGAACACTATCGGCACGAGCCAAAATAATGGAGGCATTTGCACTTAGTCCCGCTCTTATAAATACCGTATCGTTCTTTTTTAAAGTTCCCTTTATTTCAAATTGAATGGCGCCGTTTTCTTCTTTTCCTTTCGGAGCGATATAATCCAACACTGCATCAAAAACACGATTTTCTATGGCTCCAACCGTAATTTCCAAAGGAAGGTCCTCTTTTATTTTCCCAACTTCGGATTCATCTACCTTTCCCTCAAAAATCATTTTGTCCACATCGGCAATGGCAGCTATGGTGGTTCCTTCGTTAAAGGTATTACTTTCAATCACCTGGTTTCCAACTTCCACTGGCACTTCCAAAACCATTCCGCTCACCGTGGCCCTGATCATGGTATTGGCCGAACTGCTCAATCCACTTGTGGTTCCTGTTTTTACAATGTCGTGGCGTTTATTGGCTGCGGCATAGGCCTGTTTTGCTTGATCGTAGGCTACTTGGGCCCGTTCCAAATCAGTTTTGGGAACCACCCCTTTTCCATATAGTGTGGATTGGCGTTCGTAATTACGCTTTTGATCGTTAAGATTGATTTTGGCCTCGTCAATAGCATTTTTTGCATCATTGAGAGCAGATAAATTGGGTACTACCTTGATTTTAGCCAAAAGGTCGCCCGATTTTACATAGTCTCCTCCTTCAACAAAGATTTCCTCAATTACTCCTGAGATGTTGGGTTTTATCAATACTTCCTCCAAAGGAAGAATGCTACCCGTCGCCACGGCCTTTTTAACAATGGTCTGTGTGGAAGGTGTTTCTGTCTGATATACTACCGGGTCCTCAGAGTTTTTCTGGTACAGGTAATACATGGAGCCACCGAAAACTATTAGGATGAGCAACAAGATAACAATGGTTACCGATTTTTTCATTTTAATTGATGTTATTGATTGATTCTTTACTTATTATTCTGTTCGCAATGCTTCAATTGGTCGTACCCGTATAGCGCTTTGTGCCGGTATGAAGCCAGCTAAAAGGCCGGATACCATTAAAATGGTCAAGGCTCCCGTTACCACACCTACACTTACACTTGGACTCATAAACATGTCCACCGGCCCAACACTGTCCAACAGGGAGTTGATTCCAAATATGACCAATGACCCCAATATGACCCCCACCATACCCGAAATCAAGGTTAAAAAAATGGACTCCATCAAAATCTGTTTTTTTATGGACCAGGGTTGTTCGCCCAAAGCTCTGCGTATTCCAATTTCCTTGGTGCGTTCCTTCACCACAATGAGCATAATATTGCTCACTCCGATAATGCCCGAAAGCAATACCATAATACCTACGATATAGGCTACTGCCTTTAATGCCCCAAAGAGACTTTCTACTCGATTGTATTCTTCGTAGAGGTCAAAATAACCAACGGCTCTTGTGTCTTCGGGATGTACTTTGTGACGTTTCTTCATTACATCGACAATTTTATCCTTGAGTTGGGAAATGGAACTACCGTCGTTTGCCGTAATGGCCATCCACCCCACATCTTCCCCGCGATTAAATGCTTGGGAAAATGAAGTAAAGGGCACAAATATTTCTTTTTGACCCTCTTCACCACCCCCGCTGGTATTCTTTTTATAGGTTCCAATAACCATAAAGTTTACGCCTTGTATTTTGATATAGGTCCCGAGTGCATCTTCATCCTTATCGTACAGGTCATTTTTCACCCCTTGGCCAATTATGGCCACTTTTCTTTTTTCGTTAATATCGTTGTAGTTCAAAAATCTTCCCGAAGTCACCGCCATAGGGTCCTGGTTAATAATCTCTGGATAATCACCATACACATTATAGGCTCCGGTTCTAATGCCTCGAACCACATTATTGTTGCCCCCAAAACCACCAAGTTGATTTCTTGGCGAAATAAACCGAAGATTGGGCACATTATCCCTTAGGGCTTGAACATCATTTATCTTGAACTCGAAGCTTCTGCCTTTGGGCAAACCTTCGTAACCCTTGGTCGTAGCCCTGGTCCACATAAACATAGTATTGGTGGCAATGTTCCCAAAATCCTGCTTAATACCGTTCTCCAATCCTTTTCCGGCAGCAAGAAGTACAATAAGGATAAAAATACCCCAGCAAACCCCAAAAGCCGTAAAGATGGTACGCCATACATTGGTCGTAAGCACCTCTATAATTTCCCGCCATCTATCTTTATTGAACATATCAGCTTAAGGGTTATTCATCTTTAAGAGATTCGATTACTTTAACTTTTGCCGCCCTGTACGCAGGCACAAAACCTGCCAGGGTCCCTGCGACTATCAAAACAATTACTGTGGAAAAAGCAACATTAAAATTTACGGATGGATTCATAATGTAATCCACTTCAATATTTGGACCCACAATTTCCAGAAGGGCCATACTAAAAATGAGTCCTCCAAATCCGGAAATTGCCGTAACAAAAATGGCTTCGTGCAATATCATACCGATAATGGACCATGGCTTGGCTCCCAATGCTTTTCGTATTCCTATTTCGCGGGTACGTTCCTTCACTACGATCATCATAATATTACTTACACCTACAACTCCAGCTATGATCGTACAAACACCTACGAACCAGAAAAACAACTTTATGTTATTGGTTAGACCGTAGTAACGCTTGGCCTCTTCCATCGCGCTCCAAACCTCTATAGCCCCAGTATCATCCGGAGCAATGGTATGGGTTTGTTGGAGATATTCCCGAAGTCCGTTTTTAAAATCAACCGCCTGGACTACGGCTTCATCAAAGTTTTCCATTGGTGGCAAGGTAAAAGACAAGTTGTTGAGTCTGTTTCCTCCATTAAAAGTTCTTTGTGCTGTTGTTATTGGTATATATATTCTTTCTTCTTCGCGGTCTTCCATCTCCTTAAACACACCAATCACCTTGAATGGTATTCCTGAGATATCAATAAACTCACCAATTGGGGTATCTACTTCTCCAAAAACATCTTTTTTTATTTTGTTCCCGATAATGGCAACCTTCCCATTGGAAACTTCATCTTGGTAATTGATGAACCTTCCCTCTAACATTCTGGCATTTTCTATAAACTGAAAACCGGAAGCAACACCTTGAACGCTATATATCAGTGCTTCTTTTCCATAATTGACACTAACACCACGAACAAATATTCTGGCAGAACCATATTCAATATCCTCCTTGAACATTGCAGTTGCCTTGCTATAGTTTTCATTAACGAGTTGAATACGTCTTCCTGGATTGAGCCCTTTATATTCTTTGGAAGTAACACCAGGCCAAACCCAAACGCTTGTTGATGCATCTTCCTTGAACTCGTTTTCGATACCATTGCGCATACCTTGGCCAAAACCAAGCAAAATAACCAAAATGAAGATACCCGAAGCCACGGAAAGCCCGGTTAAAAAAGTACGGAGTTTGTTCTTTCGTATGGTGTCAAATATTTCTTGCCACCGTTCCAGGTCGAACATAGGTTAGCGATTTTGATTGATGAGTGACGTAAGTGTTCACCTATAAGACAATTAAACTCGCTAAATGTTACAGTTTGAGGCAAAAAAAAGGCTTATTTAGCCTCTCATTTTCCGATAAATAAAGTAGAAGAGTCCGGCCACCAAAATATAGGGCACGGCCATGAGGTAAACAATCCCGTTATTGATTGCTTCTGCAGTTTTTCCATCGGACTCACTTTCCACCACCGCACGGCACATGGCGCATTGTGCTTCCGACACAGTTGGGAGAACCAATAGGATAAGTAAAATAAACAGTAGTTTTGTTTTCATGAAAAATTAATATTGGTAATATGGTGAAATCATCAGATACACCAAAACTCCGGTTATGGCAACGTACAGCCATATTGGGAAAGTAAATTTAGCCCATTGTCTATGGCTTTCAAAATCGTCCAAATACACTTTTGAATACGTGATCAATACCAAAGGTATAACGGAAATAGACAACACAATGTGCGTCAACAAAATAAAGTAGTAGATATATTTGATAGGCCCTTCTCCTCCAAAAATGGTAGTTTCGGATGTCATGTGATAGGCCACATACATTACCAAAAACAATGCGGAAAGCACAATATTGGTAGTCATCAACCTTTGATGTATTAATTGTCGGCCATTTTTAATAGCCACCACCGCAGCAATCAATAAAATTGCCGTAAGGCCGTTAATTCCCGCATAGATAGGTGGTAAAAAAGATAATGGTTTTGCGTTTGGAATCTTGTAACCAAACAGCAGAGCCACTACTAAGGGTACAGCTACGGATATTACGGTTATTAATTTATTGAACCGTTTTTCCTTCAAAGAAATTTCCTCGGTCATTCTGCCAATAATTTTTTAATGTCCTCTTTTAAAATGGTAATTTGCTCGGTTTCACCATCAGAATTCACCCCTTTTTCTTGGGTAATGGTTCCTCGGTAATAAATGAACGGGTTACCGAATTCATCTTCACGGGAACGAATATACCCATTTTTGTCAACCAATGCGAACATGCCGGAGTGTTCAAACCCGCCCGGAGCAGCTTGATCTTCACTGGCAAAAATGTAAAATCCTTCTTGGGCCAGTTGGTAAATTTTATCTTGATCACCGGTCATTAAATGCCAATCTTTATCCGTAATCCCATATTTCTCGGCATATTTTGTCAAAACGGATGGGGTATCATATCGTGGGTTGATAGTAAAGGATGCCACCCCAAAATCCTCATCCGCCTTAAAAGTTTCCTGGAGCTCTACCAAGTTCTCCGTCATAATAGGACAAATGGTTGGGCAAGTGGTAAAGAAAAACTCCACTACATACACCTTCCCTAAATAATCTTCATTGGTAACCAATACGCTGTCTTGATCATAAAATGAAAAATCAGGCACCCTACGTTTTTCTCCTTGGTTGACTACAAAACCAACTTTGCTATCTTGAGCACTAACACTCATACGATCATTTTCCACAACTGTACCACCCTTGACCCGTTTTGTGATTTCATAAACGGCAAAGATTCCAAAAATCAAAATGATTGCGGATACCCAAATGTAGGTGTGTTTTTTCTTGTTATTTGCTCCTGTCGGCATTGTTCTTTTTTAGGGCCAGACGATATTCTGCCAAGATTATCTTGACATCGTCTACCATTTTATTATTCAGTTCGGCAACAGACGAGGTATCGAATCCGTATTTTACCCCTTCATCCTCGTCATCGGTTCGTCCTCGGAGGCTAAGGTCCTTATCTATTATAAATACATTTGGGGTCGATAGGTCATCGTTCAATTCAATATTTGTTTTTAGTGATTTGAAGAAGCTCTTTATTTCTTCCTCAGAACCAAAAGCAAAGTGCCATTTATCTACATTGGAGAGTTTACCCAACTCATTCTTCAATTCATTCACCTGCTCCTGATTTCCTTCGGGAGCTAGCATAATTATCTGAAAATCGTTGAACTTACCAAACCTCTTATATATCTTCTGGTTAAGGTTAAAGGCGTTGCCTTGCATTTTTTCCACACTGTTCCCTAAAAAACCTAAAATGGTAATCTTGTTTTTTAATTGGAGGCCAGAATCTATTATAGAAATATCTGAAACATTCTCGCTAAGTATGGGCAACCGTCCAAAATTGTTGACCCCGGAAGCAAAAAATAAGTATACTACCACCGGAAGTATAAAAAGGAGTCCTAATACGATTTTCTTTTTCATAGTGTTTAAACCGTACAAAAATAAAAAAAGACGGTTGGAAAACCGTCTTTTTAATTTGTTAAATGCTTTCTTAGAAGCTCCAAGTTATAAATCCATCCCGATACACATTATGAATATAATCTGCTTCGAACAGTAAAATAAATATTAAATAACCAATTAGAAAAAGTGGAACCCATACTATTACCCTTCTCAGTGAAGTTTTTTCATCCCTTAAGTGCATAAAATCCCATGCAATGTAATAGGCCTTAACCAAGGTTAAAATGATAAAAATCCAGTTAAGTATTTTCATGCCCAAAATATGACTATGGGTCAGGGCCCTTGGTTTAACAATACCCAAAGCAACTTCAATTGTGGTAACAATAGAGAGGAAAATAAGTACTCCCCAAATCTTCTGGGTATTCGACTTAAATTTTAATAGTCCTCTAAAAATCTCAAGTTTATGTTCGTGTGCCATTTATAATCAATGTTTTTATACCAAATAAAAGAATGTAAATACGAATACCCATACCAAATCCACAAAGTGCCAGTACAGCCCAACTTTCTCAACCATCTCGTAATGGCCTCTTCGCTGGTATGTACCAAGAATCACATTAAAGAATATGATAATGTTGATCACTACACCAGAAAATACGTGGAATCCGTGGAATCCTGTGATGAAGAAAAAGAAATCGGCAAACAATCGGTGACCGTATTCGTTATGGACAAGATTGGCTCCTTCCACTACTTGATTTGCTTCTAATATTTTGGACAAGGATTCTTTTCTATCCAAAAGGGTTTTTTCACCATCTTCGTTTAGCTGCTCGGTACGGATAAGAATATTTGGTGTTGCTTTGAAACCTTCAACCACTTCGTTTAATGAGTAAGAAGTTTTGTAACCTTCTCCTTCGAACCAAATACCTTCACTTGCTTGGTGTTTTACTCTTTCTTCTGGTAGCGTTTCTGCAAAATCGGCCAAAGCGGCTCTTTCACCAGTTTCTGCATTTACAAACTGAAGGATTCTACCTGAATTTGTTTCTACCGCTCCGTAATCACCTTTTATAAAAGTTGCCCATTCCCAAGCCTGTGACCCAACGAAGATTGCACCACCGATAATGGTAAGGAACATATAAAGGATAACCTTGTTTTGCTTTAATTTATGACCTGCATCCACAGCCAATACCATGGTCACGGAGGACATGATCAAGATAAAGGTCATAAAGGCTACATAATACATAGGGTAATTTCCATGGAAGAAGGGAACGTGGGTAAATACCTGATCAGCAACTGGCCATAGTTCTATAAACTTAAATCTTGAAAAACCATACGCCACCAAAAATCCTGAAAAGGTCAAGGCATCCGACATGATAAAAAACCACATCATCATTTTTCCATAGCTAGCGCCGAGGGGTCTATTCCCGCCTCCCCAAACGCTGTCTTCTGTACCGGTACTTACCGTTGCATCCATATAAAAGGTCGTTTTATTAAAACTTTCACAAATTTACATTTTTTGACGTATTGTAAAAGACAAAGTTGATTGAAAACTGCTCCAATCAAGTTTTATTTCACGAAATACATAAATAGAATAAGATATACCCAAATAAAATCCAAAAAATGCCAGAATGTGGCACCTAATTCCATTCCCAGCATATTTTCTGGGGCATATTTATTTTTTACTTGCTGAACCAAAACCACTAAAAGTGATATTAAACCCGCCACTACGTGAGCTATATGTACAGCTGCAATCAAAAATACATAGGACATTTTTATATTGCTAGTAGGACCGGTAAAATAATATCCATTTTCCAACATTTGAGAAAAACCTACAAATTGTAGTGATACAAATGTGATTCCCAGTGCCAACGTGATGAGCAAAAATATGGTCCCCATCCTTTGATCGTCCTTGGCTACAGACTTTTTCGCAATAAAATAGGTAATACTACTCAAGATTATCATGGCGGTACTTATGAAGAATGCGCTTGGCAGCTCCAAATCGCTCACCCAATCTTCCCGTTTACTACTCACTATATAGGCGCTGGTCCAACCGGCAAAGCCCATGATCAAACTCACTATACCGAACCAGAGCATCATCTTTTTTGCCCGCCTGTTCTTTTCCTCTGCTGTTCCTTGGGTTAAATCCATTTTAGTTTATAAACTTATCTATTACGTACACTATTTGAATCAATGATATATAGGTAACACTGGCCAACATTAGCTTTCGCGCTGATGCGTTGTCCCTGTTTTCATATAATTTGAAGGCAAAAAACAACATCACCAATCCAGACAACAACACAATTGCTGCTGCAGGAATGGAAAGGTGCAAACGTCCTGTATAACCAAACACTGGAATTATGGAGATAACGATCATCCAAATGGTATAAAGGATAATCTGCATTGCAGTCCCCTTATCCTTTTTTCCCGTTGGCAACATTTTAAAGCCTGCTTGTTTGTAATCTTCGTCCAACATCCATCCCAATGCCCAAAAATGTGGGAACTGCCAAAAAAACTGAATCATAAACAAAGTACCGGGCTCGATTCCAAAATCATCCGTTGCCGCCACCCAACCTAACATGAATGGTATGGCTCCAGGAAAAGCCCCAACAAAAACAGATAATGGTGACTTTGTTTTTAAAGGCGTATAAACACTGGTATATAAAAATATGGATATAGCACCGAACATGGCCGTTTTGGGACTAAGGGCAAAAAGCGACAGTACTCCCAAAACCGTTAGCGTTACTGCAATAATCAACGCAGTTTTCACAGACATTCTACCTGAGGGAATCGGTCTATTTTTGGTACGCTTCATTAAAGCGTCCAAATCTTTTTCTATAATTTGATTGTAGGCATTAGATGCCCCCACCATACAGTAACCACCGAACATCAATAGCAATAAAGAAACCAGGTCAATTTGATAAGCCCCCAACAAGTACCCTGCAATGGATGAGAAAACTACGCTAATGGCCAGTCTGGCCTTAGTAATCTCCTTAAAATCAGAAAATAGTAAGGAAAGGGTATTATTTTTAACGGAACCTACGGCAGATTTCATCCACATCTTTATTGGCTGGCAAAGATAACGTCAGCATATATCTTTTGCAACCTATTGACGGTCTTTGTATTATTTTTGAATAATACCCTACCTTACCAAAAAAATTTAAAACCTCAAATTATGCGTAATATCCCAAGTTTTTTGCTCTTATTGTCTCTCTTGACAGCTCAAGCCCAAAGCAATGAAGTTGACATTACAATTGACACGCTCGCCCAGAATACCTATATGCTCACCGGAAGCGGTGGAAATATTGGGATTTACGTAGGCAAGGAAAAGGTCTTTATGATCGATGACCAGTTTGCACCGCTCAGCAATAAAATAAAAGCAACCATCACAACTCTTACCGACAAGCCTATCAGTTATTTGGTAAACACCCATATGCACGGCGACCATACTGGGGGCAACCCTAATTTTAACACGAGCCAAACTGTACTTGTGGCCCAACAAAATGTTAGAAAACGCCTTAAAATCAATGGAGCGGAGAAAGTATCGGCCAACGAAATGGATGAGCAAGATTATGAAAAATTGCTCCCTGAAATCACCTTTTCCGACGACCTAACTTTTTATGATGGGGAAGAGACCGTAATGCTGTTCCATGTACACAATGCCCACACTGACGGAGATTCAATGATCTATTTTGTAAATGAAAATGTACTGCACATGGGAGATACTTATTTTTCCGGACGATACCCCTATATAGACTTAAATAGTGGTGGAAGTATTAATGGATACATCAATGCCCATAAAAAAGCTTTGCTTGTAATTGATTCAGAAACTAAAATAATACCCGGTCATGGAAGACCATCGAACAAATCAGAGCTGGAAAATTATGTGAAAATCCTGGAGGATATCAAACAAATCATTCAAGACGAAATATCAGCAGGAAAATCTTTGGCGGAAGTAAAGAACAACAATGGTTTGACATCAAAGTATGATGACCAATACGGAACCGGCTTCATTAGTCCAGAAAGAATCCGCGAAATCGTATATGTGAGCCTCACCTCACCGATTAAAGATTAAAATAAAAAAAGCCCTGACGTTTGAATCAGGGCTTTTTCCATTCCTGCCTCGACAGGAATTGTATAAATCTTACTGTAGTTTAAAAGTAATCGGAATACTGAAAGGTACTTTTACCGGTCTACCTCTTTGTTTTCCAGGAGTCATTTTAGGCAATTTTTCAATAATACGCAATGCCTCGGCTTCCAAGTTTTTATCTGGTCCGCGCATTCTAATGTTTCCGATACTTCCATCCTTCTGGATAACGAAAATAACACTTACCCTACCTTGAACACCCATTTCCTGAGCGATTTCTGGGTAACGGAAGTTTTTACGGATATGTTTCTGCATCATTTCTTGGAAACAAGCTTTTTTATCACTAGCTCCTTCACAGCCTGGAAATACCGGCACATCCTCAATTACGGCAAAAGGAACAGATATATCCTCTTCTACCTCTTCCACTTCAACTTCCTCGATTTCGATTACCTCTTCCTCTTGGCTAGTTTCAGTAGACTCGATTACGGTCTCTTCCACTTCTTCTTCATCTTCTACAACCTCGATAACTTCGGGGGCAGCAGGTGGCGGTGGCGGTGGCGGAGTCTTAATTTGCTCGGTCATTGGAACTTCTTCGTCCAATTGATCTTCGACATTCAGAGAAATGTCGTAGTTATTGACCTTGTCATATTTTTTCCACTCCATGGCTCCGTAGACCAATGCCAAAACAGCAGCCAATCCTATAACAAAATATAGTGCGCTATTTCTTCCTACGTCTGCTTTCGGGTTCTTTTTTGGTTCCATCCTTTTCTCCTTTTCTAAATTTAGTGTTTGCTAATTTAATTATTAATTGGCTAAATAAACAATTAAAATTTCCATTTTAACGGGTTTTTCTTAGAAAATACCCATTGAATTAGACCAATTCCTGCAAATGCTCCTAAAGTATTTGCCAAAACATCTCCAAATTCGGCCATGCGATCTGTTGTGATCGTATATTGTAACACCTCAATTATTATACCATAGATTATGGCCAAAACCAAAACCATTCTCATTGTTTTGACCAACCCCCAGCTTCCGCTGGTTCTTTCTCGAAAACTTAGACAACCCGTAAAAGCGAACACCGTATAAAAAATAAAATGTGTGATTTTGTCTGCATAAGGAATATCCAAACTCCCTGTATCCAAATTCATGCTTGAGAAAGAAAATAAGCTGAGCATTGTTATAAAAACTACCCAGCCTATAAATAATAAGGTGTATAAATATTTTCTAAGCACCGATCAATGCCTTGTAGTCATCGGCACTCATTAAATCGTCCACCTCAGAGGCTTCGCTCATTTTTATCTTTACCATCCAACCATCACCATACGGGTCAGAGTTCACTTTTTCAGGCTCATCTTCCAATGCCTCATTAAACTCTACAATCTCTCCGCTCAAGGGCAAAAACAAATCAGAAACTGTTTTTACCGCTTCAACGGTTCCAAACACCTCTTCTTTATCCAAGGTTTCGTCAACGGTCTCCACTTCAACGTAAACTATATCCCCTAGTTCACTTTGGGCAAAATCGGTAATACCTACGGTTGCGATATCTCCATCTATCTTGACCCACTCATGGTCTTTTGTGTACTTTAATTCTGATGGTATGTTCATTACTATATGTTTGAATTAGTCGATGGACAAATGTAACAGATTGCGGAAAGCTTTTCAAAGAAACTTTGCGACAAAATGAAAGAAAAGTGGTTTGCCTTACTGATTAGTTTCCAAAGTTGTACCTCAACGTAAAGCCTGTATTGATTGTTGTTTGCGGAAAAGCAGTGGAAACGGCAAATTCTGAAAAGGAATGATCATAGAAGAACAGCGCATTCAAACTTTTGCTCAACGCATAATCTGCGGTGAACTTTACGGACATTAACCGTTGCCCCGAAGTAATCTGGTTATTGTCGATATCCAAATTACGGATTATTGTGATATTATCACGTAGTGATATGTCCGCCTTCAGGTTTAAATCTCCTTTTAGTCTGGTTTTCTCTCCACCAATATTGGTCACAAATTTTACGTCCTTAAAACGGTATCCCAATCCAAGGGTATACTCATTTCCGTTGATTTCCGTCAAAAGATTATTATCAAAACTTAGTGACAATGTTCTACTTGTTCTTACTTCAGCCAATAAACTAAAAGAATTCTGCATCTCAAAATCAACTCGCATTAATGGACTGAACTCATCGGTAAGTACTACGTTATTGATCAATGTTTTTGGAAGCAAATCACCCGTTTCCGTATCAAATGTGGTATTCTGACGCTCCAAATTGGTCTGAAACGAGTTGACGCTATAGGCTGCTCGATAGCCATGACTCAATGAAAAACGTTTAAATTTCTTTTTGAACCACCTGTTTTTCATCAACCCAGTGTACTTAATGTTCCAATTGGGAATCGGGATTTCACGGAAGGCATCCATATTAACCCGTTCTGCATCTTGTCCTGTATAAGCCGCAAAGAACGCTGGGAGCAATACTTCTTGCTGTGTTTTACCATAACGTTCCGGAAAACCGTCCTCATCCAGTTCGCCTGGGCTTTGCCCTCTATCGGCCACCAATCTATTGGCGATAGTGATTCTATTTTGCTTGAATTGCTCAAAGGTTTCGGAATCGAATTCATCACTTTTACTGAACACGGTTCCAATCATCACCGTAGAAATACTAAAATTCCCCATCTCGTTGATAAGGCCATCTTGACCATTTATCCATTCTTCTGGACTATAGCTTTCTTGTGACGAACTCATATAATTCCTATCGGCACTCAAATCAATGGTCAAGTCCTGTGTAGGCTGTGCCGTTGCGGTGATGTTCAATTGTTTATTGGTATTTTGCATAAACTGCGTGCTATACTCGGGATAATTGGTCAACCATCCGTTACGTGCCGCTTCAAAACGCACATCGGCCTGACTTCCGAACACAAAGCCCAATGTTGGGCGAGTAGAACCAATAAAGCCTATGGATTGTGTATATCCCGGTAATACTGTTCCATTGTTCTCGCTATAGTTTACATTTACCCGTTTTACCATGGTCAAGATATCCACCAAGGTATTAAATCCTTTACTTGTTTTTCTTGGCCCATCGATATCTTCACCACCTGCAGGATTCCCTGCTTTATCCCTTCTTACAGCTACTTGGTTGGCGGTTACTTTACCGTCCCGTTTCTTAAGACCTAAAAAGTCATAAAAACGTTGCATGCTCATATTTGCCGTAAGATTATGTGTACTTGCATTCTGAACCGTATTGATATTTTCCCCTGCAACCTCAAACAAGGCATCACCTCCACGTTGCCAATCAAAATTACTGGTGTAGGTGTACTGTGCATTTATAAAATTGAGAAAAGGTATTTTACTAAAAGGCAGTTCGTAATTTAACTGCATTTGTTGTGCATGCCTATTGGGCTCACCGATATCAAAAAAACCATCCCATAGATCCAAGGCTGGGTTGATACCAGAATCACGATCATCGTCCACATTAAAATAATTACGAACAATATTGTTGTTGGATGCGGTCAAATTCAATCTCAGCGATTTTGTAATACTGTAGTTAAGCGCGTATTGCCAATTAAACATATAATTGCGTTGTTGTAACAATGGCAATTCCAATGCATCCACCCCCGGCTCCAATACATCCCTATACCTTTGTTGGTTAAAGGAGCGGTTATAGTTGGCGTTTACCGAAAAACTGGTCGGCAACGCATTAAAGTTCAAGTCTTTTAACCATTGCCAATATTTTCCTGTGAACAAGGAATCCTTTTTAGCAAAGGGCGCCACCGGAGCGGGTCTAAAATTGTGATTGTACACAAATCCGGTGGAAACACTTTGATCCCTAAGTTCGGCGACTTCAAAATCCCTGTGGTCCGTTTCGTTGTAAGAATAATTGAAGGTAAAGTTCTCTACGTCAAAGAAATTCTCCTCAGCTTCCTCTCCTCTATTTTTTCTAACACCGATCAAATTGATACTTGTACGCTTTGTATAATCTTCGGCCTGTTCTTTTATGGACTCGGCCTCTTCGGCTGTCGATGCCGCAGCTATTCTATCATCTAACCTTAAATCATCATACACAGGGTCAAACTCCGGAGTAATCAATGTTTCAGATATTCCATAATTGAACGGAAGTTGAAGGTTCCATTTTTTTGGAAACAACTGTCCTACATTTACATTGGTTACCACATCATAAGAAATAGCATCTTCCAAAGCACGTTGTGTTGGAGATTGATCTATTGAGCCAAATCCAGATGTACTTCTACTTCCTGTCGCCGTTACATTAGCGAAATCGGCCATGTTAGCATCCAAAGCAGCCGTGGCAGCCCATCCACCATTATTCTCCAAACCGGCCAACCTCAACTCATTGAACCATATTTCTCCCCTAGCAGGAAGGGCATCAATATTTTTAACTCCCAGCATCATACCTCGAATACTGCCTAAAGATGGATTACCACGAATTCCAATACGAATGGTTCCCAAAGTCCTTGGCGCAAACTCATCTACAAGAACCGGTTCTCCATCAATAATTTCGTAATATTTGATATCTGTCAATGTTTCATCCGAAATACCTTTAGACTTAACCTTTCGCAGGTCGCTCATTGCCACTTCCAGCTGATTGACATCTGGCCATATTTCTTCTGATGTCGACGAACCAAAAGGTGTAAATTGAAGAGGTAACTCTATTTGATAAAAGTTTTCTTTAAAATCTGTTCCCAACCTAAGAAACCCAACTAAAGGCGTATCATCATCCCCATAATCTGAATTAAATATTTTCTCGGCATGCATAAACATTTTAATACGTTCATATTGACGCATATCTATACTAAGATTTTTAAATACCCCTCGAGAATCTTGCGGCTCCAAGTTTTCTACTTTTAGGGATAAGGACTGCTCATTTTGACGAATAATGGTATTATTATTATTCAATTGCTCCCTAAACACCCCCGGAGGCAACACATAAGGTATTGGCTGTCTCCCATAGTTTTCTTCAATATTTACTGTATTTACATCAATCGCTGTGGCATCATCGGAGGGATCATTATCAACATCTGGCTGAAGAGAACTCGTGTAAGTTCTCCAATCCCCACGAACCAAATCCAGAGTGGCGAAACGAAGTACTACATCATCCAAAAATCCTGTAAGGTACATTCGCATGAAACTAATGGACCTAAAATCGGAAATTCCACCAACAGCATCGGTAAAATCACTCAATGGTATTTTATATTGTATCCACCTTCTGTTCAATTGGGTTCCATTGGGCAATGTTGGCGTAAGACCTTCACGAATATCCGTTACATACTTATCATCAATAGTGGTATTGGGCTTTATCTGAATTCTATATTCGTAATAACTATTGACCGTGTTCATGGTCAAATCCCTGTCTATATCCTCCACATCAGGTAAGGTAGTGGAGCCTCGATTGGTGTCGGTAACGGCGACAGGAGAGTTCCCTTGTGTATTGTTAAAATCCGAGTACCGCTCCAAAACTCCTCCATCCCTGTTTAAGTAATATTGGTAATTGTCCAAGGCAGGGTCCTCTGCCGGACCATTATAAATGGCAGCTTCTGCAGCATCATCATATCCATCCAAACCAAGGTCTTGTACTGCTCTGTTGGCCTCATCGGCATCAAAGGCATACACTAAAGATTGTGTAGATGGAACTTGACCCCAAATGGTTTCCCTCGGTATTTCATTATTGGTACTTGCGGGCAATCCGTTTTCATATTGCTTTCGACCATCTTTTAATATGTCTTCGGAAATATTACCCAAGTTAAGCACGAGCTCTCCTGCATTTGCATCGGTTGTCTCTCCATCAATGTATGGGTCCAATACCCAAAACTGAACAAATTCCACATTGGATTGTTCAAAGTTGGTACTGCTCAACGGTCGCATAATACCACCCCACTTATTTTCTGGAGCCTCAGAATCAAAACTTGGGTTAGCGTTATAAGGCCCTTTTTGATTGGGATAGTAAACAATATCCAATGTACTTTGTACTTGCGTTTGTCCCTGAGCAATATCCGTCTCGGTAAATACTTCATCAATAAAAACCCTACGGGTACTGTTCAAGGAAATATCATTATCCGACATTCCCGTTGGCCTTTGATTGGTATAAAAAATAGGATCGATAGTGTACCATGCCATTTTCGCCCTTTCGTAACCTACATCTATACCAGTTCTATCATCTACAAATTCAACTGGTGGACTAGCTAAGGTCCATCCTAAGGAAGAACGAATATCAATCAAGGCTTGCGCTCCTTCAAAATCGTCTAAATACGTTGTTGTTTCCCCTTGAAAATCCGCATTTTTAGGAGAGTTTGGCTTCAAAAAAGCCACCTCACCACGCAGGCTCAGGTTAGACGGCACATCAGTATCTATATTTGGCAGTTTATTCGCCAATCTTGTTAAGAATGGAATTTCGGTGCTAAAATTTCCGTTTAAACCGTAAATAGTATTGTTCACCGGTTCCACACCATAGTTGGATTTTTGGGTTAGGGGCCGCTCATTTAAATTTAGGAAGGTCCCGCCCAAAACAAATTTATCATTGAATTTGTGCTCGACGTTCACACCTGCGAATCTCCTTGTCTGCTGACCAAATACCGCATTGTTCTCAACAGAAATATTTATTGGCGTGTCCGAAGCCTGCAAACTTGGATCTAGTATTTGTACGGTTCCTGCCTGATAGTTCACTGTATAATCAATACCTTCTTGTAGTTGGCGTCCTCCTGCGGTAACCGTAACGGAGCCTTGTGGCACATTGAATGCCCCAATTGGAATACCATTGTTGGATTGAGATGTGTATCTTCCTTTTATCTGAAAACGATTCTTTTCAGCATCCTGTAACGAAGCTGCCTTAGTTTTGGCATACATGTTCCTAAACACATAACGTTGTTGATTGGGGTTGTAACCCTGATCATTATCAACATCATATACTCCACCACCTAATTTTTCAAAAAGATACTCTCCAAATGGCTCAACCTTTGTAAAAATGATACGCCCCGATTGAGAGTCAACAGTAATTCCCTCCACATAGTCAAAAAATCCATCTCCTCCTGGCTGTACATCATCGTAGGTGTTCAGGCGGTCAAAATTAAACACGTTTAACAATATCTGATCCTGCAAACCTGCCGGCCATCCTGCATTGGGGTCAACTGGAGTAATATAGTTTCTTGGTGTTGGATCGGAATAAAGGATGTTCAGTTTAAAATCTTCTTCATTCAATTGATAGGCTCCCGTGGAATAGATGTTTTTCATCATCAAATCCCAAATAGGATCTTGAACATTGGTAATATTACTTTTCAACAACTTCAAAATCAACGCATTGTTCTCTATCAAGTTGGAGTTTGGCGGAATTGTTGTGGCGTCTACACCGCCATTGGCAAACTCTCCTACCTGGAACACCTGTCCGTTGTAAGTATACTGAAAAGCCACCCCCAAAACCTCATCATTGCTCAAGCTCTGGCTCAATGAAATATACCCCAATTGGGAATCAAATTCATAATCCCGGCCCGGTTCCAATTTTCTGGCATTTTCCAGAATGGCATAATCGAACCCTTGGTTTACGGTATACCCTGGAATATTGAACCCAGATTCCACAGTCGCAATGTCCCGAATAGATTGTGTCAATGCTCCACTTCCAATTTGATTTGGGTCGTATGCATTGGCTGCATTTTGAGGCAATCCGGTCGCTATTGCGGAAGGGTTAAAAAATCCAGGTGGATTTCCATTGTTAACTCCGATTCGAGTGTTATTATCCAGAGCTTCTCCCAAATCCTGAATAGCAACAATGTTTCTAACATTTTGGGTTTGTTGGTTTCTATTGGTCACCCAAACCTCCAAACGGGTGATTTGTACTTGACTTTGGATAAAAGGGTAAAACTCCAATGCTCGGTCGTAATTGTTCCGAAAATAATGTGAGAGAAAAAAGTGTCTGTCCTCATCATAATCCAAGGCTGTAAGGGCAAATTCATTTATAGTACCTCCTCCTTGTGCCACTACGGTATTGTTTTGTGATCGTTGTTCAGAAAAAACCGCGGTCACCGTTGTTTTTCCAAACTGAAGTTGCGTCTTAACACCGAATAAGCTTTGGGCACCCGTAATCAATGAACTGTTGAGTGGCATGCTCACATTACCCACTTCTATTTTTTGAATGATATCGTCTTCTGTTGGAGTATAGTCGAGTTTTACCAAATTCTGGAAATCGAATGTGGCCTCGGTATCATAATTTGCCGTTACCTGAAGACGCTCTCCTACTTTCCCCAGCAAACTCAAACTGATTCGTTGATCAAAATCAAAAGAAAGATTGGTTCTGTTTCTTGGCGATAGTGCAGGGTTATCATTCTTCTGCCATAAAACTCCTAAATCCATGGCAACGGAACCTTGCGGAATCACTTCGATAGTGTTTCCTCCAAAAATGGTTTCAAAAAAATTGTTGTTTACATAAAAGTTGGGCAATAGATTTTTACGTGCCTCTTCACTCCCCTCTTTTTTCCCCGCATAGGCATCCGCCTTTTGCTTAAAGTAAGATTTCATCTGTTCTTTTTGAACAAGATCGTAGTATTGTTCCGGGGTAAGAATAACTGGATAATTAACATTGAAATCGCCAATGCTCTCAGTGTAGATATATCTATCTGTTTTTGGGTCGTAGGTATATTTGGCAACAATGCTATCCGGATCGTCCATAATGAGGCGACCGAGCTCAACTCCCGTCTTTACGGAATCCTGAGCCTGTTCGTTGGTCTCCTGCGCCATAATAGTGGATATGGACAGTAAACAAACAACAAAGAAAATGTACTTAAAGCGCGTTGGTTTAAGTATTGGTTTTGCCCCTCTTTTCAAACTAGTTACAAATTTTTCAGCGCTTGTTTAATAATGTTCTCTACGCTCAACGAAGTATCTTGGGAAAGTACCTTGTCAACTACCTTTTCAGATTGCTTTCTGGTAAAACCAAGAACCTCTAATGCAGATAACGCTTCTTCTTTATTTGTATTGTTTGATTGTTGTGAAACTTCGCCTATGTCGTAAACTTTTAAAATCTTGTCTTTTAAGTCCAAGATTACACGCTGTGCTGTTTTGGCTCCAATCCCTTTTACAGACTGGATTGCAGGTACATCGCCATTGGCTATGGCATCCCTAACATCGGATGGGGACAAGGAAGATAACATGGTACGTGCTGTACTAGCTCCGACCCCAGAAACCGATATCAATAAACGGAACACTTCTCGCTCCGCTCTCTCGGCAAATCCGAACAGGGTATGAGAATCCTCCTTGACCAATAAATCGGTGTAAATGAATATATTTTCCTCATCAGAAAGCAAGGAAAATGTATGCAGGGAAATATTCAAAAAATAACCTACCCCATTGCATTCCACAATAGCGTGCGTTGGGTTTTTCTCAACCAGCTTTCCTCTTAAATGGGTAATCATTATTAAGTTCTTTGATTTTGGTTACTCCCCTTGCATCTTTGCCTTTCTCCTTTTTTCCCGTTCTTGGGCATCTATCACCGCTACGGCGGCCATATTCACCATTTCGTCAACACTGGCCCCTAACTGCAAAATATGGGCGGCCCGTGTTAAACCAACCATAATTGGTCCAATGGAATCTGCATTGTTCAGGCCTTTTAGCAATTTATAGGTAATGTTGGCGGATTCCAAGTTAGGAAAAACCAATGTATTTACTTTTTTTCCAGAAATTTTGGAGAACGGAAAGTTATTGTTGCTCAACTCGGGATCCAATGCAAAATCGGTTTGAATCTCCCCATCCACGACCAAATCTGGATTTCTCTCGTGTAGAATTTTGACGGCTTCCCTTACCTTTTGGGCATTGGGATGACTTGATGATCCAAAGTTGGCATAGGAAAGTAGTGCCATTACGGGCTTAAAACCAAAGGTTTTGGCCACATTGGCCGTCATCTGAGCAATCTCGGCCAATTCTTCAGCATTTGGGTCAATATTAATAGAGGTATCTGCTAAAAACAGTGGTCCACGATCTGTGATCATAATGTTTACCGTACTGGCATTTTGCACATTTTTTGCCCTTCCTAAAACTTCAAACACAGGCCTTAGCACTTTCGGGTAAGCTCTTGAATAACCAGATATCATACCATCTGCATCGCCCTCTTTAAGCATCATGGCCCCAAAATAGTTACGCTTGCCCATATTGACCCGAGCACTATATTTTGTTTCCCCTTTCCGCTTTCTTAATTCCCATAGCTTCAGTGCATATGTAGCCCTCATTTCCTTAAATTCATCCGAACGAGGGTCTATAATTGGTACTTCAGCATCAAATTCAAGTTCTTTCTTTAAATTCTCAATGGTTTCCTTGTTTCCCAAAAGTATTGGGATAGCAATGCCTTCATCATGCACAATTTGAGCCGCTTTCATTACATCCAATAACTCAGCTTCGGCAAAAACAATACGCTTAGGGTTCACTTTTGCCCTATTGTGCAACAACCTGACAACTTTGTTGTCGTTACCGGACCTTTGATATAGTTCCTCTTCATATTTTTCCCAATCTTGGATAGGCAATCGAGCCACTCCACTTTCCATAGCTGCTTTAGCTACTGCGGGCGGGATTTTTGTGATCAGGCGGGGATCAAAAGGTTTTGGAATGATATAATTTTTGCCAAAAGTCAATCTTGTGGCATCGTAGGCTATATTCACCTGCTCTGGAACAGGCTCACGAGTAAGGTCTGCCAACGCCAAAACGGCGGCTTTCTTCATTTCCTCATTAATCTTGGTTGCCCTAACATCCAGTGCTCCCCTAAAGATGAAAGGAAAGCCCAACACATTGTTCACTTGGTTGGGATGATCGGAACGACCGGTCGCCATAATTATATCCTTTCTTGTCTTACAGGCCAAACTGTACTCAATCTCCGGATCAGGGTTCGCCATAGCAAAAACAATCGGGTTTTTGGCCATGGATTTTAGCATTTCAGGAGAAACAATATCCGCAATGGAAAGTCCAATGAACACATCGGAATCTTTCATCGCATCCTCCAAAGTATCAATCTTTCTATCGGTTGCAAACTCCTCTTTTTGGGAAGTTAGGCTGTCCCTATCGCTCCGGATAACTCCTTTGCTATCCAGCATCACAATATTTTCAGCTTTTGCCCCGAAAGATTTATATAATCGAGTGCACGAAATTGCTGCTGCTCCTGCGCCACTCACTACTATTTTGACTTCTTCTATTTTTTTGCCTGCAATCTCCAATGCATTCAGTAAAGCTGCCGCTGAGATAATGGCTGTCCCATGCTGATCATCGTGCATTACCGGAATATCGAGTTCTTCCTTTAATCTGCGTTCTATCTCAAATGCTTCGGGAGCTTTGATATCCTCAAGGTTAATACCTCCAAATGTTGGGGCAATGGCCTTAACGGTCTCAACAAACTTATCTACATCGGTGGCATCAAGTTCAATATCGATTCCATCGATATCCGAAAAAATCTTGAAGAGAAGACTTTTACCTTCCATTACCGGTTTTGATGCCTCCGGCCCAATATTACCCAAGCCCAAAACTGCAGTTCCATTCGAAATTATTGCGACAATGTTTCCTTTTGCGGTATACTTGTACACATCGTCCTTGTTCTTTTCGATTTCCAAACAGGGTTCTGCAACCCCAGGGGAATATGCCAATGCCAAATCCCTTTGTGTGGAATAAGGTTTTGTTGGTACAATCTTTATTTTTCCTGGCTGTGGTTTTGCGTGATATAGTAACGCTTCCCGTCTTTGCTTTTCCTTGCTCATATCGTCGAAAATGAATTGGTAAAGTTAGGGTATTCGCTGCTTTTATCTTAAAATCTTAAGAATCAATTTTAACCAAAGGATAAAAGCAGAAAAGTAAATTCCTAAAACACTGCTGTAGCATTGATTATGAATCCAGAGGATACTCTTTTTTTGCCTTGGTTACATTAAGTCGCATGGCCAAAACAGCAGCAATTGCAAAAAATACAGCCGCGAACAGCATTGCGTTTACTGAGTTGGCGCCCAGTAGGTTTTTAAATATAGGGCCGAAAGACAATGTTTGAATCCCCATCGGAATTACAATCATCATATTCAAGATTCCCATATAAACCCCTCTCCTTTCTTGGGGCACAATTTTTGAAACCATGCTATAGGGAATCCCCATCATGGCAGCCCATCCAATACCGAACAGTACCATTGGGAACAAGACATAAACTGGATCTTGAATATAAGGTATGGTAAATAGTGCTGCTGCTGTTCCCAAGAGGCTCAGTGCATATACCTTTTTACCTCCAAACCTCATGGTCAGCGGCACCAATACCAGTGCCACTACTGCGGTAACCACATTATAAGTCGTGCTCATTTTTGCTGCTTGGGCGGCAGCCTCGGAAGTGTCGTATCCCAATGACACCCTAAACAAGGGTGTTATGAATTGCCAGTATACAAAAAGGGCATACCATTGAAACAGATATACTGCCGATAGTTTCCACATAAATTTGGGCATTTCTTTTACGGCATGGGCTATCTCTACAAAAGGCACCTTAAATCTTGCGGCAAATGGAAGCGCTTTATGTTTATTGATTTCCGCCAATTCTTCATCTGTTGGAGGAATTTCCGGTGTTTTTAAGACCGACCATAAAATAGTGGCCACAGAAAGGAACGATCCAATAAAAAAGGAATAATACAACCATTTGGGGACTGTCCCCTCTACTTCTTGTCCTCCACCAAACCAGTCTTGAAATAAAAATATGGAGGCATTGGCCAAAAGAATACCCGCTCCAACAAAAAGGCTCTGCATCTGATATCCTATACTGAATTGTGATTCAGGAAGCTTATCTCCCACAAATGCCCGATACGGTTCCATGGCCATATTGTTTCCAACATCCAAAATCCACAATAAACCTACTGCGAACCATAACGCCGGGCTCAACGGAAAGGCAAACAAACACAAGCTTCCCATTAAAGCCCCTATTAAAAAGAAGGGTTTTCGCCTTCCCCAACGCGGAGACCATGTTTTATCAGAAATGGCACCGATTATGGGTTGCACAATCAACCCGGTTATGGGTCCGGCTATATTCAAAATTGGAAGTATTTCTTCTTTTGCGCCCAAAAAAAGAAAGATTGGGTTTATGGCACTTTGTTGAAGCCCAAAACTATATTGGATTCCAAGAAATCCAACATTCATATTAAAAATTTGCCAAAAGCTTAATTTGGGTTTTTTGATTTTAATCATCCTGTTTGTTTAGCTAGTCATCAATATAGTCCTTGGAAAAATATGATTCTTACAAGAATATTGCTCAATATAATGTTTTTTCTCCTCGAGTAAAACAATCGGTATGTCTTGAATTCTTAAAAATTCAGCTATTTCTTCAAAAAATCGATGTTGCGCTTCAGTCCTGACAGCTTTGTTCTTTTTACCGCAGACTTTTTAAATACTTTTTTAAAGACATCTTCCGTAATATCCTCCCAATCCTTTTTAGTGAAGGACAGAAGCTCTGGATTGGGATTAAAAAGGGGCTCATTATGTGATTTGGAAAAGCGGTTCCAAGGACACACATCCTGACAGACATCGCAACCAAACATCCATTGGTCCAGTTTCCCATCAAATTCAGAGGGAATTTCATTCTTTAATTCAATGGTGAGGTACGAAATACATTTGCTTCCATCCACCACATAAGGTTGTACAATGGCTTCGGTTGGGCAAGCATCAATACATGCGGTACAGGTGCCACAATGGTCTGTTACTGGGGAATCATAATCCAGCTCCAAGTCAACAATCAGTTCGGCTACAAAGTAAAAAGAGCCGACTTGCTGCGTCAATAAGTTACTATGTTTGCCAATCCACCCCAATCCACTTTTAGCGGCCCAAGCTTTATCCAGAACAGGAGCGGAATCCACGAATGCCCTTCCGTGCACTTCCCCTATTTCCTCTTGAATATAATGGAGCAGACTTTTAAGCTTGTCTTTTATCACAAAGTGATAATCCATCCCATAGGCGTATTTGGAAATTTTATACGAATCTGGATCCTGATTTTCAGAGGGAAAATAATTAAGTAACAGCGAAATGACCGACTTGGAACCTTCGACCAATTTTGTTGGATCCAAACGTTTATCAAAGTGATTTTCCATATACTGCATCTCGCCATGCATATTCTGGTTGAGCCAATTTTCCAGTCGAGGAGCTTCCTCTTCCAGAAACGCTGCTTTGGAAATACCACACGATAAAAAACCGAGGCGTTTGGCCTCGGTTTTGATTAATTGTGTTCTTTTGGCGGTATTCATGCCATAAAGTTAAACCATAATTTTTCAATTTTGGCTTATGGGTTATTGAGCTTCTTTGATATAGCCCCAGCCTTCCTTTTGCTTCATGATGATTTCATAAATACCATCCGGTACAGAACCTACTCCAGGAATAAGGCCGTCCATGGTCATTTTATGTCTTTTCATGGTCTGTTCGCAAATGACTATGGCCACATTGTCCCTTTTAACAATATCTGACAAAGTTTCTCCTGCTACGGATGATTTCCTGTCCACCATTTTATAGGCTCCGCTATAAATCACTAATTCAAACTCCGATTGCGGATAGGCTTCGGCCATCAATCTTAAGTGTTTGGCCGCTGACCTATGTACATCGGGATTGCTACTAGTTACATCAAATACTACTTTGATAGGTTCGGTTTGTGCCAGCATAATGCCCGACACCATCAACATAAACAATACGATTAGTTTTTTCATTGTTTGCTATTATTCTCCGGCAAAAATGTAACCGCATCCTTCTTCTTGTGCTCTACCCAAGGCCCACACTCCAGAGGGCACTAACTGAATTCCAGGCAGCACAGCATCTTTCCACTCTTCGTAAACTTCAGTTGGCTCCTTTCCCATTTGTTGGGCAACTGCACCACTGTAGACATTCAGTGCCAGATTACAAACGCAGAACATGGCTCCTCTACTTTGCATGTCTTTAATCCCCTGAATCATTGGAAGTGGGAAATCGCCTTCTTGTGGCTCATAAAATGGATTACGATCATACGGGGTTCCATCTGCTTTTTTAACGTGGAACATTTCGCCCAAGGGATACTTTTTCCAAAGGTCGTCGTGCAATGCAAAGGGAATTGCATCATGTCGAAGTACGGTCATTGCCGTAATTTGATCATCTGTAGAACCCATTTCGTTGTTGGATAGATAGTATGCCCAGTTCCAAATAATTGGAAATCCTTTGTGTGGATAATTCCCATCATAAACTACCCTATGCTTTCCCTTTATTGTTTTCATCCAGGCTTCGGCATCGCCCATTTCTAAATCTGTAAAATCGGTCATTCCTGCAAATGCAGTGCTGGTAAAAGCCGACAATGTGGATGCCGTAGCACCCAGCATCATCGCTCCCATAAAATTCCGTCGTGATGTGGATTGTGTTGTTTTCATTGTTACTTGTGTTTATTTGGATTTACTCAGTTGATATTCTTTTTGGTAATAATCCATAATAGGCTGGAAAGGTCCTAACTGATGTTGTTCTTCAGTAAAAGGGTCAATGTAGGGACCATAGGGAGTGGATACGGGCTTTTTGACCAGATCTGGAAAGTCTGCCTCTCTATTGGGCTTTGTAGGTCGAAGTTTTTGGTTGATGTAGCCTGCTACATCATAAGCCTCCTCATCGGTAAGTGTAGGGTTATCAAAGGTGATACCGAAGGGCATATTTCCTTTGATAAATTGAGCAGCGGTAATCACACGTGTCATACCGGCTCCATTATTATAAGAATCGTTTCCCCACAGTGGTGGGTACAGATACAATTCATTTTGTGGTAAACGTTGGCCTTGACCATCGGCACCATGGCAGATAACGCAATGTTTTTGATAAACGGTTTCCCCATGTGCTAAATCAACCGCTCTTTCCGGAATTTTTACTTTCAAAAATCCTTGTCCTTCAATTTTTCCGTTTGAAGGAGCAGCACGGCCCAACCAATCCATATAAGCGACCATTGCCACCATGGCATCGCTATTTTCCGGTAATTTTCTTCCGTTCATACTTCGTTCCATGCATCCATTGACTCTTTCTTCAATGGTGCCAATTTTATTCTCACGCCCTCTAAACTGTGGGAATCTTTTGACCACCCCAATCAATGGTGCAGCATAAGGTTTTGTACCCCCATCTAAATGGCAACTTGCACAGGCAAGGTTATTGCCCGCATATGCTTGTGTCGAATCCTTTTGTTTGGGGCCAATGTGCAATGGTGTATTTCTGAAAATCTCAAATCCTTTTTTTACAAGTATGTTTTTTTCGGTCAGGGGCAGATTGTTCACATTGTAATCCATATAGTACACACCGTCCGGAATCGTGGCAAGCCCCTTGTCGGGCCCTCCAAAATCAAAACCGAAGCGCATCATCATAATGCCAAAGGCTATCACGATCATCAATGCTGAAAAAAATCCGATATACATCACCAATTTACGTATTTGACCAGTCACAAGCTGAACATCTCCCATTTCGGATGTTCCTGAGTTTTTAAGGTTATCCCCCATGATTTCAATAAGTATTAATAGAAAAGCCTCGGTAGGGAATTAAATTCCCATGGGTAAAATTTGGGAGTAAAATCTTGAATTTATGGAGTCTATGATTGCGGAGATATTTCCCACAAAAATCGTAAACCTACAACCCTCTGTAAACCAAAGCAATACATCAAGATACAAAAAGTATTTAAATATTGCCTAATAAGTTAGATGGTGAGATCGAAAAATTGAACTGATAGTAATTAGAAAAGTCCTCCTTGGACACCTCCTTTTTCCCTGCCCAAATGTTTATAAGCAAGTTCGGTTACCTCCCGCCCCCTTGGGGTTCTCATTATAAATCCTTGTTGAATCAAGAATGGTTCGTAAACTTCCTCTATGGTTTCGGCGCTTTCAGATACCGCCGTCGCCAAAGTTGTTATCCCAACGGGACCTCCTTTAAATTTATCAATAATGGTGCTCAGGATTTTATTGTCCATTTCATCCAGACCGTGGGCATCCACGTTTAAGGCTTTAAGTCCAAATTGAGAAATTTCCAAATCAATATTTCCAGTACCCTTGATCTGGGCAAAATCGCGAACCCTGCGCAACAATGCATTACATATTCTTGGAGTTCCCCTACTCCGACCTGCAATTTCTATAGCGGCATCATTGGTAATTGGTACTTTAAGTATTTCCGAACTACGCTCCACAATGGTGGATAATAGTTCTGTATCATAATATTCCAATCGGCTCTGGATACCAAATCTGGCGCGCATGGGCGCAGTAAGCATCCCTGATCTGGTTGTTGCTCCTATTAAAGTAAAAGGGCTTAGGTTGATTTGGACTGTACGGGCATTGGGTCCCGTCTCAATCATGATATCGATTTTATAATCCTCCATGGCAGAATATAAATATTCTTCCACGATGGGGCTCAACCTATGTATTTCATCAATAAAAAGAACATCGCGTTCTTCTAGATTGGTCAAAAGCCCGGCCAAGTCACCTGGTTTGTCCAAAACGGGACCGGATGTAACCTTTATATTCACACCAAGTTCGTTGGCCAAAATATGAGCCAAGGTGGTCTTGCCCAACCCTGGGGGACCATGAAAAAGTGTATGATCCAAAGCTTCCCCTCTAAGGTTAGCAGCCTGCACAAAAATCTTCAAATTTTCGAGTACTTGGGCCTGCCCGGTAAAGTCATCAAAACTAATGGGGCGCAAAGCTCTTTCTATATCGAACTCTTCAGGGGAAAAATTTTCGGCTGATGGATCTAAGTTTTCGTTCATTGTTCAACAAATATAATTGAAAAGCCCCGCTACAGGAAACCATGTGTAAGTTCAAAACAAGTTTACTCCTTTTTAATGAGCTGAGCGGTATCGAGAAACTCTTGAATCGTAATATGTGGTGTTCCGTAAAGGTATATACTAGCATTTCCTGAAGCAGCAATATCAACATCCCTAAACGCATAGGTACGCGCACTGGTGTTCCCTGATATTTTTAGTTGAAAAGAGCCTATTTCCATACTCTCTCCCTTATATTTTGAATAATCTAATATCGTCGCCTGCATAGTATCGGATGTACCTTCCATGCTCAAAGAAGAATTTCCCTCCAACTCCAATGAACCTGTATCAATTTGCGCATACACATAGGCTTCGGCCCTTTTGTTTAGACTAAGGTTCAACGAATCCACCTCTACATTAAAATCACCTTTACTGGTATCCTCTAAATTAATGTCCATTACACCCGCCTTGACCTTTATATCCATTTTGGAATTGTTAAAGCCATCAATGAACAACTCGTCGGCATCAATCACATCTTTGGTGCCAATACTTCCATTTTTTAATGAAATTGCCTCAAGTTCGGTGTAGTTTACCGTAATATCCAATTGCTTTTTGGCGGTAATATTATAATACGAGCTTATAACCAAAGTACCATCTACCACTTCAAATTTTAGCACATCAATAAGGTTATCGTCCGCAATAACGCGGTACCCCGGGCCAAAAGATTTTTCCAGAACAATCTCCAGATCATCGTTTAAAACCAAAGCATTGAACGGTGGAAGTTCTTCACTTACTTCGGTAACAATACGGCTGCCTTTTATTTTGGGTTTACGTTGTGCCAACGATACTATCGGAGATAACACCAATAATAGAATAAGTAATTTTTTCATGAGCAATCTATTTTGACAGGGGAATGTTGTTTAAAGATATACAATTCACTTCAAAATCTATTCCAACAAAAAAGCCCATCCAAATGGACAGGCTTTTTCTCTAATAATAATAATAATAATATGTTTTTAATGGTTGAGCTCTTCCTCGTTCTCCTGAAGCGGAACGTTTTGAGGAACAAAATCCTGTCCTGCTATAATATACTCACCATTTTCGTATGTTTTACTGTAATCGTAAGCCCAACGGTAAACGTGTGGAATTTCTCCTGGCCAGTTTCCGTGAATGTGCTCTTGAGGAGTTGTCCATTCCAATGTATTGGAGCCCCAAGGGTTAACTGGTCCTTTTTTACCGTAGAAAATACTGGAGATAAAGTTGTAAACGAATATCAACTGTGCCAAACCTGCAATTATCGCAAATACGGTCATCAATACTTGTACGTTCGTCAACTCATCAAACATTGGAAATGCAGTGTTCTCGTAGTAACGTCTAGGTACACCTGCCATACCTACAAAGTGCATTGGGAAGAATACCCCGTAGGCACAAACTGCAGTAATCCAGAAGTGAACGTAACCTAAGTTCTTGTTCATCATTCTTCCTTGGAACATTTTTGGGAACCAGTGATAAATACCGGCGAACATACCATACAAGGCTGAAATACCCATTACCAAGTGGAAGTGAGCTACAACAAAGTACGTATCGTGAACGTTGATATCCAAAGTACTATCTCCCAAAATGATACCTGTTAAACCACCTGTAATGAAGGTTGACACCAAACCAATGGAGAACAACATTGCGGGGTTGAGCTGCAGGTTACCTTTCCAAAGGGTTGTGATATAGTTAAATGCTTTTACCGCTGATGGAATTGCAATCAACAATGTTGTAAACGTAAATACTGATCCCAAGAAAGGGTTCATACCGGATACGAACATGTGGTGACCCCATACAATTGTAGATAGGAATGCAATCGCTAAGATAGATGCTACCATTGCCCTATATCCAAAAATAGGTTTTCTAGCGTTTGTTGACATTACTTCGGATGTAATACCCAAAGCTGGCAACAATACGATGTATACCTCAGGGTGTCCCAAGAACCAGAACAAGTGTTCGTACAATACCGGGGAACCTCCTTGGTAGTGCAATACTTCACCTTGAATAAAGATATCGGACAAGAAGAACGATGTTCCGAAACTTCTATCCATAATCAACAACAAGGCTGCTGAAAGTAATACCGGGAAAGAAACTACACCGATAATTGCAGTTACAAAGAACGCCCAAATAGTCAAAGGCAAACGTGTCATGGACATTCCCTTTGTTCTAAGATTGATAACTGTAACAATGTAATTCAACGAACCCAAAAGAGAAGAAGCGATGAATATTGCCATAGACACCAACCAGAGTGTCATACCCATACCAGAACCTGGCTGAGCCATTGGCAATGCACTCAAGGGTGGGTAAATGGTCCATCCTGCTGCCGCAGGTCCAGCCTCTACAAACAATGAGATAATCATGATAACAGATGAAACAAAGAACATCCAGTAGGAAATCATGTTCATAAATCCTGACGCCATATCCCTGGCTCCAATCTGTAATGGAATTAAAAGGTTACTAAAGGTACCGCTCAAGCCCTGAGTCAATACAAAGAATACCATTAAAGTACCGTGAATGGTTACCAATGCCAAATAGATGTCGGCATCCATTACCCCATCTGGGGCCCACTTGCCCAAAACAGCTTCAAAAATCCCGAAAGATTCTCCTGGCCAAGCCAATTGCATTCTAAACAATAATGACATGGCTATACCGATGAATCCCATAATCAGACCAGTAATCAGATATTGCTTGGATATCATCTTATGGTCCTGACTGAAAATGTATTTTGTTATGAAAGTTTCCTTATGGTGATGTCCGTGATCATCGTGGTGATCATCGTGATTTACATGGGCTACTTCAGACATATTCCAATTAATTTTTTTCGTTATTCTTTTAAGTTGTTTGTTATTCCTCCGAAGTGGTGTCTTCCAATTCAATATCAACACCGTCGTTAGTGTTGAAGGCTTGCTCGGTTTCATCAACCATAACAGATTCTTTGAATGTTTTCTGTTCAGCAATCCACTTATTGTATTCTTCTTCGGTTTCCACTATAATCTTCATCTGCATGTTATAGTGTGATTTTCCGCATATTTTATTGCACAGTAATATATAATCGAACTCCCATGGATCGTTATTCGGTATACCCTCTGCTGCTTTTTGAGCTCTAATGGCATTGGTCCTTTTTACCTTGTCCACTACATCAGGGTTTAAACGCATTTCCTCAGTAGTTACCGTGGGGGTAAAAGAGAATTGTGTAATCATTCCAGGTACACAGTTCATTTGTGCTCTAAAGTGAGGCATGTAAGCAGAGTGCAATACATCTTGAGACCTCATTTTAAAGTTAACCTTTCTTCCTACAGGCAAGTGCAGTTCTTTTACTATGATATCGTCTTCAGCATTAGGATCGGATTCATCCAATCCAAGCACATTGGCTTTTGCTATATCTATCAACCTTACATTGGCATCACCGAGAACGTTATCTTCTCCGCTATATCTAGCTGTCCAGTTAAACTGTTGTGCATAAAGTTCCACCACCAATGGGTCATCATCTTCATTAATGTCCATTATGTTGGTCCAAGTATACAATCCCCAAAGAATTAAACCAGCCAATACAATTACGGGTATAATGGTCCATATAAACTCCAACCTGTCATTATCGGCAAAAAACAACGCTTTTCTTCCTTTTTGTCCTCTGTACTTATAACCAAAGTAATGCAATAGCGCTTGGGTAATTGTTTGAACAAAGAAAATGATTCCCATGGACACCCACATCAACTGGTCATATTCAAAACCATGTTCGGATGCAGCTTCTGGCAAAAGCATTTTGGAATACTTCGCAAAACTGAAAATGGTGATTCCATAAATAAAAATCAGAAAGGCAAATAAAAGGTACCCATTGTTCTTGTTATCGGAATCGTTGGCTATCTCAGCGCGCTCTGTTTTAGTTTGCGATAATTCAAAAATCTTGGTCATCTGCCAAATAGCTATCGCAACTAATACTAAAACAGTAAATGTTAATAATGCAGTCATCGTTTATCTATCTAAGACTTAAATCGTTTAATAATGAAAATGTCTACTCTCTTCAATAAATGGGTTTCTTTTGGGTTGTAATGGGGCTTTTGTTAAAGCTGTGAATACCCAGAACACAAATAAACCTCCAAAGAATAAAATACCGCCAATCTCAGGCAATCCAATATACCATTGATCACCAACCGTTGCAGGCATTACCATATTAAATATATCCAAATAGTGGCCAAAAAGAACCACTATACCGGTCATTATTACAAACCAGTTTACACGTTTGTAATCACTGTTCATAAGTACCAACAATGGGAAAACAAAGTTCATGACCAACATACCGAAGAATGGCAATTTGTAATCTTGAAAACGTGCTATGTAATACGTTACTTCTTCAGGTATATCTGCATACCAAATAAGCATAAACTGTGAAAACCAAAGGTAAGTCCAGAATATACTGATACCAAACATGAACTTGGCCAAATCGTGGATATGGCTATTATTCACATCCTCTAAGTATCCTTTTGATTTTAGGTAAACGGTAACCATTGCGATTACAGTTATACCTGAAACAAACATACTGGCAAAAACATACCATCCAAATAGCGTACTAAACCAATGAGGATCTAGACTCATTATCCAGTCCCAAGACATCATTGATTCTGATATTAGGTAGAATACCAAAAAGGCCGCTGACCATCTAAAGTTTTTTACAAAATTGCTATTGTCGTCAGACTCATCTTGAGCTAAAGAAAGTTTTCTTGAATATTGACGATAGAAAATCCATCCACCCAAGAATACAGCCGCTCTTATCAAGAAGAAGGTTGGGTTCAAATACCCTGCTTTACCTTGTAATAATTCATCGTGGGCTACAGTGTCCGCATCCATCCACACAAACATGTGGTTCATATGCAATGACGAAAGCAATAGTATAACAAATAAAATAATACCGCCAGGAATCAAATATGCCGTTATTCCCTCCATGACCCTAAACAATAAAGGGGACCATCCAGCTTGTGCTGCTCGTTGTATGGCATAGAATGCCAACACGCCCAAAGCAATCATAAAGAAAAAGAATGCAGCTACGTAAAGTGCCGACCAAGGTCGGTTTTGCAACTGGTGCAACAAATGTGTATCGTGGGAAGAATCGTGCTCTTCTCCTTGCGCAGCTTCCACACCATGACCTTGTTCTTCACCATGGGTTTCGGCCGCGGCCTCTGCATGTCCTCCACCATGACCATCTTCATGCACTGCCACCATGGCTTTGGCTTCTTCCACAGTTGATGGGGAAGACATGAAACCAATTACAAGGAAAATAAATCCAAGCCCCATGGCTATGAAAGATCCTATTCTAAGTTTGTTTGAAAAGGTATACATAGTTTCTTCTTATCCAATTATTTTGTTAGGTCTTCCTTTAACTTCATTACGTATTCGGAAACTTGCCACATTTCTTTTTCATTGGCGAACTGAGAGGCATAAGACCCCATGGAGTTCAATCCATAATAAATAGTGTGATACGTAGTTCCAACTGTAATATTTCTTGCTGGATCATCATAGCTGGGAACACCCAATATTTTTTCTCTCTTCACAAGATTACCTTGCCCATTTCCTTTTGTTCCATGACAAACGGCACAGTAAATAGCATAAAGCTCTGCACCTTTTGCCAAGTTTTCCTCATTTTTTAAGGAATCCAATGGACTTGTATTCAATCTTGCTAGTTCTTTACCTTCTGGAGTGTTTTCAAACTCATAGGGCATGTATCCTCTAGAAATGGTTCCTTCTGGCGGCAACATGGCCTCAGTTCCGTCGGGGAACAATCCGTTGTCCACACCTTGATAGGCTTCATATCCTACAGGTTCGTACATGTTTGGCATGAATTGGTAGTTTGGACTGTTCTTATCCGCGCATGAAGCTGCGAACATCACCAGTACCAAAACAACACTTATTTTACCTAATTGTTTCATATTATTAAGACTCCTTTTCTGTAACTTTTACTTCTACCGCACCTGTTTCCCACAACAAATCGGCAAGTTCATTTTCGTTATCGTGTACACCCAACTCCATTAAAAAATGGTCATCGGTGGTACGCTTATCAGGGTTTTCCGCTTTTTTGAATGGCCACATTCTACTTCTTAGATAAAAAGTGATTACCATTAAGTGAGCTGCAAAGAAAACCGTAAGCTCAAACATAATTGGAACAAATGCCGGCATGTTCTCCAAGTAGCTGAAACTTGGTTTACCACCAATATCTTGAGGCCAATCCTCAATCATGATATAGTTCATCATAACTACAGCAACCGTCAATCCTAAACATCCATATAGGAAAGATGTAATGGCTATTCGGGTATCCGCCAATCCCATTGCCTTGTCCAGACCGTGAACAGGAAACGGAGTGTACACCTCTTCGATATGATGGTGCTCTGCCCTAACCTTTTTTACGGCATGCATCAACACATCGTCATCGTTGTAAAGTGCTTGTATAACTTTTGATGCCATAATTACTTTTCTTCGTTTAATTTTTTAGCCTGACCTGCCCAATCATCACGTTGCGCCCTTCCTGGGAAAGAACCAGTGATAGAATCCAGCAAATCGTATTCTTTTTCGGTCATTTTGCTCACTTGAGCGAAAGTATAGATTCCAATCTTGTTCAAGGTTTCTTCCATTTGAGGACCAATTCCTTTAACCTTTTTCAAATCATCAGCTATCTCTGTTTCGGCATCGAAAGTACCCAATGCCCCCAATAAAGTTGAAACATGCTCCTCACTTGCCTCTGCCTTAGGAGCCTCTTCAACCTTTGTTTCACCTTTAATACTTGGTGTAACATATAAAGGCTTACCTGCATCCCTTAGTTTTTTGTATTTCTCTCCTGAAGCTTTCAAGATTGATTTTACCTCTGCCTGTGCAATTACCGGGAATGTTCTCGAATATAACAGGAACAACACAAAGAAGAATCCAATGGTCCCTACAAATATTCCGATATCCACGAAGGTTGGGGAGAACATTGTCCATGAAGATGGCAAATAATCCCTGTGCAATGAGGTTACGATAATCACAAAACGCTCAAACCACATACCAATGTTCACCACTATAGAGATAAAGAAAGAGAACATGATACTGGTACGCAATTTCTTGAACCACATAAACTGTGGCGAGAACACGTTACAGGTCATCATGGACCAGTAAGCCCACCAGTAAGGACCTGTTGCCCTATTCAAGAATGCATACTGTTCGTACTCAACACCGGAATACCATGCAATGAACAACTCGGTGATATAGGCACACCCAACAATGGAACCTGTAATCATGATCACAATGTTCATCAACTCAATATGTTGAACTGTAATGTATGCTTCCAAACTGCACACTTTACGCATAATGATCAAAAGTGTGTTCACCATGGCGAAACCAGAGAAAATCGCACCGGCAACAAAGTACGGCGGGAAAATAGTGGTATGCCATCCTGGAATTACCGAGGTAGCAAAGTCAAAAGATACAATGGTGTGTACCGAAAGTACCAAAGGTGTTGCCAAACCGGCCAATACCAAAGAAACTTCTTCAAAACGTTGCCAGTCCTTTGCACGACCAGTCCAACCAAAACTTAAAATACCGTATATCTTTTTTTGGAATGGCTTTACCGCTCTATCACGAATCATAGCGAAGTCAGGCAACAAACCTGTCCACCAGAACACCAGTGATACAGAAAGATAGGTTGATATCGCAAATACGTCCCAAAGCAAGGGCGAGTTAAAGTTTACCCAAAGGGAACCAAATTGGTTAGGGATAGGAAGTACCCAGTAACCCAACCATGGGCGACCCATGTGGATAATTGGGAACAAACCTGCCTGTACAACAGAGAAAATGGTCATCGCCTCAGCAGAACGGTTAATCGCCATTCTCCATTTTTGGCGGAAAAGCAAGAGTACAGCTGAAATCAGTGTACCTGCGTGACCAATACCTACCCACCACACAAAGTTGGTGATATCCCAGGCCCAGTTAACGGTTCGGTTAAGACCCCAAACCCCAATACCCGTGGAAACGGTATAAATGATACATCCTAGACCCCAGAGGAATGCCACTAATGCAATGGAAAATACAATCCACCATTGCTTATTGGCCTTTCCCTCAACCGGACGGGCAATGTCCACTGTTACATCGTGGTATCCTTTGTCTCCGACCACTAAGGGCTTTCGAATAGGTGCTTCGTAATGCGACGCCATAATTTATCTTCTAGTTACTTCTTTTTTTTATTGATTAAGCCTCGTTGGTGTTTCTAACTTTCACATGGTAGAACACATTTGGTTTTGTCCCTACATGCTCCAACAAATGGTACATTCTATCATCTTCTTTCAACTCTGCCACTTTACTGTCGTGGTCATTGATATCACCAAATACCATTGCACCACTGCTACAAGCTGCAGAACAAGCCGTCTGGAACTCACCATCCTTGATCACTCTTCCATCTCTCTTGGCATCCAAAATGGTTTTTTGCGTCATTTGAATACACATAGAGCATTTTTCCATAACACCTCTTGAACGTACATTAACATCTGGGTTAATAACCATTTTACCCAAGTCGTTGTTCATGTTAAAGTCAAACTCGTCATTGTCACTATACAAGAACCAGTTGAACCTACGAACTTTATATGGACAGTTGTTGGCACAATACCTAGTACCTACACATCTGTTATAAGCCATATGGTTTTGACCTTGCCTACTGTGCGATGTAGCAGCCACTGGACAAACCGTTTCACAAGGTGCATGGTTACAGTGCTGACACATTACAGGTTGGAAAGCCACTTGTGGATTGGCAGACGGATCTTCCATCTCCCTGAATCCTCCAAGAGAACCTTTATCACCCCAAAGGCCATCCATATTCTCCTTCTTCTCGTTATCCTCTTCAAAGGTCTCTTCAGAAGAATAATATCTATCGATTCGCAACCAGTGCATATCCCTGGAACGACGCATTTCAGCCTTACCAACAACAGGAACGTTGTTCTCTGCATGACATGCTATAACACAAGCACCACAACCGGTACAAGCGTTCAAATCTATGGACAAGTTAAAGTGATGACCAATACTTCTATCAAATTCATCCCATAAATCCGCATCAGGTGAAGTCACAGGTATTTCATTGTGATTCAAAGTTACATGCGGCATTGGGTTCCACTCTTGGTGGTCTTTGGTATTGAAGATTTCCAAGGTAGTTTCCTTGATGATATCTCCTCTACCCATCAATGTCTTATGAGATTGAATACAAGCAAATTCGTGCTCCCCAGCGGATTTCTCAACTGTTACAGACTGAACATCGGAAAAGTTGCTATACAAAGTATAGGCATTGACTCCCGTTGCCATCTCATCTTGCATTCCTGCTTTTTTACCATACCCAAATGATAGACCAACCGTACCTACTGCCTGACCTGGCTGAATAATCACCGGAACATTTTCCAATACCATTCCATCAACCGTCAATTTTACATAACTACCATTGACACCACCATCGGCTTCAATTGTATTTTCAAGCCCCCAAGATTCAGCATCAGCTTTAGAAACTGTCACATAGTTATCCCAAGAAACCCTGGAAATTGGATCAGGGAATTCTTGCAACCAAGGGTTGTTGGCCTGACGGCCATCTCCCATTCCTGTTTTGGAATAAAGAACAAGCTCTGTTCCTGGACTTGTTGAATTCACTAAAGAACGAACTGCAGAGGCAATTGGAACTATCTCTGGTTCTTCACCAGAATCATTAGCAGCTACTGTTTCTTCCTCAACAATCATAGCTGGTGCGGCAAACACCCCATCCTGCAATGCTTTGTTCCAAGATTCACCTTGAAGCACATCTGTACTCCAAGTTTCTTTAATGTATTCGTAATATGTTTTCTCGATGCCCATCCATGTTAAAAGTGCTGTTTGAAACTGTTTTGTATCAAACAACTCACGAATGGTAGGTTGCATCAAGCTATATTCTCCTTTTTTGAATTCGGCATCACCCCAAGACTCCAAGTAATGTGAGGCTGCAGCAACGTAGCTGGACGCTTGCGCAGTTTCATCATTAATGTAAGCAAAGTCAACCGATACATCTACCTGCTCCAATCCAGAAAGGAATTCTTCCGCATTAGGCAAAGTATACACTGGATTAACACCATCCATAATCAACGCACCAACACGACCTGCATTCATATCAGCAATCAACTTGCCCATTTTTGCAACATCACCTTGACGTACATATTTAGGTTTTTCGACATCAAAAGCTTCACTGGCCAACAATTTGTTAATGGCCAATACAACAGTCTGTGCGTTTTCGTCATTAAGACCACTTACCACAACTGCTTTACTACCTGCCTTTCTGATTTCAGCCGCAACTTTATCCACGGCTTCATCAACATCAGAAGTTCCACCCCCAACACTACTACCGTTTAATTTGCCATACAATTTGGCAAGGGCAATTTTTTGCTGGGTCGGCGTCATCGGGTATCTCTTATCTGCGTTGGCACCTGTCAAAGACATATTAGATTCCAACTGAACGTGTCTGGACATTTTTCCATTTTTGGGAACACGACCTTTGGCATACCCTGAGTCGTATCCACCACCTTGCCAATCACCTAGAAAATCAGCTCCGAAAGAAACAATCAAATCCGCTTTCTCAAAATCGTAATCCGCTAAGGCACGTTCACCATAAGCTTTTTGGTATGCGTTCAATGCAGCATCTTCGGAAATGGCATCGTAAACTACATGATTTACATTTTCTCCGTAAGCTTTCTTAAACTCGGATATCAATTTAGAAGTTGAAGGACTGGCATAAGTCTGTGTCAATAACACCACTTGTTTACTAGAACCTTTCAAAGCATTCAACTTTGCTTTAACGGTAGCATCCAACACCTTCCATTCAACGGGCTCACCATTGGCCATTGGCCCTTGAACCCTTTTACTATCGTACAATGATAAAACAGAGGCCTGCACCCTTGCATTGGCACCACCATTAATTTTAGCATCGGTATTGTTTTCAATTTTGATAGGCCTTCCTTCCCTAGTCTTCACCAAAATACTGGCAAAATCAAAACCGTCCGCAATAGTGGTAGCATAATAATTTGCCACACCGGGAACAATATTGTCCGGCTGCACTACATATGGAATAGATTTATGAACTGGGCCTTCACACGCCGCAACGGTAGCTGCCGCCGTACTGAAACCTACATATTTCAAGAAATCCCTACGAGATGTGTTCGAGGAAGACAAGCTTTCCTTGTCGCCCAAAAATTCATCAACGGGAATCTCCTCTGTAAACTCGTTGTTTCTTAGCGCCTCAACAATGGAATCGTTCGGATTCAACTCCGCTTCACTTTTCCAATATTTTTTGTTTGATGCCATACGATATATCTGAGATTATCTTCTTTTAATTCTTAATAGTGACACTTACCACATTCCAAACCACCCATCATAGCGGCGGTCAATTCCTCAACACCATACTTCTTGGACAATTCCTCATGGATTGCTTCGTAGTATGCATTGCCCTGAACCTTAACATTGGTCTCTCGGTGACAATTAATACACCATCCCATAGTCAATGGAGCAAACTGCTCCACTATCTCCATTTCCTCAACCGGACCGTGACAAGTTTGACACTCAACACCGGCCACAGAAACGTGCTGGGAATGGTTGAAATAAGCAAAGTCAGGCAATTGATGGATTCTCACCCACTCCACCGGCTGCGTATCACCTGTGTAGCTCTGGTTTTCTTCATCCCATCCAACTGCTTTGTATAATTTTTTGATTTCTCCAGTGTAGAACTCGTTAGTGTGACCTGCGGCCAAATCTTCCGCTGATGGCCCCTCTGGATTACCTGCATACTCATAAATGGACTTATGACAGTTCATACAAACATTCAAGGAAGGAATCCCTGACGTTTTGGACACCCTTGCAGAAGAGTGACAGTATTTACAATCAACATTATTGTCCCCTGCATGAATCTTGTGCGAAAAGTGAATTGGTTGCACCGGCGCGTAACCTTGGTCAACCCCTATTTGCATCAAGTACCCATAAGCGAAATATGCACTTCCCAAAAGCAGGAAAATTACACTGACCAAAACCAAGAATTGGTTTTGAGCAAAGGCTTTCCAAATAGGCAAACGCTTTTCCTTTTCCTGATCAAGTACAACGCCATTGGCTTCAGCAATTCTACGAAGCGTCTTGTTTACCAAAACAAGCATAATCACCAAAAGCGCAAAAACCAAGGCCAAGGCCCCAAGAATCATCTCATTGGATATTCCAGTACTGGAACCAGTAGCCTCACCTCCAGCCGTCGCTGCAGCAGTAGTTGCTGCCGGTGCCGGTGGCGGAGCAGCCGTATAGGCCAAAATATTGTCAATATCTTCATTTGACAATGTTGGAAAAGGTGTCATTGCTGCTTGATTGTACTCAGCATAAATTTTACCAGCGTAGGAGTCTCCAGATGAAATCACCCCAGGACTGTTTTTAACCCATGCATAAATCCATTCTTTATCCAACCCCTGATCTTCAGCTAGCCTTGTTTCCACATTGGCCAACGCAGGACCAGTCATCTTCCTATCCAGGGAGTGACATGCGGCGCAATTCTGGTTAAAAAGTTGCTTCCCCTTTACTGGATCCGCTCCAGCAGCATCAGCAGTCCCTTCTGCAACTACCTCGGCAGCAGCTTCAGTTTCTTCCTGAGCATAAAAAGATGTGGAGAATAATAGGAGAGTTAAACCTAAAACTTTAGAAAATAGATGGCGGTATAAAACCTTTTTCATATTAGTGAAATTTCTATCGAAATCTTTGGCACGATTCTTTCTATTGAGTTTGAGAGCAATAGCCTTTCACCCTGCCAAGAATGGCAACAAAAGTAAGACATACAGTCATTTTTTGAAATGTTAAGGTATTTATAACTTATAATTTATAAGGATTCTAAATAACTTGGCCCTAACTTGATTAACCTATAATAATCTACATTTGCAATAAGCTTAAACTATACAACACTGGAACAATATGAAAACCACTGTATTTACAGCAATTTTGATTGGTTTGGCAACACAGGTTTCGGCCCAGGATGCACAAGTGACCATCCAACAAGATTCAAAAATTGATGAATTGGTGAAACTTTACACCACGGTTCATGCTAATTCTGGATTTTACCAAATTCAGGTTGGTTTTGGGAACTATAAGAAGGCACAAGAGTTATTAGACCAGGTAGAGGTTGATTTTCCTGACTGGTATTCCAAAATAGAGTTTGAATCACCTACATACCGTGTTAGGCTCGGAAAATTCAAAACAAAATTGGAGGCCGAGAGAAAGTACCTGGAGGTTCGAAAAAAATATCCGGATGCCATGCTCCTAAAACCGGAGGAAAAAGAATCCAAATCATAAAAAAATCCCGCTCAAAAGGCGGGATTTTTTTTATATCCAATCTAGAATTATCTCTTACAGCTTTTTCTTCACCGCAACTTCTTGGAAGGCCTCAACTATGTCACCCTCCCTAATATCATTGTAATTCTTAATCTGAAGTCCACAATCGTATCCTTTGGATACTTCTTTGACATCATCTTTAAATCGTTTCAACGAAGCCAATTCTCCAGTATAGATCACTACACCGTCCCTGATGAGTCTGATACGTGAGTTTCTGAATATCTTACCACTGGTCACCATACAACCTGCAATGGTTCCGATCTTGGAAATCTTGAATGTTTCCCTGATTTCGGCGTTACCGGTAATTTCTTCTTTCATCACTGGAGACAACATTCCCTCCATCGCATCTTTAAGATCATTAATCGCATCATAGATGATGGAGTATGTCCTAATATCGATTTCTTCTTTATCTGCTATGGTCCTGGCATTACCCATTGGCCTTACATTAAATCCGATTATTATCGCATCGGAGGCACTTGCCAACAACACATCAGATTCGGTAATTGCACCAACTCCTTTGTGAATAATATTCACTTGGATTTCGTCGGTGGACAATTTTTGGAACGAATCGGTCAAAGCTTCCACAGAACCATCCACATCACCCTTAAGGATAATATTCAGTTCTTGGAAATCACCCAATGCGATTCTTCGTCCAATTTCATCCAAGGTAATATGTCGTTGTGTCCTTACAGATTGCTCACGTTGCAATTGAGAACGTTTGGCCGCAATTTGTTTGGCTTCGCGCTCATCTTCCAGCACGTGGAACCTATCACCTGCCTGTGGCGCTCCATCCAATCCAAGAATAGAGATTGGCGTAGATGGGCCAGCACTTTCTATATTGTTTCCCCTCTCATCTTGCATAGCCTTGACCTTACCACTACAGGTTCCGGCCAACACATAATCTCCGATGTTCAAGGTACCGGTCTGCACCAAAATTGTGGACACATAACCCCTACCTTTATCCAAGAAAGCTTCTACCACAGTTCCCATAGCCAATCTGTCAGGATTTGCTTTTAGCTCCAATAGTTCGGCTTCCAACAAGACTTTTTCCAACAACTCAGGAACTCCTTGTCCTGTTTTAGCGGAAATATCCTGGGATTGAACTTTTCCTCCCCAGTCTTCTACCAACAAGTTCATACTGGCCAAGCCTTCTTTAATCTTATCGGGATTTGCCGTAGGTTTATCAACTTTGTTGATTGCGAATACTATAGGGACTCCTGCCGCTTGTGCGTGACTTATTGCTTCTTTGGTTTGAGGCATAATATCATCATCCGCAGCAATAACGATAATAGCAATATCGGTTACTTGGGCACCACGCGCTCGCATAGCGGTAAACGCTTCGTGACCTGGTGTATCCAAGAATGCTATTTTTTGTCCACCTTCCAATGAAACTCCGTACGCCCCAATATGCTGGGTAATACCACCACTCTCACCTGCGATCACATTCTCTTGACGAACATAATCCAATAAAGATGTTTTACCATGGTCTACGTGACCCATCACTGTAACAATCGGTGCTCGTGGCACCAAATCTTCTGGAGTGTCCTCCACTTCCTCGATGGTTTCCTCGATTTCCGCCGTCACAAACTCTACTTCATAACCAAACTCGTCGGCAACAATGGAAAGTGTCTCGGCATCCAAGCGCTGATTGAGCGTCACCATGATACCTAACGACATACAAGCAGAAATAATTTGGGTCGTGGAAACATTCATCATGGTAGCAAGTTCATTAACCGTAACAAATTCGGTCACCTTTAGAATCTTGCTCTCCAATTCTTGCTTCTCAAGATCCTTCTCCGTTTGTTGACGGTGCTGATCTCTTTTCTCCCTACGATATTTTGCTCCTTTTCCCTTGCTGGATTTCCCTTGAAGTTTTTCAAGAGTTTCCCTTACTTGTTTTTGTACTTCTTCTTCGGTAGGCTCAACTTTAGGAGCTGTAGAACGTTGTCCTTTTCTTCCTGCCGCTGCACCTCTATTATTGCGACCGCCACCAGGTTGTGGGCCATTTTTCACAATTCTTCTTCTGCGTTTCTTACGATCCGCACCATCAGAAGAACCTCCTTTAGGTTTTTGACTATCCTCTTTTTTCTTCTTGGCTGGTTTTTTAAACTGCGAAAGATCAATTTTATCCCCGGTAATCTTCGGGCCTGAAAGCTTTTGATATTTGGTTTTGATAGTTCCAGACTCAGTGGTCTCTTCAGAACTTTCTTTACTTTCTTCCTTTGCCTCTACTTCCTTTGCCCCTACTTCTTTTGCCTCTACCGTTTTAACTTCTTCCTGTTTTGGCTTTTCCCCTTTTTCTTTGGCAGGAACCTCGGGTTTTTCTTCCTTTTGTGTTTTTACAGGATCAGGTTTGGGCGCTTCTTCTTGTTTTGGCTTCTCCTCCTTGGGCTTTTCGGTTTTTTTATCCAAATCAATTTTACCAACGGTCTTAAGTCCGGAAAGTTCAGCTTTGGCTTTTACTACCTGCTGTTCCGCCTCCTTTTTCTCCTTGGCCAACCTGCGTTCTTCCTGCTCCTTTTCCATTCGGATTCGGATAGCCTCTTTCTCCTTGCGCTTTTCTTCACCAACTTCCTTGGAAGCGACCTTTTTACTCTTATCCGTTTGGAACTCATCCAACAGAACTTGATACACCTCATTGGATATCTTAGTGGTAGGCCGCGCCTCTACCTCATGCCCTTCCGAGGAGAGGTAATCGACTGCCCTATCCAGTGAAATGTTCAATTCTCTGAGAACTTTGTTAAGTCGTATTGTTGGATTTTCTGCCATAAATAATTTTACTTGCCCTAAATTTTCGCTGCTAATATAAGCCTAATCTTCAAATTCTTCCTTGAGGATGCGAACGACCTCTTGGATTGTTTCTTCTTCAAGATCGGTTCGTTTCACCAAATCTTTCACATCTTGCTCCAATACGCTACGTGCTGTATCCAATCCAATCTTCTTGAATTCTTCAATAACCCAGCTTTCTATTTCATCAGAAAACTCGGTCAATTCCACATCTTCTTCAACGCCTTCACGGAACACATCTATTTCATAACCAGTCAATTGACCAGCCAATCGTATGTTATGCCCACCTCTACCAATGGCCTTGGAAACCTCCTCGGGCTTTAGGTATACTTGAGCTGTTTTTTTCTCATCGTTCAATTTAACGGATGACACCCTAGCAGGACTAAGTGCACGGGTAACCATTAATTGCGGATTGTTTGTCCAATTGATTACATCGATATTCTCGTTGCCCAATTCCCTAACAATTCCATGGATACGAGATCCCTTCATACCCACACAGGCACCTACAGGATCAATTCTATCATCATAAGAATCCACTGCCACCTTCGCTTTCTCTCCTGGGATACGGACTGCCTTTTTAATGGAAATCAATCCATCAAAAACCTCGGGGATTTCTTGGAAGAACAATTGCTCCAAGAAAATAGGAGATGTTCTGGACATAATAATGGCCGGCTTGTTTCCTTTAAGCTCTACACTCTCAATAATACCACGTACGTTGTCCCCCTTACGGAAAAAATCGGATGGAATCTGCTTCTCCTTTGGTAAAATGATTTCGTTTCCTTCATCATCCAACAAAATTACGGCACGGTGTCTAATATGATGCACCTCTGCAGTATAAATTTCACCTTCTAAATCTTTAAATTGCTTGTAGATGGTGGTATTATCATGCTCATGAATCTTAGAAATCAAGTTTTGACGCAATGCCAAGATCGCCCTTCTTCCAAGATCGATCAATTTAACTTCTTCCGAAACATCCTCCCCAACTTCAAAATCAGGTTCAATTTTTCTAGCCTCGGACAAGGATATTTCTTCGTTTGGTTCTTCCACTTCGCCATCTTCCACAACGATACGGTTTCTCCATATTTCCAAATCCCCTTTATCTGGGTTGATTATGATATCAAAATTGTCGTCAGAACCAAATTTTTTCTTGAGCGCACTTCTGAAAACTTCTTCCAAAATCGCCATAAGGGTCACCCTGTCAATAAACTTATCGTCCTTAAACTCCGAAAAGGATTCGATGAGCGCTAGGTTTTCCATTTTCTACTACAATTAAAATTTTAATTTAACTTTTGCCTCTTGAATGTCAGAAAATGCGATTTCCTGCTTTTTCTGTACTGTAACTTTTCCTTTACCTACTGGTTTTGGCTCGCGCGCCTTCCACTCCAAGGTAATACTATTTGTCGAGGTTTCGACCAGCGTTCCCTCCATTTCACCGGAGCTGGTTTTCACCTTTAATTTTCTTCCAATATTTTTTTTGTACTGACGTGGCAACCTCAATGGTGATGTAGCGCCAGCAGAGGTGACCTCTAGAGAAAAATCCTCTTCTTCACGGTCCAAATTATGCTCTATAGCTCTACTAACATTCATGCAATCTTGAAGACTTACACCTTCATCACCGTCCAAAACCACCTTAATACTATTATCTCCTCCAACAGTAAAATCTACCAAGAACAGGGAAGAATATTCCTCCAAAGCCTTGTTCAACAACGATTCCACTTTATCCTTCAACATAAGAAACCAGTAATAAAAGAGGGGACTCAAGGTCCCCTCATGAATACGTTAATATCCGTTCAGTTTTGCAAATATACAACAAATATTATCGCTTGTGCAACCAATTTTAATACAAAAATTGAGCTTTCCACATCTATTTTTCAGTACATTATAAATAGTCGAGGAACTAATGTGCGACCGCTATACCGATTTGCTGAGATTATTATTTAATAAAACAAAGAGACCTGAATAACACGGAAATTCCAAAGAATTCATAGGGTTAACAATCATTTTAACCCATTTCACAACAAATATTTTGCGCCAAGGACCTACCCATTACTTTTGTTTTCCAATCAACATAACGTATGGGCATGACCTCAACTTCTAAATGGTCAATAAAACCATTTACCCAGCCAGTTACGGCATTTATCGCCTTCTTTTTTTTGGGTACAATGGTTACATTTTCGCAAACTACCATTTGGAGCGAAAATTTTAACAGCTATGGAAATGGGACCGAAAATGGTACTGCAACCGGATCCTCTGCCTCCAATTGGACCACTAATCGGGGAAGTAGACTAGCCACCAGAAACAACGCTTTAAGAGGTAGAAATCTCGATGCGGAAGGTATTTGGCAGATAAACACTATCGATATTTCTGGATACGATTTTATTGGCTTCAGCATGGATACTTGGGTGGATGACCCCAATGACATGGAAAATGGAAGTGATTACATGATTGGCGAATACCGTATTGATAGTGGTTCTTGGCAACAGTTTGTAAATGCATCTGGCTCCAACTCCGATCCTTTAAATTCTTCATATGGGTTTGGATTTGCTAGTGCCGGCAACACTACTTTGGAAGTTAGGGTAAGAATGGACAACAATAACAATAACGAACAATATTTTATAGACAACGTAACAGTAGAGGGTATTTCTGGTATTTGTAACGGCGAGTTGGATTTTGAGTTTTACGATAGTGTTCCTTCAGGAAATACTGTGGACAATATTCCTACCACAGGCGCATTGGGTACTGGAACCTACACCAGTTTTGATGTGGATGCCCTTCAAAATCAAGAAGATCCTGGTGATACTGATAGTTTCAGCATTCGATACGATGGCTATATCCAAATCAACACAGCAGGCTCCTATACCTTTTATACCTCATCAGATGATGGGTCCAAACTCTATATTGATGGGGTGCAAATTGTAAGCAATGATGGCCTTCATGGAACACAGGAAAGATCTGGCTCCACAACATTGACCACAGGTTTACATAATATTCGGGTGCTTTTCTTTGAAAACGGTGGAGGTGAAACCTTGGCCGTTCAATATCAAGGCCCTTCTATCTCCAAACAAAGCATACCCTTTTCGGTATTGTATTCCAGTTGTAGTACTCCAGCAACCGATTTGGATGGAGATGGAATTGATGACAGTGTGGATATTGACGATGACAACGATGGAATTCTAGATACCGATGAATGCGGTGCTGTAAATTGCACCACCGTGGACACCGATAGTGATGGCATCCCTAACTATCAAGATTTGGACAGTGATGGGGATGGTATTCCCGACAATGTGGAAGCTCAGACATCTATAAGCTATACTGCTCCATCAGGAAGCGATTCCGATAATGATGGTCTGGACAATGCCTACGAAATTAGTGGTATTACCTATGTGGATACCGATGGTGATGGCACTCCCGATTTTATGGACACCGACAGTGATAATGATGGGACCAATGATACAACTGAGGCGACCTTAACGCTTTCTGGAACAGATAGTGACGGAGACGGTTTGGACAACGCTATAGATACTACTACAGACTATGATGATCCGGGAGGTGATATTGATAATCCACTGAACTCTACAGGAGGAACACTTATGCTGCCCGATTCGGATGGTGATCTAGGTTCTGGGGGTGATTTGGATTTTAGAGATGACATTGTTGACGCCAATGACCCACCATCCATTTCTGCAACAGGAGATCAAATATTTTGTCCTGGTGATACTATTCCCGTAGTGGAAACCGTAAGCATTACCGACCCTGACAGCACCACTTTGGATGCTGTTTACATACAAGTCACTTCCAACTACGATGTTTCTGGCGATCTTTTAAGCTTAACGGGCACGCATCCTAACATTACGGTAAGTTGGGACACATCAGAAGGAAGGCTTTTGTTGAACGGACCAGCTACATTGGCCGAGTTTGAAACTGCAATTGCCGCGGTCGAATTCCAAACTACGGCAACGGTAACCTCTGGGGATACCCGTACATTTTCCGTGGTATTGAACGAAGCTAATTACCTGGAATCGACAGGGCATTATTACGAATATGTGCCCTCTTTGGGGATTACCTGGACAGCAGCGCGAGATGCCGCCGCCCTACGGACTTTTTATGGACTTCAAGGATATTTAGCTACTATTTCAAATCAGGATGAATCAGACCTTTTAGGATCACAAGCACCAGGTGCAGGTTGGATTGGCGCGAGCGATGCAGCTACCGAAGGAGATTGGTACTGGGTAACAGGTCCCGAAGCGGGAACTCTTTTTTGGAGAGGAACTGCAGGAGGAACCGCATTTGGATATGAATTTTGGAATACGGGCGAACCAAATCAATCCGGTAATGAAGATTATGCACACATTACAGCACCAGGGGTTGGATTGCTTGGATCTTGGAACGACCTTTCGAACACTGGGGCAGGTAGTGGAGACTATCAACCCAAAGGATATTTGGTAGAATATGGAGGAATGCCTGGGGACCCTGCGGGTCCAAACATTGCGGCCACGACTATTATTACAGTGGACAATGTTGCTCCTACAGCTAGTGCACCTTCACCTTTAACGGTTTATTGTTCAGCCGATGTTCCAACAGCCGACATCACGGTTATTGCAGATGAAGCAGATAATTGCGACCCAAGTCCAACGGTAACTTTTGTTAGTGATGTAAGTGATGGCGGGACAAATCCAGAAATTATAACCAGGACATATAGAGTTACCGATGCATCAGGAAACAGCTTGGATGTGGAACAGACCATTACCGTAACTCCATTTACCATATCTACACAACCTAGCGACCAAACTGTTGTGGTCGGTAATAATGGAAGCTTTTCGGTAATCGCTACCAATGTAGATACCTACCAATGGGAAGTAAGCATGGATGGAGGCAGTAACTTTGTTACTATTACCGACGGTTTCGAATATTCGGGTACGCAGACAGCTAATCTCACTGTAAACACACCTGACACCAACTACAACGGATACATATATCGAGTGCTCGTCTCCAATAGCAGTGGAACCTGTACACCGATCACTTCCAATGAAGCAACCTTAACCATGAAAACGGGAAGAGTCATCACCAATAGAGGGGTAACTTTTAGAGTAAACAAAAATTAAGTGCTCGCCTATTTAAATTGACTACTTTACTTTCTTTTCAAAGGAACCGACCATTTGATCTTCGAAAAGTTCCTGAATTTCGGTCAATATTGCCGGGTCATCTATTGTTGACGGCGGCGTAAACTCCTTTCCATCGGCAATGGCCCGAATCACTTTGCGCAATATTTTTCCTGATCTAGTTTTGGGCAATCGTTCTGCCACCAATACTTTTTTCAAAGAAGCAACGGGACCAATTTCCTTTCTGACATCACTTACTACTTCGGTTTGCAATTGAAAACTTTCAATGGCGGCACCTGTCTTCAGAACTGTAATGGCCAATGGAATCTGACCTTTAAGATCATCTTCTATTCCAACTACGCAACATTCGGCCACATCTGGATGTTTGGCAACCACTTCTTCCATTTCAGCGGTAGACAATCGATGTCCAGCCACATTAATCACATCATCCACACGACCAGTTATAAACACATAACCGTCCTCATCAATATATCCTCCATCACCGGAAAAATAATAGCCTTTAAACTTATTAAGGTACCCTTTTATAAATCTTTCCGTGTCACCCCAAAGATTGGGCAATGTACCTGGTGGCATTGGCAATTTCACGGTTACATACCCTTCTTCTCCCAATTCAGCCACACTTCCATCTTCTCTCAAAATCTGGACATCGTACCCACATACAGGTTTTGTTGCAGAACCTGGCTTAACATCAAAATGTTCTTCAAAGCCCATCATGTTGGCAACAATGGGCCAACCAGTTTCAGTTTGCCACCAATGATCAATCACGGGTACATTCAATTTTTCTTCCGCCCAGTTCAAGGTGGAAACATCACAACGTTCTCCTGCCAAGAACAAATACCGAAGAGGGGTCATATCAAATTGCTTTATAAAATGGCCTTCTGGATCTTCTTTTTTTATGGCTCTAATTGCCGTTGGTGCGGTGAACATAACATCGACTTCGTGATCACTGATTACCCGCCAAAAAGTAGATGCATCTGGAGTACGAACCGGCTTACCTTCAAAAAGTACGGTAGTACATCCATAAATCAAGGATGCATACACAATATAACTGTGTCCTACTACCCAACCTACATCACTGGCAGCCCAAAAAACTTCTCTTGGGTTAACTCCATACACGTGTTTCATGCTGTAATGCATAGCAACGGCATGTCCTCCATTATCACGAATAATCCCCTTTGGTTTTCCAGTAGTTCCGGAAGTATATAAAATATAGAGTGGGTCGGTCGCGTCCACCTCTATGCATCTTACCGGATCGGCAATCCTCATAAGGGTAGCATAATCAATATCATTTTCACCATCCGGGCGAGCAGCTCCCAGCCTTCGGTTATAAACGATAACATTTTCGGGTTTATGTGATGCCATTTTAACGGCATCGTCCACCATAGGTTTGTAAGGAATAATCCGATCCACCTCTATTCCTGAAGTGGCAGTAATAATCAATTTGGGTTTGGCGTCATCTATACGAATGGCCAACTCGTGCGGTGCAAATCCGCCAAAAACAACAGAGTGAACAGCACCTAATCGGGCACAGGCCAACATAGAGACCACAGCCTGTGGAATCATAGGCATATAAATGATTACGGTATTGCCCTTTTCGACCCCTAAACGCTTCATACCTCCCGCCAAACGGCTCACTTGATCGCGCAGCTCCAAATAGGTAAACTTCTCAATCGTTTGCGTAACTGGCGAATCGTAAATAAGTGCAATGTCGTTTCCCCGCCCATTCTCAATATGGGAATCGAGTGCTAGGTAAGATGTGTTTAATTTCCCACCTTTAAACCAACGGTAAAACCCGTTTTCATCTTTTGTTAATGCCCTCTGTGGTTTTTGAAACCAGTTAATTTTGGCGGCTTGTTCCATCCAGAAGCTATCAGGATCTTTGATGGAGCGATTGAATTCCTGCTCATAATTGATCTTAGCCATCGTAATATAGTTTGAATAGTTTTTGTGTGCGTGTTTGTTTGTAACATTCCATTAGATGATATTTTCAAAGAACTGAAAATGAAACTTTTGAAAGTCAACACGTCTAAAGTAGTAATTTATCCACCTGACCAATTAAATAATATCGCTAAATTGATATATATAAATTATCCAACTTCTTATTCTTTAAGAGTTTTGACAATCAAACCATACCATTAAAACCAAACTCCTTATACCTTTATGACATGGCCCGCCCAAGTGCCTAATAAAGGCTTTAAAAATGCTAAAAAATATGTTCATCAATACAAGCGTATCAACAACTATACTTACAATGTTTATTCTTGTTTTGAAGTAATTCTCAGGTAATAACCATCGGGGTCTACAACACGGAAATCCGTTAGTCCCCAACTTTGGGTCGCTAAGGGTACCTCCACAGGATATCCACTTGATTTGACATTCTCATAGACCTCAGCTACATCATCAACTTCCAATACGATTTCCACCCCATACCCTTTTTGAATATTCTTTAGGTTGGGATTAAAATGATGGTCATTGGAAAGTTTACTTAGAGGGCCAATTCCAAAGATGACATTTCCTCTTTTTACCGGCTGATAGGAATAATTTATCTGCTTACCTTCCATTGTAAAGTCCAATATCCCGGTATAAAAATCCACCGATTTTTTCATGTCCGAGGTAAATAGCTCCAATCGTAAAGTCATACCCCCATCTAGAGTATCGTTGTTTCCACTATTACAGGAATAGTTTAGAAAAAGTACAATGGATACTATGGCCGTAGTCAGTCTCATTTTAATGGTTTATTTAGTGATTGATGATAGAATACATTTTAATCAAAGAAGTTTTAATCCCAATTGATTGAGCAATCTCTGTACTTGGCAAATATATAGGGCATGAAATGGACCAATCTTAATCTATCTTAAGAATATGGGGCAATTGGAATTTTAGCAAAGACAGCTGTAATTTAAAAATGCATTTTCATGCCTTCGTGGGTGGCCTTAAATCCAAGGGACTCATAAAATCGAATGGCATCGGGGCGTTTTTTGTCGGTTGTCAATTGTAATAAATGGGGGTTACGTTCCTTCGCTCTTCGGATGGCCCATTCAAATATAATTTTACCTATTCCCAGACCCCGATGGCCCTTGTGCACGCGTACTCCTTCAATTTGTGCACGAATACCTCCTTGGTAAGTCAGATAGGGAATGAAAGTCATTTGAAAAGCAGCAATTATTTGACCCTTTTCGTTTTCAACAACCGTTAGTTCTTGGTTTGAGTCCGAATCGATTAACTCAAAGGCATCATAATAGGTTTTGGGCAATGGTATGGTGTAATTTTCCCGTTTACTGCCCAAAGCGTCGTCAGCAATCATTTCAACAATGTTCGGTACATCCTTAGTTGTTGCTTTTCTGAATTTCATGATCTTTCCTGCTTATTCGATTTTTCAATTGTGATGTCGTCTCAAGTGCTTTATCAATCCACTTTCATCATATTCAATTGACATGATTTGACCTGTAGTGTGTTCCACAATGGTATCCATGTGGTACGGTTTTACCTTGGCCCAGATTTTTATTTTGACAAAGGCAACATTGTTTCCCATCATAATATCCTCTATGGTTACCCGATGAAAATACACTTTGTTCTGTAGTTTGTCCACTAACCCCTTTTTGAACTCCGCTTTATCTTCGACAACCACACCGTATTTAATGTGCTCATCCTTAAAATCATCTGCAAAAAAGGAAAGAAAGTGATCAACATCATCAACAGTACTATTGGGTTGTTGTTTGGCACTGTAAGCGTTGATAAACGACGTTGTCCTGTCAATCAAATTTGTTTTTGTTGCATCTCTTTGTGCCGATACAATTAGCATAAAGCATTGCACAGGATTGTAAGGATGAATTTTGTCTTTTTCATAGTTTTCAATTGAGAACTACTCATCTGTATTTTTGGCAGATAAGAGTTTGTTCTGTTGATTGATTGACCATTCACGACAACTTGGTCAACATATACGGTGCTATCTCCATCCACTATAATAATGCTATCGGCAGATATGGTTTGGTTTTCGGGGGATATGATTTGGGCATTTTCAATAAGCAATCCATTATCCTCTAAAATTTCAACCTCACTGGTTTTGCATGAGATTAAAGTGAAGGTACTGAGGAGTAATCCTATTATTTTGTTCATCATGTTTTCTAATTGAGCTAGTAAACTAATTTTTACCAGCTGTCTTAGTTGCTATTAATATTCTTCTCAATATTTTCTTTTACAGTCCTGAAATCTACCCAATAAATATCACCATCATCATCTACCCCCCTATGGAAGAATAAATACTTGCCATCGGGCGAGACACTTGCCGTCATTTCAGTTTGATCGGTATTTATTTTAGGCCCCAGATTATAAGGTGCTGTCCATGCACCATTTTTATTAAAACTGATGTATAAATCACTTTCCCCAAACCCCATATCACTTTTAAAATCATAAATCATATAGCTTTCGTCCGGAGCAATATATGAATGAGCTATCCATTTGCCGGTAGCGTTTATTTCCCCTTCCATTCTTTTGATACTTTTATATTGACCACCTTCCTTAATTGAATTATAAATAACCCAATCTTCTGGTTTGTCACCTTTTTCTCCAGTGGTAAAATATAAATTACCATTTTCTGAAGATGTCAAGTACATTGTTACAGACCTATCCACAAATGGTTTTTCCAATGGTTTTGGCTCACTCCAACCGCTGACGCTTTTTTTACTGTACCATTGGTGTAACCCTGTTGACCCAATTGTATCGTTAAGGGGCCTTAAACTTCCAAAATATAGTTTATCGCCTTTAGGGTTGATATGGGGTTCAAAATCCCATCCTTCGGTTGCAGCAAAAAATGCCGGTTCTGGGTTGGACCACTTACCATCAATTAATTTCATGGCATAAATTTCATTGTCCTCTTCTGGTTTTCTACGCGTAAAATAGATTTCGTCCATTTCTGGGGAGAAGGTAATGGCAAAATCCTTCGCTTCTTTAATGGAAACAACACCTTGACCAAAAACCAAGGGTGTATCTGTTGGGATTTCGTCACTGAGTAAAGTCAGGTTGGATTTTTTACTGTCCTGACATGAAGAAAAAATGACAAGCAGGATGATCAAAAAGGAAAAAAGTTTTATTTGTTTCATTTATTAGTTGGATTAGTTTTAAAGACATAGGCAAAAAGTAGCGCAAAAATAAGATAGACCACTGTGAGAGAAATTATTATTTCAGAGTGTGTTTCGATATTAGAAACAACTTTAACTAAGGCAATTGCCCCAACTCCAAAATGCATAAGATTTCCAATGGCAATAGGTCTATTATAAATACCTCCAATAAGTGTTCCTTTTGCCATCCAATTTAAAATACCAAATCCTAAGTATAATGCGCTCATTATTTTCAAAAAGAGTATGGTAACAAGATTCGATTCAATATTAAAATAAGCAGCTGTTTCATTGGGCAAAAAGGAAAGTAACGCTCCAATAATTGCCAAGAAAATGGCACTTGTAGTCATTAATAGTTTTATATTCATTATTTTGATTTCTTTATAATGATGAGTTAGTAGTCCAAGATTTAATGTCGTTACACATTATTGTAAATAATAGTAAAAAGGCTGCCCCGAATCCTAGAACACCTATATTAATCCCTAAGAGCGTTTTTTCGCTTCCATCAAGGTATTTCATAGAACCTCCATAAAAATCTTGAAGTATATAGGCCAATAAAAATCCTCCTGTGATAAGCAAACTTAATATTGTACTGATTTTGGTTTCATTTTTTATCCAAACCAACCATAGGCACAGCAGTCCAATTCCGGAGTTGGCAATCAATTGCCAAACTTCGTGAATACGAACATGGGGTGTCCAATCCGGGTTAAATACATGGGTTGTATTAATTTCTAAAAATGGAACTACAAAAGCATAGAGAACAATACTGAATGTGATAATTGCTTTTCTCATTACTTTAAAGTTTTTAGTAAAGATTTTCTGTTGCTTTTTTTAAACCTGCATCAGGCAAAAACTGATCGGAAATGGTTAAAATCGCATGCAAGTTGTCCCGTAACCTATCCAACTTGATCTCCTCGGGGTTCATAGAAGTTTGCAAAAGATGTAAAGCCATGTCTGCTAAGAGCAAACGCTGTTTTTCCAACCACTCATCATCATTTTTGTTTGCTGGGTGGTTCAAATACGCAGTTTCCACCTGGTTGTGCAGTTCCCAACTGGTTGTTATCATTTCTTTTCTTTCTTCTTTTGTCATACTTCTGTTTTTATAAAATTACCGAGCACCGGTAGCTTATTTCATATTTGATTTGTTGCTTTTCAATTTCATGTGCAAGATTGGATATGGTTTTCCGGATGCATCCAATTCCGACCGGCCAACCACATCGAACCCATATTTTGAATAGAAACCAATGGCCTGCTCATTTTGTTCGTTCACATCTACCTTTTGTACCTGTAATTCCAAAATTGCATAGTCCAACAATTTTCGCCCGATACCCATCCCTCTATTGTTGGGATGGATAAAGAGCATCTCAAGGTTGTTATCGGAAACACCCATGAAGCCAAGAATTTTTCTTTGATTGTCCCTGACGCATCTAAGTTCAACGGCATCCAGATAGGTATTAAGAATCAAGGGTCGGAAATATCGAATATCCTCCTCTTTCAAGAAATCGTGGGTTGCCCGTACCGACGCTTCCCACACCTCTACCAAGATGGGATATTCCGATTTTTGAACAATGTCTACTTTAAATGTATTCATGGATTGCTATTTTCTATTGGTCTTAAAAAAAGGTGCAAATTTACATGTAACCCTATTCATTAATATTAACCGGAGTCAATAAATAGCTAAAAGCATTTACCAAAACAAATGCTAAGCGTTTTGTGTCATACTTTCCCAAATACCTGTTTTCTTCGTCTCATGCACATACTCAACAAAGCTCTTGGGTTTGCGCTTGAGTACCTTTTCAATATCATTGCTGATTTCGGACATCATAGAATTCCCCAATACTTCTGTAAACAAATATTCGACTAGCCAGACGAAGTCTGCTGGCACGCCGTGTTCCTTCATAGCAGCAACATATTCTTCTATTGTAATAGGAACAAAAGCAATATCCCTATGGGTTGCTTTGGCAATTTCCGCTACAGCTTCTTTAAATGAAAAGGTGGTCGGACCGGTAAGTTGATAAATTTGTCCATCATGCACCTCATGAAGCAAAGCTTCGACCACTACATCGGCAATATCACCTGTATCCACATAGGGCACCTGCACGTCTGCTTGTGGCAAGGCGACAAACCCCTGCTGAATGGGTTCCAAAAAGAAGCTTTCACTAAAGTTTTGGTTGAACCAACTTGCCCGCACAATGGTATAGTTCAATCCTGAACTCATGACTACTTGCTCGCACAGTTCTGCCTCCCGTTCTCCTTTACCGGAAAGTAGCACCACTTTTTTCAAGTTCTTTTTCTTCGCAAGAACGATTAGGTTCTCAATGGACTGTTTTGCCCCGGGCACCGCCAAATCTGGCTGATAGGTAATGTACATTTTATCCACTCCTTCAAGAGCCTCTCCCCAAGTATCTTCATTGTTCCAATCAAATGCTGGTTGTGATGATCTTGAACCGATGCGAACATTTTGGTTAAGCAATTCAAGGCTTTCAACGACTTTTCTTCCTGTTTTACCAGTTCCTCCGATGATTAAAAAATTGTCTTTTTTCATGATTATAACTATGTATTTGTATTGATTTGATTTTGTAAAAGAGTAAGTATCAGAAGCAAAAACGACAGCGTGGACGCAATGGCCCTTATTAGGTGCAATCTGTTCCATTTATTCTCAAAGCTGTTTCGCAATGCCTTCAACTGATCTGGGGAAGAGTTCTCTAAATCAGTACTTTCCAGCATTTCATTTAGGGGCACATTACCAAATATGGTGATGACCACGACACCGGCAACGTATAATATTCCTGCAGCAAAAAGCATCAAGAAAATGGTATTGGGCTGATTTCTATTGAGATATATGTTAGCAATATGGCCAAATAAGGGACCAAAAAACACTATTATAAAAAGAGGGTTGATGATGGCCCTGTTCATTTCTTGAAAGGATTGTAAGTAACCAAGGTCATCCAAACGACCTATCCCCGGTGTTACCGCATTGGTCCAAGTAAAGCATAGGCCGGCTGTTAAACCCGTAAGCAAGATGGTGCTGATCGTTGTAACTGTATTGATAGAGAATTCCATAGCAGTCTTATAATTGGTTCAAAGATTCGATTTGCTTAGGACGTATCTTAACATACCAATAGAGGGTAGCAACGGCCACGAACTCCAATGCTATCAACCAGAAATCGGTAGAACCAAAAAAACTGGCATAACTTCCACCGTAGGGAATAATTAACATGGGGACAGTGATCAAGGCATCCAATGTGGCACTGGCCATCAGCATTAACAAGCCAAGTTTTAATCCATGTGTGGACTTCTCTCTTTTATAATAAATCCATGTGCCCAGCCATACTAAAGGAGGGACAACCAATGCCAATCCAATATTGGCCTGTAAATAGCGGTCTTCCATAATCGGCAACATGTATAGGATTGAAAAGGCAGAAACTCCAAGAATCCAAACTAAGGTTCCAATCGCCAATGCTTTTACTGTTTTCATTTTTCCTGTTTTTTTTGATTACAGGACAAAACTACATTGACAGTAAAGCCTTTATTTATTCTAAAAGGAGTATGATTTGTTGCAAAGGGAATTTACTTGATTTGGCTGGGTCTGTACCCGAATTTTTTCTCGAAGGCGTTGGAGAAAGAACTTAAACTATCGTAGCCCACATGCCAAGCTGCTTCTTGTACGGTTGACTTTTGGCTACTGATCAGTTCATGGGCGGTTTTTAATCGTTCGTTCTGAAGATATTTGAACACTGGTACGCCAAAAAGCTCCTTAAAATTCTTCTTAAGGTTATAACTGTTAAGGCCAATTTGAAGAGATAGCTCGGACAGCGAAGGTGGGTTGTCCAAGTTATTGATCAAGATTTCCTTGGCCTTATATAACTTGTCCCGTTCGGTAGTATTGATTTTTTCCGTTTGCAGTGTGGCCAATTGCCCAAAAAAATGAGATAACAAAGTAGTCATTTGGCTTCGGAAAAACATCATTTTAGTTTTGCCGTGGTACTTCATGTTGAAAACCGAATCAACAATTCGGTCCATGTCCGGGGTCATAAAAAATTGAGGGCCTTCTACATAATGATCGGATGGATTCACCAATTCATTCAATAACGAAAAGAAAATTTCCCCTTCTTCATTGGGCAGATTCTCCAAATTTCTCAAAGCTGTTGCTATAAGAACGCAACGCAATGGCTTTTCTGGCGAAACGGTATGCTCAAACTCAACATTAGAGTCAGCATAAAATGATAGGGCCAAACCTTTTGTATAATTGAATGCTTTGGATTTACAACCATATTTTACATTCAGGTCCACATTTCCAGAGCCATAAAATGCAACGGCAACCACAGGCTCATCAAAACGGCAAGCATCCACAATAATATTTTTGCTGGTGGCCTCCTCGACCAAAATGGTAAAATCGTTGATATCTATAAAGTCGCGAGTCATCTCAATAAAATAATCTTCTAAAGATAATCAACTTGTATAAATTCAATTTTCATTAGATCATGCCAAAAAACGCTTTAATTGATGTCCTGTCATACAACCTCCCAGAATTATCTGCAATATTTTATTCGTATAAGAAAAAACAAAGCCCCGCAAATGCAAATTTGCGGGGCTTACCAATTCAACCGTAGTTTAAATTAATCATTCGACATTTCAACTTCCAACAACATGGCATCCAGTTTATTCCTTCCAAACCAAGTCCCCTTGAGCATAACACCCTCTATTGATTTAGTGTTGATAATATCCTCAAGTGGATTTTTATCCAATAAAACCAAATTTGCATTTTTACCCACAGAGATGGTTCCCTCGGAAGCCATAACATTTAGGTATCTGGCGGGAACAATTGTGCTCGATCTTAAAATTTCATAAGGTGTCAATCCTGCTTCTTGAAGAAATTCGAATTCTTTATGCAACGAAAATCCGGGAACAACCATTCCGAATGTATCGCTGCCCGATAGCATGGGCACCTCATAATCGGATAGTATTTTGGTGAAGGTTTTCATCCATTTAAAATAACTGTTGAAAAAGTCCAAAGGTTTCATACCTAAATCAATTTTATCTGTTCCCACAACAAAATTTGCCCGGTAATGATTTTCATCCGATAACCAATACGTAGCATCCTTTTTGGGAAGATACTTGGCCAAACCATTTGCTTTTAATTCAGTGAACTTTTCTTCATCAAGATATTGGGTGATCATTTCAAAAATTACCAAGGTGGGGGCCACATAAATACCGCTATCCTGAATTTGTTTGGCTGTTGCGTTTAGAAAATCCAAATCATTATTTAAATATTTAAAATCTTCGGATGTATTAAAAATATAGATGAACTCCTCTACGTGTTCAATGGATTTCATCCTCAGTGAATACTCCAATGGTAAATTATGCTGTGCATGCCCTATAACAGGAATTTTTACCTTTTGTGCTTCTTCCAATAGCTTTAGATAAACTTCTTTATCAATTTCCCTTCCGTCACCAATTTTAATAAAATCGCAACCCCTATCCTTATGCTGCTGAACTACTTTTACGGCGTCTTCAATAGTTTGCAACTTATCGGCTTGCAAATACGGTCCGGTTGTATAATAATTTGGGGCAATCAATTGGCCCTTATTGATTTTGTCCCTAATTGCGATATGATCCTGCCCTTCATATTCGCCCATATTGCGTGCTGTGGTAATTCCATTGGCTATCAAGAGTTTAAAATCCGTTGCTATGTTCCTATCATTGTTTCTCCAATGATAATGCATCTCGGACAGTCCCGGTATCAAATATTTATCCGTACCATCAATTCGAAAATCAATAGGAACTTTTGAAGTTATTGTATCAGTTGCATGGATATCCACTATTTTACCATTTTCAATCAATACATCCTGATGTTCAAGAACAATCTCCTCGTTCATTGGTATCACATGGACATTTTCAATTAAAGTAATCTTTCTCGAGTCCTTGTTCAACCATACATTCCTTAAATGTAACTTGGATGGTTCCGGGTCCTCAACTGATTTAATGGACCCATCTTGAATAATCAGCCCCACTTTATCCAAATAATCTTGATAGTTTATCGGTTGGGAGCCCACGACATGTTTTTGCATAAATAACCCAATGGAAGGGTAGGTCATCTTGGTGATATCTTCAATCAATTCATCGTCCATGAACGGGTTGTTCTTGCCATATTTTTCGGACAACTCCTTTATCAACGACAATAAACTTCTTTTCCCATGGCTCTCTTCCCGTATCAGGATATCCAAACACATGGCCATTAGGGCTCCCTTTCGATATACATTGGGGTAGTTGACTTTGAATTTATCAGTTAGAATGTTTTCACTCATGGTGGTGAAACTCAAAGCATCATTGAATCTTTTGGAATCTTTGATCTTATAGGCCATTTTACCATAAAAATCCTCCTCCGAAACAAGATGCTGATCCACTTTGAACAGTTTGGAAAAATATTCTGTAACCCCTTCATACAACCATAGATGTTTTGAAAATGTCGGGGTATCGTAATCAAAATAATGAATGTCCTCAGAATGGATGGTCATGGGGGTTACGATATGAAAAAACTCGTGCGCCATCATATCGAACATGATGTTATAAAGCTTTGTTTCTTCCCAATATTCGGGCATTACAATCACCGTGGATGTATTGTGTTCCAATCCGCCAAACCCTTTCGGAGATTCTTCCTTGCCATCTGACAAGTACACTATAATGCTATAGTTTTTGGCTCCTTTGAAATTCCCGAGATAAGTAACTTGAGCATTCAGCATTTGCAGCAAGCTCTTTTTTATCTTGTAGGCCGAATACATCTTATTGGGAGAATAAACACCGAGTTCAAAATCTATATTACCTACTTTAAACTTTTCGATTTCCACATCGCCAAACATCATGGGATTGTCCGTAAGGTCAAAATAGCGTGGGGCGATATATTTTAAGGTTGTCTTTTTTCCATCAGCGGAGAGCTCTTTTGTTGCATGCTGTAAGGCTGAGGTATTTTTAAATTCAACGGGAGTTGTTATGTCCAATTCGTAGGGATTGTTTTTAAGCGAATCGAAATAACCCACAAAACCATGGAGATTCAATATATAATTATTCGGTTCAATGTTGGTGCCGGACGGTGAAAGCGGAACATTTGGAGCGTCCGATCTTTCAATATCAAAAGTATCATTTACCCAATACTCAATCTTATCCAGGTCTTGTGCGTTGGGGATTTCCCAGGAATTGGCATCTTTTTGTAATGCCAACAGTTCATTGCCATCATAATCAAATGCTTTAAATTCTTCAATAAATCTACCATAGTCACCAATAGCATAAGTTCCCTGAATAACCTTGGGCAAACGATAAGTAACCAAATCGGCATCAAACTTATCAGGATTAACAGTCACAGGGACTTTATCATTTACTACCATGGTCAAATCTATGGAGGCCACTATTTTGGGTTCTACATTTTCTTGTCCATTTACTCGAAAAGTGCCCAATACCCAGATGATAAATAGGGCAAAGACGGGGGGAATTACATTTTTCATTTTGTTCAACTATTATTGATCGACCATGGTTCATTTAACTCATCTATAAAAAGGGAAGGGAATACAAAACCTTAAAGTATCCGCCTTCCCTAAACCACAAACAATCAGATTTCAACCAGTGTAAACTACAGATCTGACAAATTTGATGTCTTTAAACCGTTTCTTTTACCTGATAATTCCCAGGAACAAACCTGAAGGTTTTCATCAAGCGGGTCCACGTATTGATTTGGGAAATCGCCAGGGTTAAATAACAAATCTCTTCTTTGCTAAAATGTGGGGTCAATGCATCAAATATCGCTTCGGGCAACGGAGCTCGGCTCAACTTAGTAAGCGCATCGGTCAGGTTAAGTGCCGCTTCTTCTTTTTCGGTGAAATATGGAGTTTCTTTCCATACGCACAACGAAGAAAGTCTTAAATCGGTCTCTCCAAGATGTTTCAATTCTTTGTGGTGCATATCCACACAATAGGCGCAACCGTTTTTTTGGGCAACCCGTAATCTTATCAATTCCAATAGCTTAATTTCTAAAGAGGATTGATTGATAAAATTTTCGGTCGTCATTAAATTTTCGAACATTCCTTTTGGAATATCCTTATAGGAAATTCGTTCCATACTATTTGTTTTTGATGTTATACTTATTGTTATTTCTCGATTGTTCTCATCCTTAGCAAGGCAATTTTATGCTTACCAATGGATTACTCCCTTATTTTTCATTCTCTCCGGAATCAATGGGTCATGTGAAGGCAAATAAATAGTTGGTTTTTCCCTTGAAAATGCCAGTATGTTTTCCAGGGTCTGAGTACTTTCATTAGTACCAATGCCATCGGGCACCTTATTCAGTAAGTTTTCTTGGGTGTATGAAGTGTCTCCTGCCAAAAAATAATATACCTCATCCATTTCTACAATGACAGAAATGTGATCGGATACATGCCCCGGAGTGGCAACAATCATTACTTTACCGTCCTTGGTAATGGGCAAACTCCTATCAAATGATAAATAAGGTGATTCAGGTAAATCTATGAGTGTTGGTTGAAGCCATTTGGGCCATCTATGGGGTAAATAACCCGCCAAGATACCTTTCAGCCCAGATGCATTTTTATACTCATTCCTTTCAATAAGTATATCAGCATTGGGGAAATGATGTAACCCTCCGGCATGGTCCGTATGTAGATGCGTTAATACTACCTTATCGACATCCTTTTTAGGATCAATTCCCATTTTCAACAATTGTGGGCCGATTTCATCTTCCGGCTTTACATCAAAATCCACGGCCAATGCGTAATATGGATGCCACTTTGGAAGGTATCCCTTTACACTTGTTTTATAGGTTTCACCTGTATCCACCACTATGATTCCTTCTTCATGTTCAATCACCCATGCATAAATCGGAACCCAATCGGCCCATTTTTTACCGAACAATACTTTGGCCATTGGAGGGATGATTCCTTTGGCCCTACTTATTTGGTTTTCTTTGATTCTAACTTTCCCTGTTTGTATTCTCTCTATTTTCATCACCTACATCTTTATACTTCCAATACTATTTGGGCTATTTCTTCGGACACCATTTCTAGGCCCCACAACTGGTGTCGCAATTGGTCTCTTTATTAACCGTTTCAATCAACCCAGAGTTGCACACACCAGTTTCTGGCAGATGTAACTCAACATTTTTGGCGCTTTCATGATCCCCGTTTATATGGGCAACAATCGATCTTACCTGCTCATAACCGGTAGCCATTAAAAAAGTGGGAGCCCTGCCGTAGCTTTTCATGCCCACTATGTAAAAGTCCTTTTCTACTTGCCTTAACTCTGCCTCACCATGGGGTCGAACAGTTCCACAACTATGAATATTGGGGTCGATTAATTCTGTTAATGCCGGAACGCATTCCAAAAAGGAATCGGCTTCAAATCGAACTTCCCTTAGAAAACCAAAATCAGGTCGTGTACCGGTACAGCTGATTATTTCATCAATTCCACCCAATAAGAATAGATTGTCCTGTTTGGTTCCCCTAATAAGCAATCCATTTATTGTTTTTCGTATTTCATTGATGTGAACAGGGGTATGAACTTCCACAATGCCATTGTTGACCAGTTTTTCTATAGCGATACCCAAAGCTCCCCTGGATTTAAATTCATCGGCCTCTTGACCACCGTAAACATCTTCGACCCGTTCTTTTCTCAAGACCCAATGAATCTTTGTATTTGGAAATTCTTTGGCAATCCCGTTCAGAGCCAATATGGACCCAATGGCCGAATGGCCTCCCCCAACAACCAAGATGGATTTGTTGGCGAATGTTTCCAGGGCCTTGCCTTTGATATCGGGCATTCCATAATGGATGTATTTGCGATTCTCAAGTTCCCCAATGGCAAATATCCCTCCAGAACCGACCGGGTTTGGATTATGCCATGTACCTGAAGCATCTATTACCGCTCTTGCTGAATACGATTTAAATTGACCATTTTCCGTTACCTGAATGGAAAAAGGTAATTTTTCCCTACCAAGGGTTTTTGTTTTATCCAATCCTGTTCTGCCTATTGCCAAAACTGTGGAGTTAAAATGAATGTTCTCTTTTATTCCGTCTAATTCTGCCAGCGGTTTTAAATATTGATGGACAATTTCATTTCCATTGGGCACAAGTTCTTTGTTCGGAATTTCTACCATTGCAGCTCTTAATAGCTTTTCGGCCACTTTGTCGATATTATATTCCCAAGGAGAAAATAGATTCACATGCCCCCACGAAAGGATATTGGCCCCGACTTCCTTTGCAGATTCGAAGAGCACAAAGTTTTGGCCACTATTTTTTAACTGTGCGGCTGCCGCAAGACCAACGGGACCACCCCCAATTATAGCTATGGGCAGTTTTTGGAGTTGGGCATCATTTATATCATTGTTTAGCGCGATCATCTCAATAATTTTTATGTACTATTTTAGTTTTTTAAGTACTGTTTGAATAAAAAAATCTAGTCTACCATGATACCATTAAGAAAAACATCCGTTACCTCAGTATAAATGTCTTGACTGTTCATGTTCAAAAGATCTATGTAACTATTTTTCAAGGGCAACTCCATAAGATTAAAATAGATTGCGATAATCACATCTAGATTTACCTCATGTTTGATTACACCTTCATCAATTCCGATTTGAAATAACCTTCTATAATACTTGTTAATTCGCTCTATTCTGTTCTTTTGATATTCGTCCCAAATATCCGGTGTGTTTATTTCCAAATCCTTTAAAAACTCCTCGCTAACGTTCAACAATAAATTTCTGGTATAATAAGAGATGGCGTCCAGTTTACCTTTAAAGTCATTTTCATCATCATTTAAAATTTCCTCGAGTTTAGCGTTGATTTCATTGTTCACACTCTCCATAACCGCCTTTACCAATTCTTCTTTAGAAGAAAAGTGATTGTACAAACTACTCTTGCTTGTCCTAAGTTCCTTCACTAAACTGTCCATGGAAACTTTATAGAAGCCGTATTTGAGAAACTTTTGTTTGGCAATATGTAGTACTCTAGATCGAACGTTCATTTTAAAATGTACTTTTTTAGTTCATTTAGTACAAATATATAAAAATATTTTTATACCAATACAAATCATCTGACACATCATAGCTCAATTGTATATCAGAATACTTTGAGGATTTAGCAATTGAATTGATTTATTAAAGGATAAAAACAATAAAAACGAGAAGGAAGCAAAAATGAAGATCAAAGAAAAGATAATCCAAAAACAAATATATGATTTACAGTTATTCGTTGATTGTTTGAAACGAAATATCATATCCCTAAATAACAAAGCCCCTTAAAAACAAACGCTTTTAAGGGGCTTTTCGTTGGCCTACTAGGACTCGAACCTAGAACGACTGGACCAAAACCAGCTGTGTTGCCAATTACACCATAGGCCAGTACCGTATTTGAGCGTGCAAATTTATAACAAAGTTTGGTTTCAACAAATATTTTTGACAAGAATACATGCTATTTTTCTCAACTATGGGTGTTAAAGGTTTTCCAAAAATGGCTAATCTTCTATTCTATATTTACTAAATTCGCCACAATTCGGTTAATAACCAACTCTATGTTTGCAAAAGACTTCAAAAAATGGGACACCATCCTTGGGTGGGTTTCCTTCGCCATCGCGTTTATAGTTTATGCCCTGACCGTTGAACCCACAGGAAGTTTTTGGGATGCAGGGGAATATATTTCCACCTCAGCAAAATTGCAAGTCGGACACCCGCCAGGGGCGCCGTTGCTACAAATGATAGGTGCCTTTTTTGCCTTGTTCGCCTTTGGTGACGAGACCAAAATAGCGCTTATGGTCAATGCCGTATCCATAGTTTCGAGTGCTTTCGCTGTATTGTTCACCTTCTGGACCATTACCAACCTTGTTGGAAAAATGATCTCCAAAAAAAGTGAAATCACCAATAGCAAAGCTATTGCCATTTTTGGGAGCGGACTTGTTGGTGCACTTGCCTTTACCTTCTCCGATAGTTTTTGGTTCAACGCTGTAGAGACCGAAGTATATGCCATGGCCAGTTTAATTATGGCTCTTTTGCTTTGGTTAGGTTTAAAATGGACGGACAACTTGGGGGATCCTAGAGGTCACCGATGGCTCATGCTTATCTGTTTTGTGATAGGTCTTACCTTCGGAATCCAGTTCATGGGCTTTTTGGCGATTCCTTCCATAGGCCTACTCTACTATTTCAAAAAATATAAAACTACCACGGTCAAGAACTTCTTATTGGCCAATATTGCCGTGATTGCGGTTCTTATTTTGGTTTACAAATTCTCTTTGACCTATGTTTTGGAGCTTTTTGGTTGGAGCGAAGTGTTCTTTATCAATGAAATTGGGCTTCCTTTCAACTCAGGTTCCATTATTATGGGGCTAGTTTTTGTCGCAGCCTTTTATTTTGGATTGAGATATACCCGAAAACATAATTATTACAATGCGAACATTATTGTTCTCTGCTTGATGTTCTTGATTCTTGGGTTTTCATCTTGGTTAATGCTACCTATTAGAGCAAACGCCAGAACCGTAGTAAACGAAAACAATCCTGCTGATGCAAGGGCCTTATTGGCTTATTATAACAGGGAACAATATCCTGGTGTGGACAGTCCTGTGTATGGCGCTTATTATTCGGATACTTTTGCTCCTTCGGGAGAAGATAGAGATGACAGCCCCAAGTATGAAAAAGACTTGGAATTGGGCAAATACGTTATTGTAAACCACTACAAAGGTGCAATCCCTGGACCCAATGCAAAACACGTAGGTATTTTACCTCGAATGTGGAGCGACCAGCATGCCGAAAACTATATGCGCTACTTTGGAGCCTTGGATTTCCGTATTAAATCGGAATACATTTCCAACAACGACCTAAGAGAAGCAGTAAATCAATTTAAAACCGCGCATTCCCAAGGAGAATTGGACTCAGAACAATACATCCGCTTTTTACGGGAGTTTGGAGAGTATATTGAAGTAGAGCCGCCAACGTTAGGGCAAAACTTGGAATATATGTTCGATTTCCAGTTCAGTTATATGTACATGCGCTACTTTATGTGGAATTTTGTCGGAAAGCAAAATGATCTTCAAGGTAGATACGATGAAAATGGAAATTGGCTGAGCGGGATCAATTTTATTGATAGTATTCGACTGGGAAGTCAAGAAAATCTACCTAGCGACTGGAAAAACAACAAAGGACGGAACACCTATTTCTTCCTACCATTACTTTTAGGAATTCTGGGCATCGTGTTTCAGATTTCCAAAAACCCAAAACATTTCTGGGTGCTTTTCGTGTTCTTTATGTTCACCGGACTGGCCATTCAGTTTTATACCAACCCCTATATCTTCCAACCTAGGGAAAGGGATTATTCCTTGGTGGGATCCTTCTATGTATTCTGTATTTGGATAGGCATTGGAGTCTACGGACTCTTTGAAGAAGTTAAAAAAATAATGTCCCCAAAAATTGCTGCACCGGCCATCGCAACTTTATGTTTATTGGCCGTCCCCTTGTTGATGGGATACCAGAATTGGGACGACCATGACCGTTCGGATAGGTATACCGCACCATCAACCGCAAAAGCTTATCTAGATTCCTGCCAAGAAGATGCAGGGGCCATATTATTTACCATAGGGGATAACGACACATTTCCGATTTGGTATGCTCAGGAAATCGAAAACTATAGAACCGATGTTCGAGTGGTCAATACCAGCCTTTTTGCCACAGATTGGTATATAGACCAAATGAAACGTAAGGCTTACGAGAGCGATCCCATCCCCTCTCAATTGACCCATGACAAGTATAGTTACGGAACTCGCGATGCCGTTTATTACCAAGGCATCACCGAAAATCGTTGGAATATTAAAGATTTCATGAACTGGATTGGCAGCGATAAACCACAGACCAAATTCAGACATATTTTAGCCAATCAAGGTTCCGATTTGAGCAACTACTCCGAAAGCACTTTGGATATTGTGTACTATCCAACCAATAAAATTAGGATTCCCGTCAACAAAAAAAATGTACTGGAAAGTGGTTTGGTCAAGGAAAAAGATTCCGCTCTTATCGTGGATTATATTGATATTGATTTGCCGCAGAGTGCACTTCCAAAAAACAGAATATTGATGTTGGATTTGATTGCCAACAACGATTGGAAACGACCCATATATTTTTCTGGAGGTAGTTTTGACAGTGCCGAATACATTTGGATGAAGGATTATCTGCAATTGGATGGTCTCGTGTATAAATTGGTGCCCATCAAAACCCCGAACCGAAACTCCTTTGAAATGGGCCGTATTGATTCCGATTTGATGTACGACATTGTTAAGGATTGGGATTGGGGCAATTCGGGAAGTGATGAAATTTATCATGACCCGCAAACACGTTCGCAAGGACTATCATTCAGAAGTAATTTGGCCCGTTTGATGGAAACCCTCATTGAAGAAAACGACATTGATAAGGCCAAGGATGTTATCAATATTGCCATGGAGAATATGCCTGTGGAACATTATTACTTCTATGCCTTTGTAGAACCATTTGTAGATGGATACTACAAAGTAGGGGAAACCGAAAAAGCTCGTGAATTATTCGGTAAACTTAAAAAGGTGTATCAAGAGCATTTAGAGTACTATGCCAATATTCCTTTGGATGAGCAATACGATAAAATTGATGACATACTATCCGATATGCAGGCCTACCGAAGAAACATTGATATCCTAATTGAAAATGGCGACAAGGAACTCGCAGAATCCGAAACTGTGATTTTTAACGAATACATAGATATGTTCTCCCAGTTTGTGGGCGACGAAGAAGATGTATTGGACGAACCGATACCCTTGGACCCTGATATGGAGGATTCCATTCCGTTGGACACCATAGAAAATGTCCCTGACTCTATACTACCAAAAGAATAAATAGCATAAAAAAAGCGAGGTAAAAACCTCGCTTTTTTTATTGGATATATTCGTTTAAGATGCCGATAAGTGTATTGGCATCCTGCTCACCGCTTTGACGCCAAACCATCTCACCTTTTTTGTAAATCATTAAAGTAGGCAATCCCTTTATGCGAAGTGCCTGTGAAAGTTCTTTGTTCTTGTCCACATCAATTTTAATAACCTTTCCCTTATCGCCAAGGGCCGCGGCCACATCGCTCAAAACAGGATGCATGGAAGTGGACTGTTCATTCCATTCTGCGTAAAAGTCTAATAGTACAGGGACTTGTAAGTCTATAAGTTCTCCGAATTTGGACATGTATTCTCAGGTTTACAGTCAAAAGTAAGAAAAAATGCGAATGTTTTTACAGCCAGTTCATACTTGAAGTCAAACTCAAGATGATATCATCTCGGTAAAGGTGCCTAGGACAAAAACCTAAACCTTTACCTTGTTTGTTTCCCAAACCTATTTTAAATATACAAATGATCAAAAAGAACTTGAAATGCTTTCATATTGATTGTCAGGATATTGACGTTAGAGTAAGATTTATGACATTTATCATTACTTTTAGTCCACTAAGTTTATAGGTTTACACCTGAATTAACACAACAGCGATTGACTGACCATTAACTTACTATTCAGCCATTTACTGTGTAAAACCTCTAACAATGAAAAAATTCATTTTTACACTTGGTGCTCTGTTCATGACCTCTATCATTTTTTCGCAAGCTGGACACATTATGCAAGGTGTGGGCTCGGTAAATATGTCAATGGGTGGTGCTGCCACAGCTCAGCCTTTGGACATTTCGGGTGCCCTACATTGGAACCCTGCAACAATTTCGGTTTTCGATGAGGACATTATCAAATTAGATGTTGGATTGTTCTTTTCCTCTCCGGAATTAAGCTCTACCGTCCCCGAGTTTGATGGACAAGGGCAACCTACAGGTAACTTTTATAGTGGAACTACTGAGGATGACCGCGGGATTTCTCCAATGCCAGCATTGGCTGCCGTATGGAGCAAACCGGACAGCAAGCATACTTTTGGTGCATCTGCGTTTGGTATTAGCGGATTTGGGGTAACCTTCCCCGAAAATATGTCCAACCCTATAAATATGCCTCAGGCCAATGGTGGGTTCGGTAGGATTGAATCCGATTATATGCTCTTCCAAATTGGATTGGCATGGGCCTATGAAATTACCGAAGAATTTTCAGTTGGATTGCAACCCACTTTCAATTATTCCGCATTGGAATTGATGCCGAATCCAACGGCAAATCCCTCTCAGGCCGGATATCCTTCAACAGATAAAGCTTCTGCACTAGGTTTTGGCGGCCAAGTAGGATTGTTCTATAATTCGAATTCTGGATTTAAAGCCGGAGTTTCCTATAAAACAACCCAATACTTCGGGGATTTTGAACTGGATAACACCTATTTGGACGGTACTACAAGTACCAACAACTTTAATATGGATTACCCTGCTATTCTTTCGCTCGGATTGGGATACTCCCTAGGAAACATAGACCTAGCCCTTGATTACAGAATGGTGGATTACGAAAATACAGATGGTTTCTCTTCTGTGGGTTGGACCCAAACCGCTTCAGTTGCAGGTTTTGGATGGGAAAACATCAATATTGTTTCTGCCGGCATCCAGTATAAAGGTGTAAACAAACTTCCAATTCGTTTGGGATACACCTATAGCTCCAACCCAATTAACAGTGATGTAGCTTTCTTTAACATCCCCGCCACGGCAATCATTAAAAATGCTTTTCAAGTGGGGCTAAGTTATGAGGTCAGTGATAGGTTCCAATTGGATATACTTTATCACTATGGTACTAGCGGCGATGCAACTTCGGGTCCAGTATTGAACCCACAGTTCATCCAAAACTTTCCGCCTTACGGAGCCATTCCCGGAAGTGAAGTTTCCTACGATATGACCACATCCATGTTAGGTTTTGGCGCATCATTGAAACTTTAAAAGCAAAATAACCAACTTAGACAAAAAGGCACTGGAATTGATCAGTGCCTTTTTTATTTTTAGCAAATTAAACTGAGGGGTCCCTATCCCATGCTTTAATATGGGATTCCTATAAACTTCTCCAAATATAATTTTTGATAGCAATTGGGTCATATTTCCAGTGCAATACAGGTTAAATTCCATGTGTTAAATCAAACTATTTAAGATTTTATATCACTGATTTTCAGTATATTTAATAGGGAACATAAATAAATCGTCATGGCAATCAAAAGTTACACAGGAAGAAGAGTCAAAGAGATTCCAAAAGAGACAAAACTAAAAGTGAGTGACTATATGACTCGAAATCTCATCACCTTTAGTCCCGACCAACCCGTTGAAGAGGTTATTGAAGCATTGATCAAATACAGAATTTCTGGAGGACCGGTGGTCAACGAAAAAAATGAATTAATAGGGATCATTTCCGAAGGTGATTGCATTAAGCACATAAGTGATAGTCGCTATTACAACATGCCTTTGGAACAACGAAAAGTAGCACTTCGCATGATCAAAAATGTAGAGACCATTGATGGCAATATGAACATCTTTGATGCAGCCAAAAAGTTCCTTGAAGTACGGAGACGGCGTTTTCCGATTATTGAGAATGGTAAACTTGTAGGTCAAATATCCCAAAAAGACATTCTAAAAGCTACTATGGAATTAAAATCCGAACATTGGAAATGATTGCTTTAAGCAACATTTCCTTTTTTCTTCAAGGTGATTACCGAGATCTCTGGCCAAATACCAAAACGCCCCGGGTAACCAATAAATCCAAAACCTCGGTTTACGTTAATAAATTGTTCCATTTCCTTGTAAATGCCCGCCCAGTATTTATAACGCCATTTAACAGGGCTCCATTTTACCCAACCGGGAATTTCGACCCCAAACTGCATGCCGTGGGTGTGCCCGCTCAAGGTTAAATGAAAATGGTAATCATCGTGTATCACCACATCTTCCCAATGCGAAGGGTCGTGGCTCAATAATATTTTAAAGTCTTCTTTGGATACTCCTTCTTTGGCTTTCTGCAGGTCACCCGCTTTTTTAAATCCGCCACGTCCCCAGTTTTCTACTCCGACCAAAGCGATTTTTTCACCATCCTTTTCCAAAAATCGGTTGGAATTGAGCAATAAATCAAAGCCCATTTCTTTCTGCATAGCCTTAAGGTCCTCCAAGTTTTGTGCCTTATCTTCTTCGGTATCCCATGTGGCATAATCCCCATAATCGTGATTGCCTAAAATGGAGAATACCCCATCCTTGGCATCCAAACGGGAAAAAACCTCTTTCCATGGTTCCAACTCATTCGAACGGTTGTTGACAATATCTCCAGTAAAGAAAATTACATCACTGTTTTGTTCGTTGACCAAGTTGACCCCATATTCAACCTTCTTATAATCATCAAAGCTACCGCTGTGCACATCGGAAATCTGGGTAATCTGATAATTATGGAACGCATCGGGAAGGTCATCAAACTCCAACTCGTATTTTAAAACCTGATAGTTGTATTTTCCACGGTACATGCCATATAACAAAGCACCAAAAGGCAAAGCTGCCAGACCTAGGGCAATACCACTCACGAACTTTCTACGGGAAGGAAGAAAACCAGCATCGGCATCGGAAATCCCAGCTATTTTATTGTATCCAAAGCCAATCAACCTTACAATGTCTTCCAACAAAAGGAAGAATCCCAACACTAAGGCCAATAAAAAGAATGCGGCGAAAATACTTCCGGCGATGGCCGCAGTCCCTTTAAACCCATCCCCAGGATCGTAGGTAATCACTTTTATGGTCAAAAAAATCAAGGCCCCCAAGAAAAGAACAATGTAGGTCCAATGCATCAATGGACTTTTGAACAAAGTTTTGAAAGCTTGAAAACCATAAACGGCCAATACCACATACAGGATTGACAAAACGATAAATCGGGACATACAATTTTTTTACAAAATTAGAGCTAATCTGCTATTAAACAGTGTATTTAAACTTTATTTAACGGCTTCAACTATCGATGCAAGGGTATCTACACTTGAAACGGCCACCTCATCTTCCACTAAATGTTTTGTAGAATTCATACTGATTTTCCCCTCCAAGTTCAATCGATTCCCAAAAGAAGTTCCGGAACAATGAATGGCACGCAGCCCAATATCCTTAAATTTTGATGCATTTTTAGGTGAAACTCCTCCACCGGCCATGATGGTGAGCGATGTTTGTTTTTGCCAAGCATCAAGATGGTTGATTCCTTGTTCTGCTGATGCTTCCCCTCCCGAGGTCAAAATGGTTTGCACACCCATAGCTTCAAGTTGCTTGATGGCCTCCAAAGTTCTCGCCACCCAATCAAACGCCCGATGAAATGTGAAATGCATCGGCTTCGCCAAATCCACCAATGCCTGCGTTCTTTTCACATCCACCGAAAAATCATCCATCAAAATACCAGAAACAATACCTTCAACACCCAGCTCTTTGCAAGCCAAAATATCAGCTTTCATTACATCAAATTCAGTATCGGAATAGGTGAAATGACCACCCCTCGGACGAATCAAAACATGAACCGGAATATTCAATTCCTTTTTCACCAAGGTAATCAGTCCAACGGATGGGGTAACACCCCCAACGCCAAGTTCGGAGCAAAGTTCTATTCTATCGGCTCCTGCATTTTCAGCGTTCAAGGCCGACTCGTAAGAATTGGCACAAACTTCTACCAGCATATTGTATCTTTATAACCCTTAAAATTAAACATACCAAACCATGGAACGACGCAAATTCCTAAAAAATTCCAGTCTATCTGCAGCCGGGCTGGTTTCCGCCTCCACATTGGTCGCCTGTAAAACAGAACCAAAGTCCGAAGCAGCCCTTGCCGCAATGATACCCACTACAAATCCTGTAAAGCCCATCGTAGTTTGTACATGGAACTTTTTCAATGCATCCGAAAAGGCCTGGGAAGTCTTAAAGGAAGGAGGCAACGCCTTGGATGCCGTAGAGCAAGGCGTAATGGTGGAAGAAGCCGACGAAACCAACGAAACGGTAGGCAAAGGTGGTAGACCCGACCGCGATGGAAACGTGACCTTGGATGCCTGCATTATGGATAAAGATGGTAATTGCGGCGCTGTGGTTTGTATGCAAAATATTGTGCATCCCGTTTCCGTGGCCAGAAAGGTAATGGAAGAAACCCCACATATTATTTTGGCTGGTAAAGGCGCAGAGAAGTTTGCCTACGAACAAGGCTTTAAAAAAGAGAATTTGTTCACCGAAAGTACCAAAAAACAATACGAAGAGTGGTTAAAGACCTCCAAATACGAGACCACTATCAATATTGAAAACCACGATACCATTGGCATGTTGGCCATTGACGACAATGGGGATATTGCCGGTGCATGCACTACCAGCGGAATGGCCTACAAAGTAGCAGGACGTGTTGGGGACTCCCCCATTATTGGTGCTGGACTTTTTATTGACAATGAAGTGGGCGGTGCCACGGCCACCGGCGTTGGCGAAGAAGTCATCCGTACCGTGGGCAGTTTTTTGATCGTGGAACTCATGCGGCAAGGAAAAAGTCCGCAGGAAGCTTGTGAGGAAGGCGTAAAACGTATTATGAAGAAAAACAAGGGACGAAAAGATTTCCAAATTGGCTTCTTGGCCATCAATAAAAATGGAGAAACAGGTGGTTACTGCGTACACCCAGGATTTACCTATCGGGAATATTCCGATAATGGGCACGAGAATCGAGAGGTGGTCAGTTTCTACGAATAGACTTTTGATATAGATTCAAGAGTGAAGACTCCTGAAATCCAATATCTGCCATCTTATATCTTTTAATCCGCAATTCGTACATTTAAAAACTCGTACTTCTAACTTTGTACTTCAAAAAAATTATAAAATGTCTGACCAAAAAAGACTGTTTCTTTTAGACGCCTACGCGCTTATATTTCGAGGTTACTACGCACTCATCAAAAACCCACGAATCAACTCCAAGGGAATGGACACCTCTGCCATTATGGGGTTCGTGAATTCCCTTTTTGATGTGATCAAACGGGAAAATCCCGACCATTTGGCGGTGGCTTTCGATAAAGGAGGAAGTGTGGAGCGTACCGAGCTTTTTGAAGACTACAAAGCCAATCGTGACGAAACACCCGATGCTATACGTATCGCCGTTCCCTATATTCAACAAATCCTAAAGGCGATGAAGATTCCTGTAGTGGAATTGGAAGGCTACGAGGCCGATGACCTTATCGGAACTTTGGCCAAACAGGCTGAAAAGGAGAATTACAAAGTCTTTATGGTAACGCCCGACAAGGATTTTGGGCAGTTGGTAAGCGAGAACATTTTTATGTACCGTCCTGCCAGAATGGGCAACGGTATCGAAATTTGGGGTATCCCCGAAATTCAAAAACGTTTTGGTGTAAAACGTCCCGAGCAAGTGATCGATTATTTGGGAATGATGGGCGATGCAAGCGACAACATTCCTGGATTGCCCGGTGTGGGCGACAAAACAGCCAAAAAATTCTTGGAGCAGTTCGATTCTTTGGAAGGACTGTTGAGCAATACGGACCAGCTCAAGGGCAAAATGAAAGAGAAAGTGGAGGAAAACGCCGAATTAGGTCGTTTATCCCGAAAATTGGCCGAGATCAAAACCGACTGTGATGTACAATTCCACGCAGAAGATTACGAAATGTGTCCTCCAGATGCCGAAAAGGTGCAAGAAATATTTGAAGAACTCGAGTTCCGTAGACTGAAAGACCAATTCATCAAAATATTTTCGGGAGAGGCAGAAACCAGCACTCAAGTAACGAGTACCAAAACGGCCAAAGAAGAGGCAAAAGTGGCGGGCAGTGGTCAATTTACCCTATTTGGAGGAGACCCATCGGATGCTGCAGCCACCATTAAAGATGTAAACAGTCGAAAAACCGTTGCCGACGTCTCCCATTTTTACCAGAATGTAAAAGAGGGGTTGGACATGGAACTCTTTTTGGAGAAGTTGATGAAGCAACCCTCTGTCTGTTTTGACACGGAGACCACTTCCCTTAATCCCTTGGAAGCCGAATTGGTGGGTATTGCCTTTAGTTGGTCGCCCGGAAAGGGATTCTACGTTCCTTTTCCAGATAATGAAAACGATGCCCAACCACTGATTGAAAAACTACATCCGTTTTTCGAGTCCGAAACTATCGAGAAGGTGGGGCAAAACCTGAAGTATGACATCAAAGTGATGCAAAACTATGGGGTGGAGGTCAAAGGCAAATTGTTCGATACCATGTTGGCCCACTACCTCATCAATCCCGATATGCGCCACAATATGGATGTGCTTGCGGAAACCTACCTCAACTACACGCCCATTTCCATCACGGAACTCATCGGAAAAAAAGGCAAAAACCAACTCAGCATGCGCGATGTTCCTTTGGAAAAACAAACAGAATATGCGGTGGAAGATGCCGATATCACCTTTCAACTAGGGTTAAAATTTACCCCGGAACTCAAAGAGGCCCATACCGATACATTGTTTGATGACATTGAAATTCCATTGGTTCGCGTATTGGCCGATATGGAACTGGAAGGCATCAATCTGGATAAAGATTATTTGAATGGCCTTTCGGAGCAGTTGGACATAGACATCAAAGAACTGGAGCAAAAAATCTATAAAGAGGCGGGCGAGGAATTCAACATTGCCTCCCCAAAACAATTGGGCGAGATTCTTTTTGGCAAACTGAAGCTGGTGGACAAACCGAAAAAGACCAAAACAGGTCAGTTTTCCACCTCGGAAGATGTACTTTCCTATTTGGCCAAGGACCATGAGATTATCAAAAATGTGTTGGACTACCGTGGATTGGCCAAACTAAAAAGCACCTACGTGGATGCGTTGCCCAACGAGGTGCAGCAAAAAACCGGTCGGGTACATACCGACTATATGCAGACCGTGGCCGCTACGGGCCGTTTGAGCAGTAACAATCCGAACCTTCAAAACATCCCCATCCGAACGGAGCGTGGACGACAAGTGCGAAAGGCCTTTATTCCCCGGGATGAAAACTATGTATTGTTGGCTGCGGATTACTCCCAGATTGAATTACGGATTATCGCAGCATTAAGTGAGGAAGACACCATGATTTCCGCTTTTAAAAACGGAGAGGACATTCACGCTTCCACGGCATCCAAAGTATTCAACGTACCTATTGAGGAAGTGACCCGCGAACAGCGTAGCAATGCCAAAACGGTAAACTTTGGGATTATTTACGGGGTTTCCGCCTTTGGGTTGAGCAACCAAACGGATTTGAACCGTACCGAGGCCAAGGAACTCATTGACACCTATTACAAAACCTACCCGAAATTGCGCAATTACATGAGCGAGCAGGTAGATTTTGCCCGTGAGCATGGCTATGTTCAAACGGTTTTGGGGCGTCGTCGCTATTTAAAAGATATCAATGCAGGTAACCAAGTAGTGCGCGGAGCTGCGGAACGCAACGCAGTGAACGCGCCCATTCAAGGAAGTGCCGCGGACATCATTAAAATTGCGATGATCAACATCCATAAAAAGCTTTCTGAAGGAAAGTACAAGACCAAGATGTTGCTACAGGTGCACGATGAATTGGTGTTCGATTGCTACAAACCCGAACTGGAGGAAATGAAGGAGCTCATCAAATCCGAAATGGAGCACGCCTACGAACTCTCTGTGCCGTTAGATGTGGAAGTAGGTATTGGCGAGAATTGGTTGGAGGCGCATTGATAAAAATCATATAGTTTTCCATTGCCGTAAAATAAATTGAAAAAATATCATGTTGGATTTAAACGAACCACTGGTTTTCTTGAAAAAAATTTCTACTTTAGCAATAGAAAGGGCTGGAAAACCAGCCCTTTGAAGAAATCTTAATTAAAAAAACTCGATACCGCTAATATCAGTTCCAATATTAAGATTAGATAGATTATAGAGAGCCTAATTTTGGGCTCTCTTTCACTGTTAAACATATTCAAAACACCTCCTTTCATCGTTTAACAGTTTAACAGTTTAACAGTTTAACAGTTTAAAATTAGACTTTTCAATGTCTAATTTTCAATGCATTCAAGGTGCGTTATCAACACTTTTATTAACAATCGTTTTTTTTACAAACTATTCATACTCTGTAAAATCCAATGTATGTTTGAAAAAATTGCATATATGCAAGTAGTTTGATTATATTTATAACAAAACAGATTTTATGGAGGCCAAAGAAATCATTCAGGTCATGAAGGAAAGAATGAATTCATTAAAAATTACCAATTATGACGTAAGTAAATCCTCTGGAATCTCACAAAGTTCTTTAAGTAGGTATTTTAATTTCAAGTCTGATATGACATTATCTGTAATGCTGAAAATATTTAAGGCTCTGGAATTGGATTATGTTGTTTTACCTATTGAGAACTTAAAATCAGAGGATTCAAATTCACAAAACAACAAGAAAGGATTAGCCGGAAAAGTAGTTGATAGAATAAACAAATCAACCAAAAATTAAAAACAAACTCATCCAAAATCGGCATAGCCATCTTGGAATAAATATTCTATTTTTTTGATAAAAAAACCCTCCAAAATCATACTCCCTGTAATCGTGTTGTCGCAGTTTTGCTGCACCTCGCTTTGGTTTGCAGGCAATGGGGTTATGCGAGACCTTGTGACAACTTTTGGGTTGAGCGAAAGTGCTGTGGGACATTTGACCTCAGCGGTTCAATTCGGGTTTATAATCGGCACCTTGGTATTTGCCATTTTATCGATTGCCGACCGCTTTTCCCCATCCAAAGTATTTTTTTGGTGTGCTGTTTTGGGTGCCTTGTTCAATTTAGGGGTGATTTGGGAAGGCAATGGGTTGGCCAGTATCCTTTCCTTCCGGTTCTTTACGGGCTTTTTCCTCGCGGGCATATATCCCGTAGGCATGAAAATAGCGGCAGATTATTATGAAAAAGGCCTTGGTAAATCCCTGGGATATTTGGTAGGCGCATTGGTGGTCGGCACTGCATTTCCACATTTATTAAAAGAGATGACCCATGCCTTGTCTTGGAAAATGGTTCTGATGGCCACTTCATTTTTAGCGGTTTTGGGCGGAGCTTTAATGGTCAGTTTGGTTCCCGATGGCCCGTTTAGAAAACCGAGTCAAAAAATACATTTATCCGCTTTTTTAAAAGTGTTTCAAAATAGACCTTTCCGCTCGGCGGCCTTCGGCTATTTTGGTCATATGTGGGAACTCTATGCGTTTTGGGCCTTTGTCCCCATCATGCTACAAACCTATGAGATCATCCACCCGGCAACCACCTTCAACATTCCGTTGTTGTCCTTTATGATCATTGCGATTGGAGGTTTGGCCTGCGTGTTGGGCGGCTATGTATCACAAGTGGCTGGAACCAAAAAGGTGGCTTTTATGGCACTCTTACTTTCCGGACTTTGCTGTTTGATTTCACCCTTGCTTTTCGCACAAGAAACTGAATGGCTATTTGTGGTATTTCTCATTTTTTGGGGCATGGTGGTCATCGCAGACTCTCCCCTATTTTCCACCTTGGTGGCACAAAATGCATCTGCAGAAATAAAGGGCACGGCTTTGACTATTGTCAACTGCATAGGTTTTGCCATAACCATTGTCAGCATTCAATTACTCAATGAAATGCGAATCTGGACAAATTCCAACACGGTTTATATGATTTTGGCCTTGGGTCCAGTTCTAGGTTTGTTGGCTTTGGTGTCAAAAAGCAAAGCCTCAAAGTCTGAATAATCCATCAAAGTATCATCGAATTAATCACTATCTTGAGACATCGTTTTTGAATCAACTTCAATTACTTACATTACATCAAACTAAACTGCACTGCAATGAAAACCATCAAACTCCTTTTGCTATTGACCACAGTAGCTTTAACCAGTTGTGGCAACCCAAACCCCGAAACAGAAGCAACTACGGAGCCCTCAGAAACCGCTCAAGAGGAACGGGAATTCTATCAACTCAAAATCTATTCCTTTAGCTCCGAAGAGCAGATAATGACCACGGACAATTACCTAAAAAATGCCTTTATGCCTGCCGTTAAAAAACAAGGCATTGACAAGGTCGGCGTATTTAAATTCCGCACCAATGAAACCGATACGGTACAAAAAACCTACGTGCTACTTCCTTTTGAAAGTTTAGAGCAATTCAAAGCGTTGGACCAAAAACTTATGGAAGATGAAGAATATGTGACAGCAGGCAACGCATACATTAATGCCAATTATGACAATCCTCCCTATGATCATATCGAATCAATTGTATTGCAAGCTTTCACCGACATGCCCATGATGAAGGTTCCCAATTTGGACAGCCCAAGGTCCGAACGGATTTATGAACTGCGCAGCTACGAATCCCCGACCGAAAAATACTATCGCAACAAGGTGGATATGTTCAATGCAGGTGGTGAGGTGAAACTTTTTGACCAATTAGAGTTCAATGCCGTTTTTTATGGCGAAGTCCTTTCCGGGCCCAAAATGCCCAATTTAATGTACATGACCACCCACGCCGATATGGCCACTAGGGAGAAAAACTGGGAAGCTTTTGTAGATTCCCCCGAATGGAAAGAACTCAGTGCCCTGCCCAAATATGAAAACAACGTTTCCCATGCCGATATTTGGTTTTTGTATCCTACAGAATACTCGGATTATTAATTGCAAGAAACCCATATGACAGAAACGCAAGCAATAGATCTCATTTATTTTACGGGCAAAACCTGTGGTGTTTGCAAAGTGCTAAAACCAAAATTATTGGAAGCCGTACAGGAAAATTTCCCGAAGGTCAATATTCGCGTGGTAGATGTGGAGGAAGAAGTGGAGTTTACCGGACAGTCCATGGTATTTACTTTGCCTGTGGTCATCATCAAGGCAAATGATAAGGAAATGTACCGCTTTGCCCGCAGTTTTTCGGTATATGAGGTCTTGGAGAAAATAAAACGGCTTAGTGGAGCGTAATAATTGCTGCGGAAAACTTCGAAAATTAAAAAAGGCACCCAATCGGTGCCTTTTCCATTTCTTTTCATAGCTTAATCAATTGCCAAAACTATTGGCCAATCGTGGTTTTTGACCTTTACTCCCCATAAACAAATCCGTAAGCGGTTTAAAGTGTCGCTTCCACTGGTAGGGAGAAAAGTCAAACCACAATTTAACTTCGGGGGCATTGCCTTTCTCTACGGTAAAACCGTCCTCAATCTGGAAGTCCAAACGTTCGAACGAGTTGGCAGATTCCGCTACCCCATCCTGATACTTAAACTGGTTTCCCCAACCCGCTATATAAAACCGCAATGCGATGTATTTACCTTCGGGTAAGGAAAGTACGCTCTTGGAACGTATAAAGTTTCCAGAAGCTATTCCTTTTAAGGTTACTGGGTTTTGACCAGGAAAATCTATAATAAAGTGCTCATTACCTTGCTCATCGATTGCAGAGAACTTGGTAATGTTAAGGGACATTTCTGAAACCCTGAGAGCCATAGCGGCCTCATTTTTCAAGATCAATTCGGCCCCTTTTGTTTCGGTGCCATACCAGTCTGCCATAACACTTGGAGTGTAAGATGCTGTTGACCATATTGTTGGATAAAAATTTATCTTTTTCATAGCAATTGTATATCTAAAGTTATACAGGTACAAAATTGAGGTGGTTTTATCGCCCATACGTCCAATAGATTATCCAGTTTATATGCTCAATTAACCTAAAATACACTTTTTAAGATTTTTTTAGGTTAAAATGGCATAATTGTACTAACATATTATTATTCAATGCTATCTTTCATAAGCATGAAAGTAAACTACATATTTCTGCTGTTGGCATTGGTCGCCGAAATCATTGGAACCATTGGTGGTTTTGGCTCTTCGGTATTTTTTGTGCCCTTGGGCAACTTTTACTTTGATTTCTACTCGGTACTCGGCATGACGGCCATTTTTCATTTATCGAGCAACGTCAGTAAGATTTTCTTGTTCAAAAAAGGATTGGACAAAAAATTGTTGCTCTATATTGGCGTTCCTTCGGTAATCTTTGTAATTGTAGGAGGGTTTCTATCCAAAGTGGTAGATAGTGGTGCCCTAGAAATTGTATTGGGGGTCTTTCTGGTCGTGTTCAGTCTTTTGTTCCTCATCAAAACCGAAATTATAGTGCTTCCCAATAAAAGAAATTCTGTAATCGGGGGAGCACTATCAGGTTTCTCTGCAGGACTTTTAGGCACTGGAGGTGCCATACGAGGACTTACCATGGCAGCCTTTAATTTGGAAAAAAGTGCTTTTATTGCCACCTCGGCCTTTATCGATTTTATGATTGATTTTTCGCGAACCTTTGTCTATTACGAAAATGGATATATTGGAAAACAAGAATTGACCTATTTACCATTTTTGTTCGTCATTGGATTGGTAGGCACTTATTTGGGAAAGCGTATACTTCATTACATTCCACAAGACAAATTCAGGAAAATTAGTTTGATTTTAATTCTGTTAATTGGACTGGCAACCATTACCAAATTGGGATTTGACCATTTGGGCTAATTTTCCTCGTAGTTCTTCCCAATTTTGTCCAACACTTTTAAAAAGATTTCAAATTCGGAATCATCAATGTTCTTCAACGCCAATTTTCTCAACTGAAGTGCACTGGGCAAGGTCAAGTCCAAAACTTCCTGTCCTTTCGGGGTCAGTTCCAATTTAAAACGCTTTTGGTCACCGTCAAAACGGGTTTTGGAAATCCAGCCTTTGCGCTCCAGACCACCAATAACCCTCGAGGTTGTGGCTCTATTCCGAAAGTTTTCATTTACAATGTCACGCTGACTGGCATTCTCCCCCAATTGATAGATTTGGTAAAGAATCACCCATTGCTCAATGGTCGTATCCACGCCAAGCTCATCAAATTTGCGTAAATACGCTTTTTGAATCTTACGGAGTACCAAATCCAAATGGAACCCCATCCCCTGTATTTCATCTAAACGATTGAGCATTTTTTTAAGAATAGCCACAAAAATAGGAATTCCGATTTTGTTAGCCCGAAGTCATCAAAATACAGCATAAACTTTAACTCAATTTTCAGTCAACAAAATCGCTTTCATATCTCAAAATTATTATTTTTGTTGTTGGTGCAACAAAATAAAGCTGAACAATAAAAACTTAAAAACAATCATGGAGACATCAACACTTCCAAAAAACGCAAATACATCCGAAGATTTTATGCCCATTAATGGGACCGACTATGTCGAATTATATGTGGGCAATTCCAAACAAGCGGCTCACTTTTACAAAACAGCCTTCGGCTTTCAATCCTACGCACAAGCAGGTTTGGAAACCGGACTAAAGGACCGCGAGAGCTATGTGGTAATACAGGATAAAATTCGATTGGTACTTACCTCCCCACTTAAAAGTGGAACCGAAATTGGAAAACATATCGACAAACATGGTGACGGTGTTAAAGTTGTGGCCCTTTGGGTGGATGATGCGACCCAAGCCTACAACAATGCCATGGAAAGAGGAGCAACATCCTACATGGAGCCCAAAGTTGAGGAGGACAAAGATGGAAAAGTGGTACGTGCTGGAATTTATACCTATGGTGAGACCGTTCATATTTTTGTGGAGCGTAAAGATTACAACGGAACTTTCCTACCTGGCTTCAAAAAATGGGAGACTCCAGATTACAACCCGGAACCAACAGGGTTAAAATTTGTGGATCATATGGTGGGTAACGTAGGATGGAACAAAATGAACCATTGGGTGAAGTTTTATGAAGATGTTATGGGATTCAAAAACATCCTATCGTTTGATGACAATGATATCTCGACAGAATACACTGCATTAATGAGTAAAGTGATGAGTAACGGGAACGGTCGAATAAAATTCCCCATCAACGAACCCGCAGAAGGTCAGAAAAAATCGCAAGTTGAAGAATACTTGGATTTTTATGAAGATGAAGGAGTGCAGCACATTGCCGTGGCCACTGACGACATCATTAAAACCGTTCGTGATTTAAGAAGTCGGGGCGTGGAATTCCTAAGAGTTCCTGCGACTTACTATGATGCTGTTACCGACCGTGTAGGTGAAATAGACGAAGATATTGCTCCACTAAAGGAATTAGGCATCTTGGTAGACCGTGATGATGAAGGTTATTTATTGCAAATCTTCACGAAGCCTGTAGAGCCTAGACCAACGATGTTCTTTGAAATTATCCAAAGAAAAGGTGCACAATCGTTTGGAAAAGGTAACTTTAAAGCATTGTTCGAAGCCATAGAGCGTGAGCAAGAGCTTCGAGGCACATTGCATTAATCATAGTTATGAGTGAAGAGTGTTGAGTTATGAATCTTTCGAACTCTGAACTCATAACCCTAAACTGAGAAAAATGCCTATTTATCATAAACTCGGAAAAATTCCGCAAAAACGGCATACCCAATTCGAGAAGTCCGATGGCAGTCTCTATTACGAGCAGCTTTTTGGCACTATCGGTTTTGATGGGATGTCTTCGCTTTCTTATCACGTTCACCGACCCACACAGGTCAAGGAAATTGGGAAAGCATTGGATGTGAGCCCCAAGATTGCAGTGGAGAAGAATATTACCAGCCGAAAGTTCATCGGTTTTGATGTGGCCCCCAAAGATGATTTCTTGGAAGCGCGAGAACCACTTTTGGTCAACAACGACGTTCATGTGGGCTTGGCGGCGCCCCGAAAATCCGTAACCGACTATTTTTATAAAAATGCCGATGCGGACGAGATGCTCTTTATCCACAAAGGCTCTGGAACCTTGAAAACCTTTTTGGGAAACATTCCATTTGAATATGGGGATTACCTCATCATTCCACGCGGGATGATCTATCAAATTGAATTTGATACAGAGGACAACCGCATTTTATACGCTGAGTCCTTCCATCCTATCTATACGCCAAAAAGGTATCGAAACTGGTTTGGACAACTTTTGGAACACTCCCCTTTCTGTGAGCGTGATTACAAATTGCCACAGGATCTTCAAACTTTTGATGAAAAAGGAGAGTTTTTGATGAAAATCAAAAAACAAGGCATGTTGCACCAATTGGTTTACGCATCACATCCATTTGATGTAGTGGGATGGGACGGTTACAACTACCCATACGGTTTTTCCATTCACAATTTTGAACCGATTACAGGACGCGTTCACCAACCACCACCAGTGCATCAAACTTTTGAGACGGGTGCTTTTGTGGTTTGTTCGTTCTGTCCTAGGCTTTACGATTATCATCCAAAGGCAATTCCTGCACCGTACAATCACTCCAACATAGATTCGGATGAAGTGCTTTACTATGTGGATGGTGATTTTATGAGCCGTACCGGAATCGGCCCTGGCTACATTTCGTTGCACCCTGCGGGAATTCCGCACGGACCGCACCCTGGCACGTACGAGGCGAGTATTGGCAAAAAGGGCACAGAGGAACTGGCTGTGATGATAGACACCTTCAAACCCTTGCAAGTGACAGAGAACGCCCTCAAAATTGATGATGGCAAGTATTATAAATCCTGGTTGGAGTAAACTTTAAAATCAAAACCTTCTATCTTTTCGAATACAGTCGAGGAATGAAGACCTTTATTGTTCTTGACTGCACTCGAGCTGACAAATTTTAATTTCAATGATCATAAACATACCCGAAAACTCAGATTTCTCAATCCATAACCTTCCTTTTGGGATTTTTTCCACCGAGGGCCGAAGTCCACGAATCGGCATAGCTGTGGGAGACCATATTTTGGACCTGGCCGCGGTTGCCGAACTGGATGTGTTCGACTTTAATACGGCTGTCTTGGAAAAAGACACCCTGAACGACTTTATTTCCTTGGGCAAGGAACTCACAAAAAGGGTTCGTAGGAATATCCAATACTGGCTTCAGGATGATAGTTCGGTCTTGGCCGGAAAAGCAGAGCTTTTCGTAAAACAGTCCGAAGCACAAATGCACATGCCCGTTTATGTGGGCGACTATACCGATTTTTACTCCAGTATAGAACATGCCACCAATGTTGGAAAAATGTTCCGCGACCCGGAAAATGCCCTGTTGCCGAATTGGAAACACATTCCGGTAGGATATCATGGAAGGGCAAGTTCCATCATCGTGAGTGGGGAACCCATATATCGACCTAAAGGGCAAACCCTTCCCAAAGATGCCACCTCACCGGTTTTCGGACCTACCCAACGGTTGGATTTTGAACTGGAAATGGGCTTCATCTGTGGCAAGGACACCCAATTGGGCGATTCGGTTTCTACAAAAGATGCCGAAGATTACATTTTTGGGCTGGTATTGTTCAACGACTGGTCAGCGCGGGATATCCAAAAATGGGAATATGTACCTCTTGGACCATTTCTGGCTAAAAACTTTGCGTCTTCCATTTCACCATGGGTAGTGACAATGGAAGCCTTGGAACCGTTTAGGGTTTCAGGACCAAACCAAGATCCTAAAGTACTACCATATCTGGAATATGAGGGGGCGAAGAACTTCGACATCAAGTTGGAGGTGGATATTACCCCGGACAATGGTGAAACTACTCCTGTATGTCATAGCAACTTTAAGTATATGTACTGGAACATGGCCCAGCAATTGGCCCACCATACCGCGAATGGTTGCAACATCAACGTGGGGGACATGATGGCTTCCGGAACTATTTCAGGAAAAGACGATAACTCCTTTGGCTCCATGCTTGAATTGGCCTGGATGGGCACCCAACCCGTTAAACTAAAAGACGGTTCCGAACGAAAGTTCATCAACGATGGCGATACAGTGACCATGAAAGGTTTTGCCCAAAAAGACGATATTAGAGTTGGATTTGGAGACGTTTCAACCAAAGTTTTGCCAGCAAAATAAAATTGGTGGCTTCGACTCCGCTCAGTCACCTAAGCAATAAAAACAAACAATGATCAAGACCGTAGATCCCAGTAAAATTTCACAGCCTGAGCTGCATAGCATTTTGCTTACGGCTGTGGCTCCAAGACCCATCTGCTTTGCCAGTACGGTAGATAAAAATGGAAACGTGAACCTGAGCCCATTCAGTTTTTTCAACGTGTTCAGTTCCAACCCGCCCATTATGATTTTTTCCCCGTCGCGAAGCGGGAGGGACAATTCATTGAAGCACACCCACCAAAATGTGCTGGAAGTACCTGAGGTGGTCATCAATATTGTGAACCACAATATGGTGGAGCAAATGTCCTTGTCGAGCACGTCCTATGCCAAAGGGGTAAACGAATTTGAAAAGGCAGGGTTTACCGAAATCCCCAGCGAAAAAGTAAAACCGCCCAGAGTAGGTGAAGCCCCTGTTTCCTTTGAATGCACGGTTCAAGAAGTAATCGAGTTGGCACAGACCCCTGGTGCCGGAAATTTGATCTTGGCCAGGGTGGAACTCATCCATATTAATGAGAAATACCTGACAGATGGGCATCTAGATACGATAAAATTGGACTTGGTGGGCCGCATGGGAAGCAATTGGTACATACAGGCGATCAGGGATTCGCTCTTTGAAATCCAAAAACCGCTCCGTAGCCATGGTATCGGGGTGGATGCATTGCCAAAAGGCATTCGTGAAAGCGAGGTGCTCACCGGCAACAACTTGGGTCGCTTGGGGAATTTGGAAAGCCTGCCCTCTACCTTGGAGATTGACATTGCCAGTGTAGCGGAACATGCCAAACACCTTTCCAAAAAAGAAATCCATGAGTTGGCCAAACATATTTTGGAAGAAGGGGATGCCGAAAAGGCCATGGCGTTATTACTTTTTGCAGAAACCTTATAGAGGCTAGACTATATGAAAAATAACATAGAATCCATTTTCAAGGCCCATTTGGTGCCGAAAGAAGTATATAAAGGCGGAAAAAACATTCCTCCCACCGATAAAAAAATATATAAGTTATCCTCCAACGAAAATCCTTTGGGAGCATCACCCAAAGCCGTTGCCGCTATGAAATCAGCATTGGACAACATCGATATTTATCCTGACCAAACCGATATCCGTTTACGCGAGGCTTTGGTCCAAGATTTTGATGGCCAGTTGAGTGCCGACCAATTTCTGTGTGGCAATAGCGGTTCGGAGGTTCTTGATATGCTGCTTCGCGCTTTTATCAACGAAGGGGACGAAGTGATCTATTCGAATCCCTGTTTTCTGCCCTACTCCGTTTTTTCAAGATGGTACGGTGCAAATCAGGTAGATGTTCCTTTACTATCTCCCAACTACGATTTGGATGTGGAGGGAATCTTGAATGCCATCAACGAGAAAACAAAGGTGATATTCTTGACCAGTCCCAACAATCCTACGGGCACTTATATTCCAAAATCGGTGATGGATGATTTTATGGCCCGCGTGCCAAAGAACATTGTGGTGGTGTTCGATGAAGTCTATCGCCACTTTGCCGATGCCGAGGATTATATTACCGCATTGCCCTACGTTTTAGAAGGGCACAACGTTATCGGACTCAACAGTTTTTCCAAAACCTATGGTTTGGCTGGACAACGAATTGGTTATGGTTACACCACACCAACTATTGCCAGTTACATTCGTTTGATCCACAAACCGTTTTTACTACCACTGACCTCGATTGAAGCTGCGATTGGCGCTTTGAACGATACTGAATTCATAGAAAAAACCGTGAAAACTGTTTTGGAAGGAAGAACCTATATTGCCAAGGCATTTGATGAGCTGGGAATCAAATATTGGCCAAGTCAAGCCAACTTTTTTATCATTGACCCACCCTTGCCCGAAATGGAATTTACGGATAAAATGATGGAAGAGGGTATTATGGTCCGACCTGTTTCACAATTTGGTGCACCTGGCAAGGTACGTATCACAGTAGGTGATACAGAAGCGAATGAGGCACTGGTTAAAGCACTTTCGAAAATTAAATAGCCTTAATCCAAATTCGCCAATTCGAGTGGTTTTTGAAGTGAAACGGAAAAAATGTATCGAGAATCAGAATTTCAATAACATGAAACAAGTTCTCGATACTTTTTCCTAAAGGAAAAAACTCGAACTGACGATTTGACCAAAACGGATTCGGCATTATGCTTCGGCTTTGCTCAGTATTCATACGGAACTACAGTTTAGTTTCAGCTACATCTCAATGGCTCCTTCGACTGCACTCAGGATAACAATTCGATGTGATATTTACAATACAAACCGATAAGTAGCTTTCAACAAAAAGATATTGTGGGGTTTTTGTCCAAAAATATTATCTCCCAAGCTCGGCAACAGTCCTTCGGTCGGGTTTCCGGATTGGGTTACATCCTGAGACCAAACCAAGAATATTTCCGAGCCTGGAATATATTCCCAACGGATTACCAAGTTGGAGCGAAACTGCACAAAAGAAAAGTCGGGGTCATCAAAACTAAAATCGGTCACACCATCCAAATCTTCATCAATGGCATAAGTTCCATCGACCAAACTGGTTTGTTGATTGTTATACTGTACAAATCGATCGTCAAAAGTTTTGGCTACGGGATCCGTAATATGTTTAAAGTTTGAATAGCGTCCGCGCGAAATAAAAGGTTGCCCCCAATATTGTATGGTCAAATTCGGGTTGATGGTATAGTTCAATCGAAACGACATGCTCAGGGTACGCTGATTGATTTCCCCGTTCAGGTAGCGGGGCGAACCATTCACATCATCAAAATTATCAATGAACTGCAATTTATCTTGATTGATCTGCAAGGACGGAAAAACTGAAATCCGCAAGGCATTTAAAGGTTGATACACAAAACCACCCTCCATATAATAGGTCTTTAGGGAATTATCCAGAGCCTTTCTTCCATTATGAAAGAAGGAAAATCGCAATTTCTTTCTATAATCGGTATTGATGCTGTTCCAAAAACTCACCCAAGGGGATTGTCTTAACCTAGGGCCTCCCCGTAGAGCAAAATTGGAATATTCAATGGGCGCATAATTGAATCCAATGTTGGTTCTCCAGTTGTTTTTCCAGTTTTGCCAGCTATTTGTATTGAATTGCAAATAATTATGATTGCCTTGAAAATCCCATGCTGTCCAATGGTTATAATTAATGCCCACACGCCTAAAGGTGCTATCAGGTTTTAGGGTTTGATATCCTATCCAAGTATAATGGCGCACATCATCAGCTTGTCGCTGAAATCCGATATCGTTAAGTTCCAATTCCGGTGAACGCCATGTAGCACCAGATTCAAATTTCCAGTGACCGTTACCCACCTTACCTATTTGCACATTACCTCCTGTTCCGGTCAATGATGTTCTTGTTGTATCAACGGCAACATGATCGGCACCAACCCTATTGAACAAATGCGTAATGGATTGCTGTGTATTGGTAATGGCTTCCTCACTTCCACGAACATGGCTCATAGTAATATTGCCCCCCAAATACCAATCTCGGTTTGCCCACTGGTGCTTAAAGTCAACACCCCCCGTGTATGCGGCATCATGTAAAAAATTGAGTTGCTCGGGAATCTGTTCACGATTGGTCGCCGTAAAGATTCCTCCTATATAGGAGTTTCTTTGATTGAAATCCTTTTGCAGTCTTCCCACAAAATAATTGGTAAGGGGCTCCACCATTTCCTTTCTGGCATCTCCTTCTCCGTTAAGAATAGTTGCTGTTCTTTGGGAAGTAACGCTCTCGAGCACACCAATGGCCCAACCATCTTTGGTTTTACCACTAAATTTTGCTGCTCCTATAATCGGAGTATTATCTGGTTGATCTACAAACTCATCGTCTGCGGTATCCGGATACCCTTGCGGGCTTCTACCAATTCTACGGGAATAAAAAATATTATCGGAACCGAATGTATTCCCAGCTTCGGATTGCGAAACTCTAAAATCAAAGATATTCTTGTTCTCCACAAAAAATGGGCGACGTTCTTGGAAGAATATCTGAAACCCGTCCAATGCAATGGCCGAAGGGTCAGCATCTACTTGTCCAAAATCGGGATTTACCGTTAAATCCAAGGTAAGGTCGTTGGTAATTCCAATTTTGGCATCCAGTCCAGCTGTAATATTGCTTTCGCTACCATCCCTAAATGGGTTCCCTTCTTCCGCTTCGTAGGTTTCGGTCTTTGCTACCGTATAGGGCTGAATCTCCAATTGTTTTTGAGGCTCAATATTTTTTAGACCATGCAGTTCTCCAAACTCACTTACCCAACCAGGCTGGTCCACAGGCTTACGTTGCCATACGGAGCGTTCTTCATTTCTAAAAAACCGTCTGGTCGACTGAAAACCCCAAACCTGCTCCTCGGCACTTCCAAATTTCAACTGACTTAATGGAATGCGCAATTCGGCCGTCCACCCCTCATCATCCACATGAGCCTTGGCATACCAGATAGGATTCCAACTAGAATCCCAATTGTTGCCATTATTGGAAATAAATTCATCGCCTTTTACTCCTGCAGCAGTTATGGTAAAAGAAAATGCTGTACGCTTATCAAAATAACTATCAATATTGAATTCTATCCAGTCTCCATCAAAACCATCCCTTCGGGATAACCGTTTTACGATTTTATCTGGTTCGGTATCATAACAGCGTACACCTATATATAGGTTCTTGCTATCGTATAGTATCTTAAATTTGGTTTGATGGGAAGGTGGTGTATTCTCGTCGGGCTGCCATTCGATATAATCCCCACCCCACTCTACAAGGTTCCATGCCTCATCTTCCAAAATACCATTAATGGTTGGAGCGGCATATTCCCCCAAAGCTTTGGTGGTATATTTTTTTTTGATGATGACCTCTGTGGAGTCTTGGGCTTGAAGGTTATAAGCAAAGAAAAGACTAAAGAAAACCAGAACTACGTTTCTCACGGATTCGTTTTTTGAATTAGATTGATGCAGTAAAGACCACCAAAAAACGAATGAGTTACAGCTAAATTTTTTTTTAAACTTTTTTTAACATTTTCACGGACTATATCGCCACTCTTTTTTGAGCCACAAGATTAAAATTGAAAAAAGTGGAAAAATATTCCAAATCAACCGTTTGTATTTCAATCTAATAATTGTACATTTGCAGCCCGTTAATCGGGATAGGTTATTTAAATCAATAATATTCGAGAAGTGGACACATTAAGTTATAAAACTATTTCCGCCAATAAATCTACTGTTGACAAACAATGGTTATTGGTTGATGCTGAAGGACAGACCTTAGGAAGATTGGCGTCTAAAGTAGCCAAAATACTTAGAGGGAAATACAAGACCAACTTTACCCCTCATGTTGATTGTGGAGACAATGTTATTGTCATCAATGCTGAAAAAATCGACATGACCGGCAACAAGTGGGATGAGAAGGAATATCAAAGATATACCGGTTACCCTGGTGGACAACGTTCCGCTTCCGCTAGAGAAGTATTGGAAAAGCATCCAGAGCGCATCATTGAAGCCTCTGTAAAAGGAATGCTTCCAAAAAATAAACTTGGAGCCGACTTGTTCAGAAACCTTAAGGTATATGCCGGTGCTGAGCACGGACAAGAAGCGCAAAAACCAAAAGCTATAAACTTAAACGACTACAAATAATGGAAGTGGTTCATAAGATAGGTAGAAGAAAAACCGCTGTGGCTAGAGTATATGTTTCCGAAGGATCTGGAAACATCACAGTAAACAAAAGAGATTTTAACGATTACTTTACCACTGGTACATTGCAGTACAAAGTGAAACAACCTTTCACTTTAACTGAGACAGATGGTAACTACGACGTAAAAGTAAATGTTTACGGTGGTGGTATTACTGGTCAGGCAGAAGCTGTTCGTTTGGCTTTGTCCAGAGCAATGTGCGAAATAGATGCTGAGAACAGAGCTGTTCTTAAGCCAGAAGGTTTGTTGACAAGAGACCCAAGAATGGTGGAAAGGAAGAAATTCGGTCAGAAGAAAGCCCGTAAGAAATTCCAATTCTCCAAACGTTAATATACTTTGGGTGCTACGGCATTCAATCATAGATAAGTTCATTGAAAACCCTGAAATTATGTACTATACTTTCAGGGTTAAATTTTTAACCAAGTTGTCGTTGTTCTAAAAAGGATAATGTATTCGACTTTTTGGAAACTAGTTTAGCATCTAAATGGATTGGGCGAACAAAATTTTGTGACCACCAATGCATTGCTACTTACAACGGAACGTAAACTAAGTACAAGAAATGGCAAGTAAAATTGAAGTAAAAGACTTACTGGAAGCAGGTGTGCATTTTGGACACCTAACAAGAAAGTGGAATCCAAACATGGCTCCTTACATCTACATGGAGCGTAATGGAATCCACGTGATCAATCTCTACAAAACGGTAGCAAAACTTGAGGAAGCTAATGAAGCCCTTAAGAAAATTGCATCCTCAGGAAGAAAAATCCTTTTTGTAGCCACAAAAAAACAAGCAAAGGACATTGTAGCGGACAAAGTATCCAAAGTGAACATGCCGTACATCACAGAAAGATGGCCAGGTGGTATGTTGACCAACTTTGTAACCATTCGTAAAGCTGTAAAGAAAATGGCAGCAATCGACCGCATGAAGAAAGATGGTACTTTCAACACCCTTTCCAAAAAAGAAAGATTGCAAGTTGACCGTTTGCGCGCCAAGTTGGACAAGAACTTAGGCTCCATTGCCGACATGACTCGTTTGCCAGGTGCACTTTTCATTGTTGATACCATGCGTGAGCACATTGCAGTTAAAGAAGCTCAAAAATTGAACATTCCAATTTTTGCTATGGTAGATACCAACTCCGACCCTCGTGATGTTGACTTTGCAGTTCCTTCCAACGATGATGCTGGTAAATCCATTGAAATCATTATGGAATCAGTAACACAAGCCGTTGCCGAAGGTTTGGAAGAGCGCAAGAGCGAGAAAAACGGCGGAAAAGACAAAGAGGAAGCCAAAGCTGCCAAAACAGAAGAAGCTCCTAAAAAAGAGGAAGAAAAAGCTGAGGCCGCTCCCAAAAAGGAAGAAAAAGCTGCTGAGGAAAAGCCAGCAAAAAAAGAAGCTGAAGCTAAGCCAGATGACCTTACCAAAATTGAAGGTATAGGACCAAAAGCTGCCGAAGCGTTGGCTGCCAATGGCGTAGGTACTTACGCTGAGCTAGCTGATGCTGATGCCGAAAAAGTTAAGGAAATCTTGACCGAGGCCAGCTCAACTTTAGCTCACTTGGACCCAACATCTTGGCCAAAACAAGCCAAAATGGCTGCCGATGGCAAATGGGACGAACTTAAAGAATGGCAAGACAACGTAAAAGGTGGAGTTGAGTAAACCCACTGATTTAACATTGTCCTAAATAAGAACACTTTCATAGTGTTTTACTTTACATAAAATTTAAAAAGAAAAGAAAATGGCAAAGATTACCGCCGCAGAGGTAAATAAATTAAGAAAGACCACCGGAGCTGGAATGATGGATTGTAAAAAGGCTTTGGTCGAAGCAGAAGGTGATTTTGATAAAGCAATAGAAATCCTAAGAAAAAAAGGTCAAAAAGTTGCAGCTAAAAGAGCTGATAGAGAATCTTCAGAAGGTGCAGCCATCGCAAAAGTAAACAGTGATAGCACTCAAGGTGTTGTTATCTCTTTGAACTGCGAAACTGACTTTGTTGCCAAGAACGATAGCTTTGTGAAACTTGCTAACGATTTGGCTGATTTAGCACTAGGTTACGACAGCAAAGATGATTTTCTTGCTGCTTCCTTTGAGGGAATGACCGTTGCCGATAAATTGACAGAGCAGACTGGTGTTATTGGTGAGAAAATCGAAATCGGAAGCTTTGAAAGATTAAATGCTCCTTTTGTTGGATCTTACATCCACGCTGGAAACAAAATTGCAACCTTGGTTGGTTTGTCCGCCAATGTTGATGGTGCTGCCGAAGCTGCTAAAGATGTAGCCATGCAAGCTGCTGCCATGAACCCGGTTGCCTTGAACGAAAATGGTGTAGATCAGTCAATCATCGACAAAGAAATCGAAATTGCAAAAGACCAATTGCGTCAAGAAGGTAAGCCAGAAGAAATGTTGGATAAAATCGCACAAGGTAAATTGAAGCGTTTCTTTAAAGACAACACCTTGGTAAACCAGGATTTCATTAAAGATAGTAAGCAAAGTGTTGCTCAATACGTGAAATCTGTAGATTCCAGCTTGGAAGTTACTGGTTTCTCAAGAGTAGCATTGGGTTAATTCCAAGAAATTACCATATAAAAAAAGCCCCTTTAAAGGGGCTTTTTATTTTTACACAATTGACCTATTTCCCTACTCTGATTTTATCAAAATATCTCCATTAAAAGTCTTTAGCAATAGCTCGGGGCCACCCCCATTGATTTTACCTCGTAACCATTGCTCCAGCTTCACTTTGTATTTACCCGAAGTTTGTTTTTTGTCCACTACAGGTTTATTCTCCACGACCGAAATATCAAAATCGGTATAAATATCCCCCATATCAGATTTTGCTTTTACATTGGCTTTTACTGAACTGGGAAAGATAACTTCAACGTCGCCATTAAAGCTACTAAAAGCCATATCGGCTATATTTCCAACACTTTTAAAGTCTGCTTTCACCTCCCCGTTGGTGGTGTTGGCGGTAACGGCACCTTCCACATTGCCCAAGGTTATACTTCCATTTACATTACTGATTTCCATATCCCCGGAAACATTTTGGACATCAATATCCCCATCGTTTACCGTGCTCAATTTAAGCGAAAAGTTGTAAGGTACCTTAATGTCAAAATCTGTTCTTCTGTTCCAAGCTTCATTATTAATGGTAACCACGTTGTTGTCTTCCTCGGCACTAATGTTCAGTCCCGAACTTCCAATTCGTTTCATACCATTTTTAGTCTTGTTCGAGGTTTCTTCACCCTCAACAACAAAAACTTTCACAATAACATCTTTGCCCTCATAACCCGTTACTGCAATCGATCCGCTAATTTGACCAATTTTCAATGTTCCCTCTTGTCCCGGACTGCTAAGTGGAACCGCAAATAAATCTATTTCCTTTTTCTGCCCTGATACTATTCCTGTAAAAAGAACTAGTCCAACAATTGCCAGGTTTTTTATTCTTCTCATGCCTTTATATTTTTTTGATGAATACATTTCCGTTCAAAGTCTCAAAATCAAAATCAACTTTGCCCCCTCCTATCTGCACCACGGGCCTGGTCTCATACTTATATTTGGGCTTACCCCTGCTGCCCTCTTTTTTATTGGTTTTCATAAACTGTTGGTCTATGTCAAAATCCGTGAACATTTCCCCATTCATGCTTTTGAAAGAAATTTTGGCCGAAAGAGATTCCTGATACGAAATATTAATGTCTCCGTTCAATGCATAATATCTAGAGTCAATACTCGGGTTTTTTGCATATGAAATATCCACATCTCCATTAATGCAATGCACTTTGGTTTTTCCCATAATATTTGAAAGGACAATCCCACCATTCACATTATTTGCCTCCACATACTCGCCTTTGGTATTTTTAACAAGTAATTCTCCATCATTCACTGTACTAACATTGATTTTTACTGTATTGGGAACTTTCAACTTAAAGTTCAACGTATGCCCATAGGGGATATCATCATTATTGTTGCACCAATTATACCGCAATTTTTCCTTGTCAAATTCTATATACGGGGCATTGGGATAAAGAATGACCCTATCTGATTCTTGAACAACTTCTAGTGTAAGCTCCTCTTTTCCCTGTTCCAAATCGCGGGCATTGTCCGCAGTAATGATTCTTTCAACTTCCAAAACAACTTCGTTGCCACCATAACCTTCAACGGTAACAGAGCCAAATACATTCTTTACCACCAAACTGTTTTCAGATGTATTGGTAAGAGATATATTTTTTCGAATTACCTCCTTGAATTCCTTTTGTTGTGCCTTTGCACTCCACACACCAATCCCTAGGGAAAGGCATAGCATAACTAATAACCGTTTTTTCATTTTTAAAAATTTAAACTGTTCGTGATTTGATTTTTGCCCAAAGGGCGATTGATAAATAAACTATATGATCGATTCTATACTTCTTTCTATTCTCTTTTTTACCGTAGTATCCAATTGCTTTTGTTTGAGCAATTGCTTGAAAGGTTCTATGGAAGCCTTTTCTTGCAACGCTACCATTAAATTGGCAAGTGTAATTTGTAAAATTGGAGATTCTTGATTTGGAATGGACTTCACCAAACCTTGTCTAACCAAAGGACTATCCACATAATTGGTCAAAGACTCAACAGCAGCCAATCGTACATTTACATTGGAATCATGATTAAGGGTCTGCAAAAGGGCCATGATCACAATATCATCTGCATTTTCGAACTTATTGGCTTCGCCTACCCCTTGCAATCTTTGGTTGGCCGAAGGTTGATCTAAGAGGGTCAACACCAACTTTTGCCTTACCTCCGCCGTTTCATTCCCATTAACCGAAATTTGTGTTGGCTCATCTCGTCCCATCGATGGTGCCAAATAATAGCCTGCCCCCAAACCAATGGCCAGCAATAAAATTCCAAATGCCAATTGCGGCCTAAAAGTGGCTAACAATCCTTCAAGAAAATTACCCCCCATAGAACTACTCCTTTTCTTGTCCACTTCATTGGAAAGCATTTCAAAAAACGTTTCGTCCATTTTAGCCGAGGGTTCCGGAGCGTCAAGTACGTCAACCATGTTCCACGTATCCACCAAATCTGTATACCGCTCTTTATACTTGGGATTTTTATCCAAAAACTTCTCGAACTCCCTTGCCTTATCCAAAGACATGGCTCCCATCATAAAATCCATTGCTTCCAATTCAAATTTTCCTTCTTCCATCATGTCGTTTCCAATTGTAAAAAAATCGTTTTTAAATCCTTAAGTGCCCTATGCGTCCTGACCTTGGCAGCCCCCTCGGTACAGCCTAGTATCTCGGCAATTTCATTCAACTTTAATTCCCTGTACTTGCTCAATAGCAAAATTTCTCTTTTATCGTTCGGTAAAAGGGAAAGGGCACGTCTCAACATAATTGCATTCCCATTTTTTTCTATCGCCTCATTTAGACTATCCTCCGAACCTATTTCAGTATCTTCTGGAGCAATATCCCGGGATATCTTCTGCTTGGAAACTTTAATATGGTGGTCATGATTGACATTTCTTGCCATACTGAACATCCAGGCAGTGAACGAACCTTCTCCTTTATAAGATTTCCTGTATTTTAAAATTCTGACAAACACATTCTGCACTAAATCTTCACTTACCGAAGGATTGTTCCCCAAGTTGTAGAAGAACCCAAAAAGATTTCTTTTGTGCCGTTCATAGAGTAAACCCAACTTATCCAAGTCGCCATTCTTTACTTTCATCATTAGGTTATTATCGGTTAGGTTTTGCAATTTTCTGGTTTTTTAGGCCTGTTGAAGGATATACCGTACTTTTTTTAAAAGGTTACAGAATGTATGGATTTTTTTATTCTTTTTATTCTGGGCATATCTTATTTTTCTATGATTTCCCGTAAATAATTTTGATTATTTTTGTCCGGACTTCAAGAAACTCTCAATGCATTACAAAAGAATTTTATTAAAATTAAGTGGAGAAGCCTTAATGGGCGAACAACAATACGGTATAGACGCCAAACGATTGGACGAATATGCCGACGAAATAAAATCTGTGGTTGAGAAAGGTGTTGAAGTAGCCATCGTAATAGGGGGAGGAAACATTTTTAGAGGCCTTGCCGGAGCAAGTCAAGGGATGGATAGGGTGCAAGGTGACCACATGGGCATGTTGGCCACGGTAATCAACGGTCTTGCCCTACAGAGTGCACTTGAACTAAATGGAGTTCAAACCCGATTACAGTCTGCCATAAAAATCAATGAAGTAGCAGAGCCCTTCATTCGAAGAAGAGCCATTCGCCATTTGGAAAAAGGAAGAGTGGTAATTTTTGGAGGTGGCACCGGTAATCCTTATTTCACTACGGATTCCGCTGCAGTTTTGAGGGCCATCGAAATAAAAGCAGATGTTATATTAAAGGGTACCCGTGTTGATGGCATCTACACATCGGACCCCGAAAAAGATAAAAATGCCACCAAATTTGATTCCATTTCCTTTAACGATGTCCTTTCCAAAGGACTCAAAGTAATGGACACTACAGCATTTACATTGAGTCAAGAAAATGAGTTGCCCATTGTAGTCTTTGATATGAACACACGTGGCAACTTAATGAAAATAGTATCTGGAGAAAATATCGGAACTGTGGTCAATGTTTAAATTGACCTATACTTTGGTTTTAGTTTTTTAAATTTGAAAGTTATGGACGAAGACGTAAAATTTATTCTTGATAGTACAAAAGAAAGCATGGAGGGAAGTATTGCCCATTTGCAAAAAGCATTGACCAAAATTAGGGCAGGCAAAGCAAGCCCCATGATGCTTTCTACAGTAATGGTAGATTACTATGGTTCACAGACTCCGCTTTCCCAAGTATCCAACATCAATACTCCCGACGCGCGGACCCTTTCCGTACAGCCTTGGGAAAAGAACCTTCTTGGTGACATCGAAACTGCAATTATGAACGCCAATTTGGGATTCAATCCAATGAATAATGGGGAAATGGTCATCATTAACGTACCTCCTTTGACAGAAGAAAGAAGAATACAGCTTGCAAAACAGGCAAAGGGAGAGGCGGAAGATGCCAAAGTGAGTATCCGAAGTGCGAGACAAGATGCAAACAAAGAATTAAAAGCATTGGATATCTCCGAAGACCTATTAAAAAATGCTGAAGTTGATGTACAAGAATTAACCAACTCCTATAGCGATAAAGTGGATGCCATCTTGACCGCAAAAGAGGCCGAGATCATGAAGGTTTAAAACTTGGATTTTGACAGGAGTCTTTCCTAGGAACACAACATATCATTTTTTACCTTTGCGCCCAACAAAACCCACATGGTAGCAAAGCTCACTAAAGGATTTTGGCCTAAGGTCGCAAGTATTATACTCCGCAATAGAATCCTCATTCTTTTAGGGATTATTGGTTTCACTGTTTTCTTGGCTTTACAGTGGAAAAATATGAGGTTTTCCAACACGGAGGCCAATATTTTACCCGACGACCACCCAGCAAGCATTCAGTACAATGCCTTTACCAAAATATTTGGTGAGGAAGGCAATGCCATAGTTTTGGGCATCAAGGATTCTGCCTTGTTTACCCCTCAAAACTTTAACCGCTGGAACACCCTTAGCAAACAGCTGGAAGCTTTCCCAGAAGTGGATTATGTAATTTCTTTGGAAAATTTAAAGGAACTTGTAAAGGACAATGACACGCAAACATTTGTCATGGAACCCCTGATTTCAAGTCCTCCAAAGACGAAGTTGGAGATAGACTCACTTACAAATCACCTTTTCAACGAACTTCCTTTCTACGATAATTTAGTTTACAACCCCAAGAGCGGAACCATTCAAACCGTGATATATCTGGATAAGGATATAATGAACACCGCAGTCAGGAACGAGTTTATCTTGAACGACCTAGGGGAACTTGTTGACGATTTTGAGGAAGAAACACAATTGGATGTACGCGTTTCCGGCATGCCATATATCCGTACTTGGAACACTAAATCGATTGTAGATGAAATTGGTTTGTTTATTGTAGGTGCACTTTTGGTTACCTCACTCATTTTCTTCTTCTTTTTCAGAAGCTTTAGGGCCACTTTTATCTCCATGTGCGTAGTGATCATCGGGGTAATGTGGGCCTTTGGAATACTTGGCCTTCTCAAATACGAAATCACGATTCTTACAGCCCTGATTCCTCCTCTAATTATTGTAATCGGGATTCCCAATTGTATTTTCTTGATCAATAAGTATCAGCAAGAAGTAAAAAAACACGGAAATCAGGCATTATCACTGCAAAGGGTAATTTCCAAGATTGGTAATGCTACCTTAATGACCAACATTACCACCGCCTCAGGATTTGCCACCTTTATCATATTGGACAGTGATTTGTTGCGGGAGTTTGGTATCGTAGCCTCCATCAACATCATAGGTATTTTCATCCTATCCCTTCTGATCATACCCATTGTCTATAGCTTTATGCCGCTTCCCAAAACAAAGCACTTAAAGCACTTGAACAAAAAGTGGATGGACATTTTTGTCAATTGGATGGAGAACATAGTACGAAACCATAGGATTGCTGTGTACATTACCACAGTTGCAGTTTTGGTATTGAGCATTATTGGAATCTACCAAATGCGGATAACAGGAAGTAGAATTGAAGACCTCCCCAAGAAGAGTCACTTTTACAAGGATATCCAGTTTTTTGAGGCCGAGTTTGATGGCATAATGCCTATGGAAATTGTAGTGGACACCAAACGTAAAAATGGCGTTATAAAACCCGCCACATTGAAACGAATGGACCGACTAGGTACGGTAATCGATGAAATTCCTGAACTATCGCGACCTATTTCTATTGTTGACTTGGTAAAATACTCCAAACAGGCCTTTTATAACGGAATTCCAAAATACTATCAGCTACCAACGAGCCAAGAGAACACATTTATTATGAATGCCGTTCAAAAGTCATCCACTGGCGGAACTGAGCTTTTGCAAAGTTTTGTTGACAGTACAGGCCAAACTGCTCGTTTGACCACATACATGCGCGATGTAAAAATCGACCGTATGGAGGAAATTGAAAAAGATGTACAAGAAGCCATAACAAAGCAATTTCCATCGGAACAATACGATGTTTTTATGACAGGAAAAGCATTGTTGTTCCTAAAAGGAACCAAGTATTTGGTCAATAACCTGTTATTGTCCTTAGCACTGGCCATTGGTTTGATTTCACTTTTTATGGCATATCTATTCCGGTCCTTTAAAATGGTTATCATATCCCTGGTGCCCAACTTACTGCCGCTGGTTATTACTGCAGGGGTTATGGGGTATTTAGGCGTACCTATAAAACCTTCGACCATCTTGGTATTTAGTATTGCCTTTGGGATATCGGTTGATGATACGATTCATTTCTTGGCCAAATATCGTCAAGAACTAACCACACATCGTTGGCACATCAAAAGATCGGTGTATGCCGCTTTGCGTGAAACCGGTGTTAGTATGTTCTATACTTCCATTGTCTTGTTCTTTGGATTTTCCGTATTCATAATCTCAAGTTTTGGGGGCACAAAAGCATTGGGAGGTTTGGTTTCGGCCACTTTGCTGTTTGCCATGTTGTCGAATTTGATTTTGTTGCCATCATTGCTGCTGTCTTTGGAAAGAAGTATTGCCAACAAACAGGTACTCAAAAAACCACAAATCGACATTTTACCCATGGACGAGGACAACCTCAAGGACAAATAGTGTTCAAAACGCCCATAAATTAGGCAATTCCATTGCCATCGTTTTTTATCAAAAACCTATCTTTACCAACTAAATTACGATAGTTTTAGAATGATGTCTTATTCCATAAAAGAATTGCTAGAAAAGCAACCCGTAGGAGATTCCGTTGAAGTAAATGGATGGGTAAAAACATTTAGAAGTAATAGGTTTATCGCCTTGAACGATGGTTCAACCATTCATAACCTCCAATGCGTCGTAGATTTTGAAAATTTGGATGAAGCCTTGCTCAAACAAATTTCGACTGGTGCTGCCCTTAAAATCTCTGGAACTTTAGAAGAGAGCCAAGGACGAGGACAAAGTGTGGAAATTCAAGCAACGGATATATTTGTCCATGGGACTGCCGATCCTGAGACCTACCCTATTCAACCTAAAAAGCATTCGTTGGAGTTTTTAAGGGAAAAAGCACACCTTAGAGTGAGGACAAACACCTTTTCCGCTGTAATGCGGGTTAGGTCGGTACTTTCTTTTGCCGTTCACAGCTATTTTCAGCAAAACGGGTTTTACTATATGCACGCTCCCATCATCACCGGTTCCGATGCCGAAGGTGCCGGGGAAATGTTCCGTGTATCCACTTTAGACGCCAAGAAACCGCCTTTGGATGACTCTGGAGAAGTGGATTATTCCGAGGACTTTTTTGGAAAAGAGACCAACCTTACCGTATCAGGTCAGTTGGAAGCCGAGACCTATGCCATGGGACTGGGCAAAGTTTACACTTTTGGCCCCACGTTTAGGGCTGAAAACTCCAACACATCACGTCACTTGGCCGAATTCTGGATGATAGAGCCCGAGATGGCCTTCTTTGATCTGGATGCCAACATGGACCTTGCGGAAGATTTCATCAAATATATAATACAGTACGTTTTGGACCATTGCCAAGATGACCTGGAATTCCTGGAGAAACGCCTTTTGGACGAAGAAAAGACCAAGCCGCAAAACGAGCGCTCCGAAATGGCATTGATAGAAAAACTGAAATTTGTGGTCGGGAACAATTTCAAAAGAGTATCTTATACCGAAGCCATTGACATCTTAAAGAACAGCAAACCCAATAAAAAGAAAAAGTTCCAATTTCCTATCAACGAATGGGGAGCTGACCTGCAAAGTGAGCACGAACGTTTCTTGGTAGAAAAACACTTTAAATGTCCTGTTATCTTATTTGATTATCCAGCAGATATCAAGGCATTTTATATGCGCTTGAACGAGGATGGCAAAACCGTACGGGCCATGGATGTTCTCTTTCCAGGCATTGGTGAAATTGTGGGTGGTTCCCAAAGGGAAGAACGTTTGGATGTATTACAACAAAAAATTAAAGAACTGGATATTGACGAGAAAGAACTTTGGTGGTATCTGGATTTAAGAAAATTTGGTACTGCGGTTCATAGTGGTTTTGGACTTGGTTTTGAACGTATGGTTCAATTTACTACCGGAATGGGGAACATAAGGGACGTAATCCCCTACCCTAGAACACCGCAGAATGCAGAGTTTTAATTTGATTTTATTATTTTAAGAAAGTAAGATTGTAAATCATCAATCACTATGCTGAAACAACATCTACAGTTTAAGCTTTCCCAAAAACTGTCTCCACAGCAGATTCAGCTCATGAAACTGATTCAATTGCCCACACAGGCTTTTGAACAAAGGTTAAAGCAGGAGCTGGAAGAAAACCCTGCATTGGAGAGTGGCAAGGAGGAAGTTGATGCTTTGGATGATGTTTATGATGACACCTATGACGATTCTTCGGACAATGAGAATATCGACACAGAAGAAATAAATATTGATGATTACCTAAGTGATGATGAAATTCCAGATTACCGCACACAAGCCAACAACTATAGTGCGGACGATGAAGACAAAAGGGTTCCCTATGCTGCCGGGACATCATTCAACCAATACTTGATCAATCAATTAAATACTGCTTATCTGGACGATCAGGAATGGGCCATCGCCGAGTTCTTGGTGGGCAGTGTGGACGAAAGCGGTTATATCCGCAGACCACTCCCAGATATAATGGACGACCTTGCCTTTACCCAAAACATTTATGTCGAGGAAGATAAAATCAAGGAAATCCTCAAGATTGTCCAAGATTTAGACCCTCCTGGGGTAGCCGCTCGCTCTTTGGACGAATGTTTGATCATTCAATTAAAACGTAAGGAACAAAAACCTTCGGTTGAACTGGCCATCAACATTTTGGAAAGGTCGTTTGATCACTTCACCAAAAAACATTACTCCAAACTTATACAAAAGCACCATATTTCCGAGGAAGAACTCAAAACGGCAATTTCAGAAATTGAGAAACTCAACCCAAAACCTGGAGGTTCCTATTCCGGCAACACTCGCATGATCGAGCATATTGTGCCTGATTTTTCGATTAAAATAGTGGATGGCGAACTGGAGCTTACCCTTAACGGAAGAAATGCTCCGGAGCTACATGTATCCAAAGATTATAGCAACATGTTGGAAGGGTACAAAAACGCCAAGGAAAAATCAAAATCACAGAAGGACACGGTAATGTTCATCAAACAGAAGTTGGATGCTGCCAAATGGTTTATAGATGCCATTAGACAACGCCAGCAAACCCTGTTTATTACCATGAGTACTATCATGGAATACCAAAAGGAATATTTTATGACCGGGGACGAGAGAAAGTTACGCCCCATGATTTTAAAAGATATTGCGGATAAAATAGATATGGACGTTTCCACAGTTTCCCGAGTTGCCAACAGCAAATATGTGGATACACCTTATGGCACAAAGCTTATCAAAGATTTCTTCTCAGAGTCCATGAAGAACGAGCAGGGCGAGGATGTTTCAACCAAAGAGATTAAAAAAATACTAGAGACCGTTATTCGCGATGAGGAAAAGAAAAAACCTCTTACCGATGCGAAATTGGCAAAAATTCTAAAAGAAAGAGGCTACCCTATAGCCCGGCGAACCGTTGCAAAATATCGGGAACAGTTAGGCATACCCGTGGCAAGGTTAAGAAAGGAAATTTGATGCGCCATATACTCAATATTATTTCATACCTCTTCCACCCGTTGTTTATACCAATTGGAGGTACAATAGTGTATTTTAAAGTGGCACCTTATAGTACTTTGGAAACCCAAAGTGGCAACATTCTTCCTATTTTCATTCTTACAGTAATAATACCTATTATTTTTTTCTTGATTTTAAAGAACCTTGGGGTGATCAGTTCCATCTTTCTGCCTACCGTTAAAGAACGTAAATACCCCCTTTATATCAGCTGTATTATCTTTTTAATGATATTATATAAGGTAATACCCAATAATTACGTAAATGAGCTCTTTTATTATTTTACGGGGCTTTTGACCGCCACTTGCGCAACACTAATTTTATTGTTCTTTAAGTTTAAGACAAGTATGCATCTATTGGGAATGGGAAGTATTTTAACCTTCATGATTGCTTTGAGCATTCATTTTGAAATAAACATTACCATAGCCATAAGCTTATTTACACTTTTTACGGGATTGGTGGCCACTTCTAGATTATATCTCAAGGCTCACACCAAAAATGAATTACTAATAGGATTTGTACTGGGTTGTTGCTCCCAATTGATTATCTTGAAATACTGGTTATAGGATATAGAAAATCAATCCAATCCTAAGTACCCTAAGGTCAATGGAATTGCCATTAAGCGTAGCTTCTTCTTTAAGCAATGGATTTAATCCATAATAGGCATGAATGTTCCAAGTGTTGTATCCAAAGTTCAGCATAAGCCCGTACTGAAACTTTTCAATATCATCGTTGTAAAAAGAATCATTGCCATCCTCCGTTACCAGTTTAGACCTACCGGAAAACACATACCCAAATTTAGCCCCCGCATAAATTCTCCAAAACTTATATTCTTCCGCATTGGATGTTCGCCATCTTAATTCAAAAGGAAATTCTATAGCGTGGGTACCCAACTTACTCCGATTATAATCGATTTGGTCCATAATTTGGTAAACAACAGTACTATTCTCTTGTGAAGCCACCAAACTGGAATAATATGAATTCACTGCGTATCCAAACCCTAAACCTACACCAAAATTTCGTTTACGGTTAAAAGGAATATCCTTTATAAAACCAACTTGAAGATTATAGGATAGGTTTCGTTGGGCAAGTTCATCAGGTTTATCCAATAGAACATTGTAGCCAACACCAATATAAAATTGATCTTCCAAATATCGATCATCACCTCCCTGCATTTTATTGGTTGACTGACCAAGAATAGGAGAGGATAACAGTATAAAAACCGTACCTAATAAAAATTGATGTATGTTACGAACCATGTCTCTATTATAACAAAAAACGCCCCAAATTAAAAATTTGGAGCGTTTCCCACTAAATCTAAGCTATTGGCTACTGTAGATTGTTAAAAGCATCCCCTTCATAAGTGGTATAATTCACTTTAAGGGCATTAACTTCTCTCAATTGTTGCTTAATATCAGTGATAAGACCCATATTCGCATCTTTATCAACCTTTAAAGCCGTAGTCAATACATTTTGAAGTTCTTGCGGTTTTTTTGCACGTTCTGCCAATATGAATGTACCAACTTCGTCGACGTTGGCAAATTTATCATTCAATTGAATTTTTGGCTCTGTACCGAAAACCTTTTGATATTCTGGAGTAGGCGTTCCTACAAAAATGTAAATTACGCGATCCTTCTTTTCCAACTTCTTTATTTCCGAAGCATTGGGAAGGGTATTGGCAACCATTAACGAACTATCCTTCATTGTGGTTACGGTCATAAAGAAGAACAATAGCATAAAAACGATATCAGGTAATGAAGCCGTTGACACCGCTGGCAAATCGCCATCCTTCTTTTTGGTAAACTTAGCCATATTAAATAGTTTTTAATTGGTTGTTGTTTCTGCTTCTGAAAGCTTTTGCGGGAACATATCTTGGACACGCTTCACCTTATCTTTCAAATCATCCCTTACGTTTGATGGGGTTTCTGGATTAAGATACTCCGCTTCCATTTTAGTGAAATCCCTACCGTACAAACGTTGTGCTTCACGGTTACGCAAGTCGTTGTATGCACCTACCAGTTCGTTTTGAACTGTAATATAGGTACTGTACTTGGTCTCCCTATCATTTTTTAATGAAATAATGGCTTTTGTCGGGTTATCCGATGAGGCAGGGTCTTTCTTACCTTTACAATAATCACAAGACCCATCTGCACCGTTCTCCAAGAACGCAGTTGCAGCTCCTCTTAAATCCTCCATTTTCATTAGATTATCCTCAACCAAAAGTTGTCCATTTCTGTTGATGTTAACAGTAAAAATATTCTTCTGTCTGATAACAGGGGGGTTCTCTGGCGGCTCAATCGGCGGCAACATACGATCCAAACCTGCATCTGTTTCAATGGTGGTGGTCACCAAGAAAAAGATAAGCAAGAGGAAGGCAATATCCGCCATGGAACCGGCATTTACTTCCGGTGCTCCTTTTCTTCTAGGCATAATTATTTTTTTTACTTAACAAACATTCTTTTCAAACCTGGGAATACCATTAGAACAACCGCAATTGCAGTTAGGATGAAAAACACATTCAATCCCATTCCAATGTTTTTTACAGTTCCTTCCGTGGTCTCAACTCCTCTTTCGGACATTATTTCTACCACAGCCATATTATCAGATGAAAGCCCATAGGATATAGCCACAACAATAGCCAATCCACCTATAGCAAACAAGGCTTTCTTCAAGCTTCCCTTAGTGGAAAACAATTTTGCAAATCCGAAAACTACTGAAGTTATAACAGCAATAGCTAATAGGATGTACATAATAATGAACATAAAGTTCATTGAACCACTATTAATGGCATTTGGATCATCGGCAGATGGAAGAGAGAACCAAAGCACGGCTGCAAGCAATCCGATGACGATGAGTAATATTTTTACTATTTTATTCATGATTCTCGATAGTTTTTAATTCGTAATTATTTTTTATGGGCAGCCAACATGTCAATCAATGCAATTGAGCTGTCTTCCATGTCATTTACGATACTATCGATTTTAGCAATAATATAGTTATAGAAAATCTGAAGGATAATCGCCGTGATCAAACCAAATACAGTTGTCAACAACGCCACCTGAATATCACCTGCAATCAAGGAAGCACTCAAGTTACCTACCGCTGCAATTTTCTGGAAGGCCGCAATCATACCGATTACCGTACCCATAAATCCAAGCATGGGAGCAATAGCAATAAACAAAGACAACCAAGAAACGTTTTTCTCCAATTGACCCATTTGTACACCTCCGTAAGCCACAACAGCTTTTTCAGCAGACTCGATTCCTTCATCTACTCTATCCAAACCTTGGTAATAGATAGAAGCAACAGGTCCCTTTGTGTTTCTACAAACTTCTTTAGCAGCTTCAACACCACCTGAAGCCAAAGCGTCCTCAACTTGTTGCTTCAACTTAGTAGAATTTGTAGTTGCCAAATTCAAATAAATAATTCTTTCGATGGCCACAGCCAATCCCAAAATCAAACAAAGAAGTACGATACCCATAAAGGCAGGACCTCCTTGGATAAATTGCTCTTTCAATACTTGGGTGAAACCTTTGCTGGCTTCAGCTTCTTCTTGCAACATTGCTGCAGATGCAGTTGTAGTTCCCATCACAAACATTCCGGCAGCAGCCAGAGAAAAGGATATTTTTTTCATTTTACTTAAACTTAAATTTAGTTAGTTAATAATATAAAGATATAAAAATTTTACAATTGAAAAACTAAAATACCTTGCAGAGAGGAAGGGATTCGAACCCTCGATACACTTTTGGTGTATACACACTTTCCAGGCGTGCGCCTTCGACCACTCGGCCACCTCTCTATTGTTTTATTTAGGGCGACCAATAAACAAAAAAATAATTAGTTATAGAAATTTGAAGCGTTAATTTTACACCATTTCACCACGAAGTGGCGTCTCAAAAATTGTCTTGAACAATTTGTCGGGAACCCCAGTTCCCAAAAGGTACATCGCCTTTGTTATAGCTGCCTCGGTTGTAATATCCTTGCCGTTAACCAGTTGCATCTCTTTGAGCTTTTCACTGGTTTCGTAATGCCCCATAAAAACGCTTCCTCCGGAGCATTGCGTTACATTGATTATATGTAATCCTTTTTCTTTGGCCATTTTTAATTCATTCAAAAACCAATCGTCCATTGGAGCATTACCAGCACCATAAGTTTCTAAAATAAGCGCCTTTAAATCGGGTATATTCAACACAGATTGGAGCACATTTTGGTTAAGTCCTGGAAATAATTTTAAAATGGCCACCCTATTATCCATCTTTTTATGGACTTGAAGCGACTTATTTTTAACCACTTTTTTCCATAAATAGTTCTGATGCACCTTTAAATGCACCCCGGATTCCACCAAAGGTGGATGGTTTAACGATGCAAAAGCTTCGAAATGCTCCGCGTTTATCTTAGTGGTTCGATTGGCTCGGTACAATTTGTACTCAAAATACAATCCTACTTCTTGCACTACAGGTTTTCCTTTTTCCTGAAGCGCAGCTATCTCAATGGAAGTAATCAAGTTTTCTTTGGCATCGGTACGTAAGTCCCCAATCGGCAATTGGGAACCTGTGAAAATAACAGGCTTTTCCAAGTTTTCCAACATAAAGCTCAATGCTGAGGCAGAATAACTCATGGTATCACTACCGTGCAACACCACAAAACCATCATAATCCTCATAATGTTCTTCAATAATAGATGCAATAACCACCCAGTAATCGAGATTCATGTTCGAAGAATCGATGGGGTTTTCGAACGAAACTCCTTTGAGGTTACAATCCAGCTGTTTCAGTTCAGGGATATTTTTGACGAGTTCATCAAAATTGAACGCTTTGAGCGCACCTGTTTTATAATCCTTAACCATCCCGATGGTTCCTCCGGTATAGATCAGTAATATGTTGGTTTTCTTTTTCATGAAATCAGATTCCGAATATTTCTTTGGAGTTTTCTGTGGTGATCTCTGCAATTTCCTCCTCGGGCATACTATATATGGACGATAGTTTTTCCAACACCTTTACAATGTATGAGCTTTCGTTCCGTTTTCCGCGATAAGGGGTCGGTGCCAAATACGGCGCATCCGTTTCCAAAACAATGTGTTTAAGGTCGATTTGATTCAAAAACTTATCGATTTTGCCATTTTTAAAGGTAGCCACTCCCCCAATGCCCAACTTCATATTGTAAGATATAGCTTGATGGGCCTGCTCCAAGGTTCCTGTAAAACAATGAAAAATTCCGAAGAGGCCCTCCCCTTTTTCCTGCTCCAATACTTCGAACACCTCATCAAAAGCATCACGACAATGAATCACTATCGGCAATTGATGCTTTTTCGCCAACCGAATCTGATACGCAAAGGCTTCTTGTTGCTCTTTTAAAAAGGTTTTGTCCCAATACAGGTCCACCCCTATTTCACCAACTGCATAGAACTTTTTCTTGGTCAGCCATTCTTCTACATGCGCCAACTCTTCCTTATAATTTTCCTTGACGTGTGTTGGGTGCAATCCCATCATCAAAAATATATTGGCTGGATAGTTTGATTCCAAATCCAACATGGATTGGGTATAGGTTGAATCGATAGCAGGAATAAAAAAGCGTTCCACCCCTACATCCAGGGCACGCTGCATCATATCACTTCTATCCTCATCAAAGGCTTCACTATATAAATGGGTATGGGTATCGGTTATGATCATTTTTACTATTTGATGTTTTCCTGAACAGGTATTGAATCCTTCTTGTTCCTATACAATTCCATGGCTTTTTGGAATTTTAATGCTCCTTGTTTGGTTTGGTCATAAATAAATCCGTCCAACTCTGGATGATGTTCATCTATCCATGAAACCAAACTTTTACGATTAGCAGCCCATAAGGAATCATTAAAATCAACATATTCGACAATATCAATACTTTGTATTGCACCTTGCTTAATTTTCATAATCTCATTGGTGATAAATGGGCTGTCCTGCAAAAAAAGAATCCTATCACACTCTTTTGACACCTTCAAGTAAAGATCATCACCATCTTCTCTTAAATCCAAAATCCTATATTTTGGGGCAAATACCGAGTCCCATTGAAACAACGAATGGTAATCTTTCTTGGTGAAGGTTCTTTTATAATCCATTTCGTTAAACCGTATACTGTCCAAAAACAATCCAACTACTTGGTTATAATCGGATGCATTCAAGGCATCGATATAATCTTCAGCAATTTGAGCCTTATCAATTTTCTTGCGTTTTTGACCACAAGAAATTGCAACAGCTATGCAAAAAATTAAGACGGCAATCTTCTTAAAATTGAAAATATTCATAACGCAAAAATAGGTTTATCTTAGATGTCCCAAAACTTTGTTTCTGATTAAAGCCCCTCAAGAGCACATTTCCATATGGCATCACTCAAAAAATTCCTTAAATCCAAAGACTACATTAAAATACCTTTGGTATTTACCGAAACCAACCACTTTGAACTCGCAGCAACAATCAATGGTGTAACGGGCAAGTTCATCTTGGACACCGGAGCCTCCAACACCTGTGTAGGGATGGACAAAATCGAGTTTTTTGAAATGGCTTCCGAAGCAACGGACATTAAAGCTGCTGGGGCAGGTGCCACAGAAATGGAAACTTTGATTTCCAACAAAAACAAAATCCAAATTGGGGATTGGAAAAAAAAGAAGCTCAAAGTGGTCCTTTTTGACCTCACCCACGTAAACAAAGCCTTGGTCGCTCACAATGCATTGCCCGTGGATGGCATTATTGGCGCCGATGTCCTCAAAAAAGGTAAGGCCGTAATCGACTACAATAAAAAATGCCTCTACTTAAAAAAGTAAAGGCATTTGTCAGTTCGAGCGCAGTCGAGAACAACTCGCCCATGTATTATTTATTTATAATTCCAATGCTTTTTTCACGTTGCCGTCCATCAACAATTCTTCTGGACTTTCCAATGCTTCTTTTACGGCTACCAAGAACCCAACGGATTCCTTACCATCAATAATTCTGTGGTCATAAGAAAGTGCCACGTACATTACTGGTGCAATGGCAATGGCTCCGTCCCTTACAATCGCACGCTCTACAATATTGTGCATACCCAGGATTCCACTTTGTGGTGGATTAATGATTGGTGTGGATAACATGGAACCGAATACACCTCCATTGGTAATGGTAAAGGTACCACCGGTCATTTCATCTACAGTGATTTCACCTTCTCTGGCTCGGATGGCCAAACGTTTCACCTCGGCTTCGATACCTCTAAAAGTTAAGTTCTCTGCATTTCTGATGACAGGAACCATCAAACCTTTAGGGCCCGATACTGCAATACTGATATCGCAGAATTCGTAAGTGATCATTTCCTTACCATCTATCATGGAGTTAACGGCCGGATACATTTCCAAGGCGCGGATTACGGCTTTGGTGAAGAAGGACATAAATCCTAGACTTACACCATGCTTTTCCTTGAACTCTTCTTTATATTGTTTACGCAATTCAAAGATTGCGGACATATCCACTTCGTTGAAGGTGGTCAACATCGCAGTCTCGTTCTTGGCGGATACTAAACGTTCAGCCACCTTTCTACGCAACATGGACAGTTTGGAACGGGTCTCACCACGATTACCCCCAGTTGGGGTCCCCATTGACGGCACTGCTTTTACCGCATCGTCCTTGGTGATACGACCATCCCTACCGGTACCGGATACGGATGAAGCTGAAATACCTTTTTCATCCAATATTTTCTTTGCTGCCGGAGATGGTGCACCAGAAGCATAGGTTTCCTTTTTAGGCTCTTCTTTCTTTGGTGCTTCTTTTTTGGGTTCTTCCTTTTTAGGTTCTTCTTTTTTGTCCGATGCACCAGAACCTTCAGGTTTTTCCGCACTGGTGTCGATAAGGCAAACCACCTCACCAACGGCCACGGCGTCACCTACCTCGGCCTTAAGAGTAATAATTCCGCTCTCCTCTGCAGGAAGCTCCAATGTTGCCTTGTCCGAGTCCACCTCGGCTATGGCCTGGTCCTTCTCCACATAGTCTCCATCCTCTACCAACCACTCGGCGATTTCTACCTCTGTAATGGATTCCCCTGGTGAGGGAACTTTCATTTCTAAAACCATTTCTGTTATAGTTTATACTTGAATTATCTTATTAACATATTGTCCTTACTCTTGTCAAAAACGTAGTCCAACACTTGGGCATGACGTCTTTTTGAACGCACGGCACTACCAGCTGCAGGTGCTCCATAGAATCTACGGGATGCGACCCTAAATTGCTTGGCTTCGTCCAAATGCATCAACATATGGCCCCAAGCTCCCATGTTCCTCGGTTCCTCTTGTGCCCAAACAATGTCATCCGCGTTCTTATATTTTTTGATAATGCTTCTCATTTCCTTGGCTGGCAATGGGAACAATTGCTCCACACGAACCAAAGCTACATCATCCCGACCAAGTTTCTCTTTTTCATCCAAAAGATCATAGTAGAATTTACCGGTACAGAACACCAATGTCTTTACCTTGGTTGCTTTGGCCTCGGCATCATCGATTACCATTTGGAAACTCCCGTTGGCCATTTCCTCTTTTGTCGAATGTACTTTTGGATGCCTCAACAAACTTTTAGGCGTAAATACCACCAATGGCTTACGGAACTTGGCCTTCATTTGTCTGCGGAACAAGTGGAACAGGTTTGCGGGCGTGGTTACATCGGCCACATACATATTGTCCTTGGCACAAAGTTGCAGATATCTTTCCATACGTGCCGATGAGTGTTCTGCTCCTTGGCCTTCGTATCCATGTGGCAACAAGAGCACTAAACCGTTCTGCATTTTCCATTTATCCTCTGCAGAGGACAAGTATTGGTCAATAATAATTTGGGCACCATTACTGAAATCCCCAAACTGTGCTTCCCAAATTGTAAGCGTCTTTGGACTTGCCATGGCATAGCCATAATCAAATCCCATCACCGCATATTCGGATAGCAACGAGTTGTAAATGTGGAATTTCCCGTTTTGGTTATCCCCCATCTCGTTCAACAATACTACTTCTTCTTCATGCATTTCTGTTTTGATGACCGCATGTCTGTGCGAGAAGGTTCCCCTTTCCACATCTTGTCCGGTCATCCGAACATCATAACCCTCTTCGATCAATGATCCATAGGCCAAAAGCTCGCCCATGGCCCAATCGAGCTTGTTATCCTCAAAATACATTTTATGACGACCTTCCACCAATCGCACCAATTTTCTCAAGAATTTTTTATCCTCCGGAAGTTTGGTAATACTCTTGGCGACTTCGTCCAATTTTTTTAAATCGTAGGATGTATCCATTGGCTTTAGCATAACCTCTTCGGTTACTTGTCCAAAACCTTCCCATTCATCATGCATAAAAGGGGTTATCCTAGTCTTCTCAATCTTACGGGAATCCAAAAGGTCTTCCTCTAGATCCTTCTTATATTTTTCTTCGAGTTCTTTTACGTAGTTCTCATCGATTATACCTTCGGCAATCAACTTCTCTGCATAAATATCCCTTGGGTTTTTATGCTTGGATATGGATTTATACAAAAGCGGTTGTGTAAACTTGGGTTCATCTCCCTCGTTATGACCATACTTTCTATAACCGAGTAAATCCAAGAAGATGTCACGTTTGTAGCGCATCCTATATTCCAATGCGAAAGTTGTAGCATGTACCACAGCCTCTGCATCATCAGCATTTACATGAAGTACAGGTGAAAGGGTTACTTTGCCCACATCGGTACAATACGTAGAAGACCTAGCATCCAAATAATTGGTAGTAAAGCCAATTTGGTTGTTCACTACAATATGGATGGTCCCTCCCGTAGCATACCCATCTAAGCGGGCCATTTGAATCACCTCATAAACCACACCTTGTCCTGCAAAGGCGGCATCACCATGAATTAAAATGGGCAATACTTCAGAAATATCATTCCCATGGTCATGATCTTGTTTGGCTCTGGTAATCCCTTCAACGATGGAATTCACTGTTTCTAAATGGGATGGGTTCGGAGCAATGTTCATATTGACCATTTTTCCAGAATCCGTCTCACGTTTAGAAGTCCATCCCAAGTGATATTTTACATCTCCATCAAAGATGGTCTCTTCATAATCCTTGCCATCAAACTCGCTAAAGATATCCTTTGGCGACTTTCCGAAAATATTGGTCAAAACGTTCAAACGACCTCTGTGGGCCATACCCACAACAAATTGTTTTACCCCTTTATCTGCTGCCTTTTCAATAATTACATCCAAAGCTGGAATCAAAGATTCCCCGCCTTCCAATGAAAATCGCTTTTGTCCTACATACTTAGTATGCAAAAAGCTTTCAAAAGAGACGGCCTCATTCAACTTTCTAAGGATGTTCCTCTTTTCTTCGGCAGTAAAATTGGGATGGTTGTCATTAACGTTCAGCCAATCCTGAATCCATTGGATACGTTCCGGTGTGCGTATGTACATGTATTCCACACCTATGGAATCACAATAAATACTCTCCAGATGACGTACGATTTCCTTTAGTGAAGCGGGGCCTATACCAAGTATTTTACCTGCATCAAAAACCGTGTCCAGGTCCTCTTGGATCAAACCAAAGTTATCTATGCCCAAAGTGGGGGCATATTTCCTTCGGTCCCTAACAGGGTTCGTTTGGGTAAATAAGTGCCCTCGGGAACGATACCCATCTATAAGACGGATAACCTGAAATTCCTTTTGAAGCGTCTCCGGCATTTCCACTTTCCTTCCATTGGAAAGCACAACCATTCCACCTTTGTCCGATTCGATTCCCAAATCTTCCAAGGAACCTTCCAAACCAAAATCAAATCCTTGAAAAAAAGCCCTCCAACTGGGCTCAACATTATCTGGATTCGTTAGATATTTTTCGTATTGCTCCGCAAAAAACGAAGTGTGCGCAGCATTTAAAAATGAATATTTGTCCATTCTTTCTGTTTCTCCAAAACTTTATGGAAAATTTCCCCAAAAATACGGGTTTTACCATTTATATGCTTGTGTTTTTCTCAATTTCTTGTTCAAAATAACAACTCCGTTACAGAACGAACAGGAAAGCGATAAAAATTAAATTTTTAACTCAAATTAACAGGATAAACTAAAAATAATTTAACTTGAACACCGAGCTAAACCAATCAAATATGTCCAAACTTAAAAACAGATACCTCTCCTTAGATGTTTTCAGGGGGTTGGATGTCGCCTTAATGATCATTGTTAACTCTCCAGGCCGAGGTTCAACCACATTTTCGCCCTTGCTCCATGCAGAGTGGAATGGTTTCACTTTAACGGACCTTGTTTTCCCCACTTTTCTGTTTGTAGTAGGGAATTCCATGAGCTTTAGCATGAAAAAATATGAAAGCATGGGCAACCCAGCTTTTTTTAAGAAAGTGTTGAAGCGGACAGCAATTATCTTTTTATTGGGCTTTTTGATGTATTGGTATCCATTTTTTGATGATGGCCAGTTAAAGCCTTTTTCGGAAACACGGATTTTTGGTGTTTTACAGCGCATTGCACTTTGTTATATGTTCGCCTCTATAATCCTTCATTTTGTGAAGACCAAAACGGCAATTTGGCTAAGTGTTGCCTTTTTGGTTGCCTACCATCTTATTTTAATTGGGTTTGGCGACCTCACATTAGCAGGCAATGCGGTTCTGAAATTGGATGAGTGGCTTATTGGCCCCAGTCATATGTACCATGGCAACGGCATTGCTTTTGACCCGGAAGGTTTATTGAGTACCCTACCTGCCATTGTAAATGTGATTATTGGATACTTGGCTGGACGATTTATACAAAACAACGGTCAAAACTATGAAACCGTTGCCAAATTGATGATGGTTGGGTTTGCACTTATTTTTGCCGGTTTGGCATGGGACCTTATATTGCCTATCAACAAAAAGCTTTGGACCAGTTCCTTTGTGTTACTCACCTGTGGAATCGACCTTTTTGCTATAGCTATACTTATCTATGTTCTGGATATGAAAAAAGCAAAAAGCTGGAGTTACTTTTTTGAAGTGTTCGGTAAAAACACCTTATTTATTTATCTATTGTCAGAGGTATTTGTCATAACCCTTTTTGCAGTGGATATTGACGGGGAATCCCTTTATCGATGGATAGCGGACAACGTTTTTATATCGTGGTCCGGTGGTTATATGGGCTCTTTGTTGTTTGCACTCTGGATTATGCTTACCTGTTGGTTTGTAGGCTACATAATGGACAAAAAAGGTGTCTATGTAAAAGTTTAGCAACCTATGGTCAGCTACTATATTTGGCTTTGTACCAAACTTTTTGCCATTCTCTCTTCAATAATAAAAAAGATACCTCCGCCGAAATATCAACAACATCGGAGGGAGCTATCTTTTTCACTTCTTTTTCTGAAATATCCACAACATATAATAGGTTGAGATACTCTGGAAACTTTTCCACGATCAAGTAATAAATCTTTTCGTGGATGGTACTTTTAAGTTGTTCGGGAGTAATATCCAAAGGAATATTGATAGGCACATTGGCCAATTCAAAATCCTTTTTGAGTTGATGTATCAATTTTTGATAGAGTTGCTCTTGCTGGACAGCTTCCAACAACTCCAAACTAGTGTTAAAGTTGGATAGCATACTCTATTTACGTTACAAATTCGATTTGAGATTTTTTAACTTGAACTTCTCACAATTTTCTCCCATTCCCAAGCAGATTTCATTGCATCATCGAGACTGGATTGGGCTTTCCACCCCAAGACTTTATTGGCTTTTTTTGTGTCCGCATAAGCTTGAATAACATCTCCTGCTCTCCTATCCACTATTTTATAATTCAACTTTTTACCTGAAACACGTTCAAAACTATGAATCACTTCCAAAACGGAGCTTCCTTTTCCAGTACCTAAATTAAAAACTTCGTAGTTGGTTTCATTCTTTCCTGCCAAAAGTCGTTGCAGAGCTGCCACATGGGCTTTAGCCAAGTCAACCACGTGTATATAGTCTCTGATACAGGTGCCATCTTCCGTAGGATAGTCATCTCCGAAAACCGAAAGTTGTTCTCGCAGACCAATCCCTGTTTGGGTGATAAAGGGCACCAAGTTTTGTGGTACTCCAATGGGAAGTTCCCCTATTTTTCCGGAAGGGTGGGCCCCAATAGGGTTAAAGTATCGCAAAGCGATTGCATTCAAATCTTGATTTACTTTACAGGTATCACGAATAATCTCCTCGCCCACCTGCTTGGTGTTTCCATAAGGAGATTCGGCTGGTTTTACCGGAGCGGCTTCAGTAATGGGCATTTTATCAGCCTGACCATAAACCGTGCAGGAGCTACTAAAAATAAAGCTGGCCCCATGCTTTTTCTTTAATTCTTGAAGCATGTAAACCAACACTCCTAAATTGTTCTCGTAATACTGCAATGGTTTTTCCACACTTTCACCAACCGCTTTAGATGCGGCAAAATGGATTACCCCGGCAATATCATCATGCTTTTGAAAAAATGCTTGGACCCTTGGTTTTTCACGTAAGTCAAATTCCTCAAAAATGGGTTTTTTACCAGTGATTGCTTCAATGCCGTCCAAAACATCAATGGAAGAATTGGAAAGGTTGTCCACAACTACTACTTCAAAGCCCTCATTTTGCAATTCAACAACAGTATGGGAACCGATAAAACCCAGACCGCCGGTTACGAGTATTTTCATCTTTTATTTGTTTACGAAGTCGATTACCAAATTGGTTATAAAATCAATTTGTTCATCATCCAACTCTGTATGCATAGGAAGGGAAATTACCTCTTTTACCAATTGATTGGTCACGGGAAAATCATCTTCGTTGTAACGTTCGTCCGCATAGGCTTTCTGCTTATGCAACGGAACTGGATAATACACTCCACAAGGAACGTTATTATCATTCAAATGTTGTACAAGACCGTCGCGTTTGCCATTCAAAATCCTCAAGGTATATTGATGGAACACATGACAATCGCAAACACTTTTTTCCATATCACAGCCGCATGATATTTTTGGAACCACTATATGCTCTTGCCCTTTAAATGCAGTGGAATATTTTGACGCAGCTTCCCAACGCTTTTGATTATAAAAATCCAATTTGGGCAATTTTGCCCTTAATACGGCAGCTTGAATAGAGTCCAGACGCGAGTTTACCCCCACGACATCATGATAATATCTTTCGTACATCCCATGATTAACAACACCTCGGATGGTATGGGCCAAATCATCATCATTGGTAAAAATGGCCCCGCCATCTCCATAACAACCCAAATTTTTAGATGGGAAGAACGATGTTGCACCAACATGGCCAATGGTCCCTGCCTTTTGTTTTGTACCATCTTTGGAATAGTATGACCCTCCAATGGCCTGAGCATTATCTTCAATTACGTATAGATCATGCTTTTTCGCCAATGCCATAATCTCGTCCATATTGGCACATTGTCCAAATAAGTGCACGGGCACAATAGCCTTGGTTTTGGGAGTAATCGCCTTTTCAATAGCTTTTACATCAATATTAAAGGTGTCCGGTTCCACATCCACTAGCACAGGAGTAAGGTTTAAAAGAGCTATCACCTCAACTGTGGCAGCAAAGGTAAAATTGGCAGTGATCACCTCATCACCAGGCTCGAGCCCAAGACCCATCATGCATATTTGAAGAGCATCCGTTCCATTGGCACACGGAATTACATGTTTTACATCCAAATACTCCTCTAATTCATTTTGAAAAGCCTTTACATGCGGGCCATTTATAAATGCTGAAGAATCCAAGATTTCTGAAATGGCCTCATTGACCTCGGTTTTTATACCTTCATATTGACCTTTTAGGTCAACCATTTGTATTTTTTTCATCCGAATAAATTAATAGGTCAAAATTAAGAAATTAAGATGCCATAATGGTCTCTGACCGAAAGAATGTATTTTAGCGAAAAATGATGCCCTTGCGTTTGCTTTACAACATTCTGATTAACATTGCTTGGTTTGGCCTAAAAGTGGTTGCGCTTTTTAATGCCAAGATAAAATTGTTCGTAAAAGGTCGGAAGAACTCCTTTCCCATATTGAAAGAAAAAATCCCTTCGAACAGTAAAACAATCTGGATGCATGTGGCCTCCTTGGGTGAATTTGAGCAGGGGCTGCCCATTTTGGAAAGGTTACGCACAAAGTACCCTGAACACAAACTGGTCCTGAGTTTTTTTTCACCTTCGGGTTACGAGGTAAAAAAGAATACAATAGTTGCTGATGTAGTAGTATATCTTCCCATGGATAGCAATTCCAAAGTGAAGCGTTTTTTAGACCTCATCAACCCAGAGTTGGCCATTTTTGTAAAGTATGAGGTATGGCCCAATTATCTGTATCACCTCAAAAAAAGTAAGGTTCCAACTATTTTGGTGTCAGCCATTTTTTCCGAAAGACAGATTTATTTTAAATCCTATGGTGGGTTTATGCGAAAAAGCCTTGGGACATTTTCCCATTTCTTTGTTCAAGATGAAAAATCCAAAAAGCTGTTGGAATCCATCGGTTTCAGCAACTCAACTATTGGTGGAGACACCCGATTGGACCGTGTTTCTGAAATTTTGAAACGAAACAACCAATTGGATTTTATGGACAGCTTCAAGAACAATCAGCTATGCCTAGTGGCTGGCAGCACTTGGCCCGAGGACGAGGAGATACTCATCGACCACATCAACAATACCGAAGAAAAGGTGAAATTTGTTATTGCTCCCCACGAAATAAAGCCTGCCCATATTGAAAAAATTACCTCCGCCCTGCAAAAAAGAACCATTCTCTATTCCGAAATAGACAATCAAAATTTAAAGGATTTCGATATACTTATTATTGATACGATTGGTTTGCTGACCAAAATTTACAGCTACGCCAATATCGCCTATGTGGGCGGTGGCTTTGCTACAGGTCTGCACAACACCATGGAGCCTGCAGTTTTTGGAATCCCCATCATCATCGGACCTCAATTTGAAGGATTTAAGGAAGCAAAGGACCTTGTTAAAGAGGGTGGTATAATACCTGTTTCCAACCAAGATAGTTTTAACAATTTGATGAGCGAACTTTTAAACAACCCTATTTCCATCAAAAATATTGGAGATATCAATTCGAACTATATCAACTCCAACAAAGGTGCTGCCGATTTGATTATGCAGTATATCTCCAAGATTATCTAAAATTTGGTTAGCTTTAGCAAAATTCAACCAACATGGACAAGCGTATTTTCAGAATTTCTTTGACGGCGGCCCTAGCGGGCTTTTTATTTGGGTTTGATACCGTTGTAATCTCAGGTGCCAACCAACCCATAAAAGAAATATGGGACACCAATTGGTTTTTGGGTGATTCCATCTTCACCTTCCACGGCATTTTTATTATGTCCATGGCACTTTGGGGTACAGTTTTGGGTTCGCTTTTTGGTGGTATTCCCACTGATCGTTTGGGAAGAAAAAAAACCTTGTTCTGGATAGGAGTACTTTACTTTGCTTCCGCTGTGGGTTCGGCTGTTGCTCCCGAACCCTTTAGTTTTTCACTTTTTAGATTTATTGGAGGGGTCGGTGTAGGAGCTTCCTCGGTTGCCGCACCAGTTTATATCTCCGAAATCTCAACCGCCCAAACACGGGGCAGGTTAACGGCCATGTACCAGTTCAATATTGTTTTTGGGATTTTGATAGCCTTCATCTCCAATTATCTTATTGGGATTATATTTGATGAGAACATCGCATGGCGTTGGATGTTGGGCATAGAAGGGCTTCCAGCTTTAATTTACACCATTATGGTGTTTAAAATACCCAACAGTCCACGATGGCTGTTGATGAAGAACCATGCAGATGCTATTGTGATAGAATCCATTACGCTACTTGGGATTGCAAAAGACAAGGCTTCGGTTCATCTAGAACAAATAAAAATTGCGCTGTTTGATACTACTGAAAAGAAGAAAGAAAGCTTGTTCTCGGGAAAATATAACAGACCTTTGATGTTGGCTTTTTTGATTGCTTTTTTTAACCAACTTTCGGGTATCAATTTTGTACTGTATTATGCTCCTGAAATCTTGGAACGTGCCGGCCTTGCTTCTGGCGAATCGCTTTTCAGCTCCATATCCATCGGGGTCATTAATTTGATATTCACTTTTGTAGGAATTTCATTAATCGACAAATTGGGAAGAAAGCAACTAATGTACATTGGTTCCATTGGCTACATTGTAAGTTTGGCCATGGTGGGTTGGTGTTTTTATTCAGGGGCCAGCTCCGTGTTACTTCTCACCTTTATTTTGATTTTTATTGCCTCCCATGCCATTGGACAAGGTGCGGTGATATGGGTTTTTATTTCGGAAATATTTCCGAACAAGGTCCGTTCCTATGGGCAGTCATGGGGGACTGGAACACATTGGGTATTCGCCGCTTTAATTACTCTACTTACCCCTACATTTTTAGATGCTGAAATCGGAATTTTCAAAGATAACCCATGGCCTATCTTTATCTTTTTTGCGGTTATGATGGTACTCCAATTATTATGGGTGATTTTTATGATGCCAGAGACCAAAGGAATCTCTTTGGAAGAGCTGGGTAAACTGCTCAGCAGAAAAAAAGAAAAATCAAATTAGTTGGTTTACAGTACATACCAAAAACACATCCTTTAGTCGAATAGTGTATCTAATTTTATAGTGAATGCGCAAATAATTCCGTAAATTGATAGAAATTACACTTTTATGGCAGATGAAATTAGCATTGGGAACAAACTCATGGTCGGTTTTTTGCGGGTCATGGTTTTTATATTGATCGTGATATTAATAGCAATTCCAGTTTTAATTGCTTTAGACCTTTTAGGCGTATTGGAAGCCATCGGTCTCTCTTCCTAGAAAATTACATCTTCTTCTCCCATTGATTTTGTAACCAGCTTAATATAGGAGTCTATGGCCTTATTTACATTGGCAGGCTCCGTAACATCCACCTCTCCTCTCCAAATAAGTTCTATTTCCTTTCCAACACATATACAATAGAGCGAAGTCTCTGAGTGGTATATGTTAAATGTGTCGTAGTATTCGGGGTCGTAATAAATCTCTTGGTGCTCCAAATAATCGTTAGTAAACCTCATAAACATTTTATCAACATCATTGATATGTTCCTTAAATGTTCTTCGATTTTCCGTACCCACTACTTTGGTAAACAAAATAGCATCAAAACCTTTATCCAACAATTGTTGTTCTACCTCTTCCAATTCCTCTTCAGATCGTTCTGAGGCAGTAAATTCCACATCAAAAAGATCCATACTGCGCACCGCATCCACACCCTTTTCTTTCAAAGCTTCCACAAACTTGGTCTCATACTCCATTCGGGCATTGTCATCTTGTACCATACCCACAACGAGTACTTGGTATGCATCAAAGAGCACTATATCGGGATTCTTCCATGTACTTACCAATCTAGTTGAGGAACATCCCATTAGGAGTATCATGCTTATGGCTATTAATTTTGATTTCATCACTATGTTTTTTTGATTGATGCGCAGTATAGGTTTTTCTCTATTTAATGAGTGGCAAACGTAGCTTGTCTCTTTTCCAGCTGACGTTTTAAATCTTCTATGGTATTGGCCATGGACTTTTCAAAATCCTCGGTGTTGGACTTTGCAAAAATCCTTGGGCCCGGAGCACTTAATTCTATTTCACAAATTTTACCTTCTCCGGCTTTATCATTTTCTTCTTTAAAAAGTACGTTGGCTTTGATCAACCAGCTGTACTTATTTTCCAATCCTTCCAGTTTTTTCATTAACAATTCGGTTAATGATTCACTAGTCATCATTTTTTGATATTGAACATGTACTTCCATGATTATTGTTTTGATTATATTCAAATCTATAACTACTAAAGATAAAATTTAATGACAATTGTCAGTTTAAATTTTACCTATTTATCCCAAAGAGAAGGGTTGTCCCGTACTTTGTAAAACTGAGAACCAAAACTCTCCTTCCAGGTCTATTTTTTTTCTCTTTTTAGTGACTTCGGAAATAGGCACGTACACATAACGATTGTTGACCCTACTTGCCACAAATTTGGTCTTTCCTGCCATGGCACCATGCACTGCTTGATAAGCCAATCTACTACAAAATACACTATCGCTCGAGTTTGCCGGGGCACATCTCACAATATAACTTGGATCAATATATTTTATGGTCACTGGGCTTTTACCCTCGAAGTATTCAGCAATTTTTTCCTTAAGAAAAACACCGATATCCTCATGCTGAATATTTCCGGATGCATCTTTAACAATCTTTCTATCTTCGAAGAGTTGTTGTCCTGCTCCTTCCGCCACCACAATAACCGCGTGCTTTTTCTTTTGCAAACGTTTTTCCAACACCTTTAAAAAGCCTTCTTCACCATCAAGGGAAAAATCCATTTCCGGAATCAGTACAAAATTCACCACGGGCATGGCCAAAGCGGCCGAAGCTGCAATAAAACCACTATCCCTTCCCATTAATTTGATAATGGAAATTCCATTGTAGGCTCCGGTCGCCTCGTTATGGGCATCCCGCAGGATAGGACTGGCCACATCAAAAGCGGTCTCAAAACCGAAGGACTCATCGATTAGGTCTATATCATTATCGATGGTCTTTGGAATCCCCACCACACTGATTTTGGCGTTTCTCTTGGAAATTTCCTCTCCCAAAGCGTTTACGCCTTTCAAAGTTCCGTCACCTCCAATGGCAAATAGCATATCTACCTTGTTCGCTTCCAGTGTATCCACCATTATCGAAACATCTTGCCCGCCCCTGGACGAGCCTAAAAAAGTACCTCCAAATTGATGGATATCCTTCACTTTTTCCGGTGTCAATTCTACAAGTTCATGACCCTTTTCAGGATTAAGCCCTTCATAACCATAGGGTACTCCAATAATTTTCTTGACCCCATAGAAATAATGCAAAGCCATAACCAAGCCTCGAATCACATTGTTGATTCCAGGGCACAATCCTCCACAAGTAACAATTGCCGCGGTTGTATTTTCGGAATCAAAAAATAGGTCTTGTCGAGGGCCTGCTTTCTCCAAACAAAGTGGTTCCTCACCTTTTTCCAAACATTTTTGGTAATGCTCCATGGAGAGATCAAAAACCAACTTATCAGATTCACTGATAAAATCGAATATGTGATCCCCTTTTAGTGTACCAAGCTCTAGGGGCGACTTAAATTTAGGCGCCCCTAAGCTTTCTATATGAAATCTATTTTTGTCGTTCACTATATTTATTCTTAAAGATGTTCGGTCAAACTGTGATGCGAATCAATCAGTGGACCACCGTTCATAATCTCATCAGAAGCTTGACTCGCAAACTTATCAAAGTTAATGTGAAACGAATGTGCCAATTGGATTGCCTTACTTACATAGGCGCCTTTTTGCAACCAAGTATTCATCGGATCCAAAATTTCCGTTGGAACCCCTGGACAATATTTTGGCATAAACAGACCAAATATTGGGTGCGTATCAAAATCTACATCGTCCAATTTACCTTCTAGAATAGCGGAAATCATCGTTCTGGTGTATTTCAATTTAATCCTTGACCCTACTCCATAGGGACCTCCACTCCATCCGGTGTTGATCAACCATACATTAACGCCTGAGGCTTTCATTTTTTCGCTCAACATTTCAGCATAAACAGCTGGGTGCAATGGCATAAAGGGTTCTCCAAAACAAGCAGAGAACGATGGAACGGGCTCGGTAATACCAGCTTCTGTTCCAGCAACCTTGGCCGTATAGCCCGATATAAAATGGTAAGCCGCTTGGCCGGGCGTCAATTTGGAAACTGGAGGCAATACCCCAAATGCATCACAAGTTAAGAAAAAGATATTTTTAGGGTTGGATGCATAGGAAGGCTCCTGAATATTGTCGATATGAAAAATAGGATAACTTACTCTTGTATTTTGGGTGATAGTGCTATCAAAATAATCCACCTCCTTTGTTCCTTCCTTAAACACCACATTTTCCAGTAATGCTCCTGGTCGGATAGCCCTATAAATATCGGGTTCCTTTTCTTCGGTAAGGTCGATTACCTTGGCGTAACATCCTCCTTCAAAATTAAAAATGGTGTCTTCCTTGGTCCATCCATGTTCATCGTCCCCGATAAGTTTACGTTCAGGATCGGCGGACAAGGTGGTTTTTCCCGTTCCTGATAGTCCAAAGAAAATAGCAGTGTCTCCATCCTCTCCAACATTGGCTGAGCAGTGCATTGGAAGTACTTCTTTTTCGGTTGGAAGGATAAGGTTAAGAGCAGAGAAAATACCTTTTTTCATTTCTCCGGTATAGGCAGAACCTGCTACCAACGCAATTTTTTTGGTGAAATTGAGAATGGAAAAATTTCCGCTCAATATGCCATATTCCGATGGATTTTGTGCTTCATAACCTGGAGCACACAATACCAGCCACTCTTCTTCAAAATTTTCCAATTCACTCTCATCCAACCTTAAAAACATGTTTTTAATAAAGTAATTGGACCATGGATACTCTGTAACAGTCCTAACGTTCATTCTATATTTTGGATCTGCACATACGTAGGCATCCCTAACAAAAACCTCTTTCCCATCAAGATAATTCGTAACCTCATCATACAATTTATCGAAGTTTTCAGGAGATACGGGCTTATTTATTCTTCCCCACCAAATTTTGTCCTTAGTATAGTCATCCTTTACTAAAAATCGGTCCTTTGGAGATCTTCCTGTGAACTTTCCTGTATTAACACATAGCGTACCGTTTTCTGTTTCGACCCCCATGCCTTTTTCAAGTGTTAGTTTTTGCAAAGTTTCGGCGTCGAGGTTCCATTGTGCCCGGACGTTTTTTAGTCCATACTTGCTTAGATCTTTGATTGTGGTCATAATTGTGGTTTTAAATGATTAGAAGCTCCATATCAATGGAACCAATACTAATGTTGCTATAAAGAAAAGTAAGAGCAAGGGGCTTCCTACTTTTAGATAATCAATAAATTTATACCCTCCTGCCGCCATTACCATGGCGTTGGTCGTGGTCCCTACAGGAGTTAAAAATGCAGTGGATGCACTAATCGCCACAGCGATCATAAATGGTTTTGGCGAAACACCCAAGGTCATAGAAGCCATAACGGCAATCGGGGCCATTAATACCGCAGTAGCCGAGTTGTTAATGGTTTGACTAAAGGCTGCTGTCAATAAAAATATACCTGCCAACAAGGCCACCGGATGTATACTTCCCAATGTATTCACCAAACTATTGGCCGCCAATTGTGCCACACCCGTTTTTTGTAATGCCAGTCCCATCGGGATCATGGCTGCAATCATAACAACGCTCGTCCAGCTAATCCCTTTGTAGGCTTTTGAAATGGGTACGCAGCCAGTCAACATCATAATTCCGGCGCAAACAAGTGCTGCTATAGCACCTGGTAAAATATTGAATACCAAAAGTAGAATCATTAACACCAAGGTTCCCAAAGCAATATAGCTTCGAGTGGTCAATTGGTCCACATTTTTGGCCAATGCTTCAGGACTACCAGAAATAACCAAGTTTTCGTACATGGATTTCAGTGCTATAATATTTTCCCATTGTCCACGAATCACGAAGGCATCACCCGCCTTAATCTTTATCTTACCTGTCAGCGGGGCATTATCTCTTGATACTGCTAAAAGTTGCACTCCCGCTTGTCTCAGATAATGTCCCAAATTAATGGTCTTGCCCACAAAAACGGATTTAGGGGTAATGAGCATCTCTGCCATACCCACCTCTTGGTTGATCAGCTCTTTTTTGAGCATGTCCTTTTCAGGTTTTAGCGGTATAACCCCCAAGTGAAACTTAAGTACAAGTTTATCTACATCTTCTGGTTCGCCTTTCACGGTAATAATGTCGTGATAGCGCATTTCGGTATCCAACCCGGGCATTTCCACAAATTGTGGAATTCTGTGAAGTTTGTTAGGGTGTCTACGTTTTAAACGCATAACGGAAACTCTATGTTCCCCTTCAAAATTCCAGTCTCCTATTTTGGTATTGATCAATTGCGACATAGACCTAATACGTAATCGATACAGATTATTTCCTATACTGTAATTCTCTATCCATTTATGCATTTCTTGATCAATGGCCATCGGCTTATTGTTTGTCCTATGTGTGGGCAACAATTTGTAACCGATATATCTAAAATAAAGAACGGAAATGATAAGGAGTGGCACTCCAATCAATCCAAATTCAAAGAACGAAAAGCCAGTGAACCCATTCTCGACCAAAGCATTGCTCACAATAATATTGGGTGGCGTACCCGTTAATGTTAGCAGACCTCCCGTATTTGAGCCAAAAGCCACGGGAATCAATAATTTGGACGGCAGCGTACCAGCGTTCCAAGCAGCAGTAACCGTAACGGGAAGCAATGCCGCAACGGTACCTGTATTACTCACAAAACCGGACAACAAACTGGAACCTAAGGTCACAATGACCAATAAACGTGAAACGTTCCTATGTGCCCATTTTACAAAAAATTGTCCAGCCATAGCTGTCCACCCGGTTCTGGAAAGTCCTTCACCAATAATAAACAAGGCGGCAATCATGATCACCGTCGGATTGCTAAACCCGGCCAAAGTCTCACTGATATCCAAAATACCAGTGAGAAAAAGAGAGAGCATGGCTATAAGGGCCACCACATCGGGTGGAAACTTTCCCCAAACAAATAAGATAATAGTAACACCTAAAATAATCAGCAGTGGCAGCATGCTTAGAGGTAAAGATTTAGTCCAGAGCCAATACTGGAATTTCGGAGTGCAAGGTCAAAAGTTTGGTCAATCGACCTTCAGATGGCTCACTCCTTTCCGTATGGTTTCGTGGCAATATAGTTAACATGTCAATGTTTTTCTCAGTGATATAATCCAATATTCCCTGTTCCACATCCTCATTTTTGCTAAAAGAGTGGTCCTCATAAAAATGCTCCAAATAATATTCCAATAGGTTTTCATTGGACTCTTTAATAGCCTTCTCATCATAGATGGAATCCTTATAAATGGTTAGGGCATGGACACGTGCATCAAAAGTCCGGGCAATATCCAAAAGGGTTTCCAAAACGTTTTTATCATCAATTTTTTCTCCCCCCATCACCAAAGCAATGTTCTTCGGCTCCTTAATATTTGTTCCATAAGGAATGGATATTACGGGGCAGTTGGCTTTCAAAACCAACTTTGAAGTATTGGTGATGGCCTCATCGGTAATTTTATCACCCATGGTGCCCATCATAATCAAATCTGCATTGCTTTTTTCTTGTGCTGAAAGAATGGTACTGATTACCTCACCTGTATCGGTAATAAATTCTGGTGAGACTTTCAATTTTACATCGAATGAATCCATCACTTTGGAAAAATCCTTATCTAACTTCTCATTATCAGCTTCACTAATGGGCATATTGCCCACATAAAGGCCCAAAATACCAATGGAACGTTCTGTTCCAACGAAATTGACCACATATTCCAAAGCATTCATGGATGCCTCGGAAAAATCAAAGGGAATTAATATTTTTTTAAAACTGCTCATACCTATTTTATTTATTGGTTTCAATATACAATTCAAAAGTAGAATCGACCCATGACCTAAAACATGACAGAAGTCAGGATTTCTAACTTTTCCATGATATTAGCAAAAAATACGACCCCATAAAAGTATGGCATGTTATTTTTTTGACACCATAATAACTATATTTAAAATCCTTAAAACAACTTGACTTTAGATATGGATTTAGTAATTGGCATAGATATCGGAGGGACCAAAACAAAAATTGGCTTGGTTGATGAACATGGTGAATGCTACGAAAAAACATTTTTTAGAACCAAAGAATATCCCAACTTGGATGCTTATCTGGATAAAGTAAAATCTACTTGTGATGAGCTTATCGCACAGTTTGGAGAAGGTGCCAACATTATTGGGTGTGGCATCGGGGCACCAAACGCCTCCAGTAAAAATGGCACTATTGAAAGTGCAAGCAATTTAGTTTGGAAAGGGAGTATACCCTTGGTTAAGCTTTTAAAACAACGGATGGACATGCCCATTCGCATTATGAACGATGCCAGTGCGGCTGCATTGGGCGAAATGCTCTTCGGAGGAGCGAAGGACATGACCGATTTTATTGTAGTGACACTAGGTACCGGTTTTGGGGCAGGAATTGTGGCCAATGGCCAACTCATAGATGGATTTGATGGATTTGCCGGTGAATTGGGACATGTTGATATGACCATTGGCGATGGTAGGCTAACTGGACTCGGGGTAAAAGGAGGATTAGAGGCCTATGTATCCGCCACCGGGTTAAAACGGACCGTGATGTACATGCAGAGTAAATATTTGGTTGATAGCCGATTCAGGGGCATTGCCTATAACGACCTTCATGGAGAAGACATCACACAAGCTGCGGAAGAAGGTGATGAAATAGCTCTCAAGTCGTTTGACTATACGGCACGTATTATGGCGCAGGCATTGGCGAACTTTACGGCGTTCACCCAACCCGAAGCATTTATTTTGATGGGTGGACTCACCAATAGTGGTAAATGGATCATGACACCATTGGAAAAATATTTTAATGGATTTTTATTGGATGTTTACAAGGGAAAAGTGAAATTATTGCATTCCAGTATGCACGGAAAAACAGCTGCCATTTGTGGCGCTGCCGCCCTAATCTGGGAAAAGAAAAAACAGGAATAAACACTTAAAATTATTAAAAAAACCCAATCTATGACAAGTATCATACTATTCCGTTGATTATATTGAAAAACTTTGTATTCCAACAATCAAAAGCCATTGGTTATGGGGTATACAAAGTGTGGTCCCAGATTACTTTGTTCCATAGTATTCTTAGTCCTTTTTTACCAATCCAATTATGCCCAGAATTCAGAGGAAAACGAATATGGTTCATGGTTAGTGCTATGTGGCTCCACCAAAATACATGAAAATTGGAGCATACCTACTGTAGGTATCGTAAGGCACCACAATATGTTGGACAAGTATGGGTTCTTCTTTTTCAGAACAGGGGCTTCCTATGGCATAAGTAAAGCCTCTTCTTTTACAGGTGGTTTTGCTTTGCTCAACTCAAACTCCTATTTGGAATCCAATGATGTAATCAACCAAAACCAAATTTGGTTCTATGGTGAGTACACCCTAAAGTCCAAATTTAATCATGGACTAATTGCTCAACGGCTTCGATTGGAGAATCGTAGGTTGATCAACACCGACAATCACAAAGTTAACAATAGGCTTAGATATCGCCTCCAATATCTTAAACCCATTTATAAAGATATTTATCTAAACGTTTTTGACGAGATATTTCTTAACCTAAAAGGAACTGCCTTTAACCAAAATAGAATCTTTGTGGGCATTGGACGTCAACTTACGAACAACTTAAAGATGGAGATTGGATACTTGAACCGTAAGTTTAAAAACTCCAGTGAAGATATGGTTCGATTAGGGCTTACTTTTAATATAGACCTCACCAAAAAGGATATGGCACTACATACGGACTAAAACCATAACCAACTCATTACAAAGCTGTTTTACCTCCATGACAAACCTGATTATTATCATATTTTTTGATTTTCAACAAAACTATCTTTAACCTAGTTAAATAGTAAAAGTCATGAAACCAAAAAAGAACCCAAACGCCGAAATTGGACGCAATAGCAGTCTTTATTTCATGATAGGACTAACTTCGGTATTGTTCATGACATGGCAATCCTTCGAAGTAAAGTTCTATGAAGAGGAATCCAAAGTTTCAGAAGTCGTACAAGTAACCGATGAGCTTAAGGAAGATGTACCCATCACGGAAATTCTTAGAACCGCTCCACCGCCTCCACCGCCATCAGCTCCAGAGGTGATAGAAATTGTGGAAGATGTGGAAGATGTGGAAGAAACTGTAATCGAAAGTACAGAGAGTAGCCAAGAGACCTATATTGAAGATGCCGTGGTTAGCATTGACGATGTGGATGTTGAAGAGGTTGAAGAGGATATAGTGGTACCCTTTGCCGTTATTGAATATGTACCCGTTTTCCCTGGATGTGAAGACTTACAAACCCAAGCAGAGCGCAAGGAATGTTTTAACGAAAAAGTGCAGGAACATATTAAAAAGAATTTTAAATATCCACCATCTGCATTGGAAATGCACATAACAGGAAGAGTTTACGTACAGTTTGTGATAGACTCACATGGTCGTGTAAGCGGAATACAAAAAAGAGGGCCTGATAGATTATTGGAAGATGAGGCTGAGCGCATTATTGCTTCTCTACCAAAAGTAAAACCTGGAGAACAGCGTGGAAAAGCCGTAAACGTGAAATATAGCATCCCAATTAACTTTATAATGAAAAACTGAACAATGAACAACTAAATAAAAAGAGGTCCAAGTTAATTCTTGGGCCTTTTTTTATTTCTGAAACCAAGCCGTATTGGCATATTCGGAAGATTTTGATGCGCTTTCCCTGTTTTTGGCGATTAAATGTGATCTGTCGTACTTTCTTACCCTGTAACCCAATAAGTGAAGAAAGGATTTAGCAAAAAAACGAGCGAACTTTTTGTCCACCACCAAGGCATCCTTCTTGTCCGACTCCCATTGTACTCCTGGCAATTTTTCCAATAAATGATCAACTTTAAACCTTCTCAGTTTCTTGGACATCCATAATAATATTGTGGGCATTGGCCTTATAAAATAAAACCCTTCATTACCTTGCTCTTGATATAGGGGCATAAAAATTTGTCGTTTTCTTGTTGTTTTTAATTCAACACTATCGACTTGGGCCAAACCAACCCCCTTTGGTACTACCTGAAAATTGATAAATCCAGGGTACATTTTAAAACTATCTTTCGGACCAATATCATGTTGGTGGTAAATTTCATAAAATGTATGGGTGTTCCTCCCGTAATCTGCAATTTTGTTTTTCAATACTTTTTTTTCCTTGTCGGGAACATCTACTGACTGAGTCAATGCCAGGGAGTAACGAATAAAATCAATGCTGCTCTGCACTGCCTTGTCATCATCGTGTTGTCCACTTTCAAAACCCATGGAAACATATCCAAGCTCATTAATATAACTCAACAATGCTCCTTTCAAATATTCCTCTATCCCCAATATTATGGGCAAGGGGTAGTTTGAAGCGTATTTTCGGTTCAATAAGCTATCGTTCAAAACCATAAAAGGAATTGTATCGCTTGAAGTAGTGTGAAGGTCAAAAAAATAAAAGGGCGGGCTACTTTTTTTAAGAATGTCCTGTATTAAAATATACAGATGGCTCAGCTCATTTTCCTCATTATGCTGAATTACTTTATTCTCGACAATATGTTCAATCCGTTCCGGGAACCAAATCCTGTTCAGGTCTTCTTTTTGAAATCGTTGCCTACTTTCCAAGGCCCCCAGATTTCCTGAAATGGCATAGACCTCCCCATGTATCGGTATTTTCTTGGATCTAATGTCCTCGAAAACATCCTTTAAGGCAAAAACACCTGCTGTTTCATTACCATGAATACCACCAAAAAACACAACGGTAGGTCCCCCTTCCCCACCTTGAATATGATCAATAATTCTATCAACCTCCAGGGTTTCATCCAGCGCTATACTGTGAACTAAAGACATGGCTATAAATCTACTTTACTGATGATTCCCACCGTATGGGTATCCACACATACCGGTAAACATCCAATTTGGTGTTCTTCCATCATTTTTTTTGCAGTTTCTATTTCTGTTCTAGGCGCAACAGTTATTACATCTTTAACCATAATATCCGATACCCTAGCTTCTTTTTTATCCAGTTTTTCAAATTTTTCGATATGGCTCCATGTAAGCAACCCCACCAATTCCCCTTTACCGTTTTCTACGGGTATGTGGTGAATGTTGTTCCACTGCATAATAGCTATTGCCAAGTTGGCATAATCATCCTCATATAGCTTCAATAGTTTTGTTGACATAATCTGTCTTACCCAATGGAACGATTCCTTGGTCTTGGCCATACCCTTTATAGGCTTCCACTGGTGAACGGGGACCTCGGTCTCTTGGTTATTGTACATTGCCTTGGTAAGTTGAACAATAGCACTGTCCTGTTTCATTTGTTTTTTAAGCTCCCTAAAGTTTTTGATTTGCCACTCGGCACCTGTACCATTTTTTATTCTGGCCTCGATTATCCCTAATAACCTATTGATGTCATCCTCATCAATATTAAATTTTCGTAATCCATTATATGCTATGGGCAAGAGTTCTTCTTTGATTATTTTTTTTACAGTCATGGTCTTGTCCATCCAAGAAAATACGGTATGTCTTCCACTCATGGCTGCTCTTATAAAATTGAGTTTGGCCATCTTAAAATCCATTATACCGGACATATCATCGTACTTCTTAGGTCTTCCGGCCATAAGACCGACCCAAAAGGCAAAATTGGCCATTTCATCAATCACCGTTGGACCAGATGGGATATATCGATTTTCAATTCTTAAATGGGGCTTCCCATTACCCACTCCGTAGCATGGACGATTCCATCTATATACAGTGCTATTGAACAGACTTAATGCTTCAAGCTTTGGTATTTTCCCTTGCCGTAAAAGGTCCAAAGAGTTATTTTCAATGGGTTTTGTCAGCAAAATCCGGTGGGTGGAAATATCCTTTTTAAAAATTTCGGCCACGGAATCCTTTTGCCAGGATTCTCCAAACCCAACTCTCGCTACCTGTTCCTTTACTGCCTTTGTCCAAATACGGGTATCCAAACTTTGTTGGAATAGTGCAATCCGGGTCTCTCTCCAAAGTTCCTTTCCCAATAATAAAGGGGAATTGCAGCACACCCCCAAAACGGGTCCAGAAATGGCCTGGGCCCAATTGTAACTTTTGATAAAATCATCTGGGGGTATCTGCAAGTGCAGTTGAAAGCTCGTATTGCAAGCTTCAAAAAGTACCGAATCATGATGGAGAGAGAGCTCATCCGCTCCTTTGATCCTTACCGTAAAATCATCACCTCTCCATGTCTTCAAAACTTCATTGATCCTGTAATATCGTGGTATTGGAGTCATAAAATCCATTCCAAGTTCCCCTTTGCTAATGGTGGGCAATATTCCTGTCAAAATAACCTTGGCATTATGATTGTCGGCAGACTTTTTTACCTTACCCAACAATTGCCGTAATTGTTGTTCCATATCTGTAAAACAACCTTTTTCCAATGTATAGGGGTCAAGATTGGCTTCTATATTATACTTGGCAAATTCAGTAGTAAAGTGACTATCATCCACGTCCTTTAGAACATCCAAGGAGTTTGGGGATGGCCTATAATCATCCTTTATTAAACACATTTCCTGTTCCGCACCTATACGAACGATATCATCCTCAATCAATCCTTCTTTTATCATACTCTCCAAGGCTTGGATATCATCAATAAGATTTTGGACAAAAACTTTTCGTTCCTTTTCGCTAAATGAGCTTTTCTTGATATGTTCTCCCATTCTACTTGAATTTAAACCATCTTATAAATGTAGAATTTTGCTCAATCTAAAAATATGATACTCATCAGCCACCCAAGGCCATTCTACATCAACCTAAACAAAAAGTCTGACAATTATCATGTTTTTTGCAAGCCAACAAAGGTAATTTTGAATTATAATGAAATGGTATGTAGCTTATGTGCGAATTAGTTCAAAAATATAATGTTCCGGGTCCAAGGTATACGAGTTATCCAACAGTACCTTATTGGGATTTGGAAACTTTTTCAGGAAAAAAATGGAAGTCCAGTGTTCTGAAAGCTTTCGAGGAAAATCCCGAAGAAGGGGTCAGTGTTTATATCCACCTACCCTTTTGCGAAAGTATGTGCACCTTTTGTGGATGCCATAAACGTATTACAAAACGACATGAAGTAGAGCGACCTTATATTAATGCGGTTTTAAAAGAGTGGGAACTATACGTCGACCTTATGGGTTCCAAACCCGTTATAAAGGAACTACATTTAGGTGGCGGAACACCCACTTTCTTTTCCCCGGAAAACTTGAAAATGTTAATTGAGGGCATTGTTCGCCTTAGTAAAAAAGCAGATGAAATTGAATTCAGTTTCGAGGGACACCCAAACAATACCACCAAAGAACATTTACAGGCGCTTTATGATGTAGGGTTTAGAAGGGTGTGCTTTGGTGTACAAGATTACAATCTCAAGGTCCAGCGAGCCATTAACAGGATACAACCCTTTGAAAATGTAAAAAACGTTACGGAATGGGCCAGAGAAATTGGATATACCTCTGTTGGACACGATATCATATATGGATTGCCCTTTCAGAACGCTGAAGATGTGGAACAGACCATAATGAAAACCAATGCCATAAAACCCGACAGAATTGCTTTTTACAGTTATGCACATGTGCCTTGGTTAAAAGGAAATGGCCAACGGGGGTATAAAGAGTCTGACCTTCCCTCATCCGAAGAAAAAAAGGCGCAATATGAGATGGGGAAAAGAATGCTTACCGATTTTGGTTACAAAGATGTTGGAATGGACCATTTTGCCCTGCCCACAGATAATTTGTACAAAGCTTTGGAAAGTGGGACCCTACATCGAAATTTTATGGGCTACACCCCTTCAAAAACCAAACTTATGATAGGTCTGGGGGCATCAAGCATTAGCGATAGTTGGTATGGCTTTGCCCAGAACGTAAAAAGCGTAGAAGAATACGAAAATTTGGTTTCGCATGGAGTTATACCTATTTTTAGAGGGCACATTCTTAATGCAGAAGACGAAATCTTAAGAAGGCACATTCTCAACATCATGTGCCAATTTGAGACTACATGGGACGTAGAGGAAGAACAAACAGTTGATTTTGAAAATATTTTGGCCAACCTATCGGAATTGGAAACGGATGGATTGGTCGAAATTAACGGCACAAATATTAAAGTGACCGACAAAGGAAGACCTTTTGTAAGAAACATAAGTATGGCATTTGACTTAAAAATGCATCGAAAAAAACCAAATACCCGAATATTTTCCATGACCGTTTAACCTAAAAAAGCAAAAAAAATGAAAAGTATAATCGTACCGATTGATTTCTCAAATCAATCCGAAAAAGCCCTTAAAGTAGCTGCTTCCCTAGCGAAGCAACACGAAGCAGAGCTATTGGTCCTCCATATGTTGGAGCTTTCCCCAGCCATTATGGGAGAATCGGGATACATATCCCAAGAGCAAGTGGTACACCTTATAAAACTTGGAGAACAACGATTTACGGACTTTTTGGACAAACCTTATTTAAAGGATATCAAAGTAGTTCCGGTAATCAAGCACTATAAAGTGTTCAGTGAAGTGGCAGAAGTAGCTGAACAGCACAATGCGGACCTTATTGTAATGGGATCACACGGTGCCGATGGCCTACAAGAAATTTTTATTGGTTCCAACACGGAACGTGTTGTTCGAACTTCCGATGTCCCCGTCTTGGTCATCAAAGGAGATATCGAAGATTTTAAACCTACTAATTTTGTGTTTGCTTCTGATTTTGAAGAAGAAAGTGTTCCTGCTCTTAAAAAAGCAAGTAAAATGGCGGATTTACTAGGGTCTCAACTACACCTAGTCTACATTAACACACCAGGGGATGAGTTTTTGAGTACTGCCGACGCCAATGACAAAATTTCCAAATTCTTGGATGTCGCCAAGGCTGGTCTGGAAATAACAATTTATAACGACTACACCGTGGAAAAAGGTGTGCTCAATTTTAGTAATATGGTATCTGCCGACCTAATAGGTATACCTACACATGGTAGAAGAGGCTTATCACACTTCTTTATGGGAAGTATTGGTGAAGATATTGCCAACCATTCCGAAGCACCTGTGATTACCTTTAAAATTTGATGGATTGCATTTTTGATTGGTTTCATGCGATTCAAAAAAAGGGGGGCAATTTTAAAATTGCCCCCTTTTTTATTGTAATTAATTTTTATTGATCCTAACCATGAAATCTTTCATAGGCCGCTTTCTCCAACGCTTCCCTATGATCTGGGTGTGCAATGGAAATTAAAGCTTCGGCCCGTTGATGCAGGTTTTTCCCAAAAAGATTCACCACTCCATATTCCGTTGCTACATAGTGCATGTGGGCACGAGTTGTTGTTACTCCAGCACCTTGCTTTAAAAAGGGTGTTATTTTGGAAACACCTTTTTTTGTGGTAGATGACATGGCTATAATGGGCTTACCTCCCTTTGAAAGAGATGCCCCTCTCATAAAATCCATTTGCCCGCCCACTCCAGAGAATTGATACCTTCCAATGGTATCGGCACAAACCTGACCAGTGAGGTCAATTTCTATGGCACTGTTGATGGCGGTTGCCTTGGGATTTCTTCGGATTCTGGCCGTATCGTTGGTATAACCGGAGTCCCTAAAATCACAAATTGGGTTATCATCTATAAAATCATACAGTTTTCGGGAACCTACGGCGAAACAAGCTACAATTTTACCTCGTTTAACCGTTTTTTCTGTACCATTGATCACCCCACTTTCCAACAAAGGCAACACCCCATCAGAAAACATTTCGGTATGTATACCCAAGTCTTTATGGTTTTCCAAATTGGATAACACCGCATTGGGTATGTTACCGATTCCCATTTGCAGGGTAGCGCCATCTTCAATCAACGATGCCACATGCCTACCAATTTCATGTTCCACTTCCGATATTTCGGTCGGATTATGTTCGTGAATGGGCCTATCTACCTCAATGGCAAACTCTATTTCATCCACATGAACAATACCTGTACCATGTGTTCGGGGTACTTGTGGATTTATCTGCGCTACAATTCTTTTGGCGGTTCTAACCGCAGGCAATGCAACATCAACGGATACTCCCAGTGAACAATATCCGTGTTTGTCCGGAGGCGATACCTGAACAAAGGCCACATCCAACGGAAGATATTCGTCGGCAAACAACCAAGGTATCTCACTCAAAAAAACCGGAATATAGTCGCCCATAAATGTGTTCACATAACTTCGCACATTGCCTCCAACAAAGCAAGCATTCAAAGTAAAAGATTCGCAATAGGGTTTTCTAGTATATTTTGCATCTCCTTCGGTGTGGATGGAAATAATCTCGACATTTTCAAGTTCTTCATGCCGCTCACAGAGGGCATCGATCAATTCATTTGGGGTCATGGCCGCCCCTTGGAAAAAGACTCGGTCTCCTGATTTAACAATTCCTACCGCCTCTTTCGCTGATGTTATTTTCATTGTGGATTTATTTTTTTAGGGTTGATGGCATTCTATGGTCGCCGAAACAGAATCTGCCGGAGCTGACTTGGGAGAAACATAAGGTATTCCCAATCCCAGTCCACGTACAATAAACAAAATACCTATGATGACCACAAATACTGGTATCAATTTCTGTATCTTAAATTTGATGGAACTACTGAACATTCCTTTGGAATAGACCACCAAAGACATCAAAGGAACCGTTCCCAGACCAAAAATCATCATGTAAAGACCACCTTCCAAGGGGCTTCCCATAGCAATGGCGCCCAAAAGGGCCATATACACCAGACCGCAGGGCAAAAAGCCGTTCAAAAACCCAATGGTCAAAAAAGTATCGGGAGTCTTTTTTTTAAGTTCAGCACCCAATTTGGATTTCACCTTACCGATAATGGAATAAATGGGTGATAAAAATTTATGGCCGTTCAAATATTTGCCGGGAATCAGTACTAAAAGAATCATAAGTACACCAATACCTATGGATAGTTTCTGCTGAATCCCGAAAAGGGACAAACCCTTTCCCAGAAGACCAAATAGTATTCCAATAACACCATAAGCCAACAATCTTCCGAAATGGTAGATGGACAACTGTGTGGTCTTCTTTAGATTATTTTCTTGATCCAAAGGCAGCATAAAGGCTATTGGCCCGCACATGCCCAAGCAGTGCAAGCTCCCCAAAAGCCCCAAAACCAATGCGGATGTTAACATGATCAGTAGATCAATTTTTGTTTATGCAAAAAGGAATTACCTTCGTATTCCCAGTTTATGGAAATGTCCCAGCGACCGTCTACCAAGCGATTGTCAGGTATGAGCAAATGTGTTTTGGACAAACTTATAGAAAAGTTAGTATCCAAGTGCTTGTTAGACGGTCTATATAGGGACACTGTTCCACTTATTTTTTTTGGGTCGAAACGCTCTGGAAAATAAATCACCAAACCCTCTTCAGTTTTTTCAACCTTTAGGTTGGCATTCATTTCTGATGCTGTATTTGATGCATCGATTTCCTGCTGATAGGACAATTCTTTTTTATAGTATTCCTCCGTCACCAAATCGTGATTGGCACGATCATCGGTGCTCATCCGGAAGACGAAGTATAAAATGAAGGTTATAAAACCTATAAATGCCAAGACAATTCCAGTTCCCCAATTAATTTTCATTTCAATCTTTTTAATTATAACTCCTTGGCGCCAAAAACTGGGTCACCGTGGTTTCTATGAGTTTATCATCACTGTAGACCCCTATCTTCAACTTATCTTTGTCCCCGTTCAATGCAGAGGCGTTAATCTCGATAAACAGTGTTCCTTCCGCGATTTCTTCTGCTGGAACAGTAAAGCTATCCTGGGACACCATTTTAATTTCTCCGTTATGGGACATCAGTTCAAACCGAACATTTTCAATATCCTTTGTGGTCTTGTTCACCAATTTATAGGTGTACACGTTACTGATGATATTATTCTCCTTACGTTCATATAACTGACCAGGTAAACGAAGTATATTGGCCTCGACCTCGTTCCTCATGAACAACATTCCGATAAGGATACCTGTTAGTACCGCAAGTACAGCCGTATAGCCTTTCATACGTGCCGTAAACTTGAATTTATTGTTGTTGGTTATCTCATCTTCACTAGCATATCTAATCAACCCTTTAGGTTTATTGATACTGTCCATAATGTGATCACACTCATCAATACAAGCTGTACAGTTTACACATTCCAGCTGTGTTCCATTACGAATGTCTATTCCGGTAGGGCATACGTTCACACATTGAAAACAATCGATACAATCACCATGTCCAAGCGCTTCCCTATCTTCATTTTTTCTGAACTTCTTACGTCCGCTTTCACCTTCACCGCGTTTATGATCATAGGCTACCACGATGGATTTATCATCCAAAAGTACTCCTTGCAATCTACCGTAAGGACAAGCAATAATACACACCTGTTCCCTAAACCAAGCAAAGATGAAATAAAACACCCCTGTAAAAATCAGCAAGGGGATCATAGTACTCAAGTGCGCCATTGGACCATCTGTGATGTATGATAAGAGCTGGTCACTTCCTATCAAGTACGCCAAGAACACATTGGCTATAAAAAAGGATATGATGAAGAAAATGATCCATTTCAATACTCTTTTCCTAATCTTTTTACCCGTCCATGGAGCTTTGGCCAAACGCATTTGTGCCCCCCTATCTCCATCTATCCAATATTCAATACGACGGAAGACCATTTCCAAAAATATGGTCTGGGGACACATCCATCCACAGAAAATACGACCATAAGCGACCGTAAACAGTGCAATGAATATTACTCCAATAATCATGGACACGACCACCAAATGAAAATCCTGGGGCCAAAACGGAAGTCCGAATATATTGAAACGTCGGTCCAATACATTGAACAATAAGAATTGGTGCCCGTTGATTTTAACAAACGGAGCTGCTATCAAAAAAATCAGCAAAAAGTAACTTACATACTTCCGGTAATCATAATACCTTCCACTGGGTTTCTTTGGAAAAATAAAATTTCGTTTACCTTCCTCTGTGATTGTGCCTATGGAATCCCTAAAGTTATCTTCCATTGCATTTGTAGTTTATGGATAAATATTTATCGCCTTGTGCCCTAAGGAACTAATTCATGGCGACTTCTGTTGAATCTACGGCCTGCTCCATTTCTTCTGGTGCAGTTTCTTCCGTTTCAGATTCTGTTCCATTGGATTTTTCAGGAGCATCTGGGTCTACCCAAATTTCTCCTTCTGGTTCTTTTGGATTGGCAGGTGTGGTTCCGCCCAAAGAGATGACATAACTGGCGACCTGAGCCATTTCGGCTGGTTTTAAGCTTTGCTTCCAGGCAATCATCCCTTTACCATCACGACCTCCTTCGGAAATTGTGGTAAAGACATTTTTGATACCTCCACCCAATATCCAATATTCATCGGTCAGGTTCGGACCAATTGCTCCCCCACCGTCTTGCGTGTGACATGCCACACAATTGGCCTGGAAGATTTTCTCTCCCGCAGCCAAATCCGATTCATTGGATAGGAATTCAACCGTACTGGCATCTACCAAGTCTTTGGCAGTTCTTTTGTATTCTTCAATGGCCAATTGAGCCGCAGCTACTTCTTGTTCGTACTCAAGTTCTTGGTCGTATTCACCGATAATATGGAAACGAACCAAATACACTACTGCAAAAACGATTGTCGCATAGAAAAGATAAACCCACCACGGAGGTAGTACGTTATCCAACTCACGGATTCCATCATAATTATGGTCCAAAACAATTTCGCCTTCGCGTTCAATGGAACGGCTCTTAGTGAGCTTTTTCATGAGGTTTTTAGCCCATGTCCATTCAAACTTTTTGTCTTTGGCTTCCAAGTAGCGCTCCTTTCCTTCTTCTGAAAGGGTTTGGAACATGATATTCTCTATGGAAGCTAAAATTAGTTCTATGGCAATTAGAATCATCAATACCAATAGCATAAAAAACTGCGTGATCGGATATTCAATTATTGCCGGTTTATCTCCAGAGTCGATAAAGTATTCCATTAATCCGAAGATCAAAAAGAATAAAACTGGGACTCGTATCCACCAAGGTGTTTTTGTGCTCATAATGTTATAGTTTGTTTTGTTGATCTTCGTTATCCAATGGCAGTTCGGACATCTCCCTTATGTGTTCTTTGGTAGCGGTAAACACCCACCAGAACAATAGAACGAAAAACACAAAGAAGATAAGTAGGGAAACCATGGGATAGTTTGCTACCCCATCAATGGTTTCCATATGTTCTTTTACAAATTTCAACATGGTTATTTGTTTTGAGATATAGTTTCTTCTGTTCCTTTAATTTTGATATCGGTACCCAATCGCTGTAGATAAGCAATCAAGGATACGATTTCACGATCTCGCATTTCCACAAAATCCAATCCGTTTTCCTCGGCGTATTTTTTATCCGCTTCATACGTCCTTACAAATTCTGGATCTGCGTAAAGGTTCTTTTCGATTTGCTCAGCTTGCTCTGCCATTGATTGCGGAGCATTGGCAATATCCTCTTCAGTATAGGGAACCCCAAGTTTGACCATGGTTTCCATTTTTGCCTGTACATCGCTACGGTCGTGCTCATCGGTAACCAACCATTCATATGATGGCATGATCGAGCCTGCAGAAGTACTTTGCGGGTCGTACATATGGTTTAGGTGCCAGCTATCTGAATATTTACCCCCTACACGTAGTAAATCAGGACCTGTACGTTTACTACCCCAAAGGAATGGATGATCATAGACAAACTCACCTGCTTTGGCATATTCACCATAGCGTTCTACCTCACTACGGAACGGTCTGATCATTTGTGAGTGACAGCCTACACATCCTTCTCTTATATAAAGGTCTCGCCCTTCCAGTTCCAGTGGCGTATAGGGTTTAACACTGGTAATGGTAGGAATGTTGGATTTTACCAATATGGTCGGAATAATTTGAACAATACCTCCGATCAAGATGGCCACAGTGGCCAAGATGGTCAACTGAACAGGTTTTCTTTCCAACCAGTTGTGGAAAGTTTCACCTGCCACTCTTCTTTTGGCAACTCGTTCCAATGCTGGTGCTTCTGCTACTTCGTCTTCTACTTTGCTACCAGACCTGATGGTCAACACAACATTGTAAAGCAAAACAAACATACCCAAGATATAAAGGGAACCTCCAATAGCCCTCATCCAGTACATTGGAATGATTTGGGTTACCGTTTCCAAGAAGTTACCGTACACCAAAGTACCATCTGGATTAAATTCTTTCCACATAAGAGCTTGGGTGAATCCAGCTACATACATCGGAAGAGCATAAAGTACAATACCCAAGGTTCCGATCCAGAAGTGGAAATTCGCCAATCCTTTGGAGTGCAATTCTGTTTTGAACATTCGTGGCACCAACCAATAGATCATACCAAAGGTCAAGAACCCGTTCCAAGCCAAAGCACCTACGTGAACGTGTGCAATAATCCAGTCACTAAAGTGAGCAATGGCATTTACGTTTTTCAAAGAAAGCATCGGGCCTTCGAACGTAGCCATACCATAACCAGTAATAGCGACTACCATAAATTTTAATGTGGCATCGGTACGAACCTTGTCCCATACCCCACGAAGGGTCAACAATCCGTTGATCATACCACCCCAAGAAGGTGCTATCAACATTACAGAGAATACTACACCAAGGTTCTGTGCCCAATCTGGCAAAGCAGAATATAACAAGTGGTGGGGTCCTGCCCAGATATAAATGAATATCAGCGACCAGAAGTGGACAATGGAAAGTCTATAGGAATAAATGGGTCTGTTCGCCGCTTTAGGAACAAAGTAGTACATCAACCCCAAGAAAGGGGTGGTCAAGAAGAATGCCACCGCATTGTGACCGTACCACCATTGTACCAAGGCATCCTGTACACCTGCGTACACAGAATAGCTTTTAAGTGCGGTTACCGGAAGCTCCAGGCTGTTAAAAATGTGCAACACGGCTACGGTAACAAAAGTGGCCAAGTAGAACCATATTGCCACATATAAGTGCCTTTGTCTTCTTTTTAAAATTGTACCGATCATGTTCCAACCAAAGACTACCCAAACAACTGCAATGGCTAAATCTATTGGCCATTCCAATTCTGCATATTCTTTGGATGTAGTGTACCCAAGTGGTAATGTCAACGCGGCAGCGACAATAATCAATTGCCAGCCCCAGAAGTTGATGTTGCTCAAGGCGTCACTGAACATTCTTGCTTTAAGCAAGCGTTGCAAAGAGTAATACACCCCTGCAAAAATCGCGTTCCCCACAAATGCAAAGATCACGGCATTGGTGTGCAATGGGCGTAAACGTCCAAAACTCAACCATGAGATACCTTCTGTAACATTGGGGAACAAAAACATAAAGGCCAACAAGAGACCTACCGACATACCTACCACGCCCCATAAAATGGTAGCGTATAAGAACTTTTGTACGATTTTGTTATCGTAGCGGAACTGTTGTATTTCCATATTTATTGGTTTGTACTTTTAGTTTGTTTGATTTCCTTTTTATTTAGGTTTGATTTATCCTTGTCCCTGACCACCTCATCTTCAAACAACATTCTTACCGATGGGGTATAGGTGTCATCGTATTGTCCGCTTTTTACCGAAAAAACAAAGGCTATAAAAAAGACTATGGCCACCGTTATACTAATGGCCAGCAACACATAAATAACACTCATACCCTTGTTAGATTTGGGTTAAAACTACTGTGATGATATCCTTCAAAAAATGACATATATCAGCTTTCTAATATTTTTAATTCTTTACCAAGATAATTTGTTGCCAAGGTTGTGAACACTACAATACTTATGGAGCTCAACGGCATCAGAATAGCGGCAATAACGGGCTGTAATTGACCTGTTACAGCAAAATACAATCCTACAATATTGTAGCAGAGCGATAGCAAAAAGCTCATTTTTATTATTCGAATGGACTTTTTGGACAGCTTGACGAACTTTGGCAGCATTCTCAGCTTGCTCGCATCTAAAATTCCATCACAAGCTGGCGAAAACACGTTGATGTTTTCGGATACGGCCAATCCTACATCACTTTGGGCCAAAGCCCCAGCATCGTTCAATCCATCGCCCACCATCAAAACTTTATGATTTTGCTGTAGATTTTTGATGTAATCCAACTTATCCTCCGGTTTTTGGTCGAACATCATTTTTGTTTTAGCAGGAAGTACTTTTTGCAACTGCTCCTTTTCTCCGTCATTATCACCGGAAAGAATGCCCAGTTCTAAATCAGTCCCCAGTTCCTCAAAAATTTGACTCATGCCATCCCGATACGTATTCTTAAAAACAAAACGCCCCTTAACGTCCTCATCTGCACTAACATAAACCGAAGTGTTGGTCAACGCATTGGATTTGCTTTCTCCGACATAAGATGCCGAACCAACTTTTATGGAGTGATGGTTATATTTTCCTTCAATGCCTTTTCCAGTATGCTCTTGAAATTCCTCAAGAGTCATTATGGCATTTGACTTTAAAATATTGTAGAGCGAACGGCTCAACGGGTGGTTAGATGCCCTTAAGGTTGTTTTTAAAAGTGCTGTTTCCTCTTCCGTGAGTTCCATTCCTTCGTAGTGGATCGTATCTTTTATGTTTGTGGTGAGGGTTCCTGTTTTATCAAAAATGGCTGTATCGATTTTCGACAATCTTTCGATGACGTTGGTATTCTTCAGGTAAAATTTATGCTTACCAAAAATGCGCAGTATGTTCCCCAAGGTAAATGGGGCGGCCAAAGCAATGGCACACGGACAAGCAATGATCAAAACAGAAGTGAATACATTAAGTGCCAAACTCGGCTCCAATATCAACCAAAAAATGGTGGCTACGGTGGCGATGCTCAAAACGGCAACGGTAAACCGCTTGCCAATACTATCGGTAAGGGTTTGAAATTGACTTGCCTTGTCTTTGGAAAATATGGAGTTCCCCCACAACTGGGTCAAATAACTTTGGGAAACAGATTTTAATACCTCAACTTCCAGAACTCCTGAAAGTTGCTTTCCACCCGCAAACAGTTTTTCACCAGATTCTTTAAATACGGGTTCGGACTCACCGGTAACAAAACTATAATCGATTTCGGCAGTTCCTTTAATAAGGATACAATCCACAGGGATAATCTCATGACTTCGAATCAATACCCTGTCGCCTACTCCAATATTATAAATCTGGATGTTTTCTTCTTCTCCATTTTTCCTCAAACGGGTAACGGCTATTGGGAAATAGGATTTATAATCCCGTTCGAATGATAGATAAGCATAGGTCTTTTGCTGAAAAAACTTCCCTAATAACAGGAAGAAGACCAAACCTGTGAGACTATCAAAAAAACCGGAGCCCAAATCAAAAACTATATCTACTGTACTTCTAATAAAAAGGGTAAAAATACCCAGGGCAATAGGCACATCAATATTCAATAATTTGCTGCGGACGCCCTTGTAGGCCGAAATAAAATAATCTTGAGCGGCATAGAATACAACGGGCAAGGAAAAGGCGAACATCAACCAACGGAAGACATGCTTGTATTGATCCAACCAGAACTCTTCTACCTCGAAATATTCAGGAAAGGAAAATAGCATCACATTACCAAAGGCAAAACCTGCAACACCTAACTTATAAATTAAGGAACGATCTACTTTTTTTCCATTTTTGTTGTACTCCTCTAAAGAGATGTATGGTTCGTAACCGATACTTCCCAACAAAAGCACTAACGCTTTTAGGGAGAAATCTTCGGTTTTATAAGTAACTCGAATGGTTTTCTTTGGGAAATCTACTTGCGAAAATGTAATGGCAGAATGGAGTTTGTTCAGGTTTTCCAATACCCAAATACAAGAACTACAATGGATTGTAGGAATACTTAAACTAATAACTTGTACGCCTTCTTCGTTAAACTCCACCAATTGCTGTACAATTTCCTGGTTGTCCAAAAAATCGTATTTCTGGCGGATTTCGTTGGGTGTGGTTCCTGCCTTGCCTTCTATTTCATAAAAGGTGGACAGGCCATTTGATGTAAAAATCTCGTAAACGGTTTTACAACCATTACAACAAAAGTCTTTATCATCAAACTCTACACTACCCCTACCGCACTCGTCTCCACAATGATAACAGGTCGAGTCTGCCATTTCACATTTGCTTTACCTGATGCAAATTTGTAATACTATTCCCCTTAAAAATATGATAATTATCAGTAAATTGTGATTGTTTATCAACTATTTTTGTTGAATCAGGTAAACTAATCATTATGGAAAGCAGGTGTGAAAATTGTATAATCAGGCAGTTCAACTCATTACGTGCCATGAGCAAAGAAGAGCTGAAAAAAGTCTCCGACTCCAAAACCACCAAAACGATAAAAAAGGGTGAGCCCATATTTGAGGAAGGTGACAAGCTTAATGGAGTTTACTGCGTTAGAAATGGTGTTTCCAAGCTTTCCAAACTCAGCGCCAATGGAAAAGACCAAATTGTGAAGTTGGCCAGCAAGGGCGAGGTGCTGGGCCAACGTTCGGTCATTTCCCAAGAGAGCACCAATCTTTCCGCCATTGCTGTAGATGACATGGAGGTTTGCTTTATTCCCAAGGAAAGTATCAACAATACCCTTCAAAAAAATCCAAATTTTACTTTAGAGGTTTTGCGTCATATGGCCCATGACCTTAAAGAAGCAGACGATGTAATCGTCAATATTTCCCAAAAAACGGTAAAACAAAGAATGGCGGAAGCTTTTCTATACCTAAAGAACAATTTTGGAGAGGATGCCGATGGCTTTTTGGCCCTAACCCTATCTCGAGAAGATATTTCCAATGTTGTGGGCACCGCAACGGAATCTGCCATTAGAATCATTTCAGAGTTCAAAAAGAAAGGCTTGATTCATACCTCGGGCAAGAAAATTGGCATTAAGGATGAGCGCAAACTTTTGGAAATGGTAGAAGGCTTTTAGCCCATTTTTAAAAAGCTGACAATTGTCATAGTATCCCCTGACCCATAGGTCTAATTTTATGCATCATAATCTTAGTCAGATGCAAAAGATTTTAATACCTACGGATTTTTCGGAAAATGCATGGAATGCAATAGATTACGCTATGCAATTGTTCCGCAACAGGCGTTGTACTTTTTACCTGCTCAATACCTACACACCTGTTATCCCCAGCAGCCGATTTATGGCAAAAATGATTGATGGAGTTCGCATCGTTGATGCGGTGAGGGAGAATTCTGAACGAGGATTGACCAAAACCGTGGAACGGATAAAAACCAAATATGGTAACCCCAACCACAGTTTTGAGACCATTTCTTCTTTTAATCTTTTGGTAGAAGAGGTAAAGGATATTGTGGAGACTTTTGGAATCCATTTGGTAATCACAGGTACCAAGGGTGCTTCTGGTGTGGACGAAGTATTTATGGGCAGTAATACGGTACGGATTATAAAAAGCACCAAAAAATGTCCTGTTTTGGCCATTCCATATCATTTTGAATACGTAACACCTTCGGAAATTGCCTTTGCTACAGATTTTAATCGATTTTACACTTCATCCGAATTATCTCCTTTACTGGAAATGGCCAAGATGTTCAAAGCCACGATTCGAATTGTACATGTGCAATACGGTATCAAAGCATTAACGGAACTGCAGCAGTTCAATTTAAACATGCTACGGCGCTATCTCGGAGATGTGGAACATTATGTTCACACGGTTTCCGAGCTGAATTCGGTTTCTCACACTTTGGAAACATTCTCTAAGGAATTGGACATCCATCTTTTGGCTATGTTGAATTATCAGCATAGTTATATGGAAAAGATGACGCGTGAACCCATAATAAAAAGAACAGCGTTCCACACCCAGATACCTTTGTTGGTAATACCCGAATTGGGCATGGAAGGTGTTTCCAAGGAGGCAAAAGAAGAAGAGGAAGTAGAGTCGCACAATTAAAGTTCCCTTGTTATCTTTATACCTGTTTAAAACCGGTATAAGGTAACCTATGAACAAGCAACTATTAATTGACTGCCACAAACGGATAAAACCTTTTATCCATAATACTCCCGTGCTCACTTCTAGACTTATCAACGAGATTGCCGGTGCCAATCTGTACTTTAAGTGCGAAAACTTTCAACGGATGGGTGCCTTTAAAATGCGTGGTGCCGCCAATGCCATAATGCAACTTACGGACGAGCAGAAGCAAAATGGTGTTGTCACCCACTCTTCCGGCAATTTTGCCCAAGCTCTATCCCTTTCCGCACAAAGTTTAGGCGTAAAAGCCTATATCGTAATGCCAAATTCAGCGCCTAAGGTTAAAAAAGAAGCAGTCAAAGGATACGGTGGCATCTTGATTGAGTGTGAATCTACCTTAGAGGCTCGGGAACGTGAATCTGATCGTATTGTAAAAGAACATGGCGCAACTTTTATACATCCTTCGAATGATGACCATGTGATTATGGGGCAAGGAACAGCCTGCAAAGAACTATTGGAACTCCGACCAAATCTTGATTACGTAGTTACTCCTATTGGCGGTGGTGGATTGATTGCTGGAACAGCCCTGTCCGCTTATTATTTCGGAAACAACTGCAAAACCATAGGTGGGGAACCCTTTGAGGTGGATGACGCTTATAGGTCCTTGCAAAGTGGAAAAATAGAGACCAACACCACAACAAATACGATTGCAGATGGGCTCAAAACCCAGTTGGGGGATAGAAACTTTCCCATCATTCAAAGGCATGTGGACGAAATCGTTCGTGTAACAGAAGATGAAATCATTTCGGCCATGCGGTTAATTTGGGAGCGACTCAAAATTGTATGTGAACCTTCAAGTGCAGTAGCCCTAGCAGCCGTTCTTAAGAAAAAAGATAAGTTAGCGAACAAAAAAGTAGGTATTATAATATCTGGCGGAAATGTTGACTTAAGCCATTTGCCCTTTTAAGATATTAACGAACTTTGGGGAAAGTTATGGTAAAAATGGTTCCGACATCTTTCTCGCTCTCAACCTCGATTCTCCCATCCATGGCCCCCACTTGTGTCTTTACCAAATAAAGTCCAAAACCCTTGCCCTCAGTAACACCGCTAAGTCTGCCATACATATCAAAAATCTTTCGTTCTTTTTCGGGAGTAAGCTCCATTCCTATACCATTGTCGGAAAACTTCAATACAATTTCTTTATCATTCTTATCCGAAGCTATTTCAATAATAGCCGGAACTCCCTCCTTGGCATAATTTATTGCGTTAAGAATAAGGTTGTAAAAAACATTTACCACGTAGCTCTTTGCTCCAAATACAATATTTGCTCTTGAAAAATCTGTTTGAATCGTTGCATTATTCTTGGCGATTTCTTCCGATAATAGCACATAAACATCCTTCATCACATCCTTAAAAGCAATTTCCCTGAATTTTTCCTTATCAGCGGACTTTAAGGATAGTGACAGATGTAAATCCTTTATGGTTTGGTCAAGTGCTTCGGTAGTAGTTTCAATCTTTTTTACAATATCATCATTTACTTCATCCTTGCCCCAATCATATATTTTGGACAACATTAAAAGGTTTGATATGGGACCTCTAAGATTGTGCGAAATAATCCTGACAAAATTTTGGAGTTCGTGGTTTTGCTCAACAATCTGCTGGTTGGACAACACATCCTTGGTAACATCCTGGGTGGTGCCCCCCATCCGAACAGCCTTACCATCTTTATCATAAAAAGCTCTTCCTTTTTGATGCACATATCTAATTTCTCCATTATCGAACACAATCCTATGGATAATATCATGCTGGCCCTTTTCTTCAATGCACTTGGCGACATCTTCGTTAAAAGCATCACGATCTTCTGGATGGATAATCTTTACCAACGATTCATAATTCCCTTCAAACATTTCTGGTTTTTGGCCAAAAATTCTAAAAAGTTGGTCGGACCACGTTATCTCGTTCTTTATCATATCCCAATTCCAATGTCCTACATTGGCTACTTTTTGGGCCTCGCGATACTTTCTTTCGCTTTCTCGTAATCGATGGTTATTGTTCACCTCTTGGGTGATGTCCTTTTGCCAGACACAGCATCCTACAACATCTCCCGAACTGTTCATGAAAGGTTGAAAGGAAAACTCATGTACAACTATTTGGCCATTATCCTCAAAAGTATGCTTAGAAGTGGTTGCGTAGCGATTTAGTGCCCTCTCGCAACCTTCTTCACAAGGGTCAAAAAAATAATTTGCCCTGTAAACCTCTTTCAGGTCCATACCTCGTTCGGCATCCCCGGAACCATTTTGTTTTAAAAGGGACTTGAAGGACGTATTAAAAGCGGTAAGCTTATAATCTTCATCCATTGCCCAAACAATGTCATTCCTATCCTCAACGATTTTAATTTCATTTTGAATAATAGCTTGCTTCTGTTTCACAGGTTAAAATTTATTCAGAATAAAATTAAGAGACTTCTAGAGGTTGAGCAATAATTAAATCTGGATATTATCTATTGGAACTTTGTAAGTAGTCCTCCAAATTCTCAATTTTCAAAGGCTTGGTAATAAATTCCTTTACGTATTTTTCGTACTTCTTAGCCTCCTCTTTATCCGCATCGGATTCAGAAGAAGTTACCAAAAGTACCTCATTGCATGCTGGAAAATCTTCGAGCATCATGAATTCCAAAAATTCAAAGCCGCTCATTTCGGGCATATTGATATCCAATAAAATAAGTGTTTTAACTTTCGGGTCATCTCTATATCTGAGATCGTCCAGGGCTAATTCAGGGTTGGTAAAACTCTTAACCCTATCTTCCATTCCCATTCTTCTAAAGTGAATCGAATTCACTGTATTCACGAGGTCTTCGTCATCGACCAAATATATTTCCTTGTACATTGTGTTGTTGGTCTTTTAGTTTAGTTAGTTCAGTTTGGTTTCTATCAGAAAATTGATAAATATCAATATTTTCTAATTAATAAAACTTAAATACTACAATTTTATTGCAAAAACCATTTCTGCTTTCAACAAAAAACTTGAACTCAGGATATTCTCTTGTTTTCCATTCAAGCTTTTCAATCCGTACCTTGTTTACCTAAAAATATTGTTTTCATTAATTTAAACTAAAAAGTGGAACATATTTTTTTTGACAGTCTAATTGTTTTCGCTTCAATTCCAAATTAATAGTTTGCATTTTTGCCAACAGAATATAGGTATATATTGAATTGCTTCAGTTTACTTTAATTGGTAAAAAATAAGGAACAAATAACCGATTGTCATTTGTTCCCTGTTATATTTAGCTAACAATTTACTTTATACATCTGAATTTTCTTTCTCAAGAAAACTACCAAAATCACGTTCAAAATGACAGGTATAGCCATTGGGGATTCTTTCCAAATAATCCTGATGTTCCGGTTCCGCAGGCCAAAAGGTGGAATACGGTTCCAAGGTAGTGGCAACCTTGCCATCCCATTTGCCCGAGGCATTCACAACATCTATCATCTCTTGAGCCAGATTTTTTTCCTCTTCGTTTTGAAAAAAGATAGCCGAACGATAACTTGAACCAATATCGTTGCCCTGCCTATTAACAGTAGTAGGGTTATGAATTCTAAAGAAATAATCAAGAATCTCTCTAAAATTTGTCTCCGAATCATCGTAGGTCAACTCAATACCTTCGGCATGCCCTGGGTGATTTCGATAGGTTGGGTGCTCATTCTTACCACCAATGTATCCTACTTCTGTGTCATTGATTCCCGGTCGTTTTCTAAAAAGGTCTTCCATACCCCAGAAACAGCCCCCTGCGATGTATACTTTCTTGTAATTTTCCATAGCTTATCCTTTCTCTTTTAGTTTATGTTTTTCCAAAAAATGAATCACCTTTTGTACAGACATCTCACAAGGTTTGAGCAATTCATCTTTTAAAGTCATGTAATAATTCAGACTGATAAAATCGTTGCCGCCCAATTCATCAGCATAGAGTTTCATGCTCTTTCCATTGTTAAAGTTCGTTTTGACAACCCCATATTTTTTGCCGTTATAACTAACTTCGGAATAGCCTAAAGGCAACTGTTTAAGCCTATCTTTCCAAATATATCAAAGTTTTGCTCCCACTTGCACTACCGAATAAGCTCTGCAATACAGTTCTTTCTTTTATAGCCTTTCAAATTTACTTCTGGTAAAACTTCAAAATCTTGCGCTCCAGAAAAACCATTCATTTCGTCTTTATCCACATCTAAAAACCTGAAGAGCAAACCTGTTTAGGTCAACATCTCTTTGTAATTCTGTGTTTTGTGACAATGCCCCGCTCCATGTCATTTTATTGATGGGCCTTTTTGACCTATTGCGCTTTCAAAAATTGTATTGCAGCTTCTGGGTTTAGATGAAAATCACCGAAAACCACATCATTATTCTTATCAATAAACAAGAACCAAGGCGTGCCGCCCGTTTGATAATTTGTCATAATATTGGAACGCGATTTGCCATCGTTGCCCGCATCATGAGCAAACGGAATCTTTAGGGCATACTGTTTCTGGGTTTCCATCATCTTATCATAAGTGTTTTCATGATATCCTTCAAAAACAGTTTGAACTGCAAGAAAAACAACATTGTTATTGCCTTGCAAAGCGTTGACCATCTTTTGTAAATCCGGAAGGCCCTTACTATGGCAGCCTGGGCACCAACTCTGAAAACAGTACACAATCTTAAACTTTCCTTCAAAATCTGAAAGCCTGATGGGTTCAATCTTGCTTCCATTGGCGTCAATCCAGTCTTTTACATAAAACTCTGGTGCTTTGAACGTTGGTTTTTCAGCGTGGTTTGACATGATTTTGCTCCCTTTCTTTCTAAATTAGTTAACAAACCTTACTTAAATAAAATCGAAAAACAGATCGTTTCCTTACACTTTTACATATGCCAATCGAAAAGGTTTATTCATGAAAATAACACTTGTTCTTTTTTTTCATCTCTTATTTGGTTCGGCTCACCTGCTTCAATTTAATGTCTATTCCATTTTTGGTTTCAAAACCCATAACAGTCCCACAAAACGATGCACGTCTTTTTCATTGAGAAAAATGTTGTATCCAATAAACTAGCAATATCCGCAAGTAGTTCTTTTTTTTAAATACCGGGCAGGTTATTTATCCTCTTTTGACATTTCAATTGCATCAAAAGATGAATTGTGTCCTATAGATTAGTCAAACCCAAACCATGACACGTCTTATATAAGATTTGAACTCATTTTTCTAAGTTAGTTACAGAAAGAATCATCTGCTTGTAATTTAAATTGCCACATAACATAGCAAAATGTTGCACCTATATTGTGCCCAAACAAAAAAAGCCCCTCATATCCGAGAAGCTTTTTTAATTGAGAATAGTGCGGGTGAAGGGAGTCGAACCCCCACGCCTTGCGGCACTAGATCCTAAGTCTAGCGTGTCTACCAATTCCACCACACCCGCGAATTGGAGTGCAAATATAAATCAATTTTCCGATTTGCAAATGCACTCCCTTTAAAAACTTGTTTTTTGTACTTTTAGTGTCCTTTTTAATAGATATATGAAAGACATAAATAATTACATCAGTACCAACAAGGACAGATTTATCAACGAGTTGATCGACCTGTTAAAAATCCCATCCATTAGTGCTGATAAAGCTTACGCAAAAGATGTAATCGAAGCGGCCAAGGCCGTAAAAAAATCATTGGACGACGCAGGATGTGAAAACACCGAAATCTGTGAAACCAAAGGTTACCCAGTGGTGTATGGTGACAAGATCATAGACCCCAATCTTCCAACTGTATTGGTATATGGCCACTATGATGTACAACCTCCAGACCCAATGGATCTATGGACTTCTCCTCCTTTTGAGCCTGTTATCAAAAAAACTGAACTGCACCCCGATGGAGCCATTTTTGCCCGTGGGGCCTGTGACGATAAAGGTCAGTTTTTTATGCACGTTAAAGCGGTGGAATACATGATAAAGAACAATTCTTTACCGTGCAACGTAAAATTCATGATCGAAGGTGAAGAAGAAGTTGGAAGCGATAGTTTGGAGGATTTCCTAAAGGAAAACAGCGAAAAACTCAAAAACGATATCATTTTAATTTCTGATACCGGAATGATTGCCAATGACACACCATCCATTACTACAGGGTTGCGTGGGCTTAGCTATGTTGAAGTAGAAGTAACCGGTGCCAACCGAGACCTGCATTCAGGTATTTATGGAGGTGCAGCACCCAACCCCATCAATGTTTTGGCAAAAATGATTGCGGAGCTGCATGATGAGAACAACCACATCACCATACCAGGTTTTTATGATAAAGTGGAAGTCATATCAGATGAGGAGCGTGCCGAAATGGCAAAAGCGCCCTTTGATCTGGAAGAGTACAAAAAAGCGCTGGATATTGATGATGTCCATGGTGAAAAGGGGTATTCAACATCTGAACGTTTCGGAATACGTCCGACTTTAGATGTAAATGGTATTTGGGGAGGTTACATGGGCGAAGGTGCAAAAACCGTGATCGCAAGTAAGGCCTACGCCAAAATATCCATGCGATTGGTTCCCGACCAAGATTGGCACGAGATTACCGATTTGTTTACCAAGCATTTCAAATCACTTGCACCCAAAAGCGTAAAAGTAAAAGTGACTCCTCACCACGGTGGTCAGGCATACGTAACACCGATTGAGAGCATTGGCTACCAAGCAGCTTCCAAAGCCATGGAAACCACCTTTGGAAAAACCCCGGTTCCACAGCGAACTGGAGGAAGTATTCCGATCGTTGCGCTTTTTGAAAATGTATTTGACAGTAAAACGATTCTTTTAGGATTTGGATTGGATAGCGATGCCATTCACTCCCCTAACGAACATTTTGGGGTTTGGAACTTTTTAAAGGGAATTGAAACTATCCCCTACTTTTATAAATATTATACTGAAATGAAGGCTTAGAGTTTTTTAACGTATTTGGTAATAATCACTATTTGTTGACCATCTACTTTGCCTTCAATATATTCAGCATTTTCGTGATCCAGGGAAATCCGTCTAACGGCGGTTCCCTGTTTTGCGACCATGCTGGAACCTTTTACTTTTAGATCCTTTACCAGTACAACACTGTCCCCATTCTCCAAAATATTTCCGTTCACATCGCGATGGACGATTTTTTCACTTTCTTCCTCCCCTTCTCCAGTTGCTTTGGCCCATTCCAAGGTTTCATCTTCCAAATACATCATATCCAAAAGATCTTGAGGCCATCCTTCGGATTTTAACCTGTTAAGCATACGCCAAGCCACAACTTTTACCGCATCGTGCTCACTCCACATACTATCATTCAAACAACGCCAATGGTTGGAATCTGTGGTATCGGGATTTTCAATCTGACCACTGCAAGTAGAACAACACAAAAGACTACCGTCCATGCCCCCTGTGGAAACCGGAGGAACTTCATACACCTGTAAATTTTCTGTTGACCCACATAGTTCGCAGGTATTTCCACTTCTGTTCTGTAAATCCTCTAATAATCCCATGATGTTCAAATTTGACGGCAAATTTACCATTTTAGAATATCAAAATAACTTCTTATCATTAAAAACAAACTCTACATTTGTAGAATTAAATTTTTAATTCTATGTTTGTAGAACAATAATTGTAAAAGTTTTGAAAATGCAGTTGTCAAAATCCGAAGAGGAGTTAATGAACATTGTTTGGAAATTAAAAAAGGCCTTTATGAAAGACCTTTTAGATGCCTATCCAGAACCCAAGCCGGCCACCACCACCGTGGCAACGCTTTTAAAACGTATGACGGACAAAGGTTTTGTAGCCTACAACAGTATCGGAAGAAGTAGGGAATACTATCCTTTGGTAAAGAAGAAAGATTATTTTTCCAAACATGTAAACGGACTCATTAAAAACTTCTTTAACGATAGTGCCAGTCAATTTGCCTCCTTCTTTGCCCAAGAGACAAATTTGAGCAAAACAGAGTTGGAAGAATTGAAAAAATTGATAGACAACGAAATCAAAAAGAAGTAATTATGTTAGTCTTCCTTTTAAAATCTACAGCATGCCTAGCCATTTTTTTGGCCTTCTACAAGTTAGTCCTGGAAAAAGAAAGTGTACACAATTTTAAACGATTCTTTCTTTTAGGTGCTTTAATTGCCTCCTTTTTAATTCCCAATATTGTATTTACAGAATATGTTGAAATAGCGAAAAACACGGTAGCTCAAAACTTAACAAACACAAGCGGAACGTTGGAAATCAATACTGAAAACCTAGTCGCCAAAGAATCTGTCTTTAACTGGGAGCTCATGCTCTGGAGCATTTATGCACTGGGAGTTATTGTATTTGGATTCCGTTTTATTGGACATCTTGTACAAATTTGGTCACGTATTCGTCTGAATCCCAAGTTCAAAGAAAATTTTATTACAAGGGTTCTTTTAAAGCAATCTTTGCCTCCACATACTTTTTTCAACTATATATTTTTGAACAAAGAACAATTCGAGGGGCAAAACATTCCGCAGGAAGTCATTTTACACGAGGAAACCCATGCCAAACAACGACATAGTCTGGATATTATCTTTATTGAACTGGCCCAAGTACTATTATGGTTCAATCCTATTGTCTACCTATTTAAATCATCCATTAAGCTGAACCATGAATTTTTGGCGGATAGGGCCGTAGTAGATAGGAATAATGATCATTCACATTATCAAAACACCATATTATCGTACTTATCACACGATAGTTTTAACAAAAATCAGTCGATTGGCATTGCAAATGCCATTAATTATTCATCAATCAAAAAACGTTTTACAGTCATGAAAACAAACACATCAAAAACATCATTTGTACTAAGAAGCTTGTTGGTTCTGCCGCTCACAGCCTTATTACTATTCGGATTTACAGAAACGCGTCAAATTGAAAGAGAAGGTTCTTTAAATCAAATCATTAAAATGGACCTTCTCGATAACGGAAGTGTAGTATTGGGAGATAAAAATTTGAATTTTAAAGAAATCCCGAAAATTTTAAACCAAAACTATCTGCAAAGTTATGATGCTTCAGAAACCAAAGTTGAAATCAATGCGCTTCAACCAGTACATTACCAAACGCTAACAAACTTATCCAAGGTAATAAGAACTACAGGTATTGAACTAATTGAAGTATTTGCAGAAGAGGCGGTTATGGATAAGGGTCAATTCATTGATAATGTTCCGATTACTCCAACCACAACGATTTTGAATGCTAACAAAATGACAATTGTTGACAGCAAAGTGCAATTACAACAAAGCGCTACGCGCGAAGAAATGAAAGAGTACAATGCCCTGGCCAGAAAATACAATGACATGGACCGAAATAACATGATCATTAAAAAGAAAGAGGTAATGCGGTTAAAAGTAATTTATGGGAAAATGTCCAAAAAGCAACGTGCAGATGCGGAACCATTTCCAAACTTCCCGCCAGCACCGCCAGCACCGGATGCCACCAAACCACCAAAGGCACCTTCCGCTGTTAAAAAAGTAAAGGGAACACAACCCGACCTCCCCCCCGCACCCCTTGTCCCTCCTACTCCACCAACACCCATGGAGCACATAAAGAAAATGGCGGCCAAAGGAGCAACCTTTATGTACAATGGAAAAGAAATATCCGCCAAGAAAGCAATCGAGATCATACAAAACAACCATAAAATAAACATAGATTCTAGAGAGGCCAATGGCAACAACCCTGTTGTAAAACTATCAACGGATCCCATTGTTATAGATAACTAGACCTCTACTCCATGCAATGTTAAAAGCCCCTTAATTGGGGCTTTTTATGTAACAAATCCACAAAAATTGCGTTCTAATAACCTATCAATCAAAGAGAACACACTATGTTACAACGCTTTTTTATCCTCTGCTCAGGAGCGGACACCCAAATTTTAGACACTTGTTCCAATGGGGAACGCAATAAATACGCAGGCATCGGTGCCACCGTATTCTTTACCGCAGTAATGGCATTTATTGCTTCAGGTTACGCACTTTACACCGTTTTTGATAATGTTTACACGGCCATTTTCTTTGGTTTGATTTGGGGACTACTCATTTTTAATCTGGACCGATATATTGTTTCCACCATTAAAAAGCGAGACAATTTTAAAGGCGAATTGCTTCAAGCAGCCCCACGGATAGTCTTGGCATTAATCATAGCCGTAGTGATTTCCAAACCTTTGGAGATGAAGATTTTTGAAAAGGAAATCAACCAAGTGCTTTTGGAAGAGAAAAATGCAATGACGCTTGACAACAAAGAACAATTGGCACTCCAATATACCCCGAAAATTGAAAGCCTTGACCAAGACATTGCCAACCTAAAAGGTGAAATTGTGACCAAAGAAGCCGAAACAAACACACTATATGACACTTATATTTCCGAGGCCGAAGGTACCGCAGGAACGGGGCTTTTAGGCAAAGGGCCTGTTTATAAAGAAAAACGAGAAAAGCATGATGCTGCCTTGGCCGAACTTAACACCTTAAAAGAAACCAACACTACAAAAATTGAAAACATTGAGACACAGATTGCAGCCTTGCAGACCGATTACGATACCGCAGTTGCCAACTCCCAACCCATTATTGATGGTTTTGATGGATTGATGGCACGCATCAATGCCTTGGGCAAATTGCCCTGGTTTCCATCATTTTTTATCTTTTTACTGTTCTTGGCCATTGAAACAGCTCCGATTATTGCCAAATTGTTGGCGCCAAAAGGCGAGTACGATTATAAGTTTGAAGAACAAGAAAGTGTGGTCGCTACTTGGGTAACCCAAAAAGTGGAGCAACGCAAATTATTGTTGTCCACCGATGGAGAGATCAACCAGCAAATCTATGCCGACATTAAAAATGAGGAAGAGCTCTATCGTTACAAAAAGGAGAAGGCAGAAGAATTGCTTCGACTGCAGGCCGACTCTTTTCACAATGTGCAGGTAAAAGGACTCTAATCCACAATGCCCATATTTTTTAGTAGGAAAGATGCATTCATGTTTTGGCAAACCCCTTCCTTGAACTTGTAATCGAAGAACAGTTCCCCGTTTACGATCTGGGCATCAAAATATCGATTCTCCACCTCCGGAAGTTCATCGGCGAGGATACACAGGCTTAAATCGTGGGTTGCCACCATGCCCGTAGACCCATTCTTCACCAAACGCTCCACAAATTTTTTGGAGCCTTCGGCTTTGTCAACACTGTTGGTACCCTTCAGGATTTCATCCAAAATCACAAAACAGTCATCTTTTTCCAGTTCTTCAACAATATATTTTAGACGTTTGAGCTCTGCATAGAAATAAGAAGTCTCATCCGCCAAAGAATCCGAAGAACGCATACTGGTCAACAAACGAACCGGATTGTACAGCACTTCTCTTCCTTTTACGGGCAAGCCCATATTTGCCATCACTATTTGCAAGCCTACAGCCCGCAAGAATGTACTCTTCCCTGCCATGTTAGCTCCCGTGACAATGCAAAAGCGTCCCTTTCCTATTTCAAAATCGTTGAGGATATTTTTCCTAGGGTCCACCAATGGATGCCCAATTTCTTTTCCACTTATCACGATATCTCCACCTACCAAACTGGGATAGGTATGCTCTGGATGATTAAAGGCATAGGTACCCAATGTGATATAAGCATCAAACTGCGCAATGGCGGAAAACCAACTTTCCACCTCCCTACCGTATTTTGCTATCCAAGATTCTACCTTGTAAGCATAATATAGACTGTACAACCCAAGACCTTGAGCAAAAAATGACACGATCAAGTTGAATTGTTGTTCCAACATCGTCATATTTTGGGAGAAGCGTTTTAATATTTTTGATGTCTTTTCACCCCCGATCACTAATTTCTTTTGAAGTTCCTGTAGCAATTCCGAGCTAAAAGTGTGTTCCTCCAGTTCGGAAATCAACCGTTGATGTTGCTGAATGGTTTCTTGTGCCTCTGATACTTTTGCGGTAAAGCCAATAATATTTTTGCCGTATCGACCAACAACACCCACACCCAAAAAGTACCAAAACAAAACCAAACTTTCTGGTACTATGCCCATAGCGGCCAAGGTGATTGCCAAAATGGACAGCAAAGCAAAAATCGGAGGGACAACTCCAGCCCATTTGGGCATAAAAGATTTGTGGTTTTTCATCCAGTCGGAGACCACATCAGGAGATATTTTGGGTTGGGTCTCCCCGGCCAAGGCCGAGAAATGCTGTCGCCACTCGGGCAACCTGGCCAATTCCTGAATCGCCTCATGTTTTTTAGCTATATCCTTTGGATATCCATCTAACAAAAGCCCAGAAAACACCTGCCTGCCCTGCACCAAAGTGGTACGGTTGGCATATTGATAAAAAGACCCCCTTCCAAAAAGGTCCAAATCCTGCGCATATGGGTGATTTGGTTTTAAAAATTCCTTTCCATCCGGTAAATCTTGATAACGGCGATCCAAGATTTCCAATTCCGTGGTATTGATGGCTATAAGCCTTTCTAAATACTTTTTATAACGTTTTACATTACTGAACCGTGTGACCAAATACAGGAATAATACAACTAAAACCGGCAGGGTCAACAATAAAACGGTAGCGCCCCAAAACAAATAGATTGCCAACCAAAAAGCCACAAAAACAGAAAGTCTAAGCGTGGCCAAAAGCGCCAATCGCTTTTTTACCTGCTGATGTTCTTGCTGATGTCTATTCCGTTGGGATTCGTAAAAGCCTTTTAAATCTTCCATTAAATGTCAGCCTAAATTTTTAAGCTCTTGTTGTAGTTTTTTGGTGAGACTAGCCACAACCAAATCATAAGAATGGTTGATTAGCTCTTTAATCAATGTTTCGGGCAATTGCTCTATGTAAAGGGTGTTCCAATGTATTTTGCTCATATGATAGCCTGGGGTAATCACACCATCATATTCTTCACGGAGCTCCACCGCTCGTTCAGGGTCACATTTAAGATTGCATTGCGATGGTTGCCGTTCCAAAGGAACCAAGGCAAACATTTTGCCCATTACTTTAAATACTAAAGTATCAGCATCAAAAGGAAACTCTTCGGTTACCCCTTTTTTGGAGATGCAAAGCTCCCTAAGTTCTTCCACATTCATTGTTTGATGCCCTGAGAGTCGTAAACGATTACCTTTTCCCATAGATCCTCGCATTCTTCGACAAACACCAAATGTGGTGGTTCTTCTTGGTAAGCAGCCTGATCTTCGGCAGATTCAAAAGAAAGAATCAAAGAGTAGGTAAAGGAATCATCCACCACATCGCGTATGGCCTTTGGTGGTGTACCAATGAATTTTGTTTTGGCATACTGGGAATTGTCCAAAAATTTGGTCAAGGATTTTTCAAAAGTAGCTCTGTCGGCTTGACTATCCGGATTTTTAAACCAGAAATAAACCACATGCGCATACGTGTGGTCAAAATTATTGTCCATATCGGTTTTGATTTGTACACAACTGGTGGCAAATACACCCACCAAAAGCAAGGTTATGATTTTTGTTTTCATGTTTACTCTTCTATAGATTGTTTTTCACTAGTTGATATTTCCAAGGCAGAATAATCCAATGTCCACCCGATAGTTTCCACGATTTTCTCTACGACCAAAACGGCCTGTAGCGCTTCATTTTTTGCAGTTTCCATCAATCCGCTTTCTGGTATCTTTTTTCTGATATGCTCTTTGGCCTCTAGGTTGAGATTGGTCAAATCCGTAGGCGAAAAACTGTTGAATATACCATTTTTAATATCATAAAATTGTAAATCAGGTTCAATGGAAAGCACCTCTGGCTCTGGAAAATGACTCAGTATGATTTTCTTTTTATCGTTTTCTGCCTTCAAATCGAGCTTATTCAGATCGTATCCGATGTGCGCTTTGGCCTTGATGATGATCAGTGCCTTCTTCTTGCTTCGGAACAGACTCATAAAACTGTCCTTGGTATTCTCGTAGTGATAGATTTCCGCAAAATCACCTTCAACAGAAACCAATTTGCACACGCTCCGTATTTTATTCAAGATTACGGTTGATTGCTCCTCGGTTATCTCTTTGTTCTTCTTTTTTCGGAACAAAGAAAAGACCCAATACATCAATATGGCTCCCAATATTAATCCCAAAACTATGTCTACAACTTCCCCCATGTTATTTACCTATTTCACCCAAATGGGTAAACTTAAATCCTTTATCATATTTTAATCCGTAGCCCAATATTCTGTCCAAAGACGAGTGTGAGAACAAAATCACACCAATTAACTGACATAAAGGTATTGAAAAGTAGATGCCGGCAAGGTAAATTAGTATGGCCAAGCCTTTATGATGAAACAAATTATAGGAAAAGGCACCCACTTTGTTTCCGAAAAGGTAACCAATCATACCAATATCCGGGGTTAATATCAAAACCAAAAACCACCACCAAGCATAATCCAATAAACCAAAGAGGTAAATGCCCAATGCAAACATCATAACCTCTTCTAACTTAAGTGTTGTTTTCATCTATTTATCCTCAATTTTATAAAGAACTGGCCTACTTGGGCTGGCATCATTCTCAAAAGGTGCTACTTGCAGGTTTAAAAAATAGGTACCATCCTCCACTGGGTTGGGCACGTAAATAAACTCGGTAATGGTAGCTTTTGTTCTTCGTTTTCCACCCATATTCCAAAAAGCTTTGTGCGCCAAAAGTTCTCCGTCATCCCTTTCTTTGTCCACAGATGGTAAATCGATAAGCAAATGCTCCACACCTTTTTTTACCAAATATTTGGCAGCATCCTCCATTAAATAAGGTGGATTGGTATCCGAATATTTTTTTGATCGCTTGTAATCCAAATTGGGTATGGTCCTGATGACCACAGCCTGCCTTTTTTTATTTCCCAAAGCGTACTTTATTTGCTTTTCGGATATGACAAAATCGTCTCCCTTTTGTTCGGGAGCTACTGTAATTACCTCGGCCAAAAAGAAAAATTGCTTCAACTTTTTATTGATGGAGTTGAACTCCTCAGATATATGTCCCAAGCATTCGGTATGTGTTACATGCGAATGTGGATTAAACCAAATATCGTTGAAATTAACAGGAGCTCCCTCAGAAACTTTCCCCACAAAACCATCTTGTTTGTGGGGCGATATTTTAGGCGGGTCCAAATACCAAGCATTTACATTTTCATCCCCATCCTGCAAAGCAATGGAGATATCAAGAGGTTTGGTCAGGTCTATTTTATAGTTTCGAGAGTTGTGTTTTATCGAGGCTATCAAATTTTGTTGCTTTTTGTCTTTCCCAATATTTTTGGGAATCAATTCTACTTCATGGATTCCTGTTTTCACAGAAACGACAATTTACTACTTTAAATTAACCATAAAAAGATCACTCGCAATTCCATCGGTCAAAAACTTGCCTTTTTTGGTGGTGAGCAATTTTCCATTAGCTAAAATCAGTAAATCCTGCTCCAGAAATTTAACCGCTTGTTGGTTGAGATATTTTAGATAATTCTCTCCAAATTCGTTAGCTACCCTATCCAAATCAACCCCCCAAATGGTTCGAAGACCCGTCATCACATACTCGTTGTACCTATCAGTTTTAGAAAGAGTTTCGATTTCGCTAGGCAGAACATCCTCGTCTATTTTTTTGATATAGGTTGGGTTATTCCTGATGTTCCAACTTCGATGTTCACCGTCAAAAGAATGGGCGGACGGCCCGACACCCAAATATTTTTTTCCTAGCCAGTATGCCGTATTGTTTTTGGAGAAAAATCCGAGTTTCCCAAAATTGGAAATCTCATAGTTCACAAAACCTTCGGCTTCCAACACATCCACCAAAATATGAAACTGCTCCTGGGCCTGCTCATCATCGACATCGGGGACAACTCCTTTTTCTATGAATTTTTTCAGGGCGGTTCGGGGTTCCACGGTCAATGCATAGCTGGAAATATGAGGCAGGCCAAAATCCAATGCCTTCTGGATGTTGGATTTCCATCGTTTGTTGTCCATTCCTGGGATTCCATAAATCAAGTCAATGGTGATATTGTCAAAATACTGCGTAGCTGCTTGAATGCATTTTTCTGCTTCACCGGCATTATGGGCACGGTTCATCAGTTTTAAGTCTTCATCAAAGAAAGATTGAATACCGATGCTGAGACGATTGATGCCAGCATTTTTGTATTCCAAAAAGAGATCTCTCGACTGCGCTCGAGATGACACTAAATCATCTGGATTGGCTTCCAATGTAATTTCTGGATGGTCAATTACTCTGTAATTGTCATACACAGCCTGAATCAAACGTTCAATTTCATCATTGGATAATACTGATGGGGTTCCTCCACCAAAATAAATGGTTTCCACTTCATCATCCACCTCAGCTTTTCGCAATACCAGTTCCTTGACAATAGCATTGACCATAGCTTCCTTTTTTCCCAATTGTGTGGAAAAATGAAAATCACAGTAATGACAAGCTTGCTTGCAAAAAGGAATGTGAATATAAATTCCGCTCATTCAATCAATGATCAATTAACAGTTAGCAATGAACAATTATTATTTTTTGATTCTGGTGGTTTTCAAAATGGAGAACATTATTTTGGAGAGCTCGTCTGCTTTCAAAATTAATGACTTAGCGATATCCTTTGAAATGTAATCGGAATCTTTTAAAAGAGCCAACCAATATTTTACTTCCAAACTCTCCTTGTATGCTATTGAAATTTTAGCCGAAAAGTCAGCTGTTGAAATCGCTCCGTTTGCCTCACTAATATTTGCTCCAATTGATGTACCAGACCTAAGCATTTGTTTGGACAGCACATATTCTCGTTTTGAAGACACAATAGTCTTATACAATCGAACGGTTTCTAAAGCGAAATCATAAGATTTCTTCATCAAGGGATTCTCTTTTTGCATAGGTAGATAAGTTTGGGAACGGGGATATCTTATTTATTGTCAATTGTTCATTGTCTATTGTTTTTTAACCTTGTTTGGGTTTTGTTTGATGAAAGCCTCCCAGCCCGTGTAGCTTTTTCCGACCTCTACCCTACCCTCGTTGTAGAAATGACAAACGGCGGCGGCCAATCCATCGGTACTATCCAGGTTTTTGGGCAAAGATTTTAATTTCAGGACGCTCTGAAGCATTCGGGCCACCTGCTCTTTGCTAGCATTCCCATTCCCCGTAATGGCCATTTTTATCTTTTTGGGCATATACTCGGTAATAGGTATTTCTCGGGACAGTCCAGCGGCCATTGCCACTCCCTGAGCACGGCCCAATTTGAGCATGGATTGCACGTTTTTGCCATAGAAGGGCGCTTCAATGGCAATTTCATCGGGGTGATATGTATCGATCAACTCCAAAGTGCGCTCAAAAATAAGTTTGAGTTTTACGTAGGGGTCATCATATTTTTTGAGCATCAGCTCATTCATCTGCACAAAATACATTTGTTTATTGATCACCTTGATGATTCCGAAACCCATAATCGTGGTTCCAGGGTCTATTCCCAATATAATTTTTTCTGTTGCCAAATTAGTAGGTGTTTAGTACCAGCGGAAGCCGAAAACGCAGACTTACCGGGTTTCCTCTTTTCAATGCGGGTGCTACTGTGATCAAATCGTTCAAACGTTCGGAGATTTTGGTATTGAAATCCGATATTTCATTCAACACTGAGGTCTTCTCCTCCACGTTCAACACGGAAATAAAACCATGCTCATCAATCAGAAAATCGATATAGACCGTATCGTTCATATCATTTCTGACTTGAAACTTAAGTCCTGCCAAAGCTTCGGAAAAGTACTCGGTAATCACATTTTGAAAACACTCTTGCTGCGCATCTTTGGATGCAGTTTCGTCACAATCCTCAAAAAGCGGGTATTGGTCAACATCATTCCAATCAATGGCCAAAAGTTCTTCATTTACCAATTTTTGGGTCTTGTCCTCCTTGGACTCGAACAGCTCGCAGGATACGAGCAACCCCATAAAAATGATTAACAAAACAAACTTCTGCATGACAGCCCCTATAATTTGGCTGAAATTACGATATTTTGAAGAAATCAGTTGCTGGCAAAATGGATTTCCTCTTTTATCTCCGAGATACGTTTTTTGACCCGTTCCTTTAGGAACGGAACAATGTCGGGATACATTTTGAGCAATTTTGCGTAATAGTTTAAGCGAGTTTTGGGGTCCTTATAGTATTCATCGGCCAAAATGCAGACTTGATAATAGTTTCGATAGTCATCCTTGTTCTCCTCCCATGCCCTTTCATAGTAATCCATGGACTTTTTTGTCTGACCCTTTAATCGAGCTATGCGACCAAGACTTGCGTATTCTTGCGGAAACAAGGCCATTCGTTCTTCAATGGATTTTTCAATATAGTATTGTGCACTGTCCAACTCCTTTTCCTCAAAATACACTTGACCCAATCCCGCATAGGCGACTGCTAATTTATCGGGAAACATGCTTAATTTGTGATAGGTATCCAATGCCCTTTCTGGTTCCCAATTTCGAAAGTAACAAAAGGCCAATTTCTCGAATACAAAGGGTTTTGTCTCACCGAGCTCTAACAATCGTTCAAAATGGGGAATGGCCAGTTGGAATTGTCCATTATTATAAAAAGCCAACGCTTTTAAGTTAATCATAGCCACATCATCTTTATAAAACCGAAGGCCTTTATCGATATAAACTAGTGCGGAATCCTTTATTTCTTGTCCCACATAATATTTTCCGAGAGCATACAGACTCCGCAGATGGGTGCTGTCCATGGCCACAGCTGCTTTAAATGCTTTGTTGGCCTTATCGGCGTTCTTCACGGATTCATACGTGCGCCCTAGATAATAGTAATACTCGGGATTCTCTTGTTTTGAAGCTGTCAAAACATTGAATTCATCCAATGCAGGTCCAAAGCTTTTGGTCTTTAACAACAACTTGCCCAGTTCGAACCTAGCCAAGTCAAATTTTGGGTTGCTCTCCAAAATGGAGGTGTATTGTGCAACGGACTTGTCATAATTCCCAATGACATTATATGCCCTAGCTATTTGAAGGCTCGCTTTTTTGTCTCCAGCCTTGGCATACTCATTAATGGCCGATGCATAATTGCCCAGAGCATACAGACTATCGGCTACGGACAAAGCCGATGTTTGGGCACCGGCTTTGAAAAATATTAACAGAAAGAGAACAAATATCTTCTTCAAATTATAGGCCTATTTTAATTTAAAAGTAATAGGAATGGAAAAAATCACGTCGGCAGGTTTTCCGTCCTGCTTTGCTGGTTCCATTTTAGGTAATCTAGCAATTATTCGTTGGGCTTCCGCTTCCAAAATAGGACTTGGTCCTTTCGATTTGATGTCCACTATCTCCCCTTCTGCGTTTATACCGAACATTATGGCAACTCTTCCCTGTATCCCCTGTTCTTGAGCTTCTTCAGGATATCTAAAATGTTTACGCACATGATTTTGTACGTTTTCCAAAAAGCAAGCTCGCTTGTCCGTAGCATCTTCACATCCAGGAAAAACAGGAGCCTCATCTATGGTGGTAAAGGGAACCCAACCTTTTCCTCTTTCACCGAATTTTTGAATCTCTTTGTTGATTTCTTCCTCATCATTTCCTTGTAACCTGAACGTTATCGGTATTGAAAAAGGAACATTTACCGCTTCACCATCTTGCTTGCCCGGTTGCATTTTGGGCAACCTTGATAAAATTCGTTCGGTTTCTTTTTCCAAAACTTCGTGAGGCCCCCTCATTTTGATATCTACCACATTTCCTTCTGTATCAATTATGAAAATAGCACTGACCCTACCTTGAATGCCTTGTTCTTGAGCAGCATCAGGATAGTGAAAGTTTTTACGGATATGTGCCTGCATTTTTTCCTGAAAACAGGCTTTTTTATCAACGGCATCTTCACACCCAGGAAAAATAGGGACCTCATCAACAACCGCAAAGGGAACTCCGATACCTCCGGAAGTATTTATACCTACATTCACGGTCCATCCATCAACAGTTTTGGTAGATTTGTTCACTCCGTCCACCATGGTCTGAGCCATTTTGGCAATTTCATTCCTTTCATTCATGGTAAGGGAGTCCTTGCTCTCTATTTCACTATTAAGTTTTACCAAACGTTCTTCCAGGGAAGCTTCTTTTGAATTTGCATCCATACTAGAATCAGTTTGACAAGAAGTATATACCAGCATACCCAATACCATAGGCAACAACAATACGTACTTTAACTGCCATACGGCTTTGGATTTCTTTTTTTGTAACATGACTATTCGTTTTTTGATTAGTGATTTAGTAAAAAATTGATTGACAAAACTGATGTTCTGCGTACTGAATGCTTCCGACAACAGCATTTCAAAATGTTCTTTTTTATTGTTTTTGATTGCTTTGGCATCTGCGATGAACTCGTGCAGCTCAGACACCCTAATTTGGTAGACATAAACCAAGGGATTGAACCAGAAAACAATTCGAGCCAACTCAAAAAAGAGGAGGTCCAAGGAATGCCATTGTTTTACATGCACCAGTTCGTGGGCCATGATATTGGCCTCTTTGTCCTTTTTGATGTCTTCGCCCATAAAAATATTTCGGAAAAAGGAGAAGGCAGAGGTGCTTTTAGGAACCGTGACTTTTGTAAAGTCTTGGTAACGCTCTACCAAACCTTTTTTACGCAATTGCCTTATTTGAATCAACTTATAGATAAACCAAAGGGTTGCCAAAAGACTTCCAATTCCCAGTACCCAATATGGCCAAGGGATACGTTCCAGAAAACTAGTTTCTTCTACGCCTGGGCCAAGCACCACTCCATTCAACTGTGTAAGAAACACCGTTGTGGTTTCGAACTCTTGAGGCATGGGAGTCTTTAGAGCCTCAATCTTAACCCAAGGCAATATTAGGGAAAGGGCAAACGTGCCCAACAGATATACTCGGTTCCATTGAAAAAAGGTCTCTTTCTTTAGAAAAAGGTCGTAAGCCAGCAAAAAGACTAGTTGAAATGCTAAAGATTCTAATATATAGGTAATCATTACTCTTTGTCTTTAATGTTCTTCATAATTTCTTCGAGTTCCTTTAAGCTGATGTCATTCTTCTTCATAAAAAAGGACACCATACTAGAGAAAGATCCTTGAAAATATCCATCCATCAATTTGTTCAGGCTCTGATTGCTGTATTCTTCTTTTTTCATCAAAGGAAAGTATACATGCCCCTTGCCCACTTTTTCGTGGGAAACAAAACCTTTATCCTCCAAAATCCGAACAATGGTGGATACGGTATTATATGCTGGCTTGGGTTCTGGCAATTCCTCCAAAATTGCGGCCACATTCCCCTTTTCAATTTTCCAGAGGAGCTGCATTACCTCTTCTTCCGCCTTGGTGAGTTGTTTCATTTTTAACTAACTTTTTAGTTCAATATGAAACAAATATAACTAAATATTTAGTTTAAACTAATTTTTTAGTTAAAAAACGGATAAAAAATCCCCCAGTGTAGTATTCTGGGGGATAGTTGTTTAAAAAGTAACGGTAACCTTTCCTCTTAAATAAAAAGGCGTTCCCGGCGTAAGATGAATCTCCTCAAACGAATTCGGTTCATTGAACAAACGGCTTTCCGTGGCAAACTGGGTCTCGTTCCATTCAGTATCGAAAAGGTTCTCCACAATCAAACCAAAGGTCCAGTTGTTTACACTATAGTTAAGGGTTGCGTCGGTGACAAAATAGCCTTCTGCGACAATGGAATTGTCCTCATTGGCGGGTCTGTCATCAATATATCGGTAATTCAATCCTCCAGAAAAACCTTGATTTCCACCTAAAGTCACACCACCTGCCATGGTAAAATCAGGTGCCAGAGGAATGTAGTCTTCTCCATCGGCCTCTTCGGTGCTTCGTGCGTGCGTATAATTGGCATCGGTATATAGGTAAAGCCAATCCAAAGGCTGATACCTCGCTCCTACTTCGATTCCCATTCTACGGGTTTTTCCGCTAGGTTCCACAATTGCGGCATCGCCCACGTATACGAATTCCTGATCTAGGAACAACGTCCACAATGTGGCGTTCAAGACCAATTTATCCACTGGTCTAACTATGGTTCCCAAATCCACACCGTAAGCGGCTGGTAGTATCTCTTCGCCCCCGTTCGCCACTACAACTCTGGTATCATTGGAGTGAAAACCAATTCCCGTTTTCAAAAAAAACTGGGTGTTCTCGGTTGGACTGTAAATGGTATTGAACTTTGGACTAAAAGCGACTTTTTCCTCGCTTCGACTATCGAACCGCTCACTCATCTTATTAATGTAATCGAACCTAAAATAATCCAAACGGACAGCAGGCTCAAAAGTAAATTTCCCTGATTTAAATTCGGCTCCGGCAAATGCATAACCATTTACCTCATCCACATCGCCATAGGCCAAACGCTCCAATAATTCTTGACGGTTCAAGGTGCGGGATAATTGGTTATCGTCCACATTATCGTATCTAAAACCAATCCCTGCATTGTATTTAAAACCTATGTCTCCCAAACTGGCCGAACTATTCTGAAAAACCGTCTTGGCACCCACCAGCATGCGGTCTTCAAATTGTCTGATCTGATCTCCATTTACGGGATCATCCAAGAAAAAGGTAAAATTGGAAAAGAGTTCAAAGTCGTAATGGGACACAAATGCCATGGTATTGAGTGATTTCCCCTCACCCAAGTTTTTGTTATGATTCAATACGAAGTTGGTTCTGCTCGTTTGTCCGCCCTCAGTATCATCGATGGCACCAAATCGACCAATCAATCCTTGATCTACCGCTCTTTGCGGTATTTGTCCTGATGCATCCCATTTGCTTGAAAAGTGCGAGGCGGTCAACAACAACTCTTGATTACCTGGTAGTGCATAGCGATATCTTCCCAAAATATTGATTCGATTAAAATTCTGCGGCGACTCAAACGGGCCATCCGTCAAATACAGTTCGGAAGCCAAGTAAGCATTGCTGTTCTGGTTCTCCATCACATTGAACATCCCCATAAACCTACGCGCACCAAATTGGCCCACCTCGGTGGACAACATGCTTTTGTCCAAGCTTTTCCGCAACTTCAAGTTTACATAACCCGCCGTATTAAAATTCCCTTGATCGGCATAGTAAGGTCCTTTTCCAAAGTTTACGTTTTCAATGGTTTCCGGAATCACAAAGTGAAGGTCTGCATAGCCTTGCCCATGAGCGTGGGAGACCATATTCACGGGCATCCCATCCACATTGATGGCTACATCGGTACCGTGATCCACATCAAAACCACGCAAGAATATTTGCTCGGCTTTTCCTCCTCCGGCGTGTTGACCAATAATCAATCCTGGCACCTTTCTTAAAATTTCTTGTGATGATTTTACGGGATTAGTTTTCACATCCACATCTACTATCCTACTCAAAGCGTCCACCTTTGACACCAAAACTACTTGGTCCAAAGAAATAGAACTCTCTTCAAAAACTATGGTCAACGGATTTTGTAAATCCGCTTGATTCACCACTCGGGTTTGAGTAGCGTATCCTAATCTTGAAAAATAAATCGTATCGTTTACCGAGGTTCTATCCAGAACAAACTGCCCTGTGCCATCAGTATGGCTGTGTTGACCACTGGTCTTGTTAAAAATACCAGCGTCTTCCAATGGAGAACCTGCTTCATCTACCAGTTTTCCGGTTATGTTTTGTGCAGCGATTGTGCCCATGAACAGCATGGACAATGTCGCCATAAAATATTTCATGTCGTTGTCTTTTAATTTGATTTGTGTAAATAAGTCTGAACAATACGTACACTAGACCTTGCTTCATCGAAGTATGGATGAAGCGCGTTCCTTAAAATTTTGGTCTAGCCGATTCAGCTATGCTGGGGAGGGGGCGTACTAACACCTTGGCACCAAAAAGAAGTTTTTCTTTGGTATGCCCAATCACTTTTACTGGCAATTGAAGTATCTATCTTGGATGGAACATGGGTTTCTTCAACAACATGTTTATCCAGTTTAAGACTGATTTCATCCTTGGATTCCTGCTTATCTTTCTGATTGGCCACCAACAAATCCTTTAAAGCTTCCAGAGCTTCGTGCGAGTGTCCCGCAATGGCTTCCAAAGAAGAATAATCGATAGCTTCGTGACCCGATGTAAAGTTATGATGGTGCGATTTTGGAGCCAAAATGTGCGATACTTCGTGGAGGGTTTCCAGTACCAAGCCATTAAAAAGTCCCAATAGGTAAAACATACACATCGCAGTACACCCCATTTGGATGAGCCTTGATTTTGGATGTGTTTTATTCGTTTTCACGACCTATTGATAAGTGGTTTCAAATTTACTTACGAAATTTTTATGGGTAGGGTTTTATTTTGATTTTGTTTGTAACAATTGTCAGCTACATTTGTCTAACAATAAAGCACAACCATGGATATTGCATTGCTCATTTTAGGGTTCCTTTTGATGCTGGTCGGGATACTGGGCAGCTTTTTGCCCGTATTGCCAGGCCCACCTATAAGTTGGGTTGGATTGTTACTGCTTTATTTAACCAAAGCAGTACCCGATAATTGGTGGATTTTGGGGGTCACTTTTGTGATTGCAATTACTATTACCATTTTAGATTATGCGATACCCGCTATGGGTACCAAACGGTTCGGTGGCAGCAAAGCGGGCATGTGGGGTACCATTATAGGCTTACTTGTAGCCATCTTTGTTCCCGTTTTCGGTCCGTTGGGCATTATCATTTGGCCATTTATTGGGGCCTTGGTAGGTGAACTATTGAACAAGGCCAACAAAAAAACCGCCATGAAGGCGGCTTTCGGTTCGTTTTTAGGCTTTTTAACAGGTACCTTCATGAAATTTGTGGTCACGGTTATGTATGCCATTTTCTATGTTTACATCACCATAAAGTATGCCGGAGACTTATTTAGCTTTAGTTAGTCCAACCATTCTACTTTTTCAGAAATAGGGGTTCTGTTGGATGGTTCCACATCACCCTCATAATAACCCATATATAAAAAACCAAGACACTTTTCTCCTTCCTTCAAATCAAAGAATTCATCCATAAACTTGATGAGGCCCGGTGAAGCCCAATAAGTTCCAATGCCCAATTCAGTGCAGCACAACCACATATTTTGTACCGCCATGGCCACGGAGGCAATCTCTTCCCATTCTGGCAAACTCTCCTTAGGGTCTCGTTGCATGCAAATGGCGATTACCGCAGCAGAATTGGATGGGTTGAATTGCAGTTTTTTGATTTTCATTTGCTTTGGCTTGGGGTCTACCTCCTGATATTTGTTGGATAAAAAGACACCCAACTCCTGTTTCTTTTCTCCCATTAGTACTTTAAAACGCCAAGGTTCCGTTTTTTTATGGGTCGGAGCCCAATTGGCGGCTTCCAAAATCTTTTCTAGGGTTTCTCTCGATATAGGTCTATCGGTAAATTGTGGAGGAAAAATGCTTCTTCTTTCCTTTATCAAATCAAAAATCATACTGGTGAATTAAGTTGAATCCCAAAGTTACGCTCCAAAATATTGCCATCATAATTTCATGAGTAAATCCATGCATTTTTGAAGAGCAGGGTTTCGATTATCCCTTTTCCAGACCATGCTCAATACAGCGCGCTGTTTTATCTTTTTCATTTCGATGAACTTCACCTTCATCTGAAATCCGTGTTGAAGCGTCGTTGGTACAATGGCAATGCCCAATTTGTTCTCTACTAATTTAAAAATGGTCTGCGCATGCACCGATTTATGGGAAACATTGGGCACAAACCCACTATCTTCACAAATACTCAGAACAGTATCGTAGTACATGGGACTGTAATCTTGAGAAAATAGGATAAAATCTTGATCCGCCACTTGATTGATATTTTTGAAATTCTTTGCATCCAAATAATGCTCCGCTGGCAGCACCAAAGAAAAAGTGTCCTCAAAAACAGGTCTTACTTCAAGTCCTTTTGGCACTCTGGATAATCGTACAAAACCAAGATCCAAACGATCGGCCAATATCGCATTGATTTGCGCCCGGTTGGAAAGCTCTTCTAAAGTGGTATGTACCGTTGGATACTTTTCCTTCAACCCCAACAACAAATTGGGAACCACATTTTGCATGGCCGAACCCAAAAATCCGATTCGCACCTCCCCCAATTGCCCATCTCCGATAAGTTTTACTTGTTTTTTTGTCTGATCCAAATGGTTTAAAATGAATTCCACTTCCTTTTTTAAAAATTCCCCTGCCGGGGTCAAACTCACCTTTTTCTTATCCCTCACAAAAAGTTGAGTTTCCAAAATCTCTTCCATTTGTTTAATCTGTGTACTCAGACCTGGTTGAGAAATAAAGAGTTTTTCAGCTGCTTTTCGATAGTGAAGCTCTTCGGCAACCGCCAAAAAATAAATAAAATGTCGAAGTTCTATTTGATAATTCATACTTATTGATTGTTACAAAAATAAGTATTGGTGATTATTAAACCTAACCGCTAATTTTATTCAAAAGAAAAAAGCATGGCAATAGACCGAACATTTCAATTTGGCGAGGACCATTTAACCGCAAGCATAGCTTTGGGGTTGGCCCAAGGCAGCATAAAAGGTATTTTTACAGATGAATGCCTAAAAAATGTAAATGCGAGTTTCCAACGTGTACAGCGTATTGTAGAAAAAGGCGATACGGTGTATGGTATCAATACGGGATTTGGCCCATTGTGCAATACCAAAATATCCAAAGAGGACACCAAAATTCTTCAATCCAACATATTACAAAGTCACAGTGTAGGAGTAGGTGAACCCATTTCCAATGAATTGGCAAAAATTATGCTGATTCTAAAAATCCATGCCCTGGCAAAAGGATATTCGGGTATTGCCGAAGCTACATTGGAGCGGATGCTCTGGCATTTGGAAAATGACGCCATTCCCGTGGTTCCATCGCAAGGTTCGGTTGGGGCTTCTGGAGATTTGGCTCCGCTATCCCATCTGTTTCTACCCTTGATTGGCCTCGGCAAGGTGGAATATCAGGGGAAAACCATCCCGACCCGAGCGTTATTTGAACAAACAGGATTAAAGCCTTTGGAATTGGGCCCAAAAGAAGGGCTTGCCTTGATCAATGGCACCCAATTTATCGCTGCACACGGAGTGATGGTCGTCCACAAATTACAGCATTGTCTTCGACATGCGGACATCATCGGGGCCATGATGCTCGAAGGGCTACAAGGTTCCATGAAGCCCTTTTTTGAAGAATTGCACCAACTCCGTCCGTTCAAGGGGAACCAACATGTGGCGGGTAGGATTCGCACATTGCTGCAAGGTTCCGAGATTTTGGAAGATCATATCGATTGCGAACGGGTGCAAGACCCCTACTCCCTGCGATGTATGCCACAAGTGCATGGAGCTTCCCGAAATGCTTGGCTCCACCTCAAGGAATTGTTGGAAATCGAACTCAACTCGGTTACCGACAATCCCGTCATCATTAATGATGAATTGACCATCAGTGGCGGAAACTTCCACGGACAGCCCTTGGCCATGGCCTTGGATTATGCCGCCTTGGCCGCTTCGGAAATTGGAAATATCTCAGACCGACGCATCTATCTGGCCCTCGAAGGGAACAGCCCAGGTGTTCCCAAATTATTGATGAATGATACGGGCATCAATTCCGGCTATATGATTTTACAATACACTTCTGCAGCATTGGCCAGCGAGAACAAAAGCCTATGTTTTCCCGCCAGCGCCGATAGCATCCCCACTTCTTTGGGTCAGGAGGATCATGTGAGCATGGGTTCCATCAGCGGTAGAAAGGCCCTCAACATAATCAGCAACGTCGAGAAAATCCTTTCCATCGAATTATTGACCTCAGCGCAGGCATTCGAGTACAGAAAACCACTAAAATCGGGGATTGTGTTGGATGAAATCCATACATTCCTGAGGACAAAGGTTGCTTTTGCCGAAAACGACCGCGTTTTTGCCGACGACATCGAAAAAGGAATCGAAATCATTCAAAACCGAGAGATTATTGATTTGGTAGACCGTGTGATGGATGAGAAACAACTGAAATGGGACACACCACATCTTGAAGCATTTGAAACATATTAAAATGAACAGACCATTATTAATAGGACCTTTTACCCAATTACTTCCCATGACGGGACTCCCTTTAAAAGGAACCCTAAAAGATGAGCAACTGCCCATCATTGAAAACGGAGGCATTTTGGTTTCCGAAGGAAAAATTCTAAAAGTTGGTGTTTTTGATGATTTAAAATCCGATGATATCGATGTACATTATATCCAAGGTCATCATGTTTGCTTACCCGGATTTGTGGACTCCCACACCCATATCTGTTTTGGAGGCACTCGTGCTCGCGATTATGCCTTCCGAAACGCCGGAAAAACCTATTTGGAAATTGCCAAAGCTGGTGGCGGCATTTGGGACACGGTGACCCAAACCCGAAAAGCATCACAAGATGAATTGGTTGAAGGCATTATTTCCAGAAGTAAAAAACATCTCAAAAACGGTGTAACCACCATTGAGGTGAAAAGTGGTTACGGCCTTTCCGTAGATGAAGAATTGAAAATACTACGCGCTATCAAGCAGGCCAACGAAACATCAAATGCTTCGTTAATCCCCACTTGTTTGGCAGCCCATATGAAGCCAAAAGATTGGAATCAGGACAAGGATTATCTCAATGTGATTATCAAGGAATTGTTTCCCATCATCAAAACCGAAAACTTGGCCCATCGAGTTGATGCCTTTGTGGAAGAAAGTGCCTTTTCCCCTGAGGAAATCAAGCCCTATTTTCAAAAAGCAAAGGAAATGGGATTCGATATTACGGTACATGCCGACCAATTTACCACGGGCGGCAGTCAAGTTGCAGTGGATTTTGATGCGGTAAGCGCCGACCATTTGGAGGCCAGCACCGAAAAAGAAATCCAATTATTGGCAAAGAGCAACACCATTGCGACCGCCTTGCCCGGAGCGTCTATTGGTTTGGGGTGCGCCTACACGCCAGCACGAAAAATTTTGGATGCAGGTGGCGCTTTGTCCATTGCCAGCGACCATAATCCAGGGTCCGCTCCCATGGGCGACCTACTGACCCAAGCCAGTATTTTGGGCACTTTCGAAAAACTGTCCAACACCGAGGTTTTGGCAGGGATTACTTCAAGGGCAGCAGCAGCTTTACGATTGGAAGACAGAGGAAAGCTTGAAGTCGGTGCAGTAGCAGATTTTGTTATTTTCCCTACGGATAACTATCAAGAAATCACCTATCACCAAGGGCAATTAAAACCCTGCGAGGTTTGGAAAAAAGGAACGCCCATCCACTAAAAATTGAATCATGACTGAATTTCAGCAACAGATATTACAAGGTATACCAAAGCAACTTCCTCCAAAAAAGGAGTATCCCAAAAATGGGAATCCGGCCCCAAAACGGAAGGACATCCTTTCCAAGGAAGAAAAAAAATTGGCCGTACAGAATGCGCTACGGTATTTCCCCGAAACTTGGCACAAGGAGCTCGCCGTAGAATTTGCGGAAGAACTCAAAACCTATGGTCGTATCTATATGCATCGGTTCAAGCCCGATTATGAGATGTATGCACGGCCCATTTCGGAATACCCTGCCAAAACACATCAGGCAGCGGCAATTATGCTGATGATTCAGAACAATTTGGACCCTGCCGTAGCACAACACCCTGAAGAACTTATTACCTATGGAGGCAATGGAGCGGTTTTCCAAAACTGGGCGCAATATCTGCTCACCATGAAATATTTGGCGGAAATGACCGAGGAGCAAACTTTGAATATGTATTCGGGTCATCCGATGGGTCTTTTCCCATCATCCAAAGAAGCTCCACGAGTGGTCGTCACCAATGGCATGATGATTCCCAACTACTCCAAACCCGATGATTGGGAAAAATACAACGCACTTGGCGTAACACAATACGGACAGATGACGGCTGGTTCCTATATGTACATTGGCCCACAGGGCATTGTGCATGGTACGGCCATTACGGTCATGAATGCGTTCCGAAAAGTATTGAAGCAAAATGAATCCCCCGAAGGTAAGATTTTCTTGACTGCCGGACTTGGAGGAATGAGCGGTGCCCAACCCAAAGCCGGAAACATTGCTGGAGGTATTACCATTTGTGCCGAAGTCAATCCCGAAGCTGCCAAAAAAAGACATGACCAAGGTTGGGTGGATGAATTGTTGGTCGATTTAGATCTGTTGGTGGTTCGTACCAAAGAGGCTGTGGAAAACAAGGAAGTTGTTTCCTTGGCCTATATCGGTAATGTGGTGGATGTTTGGGAACGTTTTTTTGAAGCGGACATTTTTATTCATTTAGGTTCCGACCAAACCTCTTTGCACAACCCTTGGGCAGGTGGCTATTATCCTGTTGGACTTTCGTTTGAGGAGTCCAATGCTTTGATGGTAGAAAATCCAGAAGCCTTTAAGGAAAAAGTGCAGGAATCATTGCGAAGACAAATCAACGCCATCAACAAGCACACCGCAAAGGGCACCTACTTTTTTGATTACGGCAACGCTTTTTTATTGGAAGTTTCCCGAGCGGGCGGTGATGTAATGGCTGAAAATAATATCGATTTCAGGTATCCGTCCTACGTGCAGGATATTTTAGGGCCCATGTGTTTTGATTATGGCTTTGGCCCCTTCCGATGGGTCTGTACATCGGGCGACCCAAAAGACCTCCAAAAGACCGATACCATTGCCTTGGAAGTAATGAAAAAGATAAAATCCGAAGCGCCAGAAGAAATCCAACAGCAGATGCAGGACAACATCAAATGGATTTCGGAAGCGGAACAGAACAAATTGGTAGTAGGCTCACAGGCTCGAATCCTCTATGCTGATGCTGAAGGACGAAGCAAAATTGCCGATGCTTTCAACACGGCGATTGCCAAGGGAGAAATTAGTGCTCCCGTGGTATTGGGTCGTGACCATCATGATGTAAGTGGAACGGATTCACCTTTTCGAGAAACCAGCAACATTTACGATGGCAGCAAGTTCACTGCAGATATGGCCATTCAAAATGTGATTGGTGATAGTTTTAGGGGAGCCACTTGGGTTTCCATCCATAATGGTGGAGGTGTTGGCTGGGGAGAAGTAATCAATGGCGGATTTGGCATGGTGCTCGATGGTTCCGAAGAGGCCTCCAACCGATTGGAGAAAATGTTGTTCTTTGATGTAAACAATGGTATTTCCCGCAGAAGTTGGGCACGGAACAAAGAAGCCCGATTTGCCATTGAACGTGAAATGGAACGCTCTCCAAATTTAAAAGTAACTTTGCCTTATCTTGTAGAGTCCAATATTTTGGACGACCTATTTTAATGTGATGAAACACTACGAACACCCTAAAAAGAACCTTTGGACAGGTCGAATCTCCAACAAATGGTTGTATTTACACGAAAAAGTGCATTGTACACCCTTGGAAGAACTTCCCGAAGCCCAGAAAAAAGCCATATCCCTTTTGGGCTACGCCTGCGATGCCGGAGTGCACCGCAATCAGGGGCGTGTTGGAGCAGAAGATGGTCCAGATGCTATTAAAAGTAGTTTTGCCAAAATGCCCAACCATTTGGGAAGCAATGTGCTTTTACACGATGTGGGTTCGGTTACTTGTGCCAATAGCGATATGGAATCAGCACAGGAACAACTCGCGGAAGCTGTCAAAGTTCTCTTGGAGAAAAAGCAATTCCCGATCGTTTTAGGCGGTGGGCACGATATGGCTTACGGGCATTACAATGGTATCAAAACATATTTGGACACCAAAAAAGAGGGACAGACCATCGGTATCATCAATTTTGATGCGCATTTTGATTTGCGGAAAAACACGGAGCAAAGTAACTCGGGTACCCCGTTTTATCAGATAGCCAAGGACTGCGAAAAAGAAGGCATTGATTTTAAGTATCTCTGCCTCGGTATCCGAAAGGATGCCAACGATAGAAGCCTGTTTCAAACGGCCAGAGATCTTGATGTCATTTATGTGATGAACGACACCTTTCAAACTCCACTATTAAATGAAATCACAACTTGGATCAATGCGTTTGCCAAGAACGTAGATCATATTTATGTGACCATCGATTTGGATGGTTTTTCATCGGCCTATGCTCCTGGAGTTAGCGCCCCTTCACCCATGGGTTTTAGCCCTTATATGGTTTTGGAATGTTTAAAAACGATTATAGGTTCTGGAAAATTAATCAGTATGGACATTGCCGAGATGAATCCCAAATACGATATTGACGGGCAAACGGCAAAATTGGCCGCCTCGCTGGTGCATCATGTGGCTCATGCTGTTTCGGGAAGTTGACGGCACTTATTTGTCATTCTGAGCCTTTCGACTGCGCTCGAGGTGACATCCGTTCTTATTTTACACTTTCTTCTACAAACAAAAAAAGCCTTCCAAATGGAAAGCCTTTCATTGGCGAGCATCAGTTTGATGCTTCAACCTGATTCCAATCATCGCGACTGGAATCCAACACAACAAGACAAAGATATGATGATTTTTCCGAAATAAGGGCAGCAGAAGTTGTTCATATTTATTTTATGGATTATTTCCATTATATAGGAATATTTCCATAATTTAGCTTCCCCTTCAGCTAAACAATGAAAAAGACGATTTTGCATCTAGACTTGGATACTTTTTATGTATCCGTGGAACGCATCATCAATACAGAGCTTAAAAATAAGCCCTTATTGGTGGGCGGTACCAGCGACCGTGGTGTGGTAGCAGCCTGTAGCTACGAGACCCGCGGGTTTGGGGTGCATTCCGGTATGCCCATGAAAATGGCCAAGGAACTTTGCCCTGAAGCCGTGGTGATTCGTGGAAACGCAGGCACTTACAGCAAGTATTCGGATGTGGTTACGGAAATCATCAAGGAACAGGTTCCCCTTTTTGAAAAATCGAGCATTGATGAATTTTATGCCGATCTATCTGGCATGGACCGTTTTTTTGGCTGTTACAAATTTGCTACGGAGATGCGACAGAGAATCATTCGGGAAACGGGCCTACCTATTTCATTTGGATTATCGGTGAACAAAGTGGTTTCCAAAGTAGCGACCAACGAGGCAAAACCCAACAATCAGCTTAAGATAGACTTTGGTCTGGAAAAGCCTTTTTTGGCTCCACTTTCCATCAAAAAAATTCCGATGGTGGGCGATAAAACCTATCAAACCTTAAGAAATCTAGGAATACGACAAGTAAAAACTGTTCAGGATATGCCCATGGATATTATGCAACGGGTGTTAGGTGCCAATGGCGGGGTAATCTGGAAAAGAGCCAACGGCATAGACAACACTCCCGTGATTCCATTCCACGAGCGAAAATCCATTTCCAACGAAAGAACATTTGACAAAGACACCATCGACGTCATCAAACTAAGAGGCATTTTGATCGCTATGACCGAAAATCTGGCCTACCAATTACGAAGGGGCGATAAATTAACAGCTTGTATTGCCGTAAAGATTCGGTATTCCGATTTTAATACCTATTCCAAACAATCACGGATTCCCTACACAAGTGCAGACCACACCCTCATCCCAAAAATATTGGAGCTGTTCAATTCATTATATAATAAACGAATGTTGGTTCGTCTTATCGGAATTCGGTTCAGCCATTTGGTCTCGGGCAACTACCAAATCAATCTTTTTGAAGATACTGAAGAGACCTTGAACCTTTACCAGGCTATGGACCATGTCCGTAATCGATTTGGGAGTCGGAGTGTACTGCGTGCCTCTGCCATGGGCGCAAAGACCATTGGGAGCATGCACAACCCCTTTAACGGGGAACCGCCTGTAGTTTTAGCTCACAGAAAACAGTGAACAACAATCAATTTCCAATGAACATTAAAAAATTGGCAATTGATAACTGATAATTGACTATTGATAATTGTACCTCAACTGCCACACATATTACAGTTTACGGTTCGGAACCTTCTCGGAGGTTGAGCTATTGCAGTTGGCACAAGAAAACCACGTGACCCAATTGGTACTTACGGATATCAACAATACCTCAGCGGGATTGAACTTTGTTCGAAAAGCATCAGAATTTGACATAAAACCGATTTTGGGCATCGATTTTAGAAATGGAACACAGCCCTGCTTTATCGGTATTGCAAAAAACAACGAGGGGTATCTGGAACTGAACGATTTTTTATCCTGTCACCTTCATGATAAATTAAAGATTCCTGATAGGGCTCCTGCTTTTAAAAATGCATTTGTAGTATATCCATTTGAACAGGTGCTGCTCAACGAACTCGACCATTTTCAGGGTCATGAGTTCATCGGAGTCTCTATTAAAGATTTACGCAGACTTCCGTTCTCGAAATTGGCCGATCTTAAAAAGAAATTGGTGGTGCAGCAACCTGTTACTTTTCGGAACAAACAAGATTTTAATGCCCACCGATTGCTCAGGGCCATCGATAATAACGTACTGCTGAGTATACTTCCAAAGGAAGAAGAAGCAAACGAGGAAGAGAAAATGTACCTTATCCAAAATCTGGCCGCTGCGTTTTCTGAATTTCCTTTTATTCTGGAAAACACCGAAAAATTGCTCAACAAGTGCAGTATCCATTTTGATTTTTCCAAGGACAGAAAACCCCAAAACCTTGAAACGTATCTAGGAAGCGTAGAAGAGGACGAACATCTCTTGGAAAAACTATGTGCCGAGGGACTCCCCTATCGGTATGAAGAGGTGAACGACTCCATCAAAAGCAGATTGAAAAAAGAATTGGAGCTCATCAAAAAAATGGGTTTTGTTTCCTATTTTTTGATCAATTGGGATATTGCTTCCGAAGCAAAGCGAAGGGGTTACTTTTATGTAGGTCGAGGAAGTGGTGCCAACAGCATTGTGGCCTACTTGCTCCGCATCACCGATGTGGATCCGATGGAACTAGACCTTTATTTTGAGCGTTTCATCAACCTGTACCGCGCCAATCCGCCCGATTTTGATATTGATTTTTCATGGAGAGACCGCCCTGCCATGACCCAATATATTTTTGATCGGTTTAAACATGTGGCTCTGCTCGGCACCTACGTTACCTTCAAAGAAAGAGGGGTTATCCGAGAGTTGGGGAAAGTATTCGGCCTCCCACCACAGGACATTGACTTTTTGTTGACGGGAAGATATTCCCTTGAGCAACTGGACCATGTATCCAAACTTGTCTTGAAATATGGTAGTTTGCTCAAAGGGAAACCGAATTATCTGAGTATTCACGCAGGGGGAATTTTGATCAGCGACAAACCCTTGCATTGGTTTTCGGCCACCCATTTACCGCCAAAAGGCTTCCCCACCACGCAATATGATATGGTAATTGCAGAAGATGTGGGGCTTTATAAGTTTGATATTCTTGGTCAACGCGGATTGGGTAAAATCAAAGAGGCTTTGGAAATTGTCGCCTACAATCAACCTAAAAAATATAATGGTATCGATATCCACGATATCAAAGGTTTTAAAAAAGACCCTGTTATCAATAACCTCATCAAAACCGCACAATGTATGGGTTGTTTTTATGTGGAATCGCCCGCCATGCGCATGTTGTTGAAAAAACTACAGGTCGATAATTATTTGGGATTGGTGGCCGCCAGTTCCATTATCCGTCCAGGTGTAGCCAAAAGTGGTATGATGCGAGAATACATCCTGCGCCATCGCAACAAGGGCAGAACCGAGGAAAAAGCACATCCGATCATGCTGGAAATTATGCCCGACACCTACGGAGTCATGGTGTACCAAGAAGACGTCATCAAAGTGGCCCATCATTTTGCGGGATTGGACCTTGGCGAGGCCGATGTGCTCCGCAGAGGCATGAGCGGCAAGTTCCGTTCGCGGGAAGAGTTCCAAAAAGTGCAGGACAAGTTTATTTCCAATTGCAGAAAAAAGGGCTATGCGGAATCCTTGATCTCAGAAATTTGGCACCAAGTCGCCAGTTTTGCAGGCTATGCTTTTGCCAAGGGACACTCCGCTTCCTACGCTGTGGAGAGTTATCAAAGTTTGTTTTTGAGGGCTTATTATCCCTTGGAATATTTGGTGGCAGTGCTCAACAATGGGGGTGGATTTTACCGTTCGGAATTCTATGTGCACGATGCCCGTATGATGGGTGCCACCATTCATCCGCCCTGTGTGAACAAAAGTATGGCCGTAAACCGCATTTATGGCACCCATATTTATTTAGGAATGATGTACCTCCGCGATCTGGAAAGCAGGGTCATGGAACGTATCCTAAAAGAACGCATGCTTCACGGAAGTTTTACTTCTTTGGAAGATTTTCTGGACCGCGTGTTCATCCGTATGGAACAACTTTCTATCCTGATTCGTATCGATGCCTTCCGATTTACGGGAATCAACAAGCACGAACTGCTTTGGAAAGCCCATTTGATGTTGTCCAAAAACGACCGATTGGAACACCCGAAGCTTTTTCCACCAAGGCATCAAAAATTTCAGATGCCCCAACTGAACACCACCGCCTTGGAAACCGCTTTTGAACAATTGGAACTTTTGGGGTTCTGCCTTTGCAGTCCTTTTGAACTTTTGGAGGACCCTCCCAAAAACACCAACGGACAAAAAGATTTGGAGCGGCACCTTAACAAATACATAGACATTTATGGGTATTTGGTCACCGTAAAAAACACCTCCACGCATCACGGCAAACGCATGCATTTTGCTACTTTGGTGGATCAACATGGCGAAGTCTTCGACACGGTACTCTTCCCTCCTGTTGCGTCCAAATATTACTTTAGAGGGAAGGGCATTTATCGATTTTATGGTAAAGTGGTGGAAGAGTTTGGTTTTTTGAGCATTGAGGTCATCAAAATGAAAAAAGAAAACTACATCCAAGACCCCCGATATGCCGATATGAGGACAAGCAAAAAGTTGTTTGGTTCGAACAAGTGAACGGAATACCGTAACTTAGGAAGGCGAATTAACCCAGTGCATGAAAATTAGAATCAAAGGAAATTCCATACGATTTAGATTGACCCAAAGCGAAGTACAACAATTATCTGAAACGGGTTCGGTAAAAGAAACCACCATATTTGGTCCGAACGTTTTTCAATATCAAGTTAAGTTGATGTCCTCTGTCCAAAATCTACAAGTATCATACTACAATGATACTATACTGATGATGATTCCCGAGGCTGATGGGAAAAACTGGTTCCATAACGACACCATTGGTTTTGAACATGAAGTGGAGCTTTCCGAAGGAAAAAAACTGCATTTATTATTGGAAAAAGACTTTACCTGCCTCGAAAATAGGGACGAAGACCAATCGGACAATTATCCCAATCCAAAACTGCAACACTGACCACGATGGAAAAAGAAATAAAACGCAATGTCTCCCTTACCGGGGAAATTAGATTCACGGGGCTTCGTCTAAAGGAGCCCATGCAAACTTCCGCTGGTTTCCAAGGCGTAAAAGAAGCGTTGCGTCACAGTTTTAAGGAAATGGGCATATTGCGTTCCATGAACACCCTGTCACAAATGAACCAAGAAAATGGTTTTCGCTGCCCGAGTTGTGCCTGGCCTGTTCCCGAACATCCATCAAAAATTGCAGAGTACTGTGAAAATGGCGCAAAAGCATTGGCAGACGAAGCCACCAGAGAACATATCGGTGCAGAATTTTTTGCAGAACATTCCGTGGAAGGACTTTCTCAATTAAGCGATTTTGAACTCAATAAATTAGGAAGGGTTATAGAGCCGATGCTTCTCAAACCAAATAGCATACACTATGAGCCCATTACGTGGCAAGATGCTTTTGAATTAATATCGGAGGAATTACATCGATTGGACAATCCGAATGAGGCGATATTTTATACCTCAGGTAGATCCAGTAACGAGGCTGCCTATCTCTACGGAATGTTTGCCCGTGCTTTCGGTACCAACAATATGCCCGATTGTTCCAATATGTGCCACGAATCATCCGGAGTGGCACTTTCCGAAACTTTGGGTATCGGTAAAGGTTCTGTAAAACTTGATGATCTGCATGGAGCGGAAGTTATTCTTGTGGTGGGACAAAACCCAGGAACCAATCACCCCAGAATGTTATCGGCCTTGGAAAAGTGCAAAAAGAACGGTGGCAAGATCATCAGCATAAATCCATTAGCGGAAACGGGATTGGTCAACTTTAAAAACCCACAGAGTATTTCGGATATGTTGGGGAACGGACAACCTATTGCGGATATCCACTTACCTGTAAAAATCAATGAGGATATTGCCTTGGCCAAACTGATTTTAAAGAAATTGGTAGCACTCGATGCCAAAAACACCGATGTCCTCGACCATGAATTTATTGTGGAATATGTGGATGGCTATGATGAATTGTTGAAAGATTTGGACCGCTACGATGAAGAAAGTCTTCAACGCAAAAGTGGGGTCTATATGCACAAAATTGACAAGGTTGTGGAATTGTTGGCCGAAAACTCCAAGATTGTCATCTGTTGGGCCATGGGAATTACCCAGCACAAAAATGCGGTGGAGTGCATTAAAGAATATGTAAATATTTTACTCCTAAAGGGGGCTGTGGGGAAACCATTTGCTGGAACCTGCCCTGTACGTGGGCATAGCAATGTGCAAGGAGATCGTTCTGTAGGCATTATGCATTATGTGAACAAAACTTTGAACAACCGAATTCAAGAGCACCTTAATTTTGACCCACCCACGGAAAAAGGGTACGATACGGTGGAGGCCATCGAGGCGATGCACGAAAAAAAGGCCAAGGTCTTTGTTTGTTTAGGCGGTAATTTTTTGATGGCGGCATCCGACACAAAATACACTGCAGAGGCTATCCAAAGTTGTGATTTAACGGTTCAGATAAGCACCAAACTGAACCGAAGTCATTTGGTGACAGGTAAAACTGCATTGTTATTGCCAACCTTTGGTCGTTCCGAAAAAGATGAGAAAAACGGGGAACTCCAATTTTTGACCATGGAGAGCAGTACGGGAAAAGTACGCCAGAGCAAAGGATTATTGAAACCCGCTTCGGAACAAATAAAAAGCGAGCCTGAAATTATTTCACTATTGGCCCACACTTATTTTAGGGGCAACCATTCCATGAATTGGTATGAGTTGGGACAGGATTACAACCTTATCCGAAAACTCATTGATAAGACCGTAAAAGGATTTGAAAATACCAGTGAACAGTCCAAAGGATTTGGTTATTATTTGCCCAATAACGTTCGTAAGCGTGATTTTCGCATGCTTCCTAATGGGATGGCGCAGTTATCGATTACCTCATTGCCCGACCATCAATTAAAACCTGATGAGTTGATGTTGATGACCATTCGTTCCCATGATCAATTCAATACTACCATTTATGGATTGAATGACCGCTACCGTGGCATCCACAACGAGCGCCGGGTCGTTTTTATGAATGTAGAGGACATAACTGAAAAAGGTTTGGCCAAATTGGATGTTGTCAATCTCCACAGTAATTATGACGGGATTCTACGAACCGCAGAAAAATTTTTAGTAATACCTTACGAAATACCAAAGGGAAATATGGCCGCTTATTTTCCAGAGACCAACTTATTGGTTCCCTACAATCATTTTGCGGACAAGAGCCAGACTCCCATCAGTAAATCCATCAAGGTAACCGTAGAAAAAGCTTCCTGATACCTTACTATTTGAACGCGGAGATTCCCGTAATGTCGGCTCCCGTAATCAACAAGTGAATATCATGAGTACCCTCGTAAGTAATGACACTTTCCAAGTTCATCATGTGACGCATAATGCTGTACTCTCCTGTGATACCCATTCCACCTAACATTTGTCGAGCTTCACGAGCAACCTTGATAGCCATTTCCACATTGTTGCGTTTGGCCATGGAAATTTGTGCCGTAGTCGCCTTGCCTTCATTCTTTAACTGTCCCAAACGAAAAGCCAATAACTGGGCCTTGGTGATTTCGGTAATCATTTCGGCCAACTTCTTTTGCTGAAGCTGAAATGCAGCAATGGGTTTCCCAAATTGAACCCGCTCCTTGGCATATCTCAATGCCGTATCGTAGCAGTCCATGGCGGCACCGATCGCTCCCCATGCTATTCCGTATCGGGCGGAGTCCAAACACCCGAGCGGCGCTCCCAAGCCATTTTTGCCCGGCAATAAATTTTCCTTGGGCACTTTTACGTTGTCAAAAATAAGCTCGCCCGTAGCTGATGCACGCAACGACCATTTGTTATGGGTCTCCGGAGTGGAAAAGCCTTCCATGCCACGTTCCACGATAAGCCCATGTATTCTGCCTTCCTCGTTCTTGGCCCAAACCACGGCAATATCCGCAAATGGCGAGTTGGAAATCCAAAGTTTGGCACCGTTCAATACGTAGTGGTCACCTGCGTCCTTAAATTTGGTCTCCATACCTCCAGGATTGGAACCATGGTTAGGTTCGGTGAGCCCAAAACAGCCCATCCACTCCCCTGTTGCCAATTTGGGTAGATATTTTTTACGTTGTTCCTCTGATCCATAAGCAAATATGGGGTACATCACCAAGGAAGATTGTACTGAAGCCGTGGAGCGAACTCCACTATCTCCACGCTCAATTTCTTGCATAATCAACCCATAACTGATTTGGTCTAGCCCCGCTCCTCCATATTCTTCAGGAATATAAGGTCCAAACGCACCTATTTCTGCCAAACCACCAATAATCTGCTCAGGAAATTCTGCTTTTTGGGCATATTCCTCAATAATGGGAGAAATATCTCGCTTTACCCATTGACGGGCTGCATCACGAACCAGTTTGTGCTCTTCGGAAAGTAAATCGTCGAGATTATAGTAATCTGGGGCTTCAAATAAATCGGGTTTCATTTGGAATAAATTTTGAGTAAATATAACATTTCATTCGCGTATTGTTACATTTTTAAATAAAATGCTTGGGTCAATTCAACATATTCTTTAGTGTATTGATGTCTTCCTTTCTCAATGACCAAGGTATCAATTATCGGTTCATTTTTATGAAAACTAAATTCCATCAAACTCCTTTTAAAATTGGTTTCGAGATTTCCCTTCACCCTTGTGATTCGATTCGGGAACAAACCAACCTTTTGGGCTAGCTCGGTAAACCTCCCCTCTTCTTTATAAGGAAGAATAACTGCAAAAATTCCGTTTTTAGTGAGAAACTGGGAAACACCTTGAACCAGTTCATCGAACGGCAACGAACTACTTTGTCTTGCCTTATCCCTAGATGGGTCAGCACTTGCGACATCTTCAGCATAAAATGGGGGATTGGAAACGATTAAATCGTATTTATCGTCCATTTCATCCACAAACTCATCAAAACCTGCATGGTAACAGAACAGTCTGTCTCCCCATGGCGATGCTTCAAAATTGACAACACATTGTTCGTATGCATTATCATCCAGCTCAATGGCATCAATAACTTCCGCTGAGGAACGCTGGGCCAACTGCAAAGCGATCAGTCCGGTTCCCGTACCTATATCCAAAATAAATTCTGGTTGTTTGTCCAATGATGCCCAAGCACCTAACAATACCCCATCGGTTCCCACCTTCATGGCACATTGGTCTTGATGAATGGTAAATTCTTTGAATATGAATGGTTTCATTACCTCAAAGATAAGTCAAAGGTGTGTACATAATTTACAGCCATCAATTCAAACACGGCATTGGTTAGTTGATATGAGCCATTCATTAATTCACAAGCTATTATATGAGTTGGATACAGTTATTTCGCCATCAATTTTGGGGAAAGGCCCCAGTTAAATCATTACCAATTTTAAACTTTAAATTATGAAGAAATTATTTTTTGCTTTGATATTGATGCTAGCTGTAGCTCAGGTATCTCATGCACAAGAAGAAGGTAAATTCCGTGTTGGACTTGAAGCAGGTTATACTATGCCCGATGGTGGCGGTGGTGTTTTACTAGCTATCGAACCTAAGTACAATATAGCCGACAACATGAATATAGGAATACGTTTTGAGTCCGCTGCTATGGCAAAAAACGTGACAAGCGATGGAATTTCCTTAGAAGCAGATTTGGCTGCAAGTGCCTCCTATTTAGGTACTTTTGATTATTATTTCCATAATGGAAGTTCCTCCTTTGCTCCATTTATGGGAGCTGGCGTTGGGTATACTGCTTTGGCCAATATCGCTTTTGATGAATTCGGCCCTGATGCCGAAGCCGAAGTAGATGGAAAATTTGGTGGACTGATCCGTGCTGGTTTCGAGTGGGGAAAATTTCGTCTAGCTGCAAATTACAATCTTATTGGAAAAACTGAAATTGAAGGTGTAGAAGTAAAAAACTCTTACTTAGGCATCTCACTTGGTTTCTACCTTGGTGGTGGCAAGTGGAAAAAATAAAATTTCGTCTAGTTCTGTTAAATGAAGAGGGGGGCATTGATTTGCCTCCTTTTTTATTTGCTTTAGCTCAAATAAAGGTCCACCAAGCCTTCTGGCGTCTTCACATGAATAGTTTTATTTTCCCTATCTATTTTAGTGATTATGTCATCGCTAACAGGGATCAACAATTCTTTATCACCCTTTTTCACTTCAAAAAGATCTTGGGAGGCATTATCGTTAACGGATTCCACAACCCCAATGTCACCATGAACCTCATCCAATATGGTAAAACCGATTACTTCATGGAAATAAAATTTATTACCTGTCAGTGGCGGCAGCATAGTAAGTGGCAAGTAAAGTTCGGAACCTATCAGTTTATCGGCCGTGGGTTCATCTTTTACCTCTTCAAAATCGATGCGAAGGAGATTAGATTTGTGCAATCGACATCTATCAATAAAAAATGGAATCAGATTGTTTCCCAATGAAACAAGTACTGATTCCATATTTTCGTAAATATCGGGTTCATCGGTGTCCAATTTAATCAACACCTCTCCCTTAAAACTATATTTTGAAACGACTTTGCCCAGATAGAAGCAATCTTCCTTGCGCATCGTCCTACGTTTCTATTCTTCTTCTTTTGCAGCTTCTTCAGCGGCAGGAGCCTCCTCGGCTGGTGCTTCAGCTTCTGCGGTAACTTCCTCAATTGCAGCTTCAGCAGTTTCCTCTGCAGCCTCTTCGGCTACTTCCTCTTCTGGCAACGCAGCGGCAGCTCTCTTAGCGCTAGCTTCTTTTTCAGCTTCCAATGCTTTGGCTCTTGCTTCAGATTCAGCTTTGCTCAAACCATCCTTCTTGTCTTGGATTTTTTGTTCTTTCTCTTCCAACCAAGCTTTGAATTTTTCCTCAGCTTGCTCTTCAGTCATTGCTCCCTTACGAACACCTACTGCCAAGTGGTGTTTCATCATCACACCTGAATAAGAAAGAATAGCTCTAGCCGTATCAGTTGGCTGTGCACCGTTCTGCAACCATTTTACAGAACCGTCAATATTAAGATTGATTGTAGCTGGATTGGTGTTTGGGTTATAGGTTCCCAACTTTTCCAAATATTTACCGTCTCTTTTCGCTCTGACGTCTGCAGCAACTACCCAATAGAATGGTTTACCTTTTTTACCGTGTCTTTGAAGTCTAATTTTAACTGGCATATCACATTAATTTGTAGGGTGCCCGACCCTGATTATTAATTCTTTTTAATCGCTTATTGGTTAAGCGGGTGCAAATATACATTTATTTGTTTATAGCACAGCGTTCAAAGCAAAAAAAGTTAAATCGCTTTAACAACTGAGGTTCATTACGTTAAACCTATGACAAACCTACCCAATCCTTTGGTATTCCGCTCATTATCTGTAGTTTATTAGTAGATGTCGTCGAAAGCCGGCGGCCGCTAACTTAAAAATGAAGAGAGATTATGAAGTATACCGTAGAAATGTCGAACAAATTGAACGAACTTTTGAAGAAAACCTATGATGCTGAAAACGGTTTTAAGCAAGCAGCAGAAAAGGTTGACAATAAAACAATAAAAGATTTTTTCCTGAACAGTGCCAAACAGCGATACAATTTTGGACAGGAATTGAAAGCTGAAATCAATTCTTTTGGTGAAGCACCCGATAAAGGGGGAAGCACCAAAGGAACACTGCACAGATCTTGGATAAATTTTAAATCCTTGTTTACATCAAATAATGAAGAAGCGATGCTCGAAGAAGTACACCGTGGAGAAAAAGAAGCCATTGAAACTTACAATGACATCCTCCACGACAAAGATTTTGTTTTGCCGCAATCCACAAAAAGTCTATTGATGCGACATAGAAATGCCATCAGGGAAACTTTGGAGACTGCAAACATATTTGAAACCGCAGTTTCATAATTCCAAAAGTCAATAGATAACAACAAGAAAAGCTGGGATATTCTCCCGGCTTTTTTTCGTTGATAACTCATCACAACTCTTTTTTATCAAATCTATCTTCTTCCGTACTTTTATTCATTCCTTTTTTTGACCGAGACAGATAGCTTATGTATTTAATTTTTGATACGGAAACCACAGGTTTGCCCAAACGTTGGAATGCTCCCATTACCGATACGGACAATTGGCCAAGATGCGTACAGATTGCTTGGCAATTGCACGATGAACTCGGAAATCTGATAGAACATCAAGATTTTTTGGTAAAACCCGAAGGGTTTAACGTACCCTACGAAGCTGAACAGATACATGGTATTTCTACAGCTTTGGCGGAAGAAAAAGGCGTTCCTTTAAGTGATGTTCTGGAAGCTTTCAACAAAGCATTGCGGCAAACCAAATTTGTGGTGGGGCAAAATGTAGGGTTCGATATCAACATTATGGGATGCGAATTCCACCGAGAAGGTGTAGAAAGTCCAATGACCGAACTCCCAGTTCTCGACACCTGTACCGAACATACAGCAGAACTCTGTAAAATACCCGGAGGTCGAGGTGGTAAATTCAAATTGCCCACCCTTACCGAGTTGCACGAATTTTTGTTCGGGGAACCCTTTTCCGAGGCACATAACGCAACCGCGGATGTTGAGGCGACCACGCGTTGCTTTTTGGAATTGATTCGTAAAAAGCAGTATTCCTACCAAGAACTCGATGTTCAACCTGATTATTTTGAACGATTCTCCGAAGCCAATCCCAAGGAGATAGAACTTATTGGGTTAAAGCACATCAATCTAAAAGCTGCCTCCAAAAAAATTTCCGATGCCCTTTGGACAGAAGATACTGGAGGGGTTTCCGATCAGGAAATCCAAGAAAACGTAGAGACGCTGGAGGAGGAACCTTTTGTGCACCTACACAATCACTCCCAATTTTCGGTGTTACAGTCCACCATCAACATAAAGGATTTAGTCAAGGCCACTGCCAACCATGGCATGCCCGCCGTTGCCCTTACGGACCACGCCAATATGATGGGCGCCTTTCATTTTGTAAAAGAAGTGATAGGGCACAACAAAGCCGTAAAGGCTAAAAACGAAGAACTTATAGCCAATGGGGAGCAACCTACGGAAAAAGAAATCACGCCCATTGTTGGTTGTGAATTTTTTGTCTGCGAGGACCATGCCAATAAAAATGTAAAGGACTACGGGCATCAAATTGTACTCTTGGCCAAGAACAAAAAAGGGTACCACAACTTGGCCAAAATGTCTTCTATGGCTTATACGGATGGATTTTACTACGTCCCCAGAATTGACAAGAAAATTGTTGAGCAATACAAAGAAGATGTAATCGCCCTTACGGGAAACTTGTACGGCGAAGTGCCCAACAAAATCTTGAATGTTGGCGAAAAACAGGCCGAAGAAGCCCTTATTTGGTGGAAAGAGCAATTTGATGATGATTTTTACATTGAAATCATGCGTCATGGTCAAGAAGACGAAGACCGTGTAAACCAAGTTTTGGTACGAATGGCCAAAGACCACAATATAAAACTGGTCGCTACCAACAATACTTATTATTGTGACAAAAAAGATGCCGAGGCACACGATATTCTGTTGTGTGTAAAGGATGGTGAAAAACAGTCCACCCCTATCGGTCGAGGTAGAGGTTACCGCTACGGATTGCCCAACCAAGAGTACTACTTTAAGTCTTCGGACGAGATGAAAGAACTCTTCAAGGATTTACCACAGGCTATTTTGAACATCAAAGAGATTGTGGATAAAATTGAGCCCTACGATCTTGCCAGTGATATTTTGCTTCCAAAATTTGGTATTCCGGAAGAATTCAAGGACCCAGAAGATGAAATTGATGGCGGCAATCGAGGTGAGAATGCCTATCTGAGGCACATTACCTATAAAGGGGCCGAAAAACGGTATGGAGAACTTACAGATGAAATTAGGGAACGGATAGATTTTGAGTTGGAGATTATCAAAAACTCCGGGTATCCCGGATACTTTTTGATTGTAGAGGATTTTATCCGCGAAGCTCGAAATATGGATGTTTCCGTGGGCCCGGGACGGGGGTCCGCAGCAGGTTCGGTGGTAGCGTATTGCTTGACGATTACAAACATCGACCCCTTGAAGTACGACCTGCTTTTTGAGCGGTTCCTGAACCCAGACAGGGTATCCATGCCCGATATCGATATTGATTTTGATGATGAAGGCCGTAGCCGCGTAATGGACTACGTGATCAATAAATATGGAGCCAACCAAGTGGCACAGATTATCACCTACGGTACCATGGCGGCAAAATCATCCATTAGGGATACCGCGCGTGTGTTAGATCTGCCCTTGGGCGATGCCGACCGTATTGCCAAGTTGATTCCCAACATGTCCAAGCTCAATAAAATATTTGGTGTCGCAGAGGCCGACCTGAAGAAAAAGTTCCGTTCCGAAGAGTTGGAAAAGGTATACGAACTTCTCAACATAGCCGAAACAGATGATTTGGAAGGTCAGACCTTAAAGATGGCCCGAGTGCTTGAAGGTTCATTGCGAAACACAGGAATTCATGCCTGTGGGGTCATCATCACGCCAGACGATATTACCAATTTTGTACCCGTATCCGTAGCCAAGGATTCCGACCTCTACGTAACACAATTCGACAACTCGGTGGTGGAAAGTGCCGGTCTGTTGAAAATGGATTTCTTGGGATTGAAAACCTTGACCTTGATCAAGGACACCGTAAAAATCGTAAAAGCACGTACCGGAATAGATTTGGTACCCGATGATTTTCCGCTGGATGATGAAAAAACATACGAGCTTTTCCAACGTGGGGAAACCGTAGGGGTATTCCAATACGAATCCCCAGGGATGCAAAAACACATGAAAAACCTGAAACCTACGGTTTTTGATGACCTTATCGCCATGAACGCCCTGTACAGACCTGGGCCCATGGAATACATTCCAAGCTTTATTGCCCGTAAACACGGTGACGAAGAAATCACGTACGACCTCCCGGACATGGAGGAATACCTAAAGGAAACCTACGGGATTACCGTATACCAAGAGCAGGTGATGTTGCTCTCCCAAAAACTGGCCGGATTCTCCAAAGGTGATGCGGATGTTCTAAGGAAAGCCATGGGTAAAAAGATTTTTGCCCTGCTGGAAAAACTTAAACCGCAGTTCTTGGACGGCGGGGAGAAAAACGGTCATCCACGAGACGTTCTGGAAAAAATCTGGAAGGACTGGGAAGCATTTGCTTCTTACGCCTTCAACAAGAGTCACTCCACTTGTTACGCTTATATCGCTTACCAAACGGCATATTTAAAGGCCCACTACCCTGCCGAATACATGGCCGCCGTGTTGTCCAACAACATGAACGACATTAAGCAGGTCACCTTTTTTATGGAGGAATGTAAACGTATGGGGCTGGAAGTTCTGGGGCCGGACGTTAACGAATCCTACTACAAATTTGCCGTGAACAAGGACAATGCGGTACGGTTTGGCATGGGAGCCATTAAAGGTGTGGGACGTTCTGCAGTGGAAACCATTGTGGAAAACCGAAAAGAAGATGGACACTACAAATCCATCTTCGATTTGGCCAAACGGGTGGATTTACGGGCAGCCAATAAAAAAGCATTCGAGAACTTGGCGCTGGCAGGAGGGTTTGATTCCTTCGGAGACACCCATCGGGCCCAATATTTCCATGACGAGGGTGATGGTATCACGTTCTTGGAAAAGGCCGTAAAATATGGTTCCAAATTTCAGGAGAATCAAAATTCGTCACAAGTAAGCCTTTTTGGAGAGGCGAGCGAGGTACAGATTCCCGAACCCATTGTGCCACCGTGTGAGGAATGGGGTACAATGGAAAAGCTACGTCGCGAAAAAGAGGTCGTCGGTATTTATATTTCGGGTCACCCGTTGGATGACTTCAAAAAGGAAATAAAGGCATTCTGCAAGAACACGGTTAGCGATTTCTCCCGTTTGGAAGAGCATGTGAACAGGGAACTTACTGTCGCCGGTGTCATAACCGATGTGCAGCACCGAGTTTCCAAAAACGGTAAAGGTTGGGGATTCTTTACACTGGAAGATTACAACGAATCTTACGAACTTCGGATTTTTGGCGAAGAGTATTTAAAGTTCCGTCATTTTTTGATGATCAATTCCTTTGTGCACGTGAGGGCCTTTGTGCGTGAGGGCTGGGTAAATCGTGATACGGGCAAAAAGGGTGACCCAAGGCTTCAGTTCAATGATTTTAAACAGCTTCAGGATGTGATGGATGCTTTTGCCAAGAAGCTTACCATCAAACTGAATATTGACAGATTGCAGGAACAACGGATTCGAACCCTAAAGGATACTTTAAGGTTACATAAAGGAGAGCATCCTATCAGTTTTGTAATTTATGAAATGCAAGAGGAAATAAAATTGAAATTATCGAGTCGAAAACAGAAAGTGAAAATCAACAGTGAATTACTTTCAGAGCTGGATGCCCATGAAATTCACTATAAGTTAAATTAGATCATAACTATAACCAATGGCACAATAATTAAAACGAATATGTTGTATGTAAGTTACATGGGCATTATTTGACTAACTTTGCATAATATTAAAATAAATAAGATGGCACTAGAAATAACAGATGCAACTTTTGACGAAGTAGTTTTAAAAAGCGACAAGCCTGTCCTAGTAGATTTTTGGGCAGCATGGTGTGGGCCTTGTAGAATGGTAGGTCCAATCATTGAAGAAGTAGGACAAGAATACGACGGCAAAGCTGTTGTTGGTAAAGTGGATGTAGATGCAAACCAACAGTTTGCCGCCAAATATGGTGTACGTAACATCCCAACTGTTTTGGTTTTTAAAGATGGTGAGGTGATTAACCGTCAAGTAGGGGTATCTCCTAAAAAAGTTTATACAGATGCCATTGATGCAGCACTGTAATAAGAATTCAGGAATTAGATTTTAAAAAAGGTTTGGCTAATGCCAAACCTTTTTTATTTTATCTTGTCTTCACAAATTAGTTATGGACGTACGATCGGAACTTAGCAAAGCAACCCTCTTCCAGAATTTGGAACTTTTGGCAAACCAAATTGTGGAAGGCTTTATTAGTGGTATCCATAAAAGTCCTTTCCATGGGTTCTCTGCGGAGTTTGCCGAACATAAAATCTATAACTCAGGACAGAGCACCAAGCATATTGACTGGAAACTCTTCGCTCGGACCGACCGTTTGTACACCAAACGCTTTGAGGACGAGACCAACCTGCGTTGCCACATGATTTTGGACAACTCAGCATCCATGTACTACCCCGAAGTGAAAGAATATTCCTTGGACAACCTTAACAAAATTGGATTTGGAGTACTTTCTATTGCAGCTTTAATGCAGGTTTTGAAGAAACAACGTGATGCAGTAGGGCTAAGTATTTATTCGGACACCTACGATTTTCATACATCAGAAAAGAACAGTGAGCGACATTTTCAAATGTTGTATAACAAATTGAATGAGGTCGCGGCAAACAAAACGAACACAAAAGAGACCAAAACATACACCTTTCTGCATCAAATTGCCGAGAAAATACACCGAAGAAGCTTAATTTTTCTGTTTACGGACATGTTTCAAACAGAGATCGAAGAGGAAAAACTTTTTGAAGCACTGCGTCATCTCAAATACAACAAACATGCGGTAGTCCTTTTTCACTTATTGGACCAAGAGCATGAACTCAATTTTGATTTTGACAATGCCCCCAAACGTTTTGTAGATGTGGAAACAGGCGAACAAATAGATTTGTACGCGGATTCCATTAAAAAAGCATATTCGGAAAAGGTATTGCAATACCAGAACGATCTTAAACTAAAATGTGCCCAATATCAAATAAAGTATGTAGGGGTGGACATTAGGTCGGACTTCTCCCAAGTGCTGAATTCTTTTATGATCGAGAGACAAAAATTTGCTTGATCATTTTTTTAAAAAAATGTTTTGCCATATCCGAAATGAGAATGTATATTTGCACTCGCTTTAAAAAAGCAAATGAACAAGATTTGAATCCGACTGTTGTCGGAGTCTTCTAAAGATAAAATCATTGGTCTGGTAGTTCAGTTGGTTAGAATACCTGCCTGTCACGCAGGGGGTCGCGGGTTCGAGTCCCGTCCAGACCGCAAAAGCCTCATTTTATGAGGCTTTTTTGTTTTATAACATTCTGTTTTTCAGGTATTTATAAAACTAAATGTTAAACAAAAGTTAATTAGCGTGCTGCGTTCGTGCTGCATTTTTGATTCTTTTTTACTTCTTTGCAGTATTTTACAATACTTTTCATTACGAAAAATTACTCCTTAAAAAGTAGGATAAACTAATCTTGCCATTAAAATGCATTTGCAACAAACTACATTTTTCGCGGTGTTTGGAATCACTTTTTTTCTCCAGAGAGCCGATTAGAAGTGTTATTCGGCTCAAATTATCAAGATTTAGTTGTCAATTTAGCCAGTTTATTATTTCTTGACCACAATCATCTTTCAAATTACCATCTTCAAGAATATTGAGCTTACCTATGCCACATTCTTGCTTTTCATTTTTAAAGGATATAAAATTTGGCTTTTCTGTAATGAGGGAAGGGTAAAGCAGCAAAGCCCGAGAAGATTCCCAATATTTATTATAGACATACATTTGGCGTAAATCATTGGTCGAAGGTTTGTTGCCACCTATATTTTTCCACTTAGTATCTATCACATAGGTTTTGCTGTCTTTTCTTAGAACAATATCAGGTCTAATCTTAATTCGATTCCAAAATGGTTTCGATTCTTGACCTTTTACCGAAAGACCATCTATGTGAACAGATTTCAGTTTTGCCAACACATATTCCTCCCACAAATTGTTCATATCAAAAAGCAAAGCCAACATCTTTTCCTTTCCATTTGAGATATTTGGAGCAAAGTTCAAAATAATGAGTCGCGCAATTTCAAGGGCAGTCGCATAAGGTTTTGTTTTTCTATTGCTTACCAGTTTATCGAATATATGGAGATTTGCAGCGGTATTGGAAACATCGGGAAATGCTGCTTGTACTCGTTTGCATTTGGAATACAAATAAGTACCTGATGAAAATTGACCGATGATGTCAAGTGCTTGTGATAAAATTTGATGGATTTGATGGTCATAATCATACACTTGATGTTCAGTATAGAACCGTTCTTTATGGATTAGATTGTGATTTAAATGTGCGGCAAAAACCAATTTACCTTTTAGGGCTTTTATATTTCCTTTTTTTGTGCGGTATTGTCTTATGAGACCTTGTCTTATCAATAGCTGTGTTTCATTCAGAAACCATTCAAAATAAATGTCCAACAAATGGATTTGCTGTTTGCTGACTTTGGCTTGTCCCACCTTATTGACTTTTAATCGTCTTGTGGTCCTAAGCATGTTAATCAATACTTTTTGCCAATGCGATTCATTGTTTGATCCACCGTCAATTTTTGGTAAAATTTCAATGGTAAGACCATCAATTTGAATTACACCGACATATTGAGAAAACTTAATGCCTTTATGGAGTAGCGTAAAATATTCATTGTTATGTAGCTGGTTTAATTTAGCTAAAGCATTAAGGTGCTTTTCTTCGAAAAGAACATTATTATATTCCCGTCCGACTTGCAGCTTACTATGTTCAAAAGCCTGAAGTATGTTTTTTCGATTATTCATTAGATGTATTCAGTAAACCGCCTACGGCAGCTTCAATATCATCAATTTGTGGAAGTAATATGTAAGTTGCTTCACTTTCCGGCACATCTATATTTTTAACTTGGGCAAAATTGACCTTCCCTGTACCTTTCTCTTTTACAAAACCCTGGCCAAGTACCAAGGCGATTTTTTCGTAGTCGTTATAAAAATACTCTTGTAATAAAGGGATGATGTTGTTCTTAAAAACACGTGAAAGTCCATCCTTATCACCACTTTTTAATTTGATGAAGTATGAATGACCAATGGTATGGTCTCTATCCAACAGGGCTTCGATACGTTCATTTATAGTCTCCAAAACCTCCTTAAGGTTAAAGCCGTCATATGTGATTTTTTCCAACAATTGGGGCTTGGGCATAACTTCCTCAAAGATAAACCGTCTCCGTAAGGCGGTGTCCAAAGCTTCCACACTTCTATCGGCAGTATTCATTGTGCCAACGATATAAAGATTTGGAGGTACGCCAAATGTTTCATCCTTAGAATATGGTAATTTCAAAAGTATTTCCTCATCAGCTCCCAACCTTTTATCAGGCTCCAACAATGTGATTAACTCCCCAAAAATTGATGAAACATTTCCTCGATTGATTTCATCTATGATTAAAACATAGTTTCTAACTGATTTTTTAGATGAATCATTTTCAGACTCATAACTTTTCAACCTTTTTAAAATACTGGGGTAATAAATACCAACCCCCGTCTCATTAATTTCTCTTGTGCCATAATAAGCGTCTCTTAAGGTTGAGATACTCAAAGTATGGTCTGTTCCCCCACTTGATTTTTTAAATTGAATTGATTTTTCTGTAAAACCTATGATAGTGAAATCATACCCCTCTCTTTTTAAGGGAAATTTTATTTCCTCATTTTCTTCCCATTCTTCCTTTAATTTTTCAAAAGCGTCGTCAAACGCCATTTCGTTGGCCCCCCCTTTCTTAAAATCTAGATAGTTGTCCTCTGCCTTTTTACAAACTTTCTTAAATATGCCCGGTTTAATATCATAAATAAGTTTTTGGTCTGCAGTGGTGACAGGTTTAATACCTTCTACAAAATCTTCATATCCAAATGATTGATGAAAGGTGGTAAATACAATTTGTCCTGCTTCGCACAATCTATCATACTCACTCAAAATCAATTCCCGTTTTTGGACATTATCCAAGTCCTTTTTAATTGAAAGTGCTGGGTTGGCAATCTGCACAGCCAATTCCTTTGTAGAATATGTTTTACCTGTCCCCGGCGGGCCATATAAAATTTGATTCAATGCCATTTCGTTTATATTTAGTTTATCTAGCTCATCAGGGCTATTTCCTTTTCTAACTTTAAAAATTAAATCAATTGTTTCTTGATTTCTTATCTGTGAAATTGTACTTCGATAACCCCCTTTTCCATAAAGGACAAATGGATTTAAATTATCTTCCCACTTGACCTTCAAGATATTTCCATCTCCAGGGTTTGCTACTACTTTTCCAATTGCATGAATTTTTAATACTGAAACTGTAGAGCCATTTTTTCCTTCGGTATAAGTCGTTTTGGCAGCTATCATCGACCCTGGCTTAACTCTCTTGACTATTTGGATATTTTTATCTCCATAACCATTTTCCCAAATGTTTTCCTTTTTAAATCTTGAAAGTTGATTTTCATTGTCACCATCCTTAAAAGTAATGCCAACACAATAATAGGCTGGTATATTTGTTTGCGTTTTCGAGCTGATAGCAGCCTTCACTTCGTTTATTCTTGAAAGCATACTATCAAACTTCTTATTACTTACCAATACATTTTCTTTGCCCTGATTTCTAAACTCTTGGGCAATGGATTGGTAATTACGATCCAAGAATGTAAAGAGAGTTGAAAAATTATCTTTTGAAACTTCTCCTATATGGAGTGAAGACTTAGTTTCTGTAATTTTTTGGAAAGGACCAATTCGATGGATTAAAGCTTGATATGCTGCAATCAGGTTTTCATCTTTTTCCTCGTTATACACTACTTCTAGATTACAGGTATATCCATTATCGTTTGGATAGAACAATATACCAACGCTTCTAGTTCTATTGGAGCCTCCACTTGCATTGATTAAACCAACAAAAGCATAATCATCATTGCCCTGAAACCAATGACCACTTTCAAATCGCTGTCCAGCCCCAGCGCGTTGTCGCATTAGAAAATTAAAATGTGGATGCTTTTCTCTATATTCCAATAACTTTTTTAGGATAGTTTCGTGAAAAGTCATTGGCTTCAATTCTTGTGTCCCCATATTTCGTCATATTCCTTTTGATTTAGACTTTTGAAGCCCTTCTCAACATATTTTTTTAGTGTTTTAATCGTATTTTCAATTCTAATGTTGTCTGGTTCACTGAAGCTTTTTTGAATACTCTCCATAAAAGATATCAAATTATCAAGTCCATCTTTTTCCAATTCTTCAAATGCTGTTGGATTACTAATCTGTCCAACAAGTTTTTTATAAGCACTTTGAGAAGCAAAGATTTGATTCAAAAAATCATTGGGTTTATAACCTCTGAATTCTGCTTCTCGGTTATCGGCCTTATCCGAAATCATCTGAAAAAGTGGTGTATCGTAATATTTTAAGAAGTCCCTTTCAATTTCTTCTCTTAGCAAAGTGTTTGCCTCAAAAGGTCTTATTATTGTTTGCTGGGGAGTGATTTTTTCTGTGATTAAATGATATGCCTCCAAAACCTCATTCGTTTCGGCTTTTTTATTGATTAAGGCCTTAAGCTTGTGAAGAAGTAATGCCTTTAACTCATTTGAAAAGAAGTTATTATTATACTTGATATATCCACCTGGATAATTTTCCCCGACTTCTTTTCTTTTCAAATTGTGGTTAATTCCACTGAATAATCTGTCAAGATATCCAATGGAACTAATGCTCAATACATTGCCTAAAAACTCAACAAAATCATTTCTCTGATTAGGATAAAAAGTTTCGACACCGTTCTTAAGAATTGCTAATACTTTTTCATCATCTGAGTGAGTTCCATCAGACATGAAAATATTCAAAGAAAGTATTAAATCCTCGAATTGTTCGCGGTTTTGAGGTTTAGTTCTGAAAACAAAATACTTTAACTCATTTTGAATTGAAAACTCTTTATAATCAGGATTTATTCCTATCATGTGTACCAACTCATGAAGTTTGTTGGTTTCAAATGCTTTTTGAATTTGAGAAAGTGTGATATTACCTGAAGCAATATTGTTTCTAATGTATAGATTTGTATAGTACGTTTTTGAAATGCTATTTTGATGAGTCTCATAGAATTCCAAACTTTTCATTTTGAAAAGGCGACATAAACCAGCATTAATTACCTCAAAATCATCAATTTTTGCATTCTTGGACAATAATTCTTTTAACTTTTCCTTAGATGATATCATATAGATTGGGTTGTCATGAATGTCTTTGCCGATTATTTTTTTCTCATGAGTATATATCCAAACGTCATGATAAAAACCATTTCCTTCTTTGATTTCCCTATTGACCCAATCAATTTTCCCTTTAAAAAGTATGGTTTCCATTTTATTCAATATCAGTTCCTGCACATAACGGTATTTGTATGTTAACAACCTTAGGAGTATATATTCACTCAGAATGACATCCGACGGAGTTTCTAAAAAATCAATATTGAATCTGAACTCATTAACAAATCGTTTGACATCCCTCAGTGTTTCCAAGAAATCTGAATATGAAAGGTTTTCTTGAGTACAGGGACTGGATATTAAAGTATCTATATTTATCGCAAATGGATGGTCATCAAACAAACTCTTAAAGACCTCTAATAAGGTTGAGTCATCAACATTGGTATTTTTTGGGGAAGGGATTTTTTCTATTTCAACAAGCAATTCTTGCAAGATGAGGTTTTCATCAAACGGCAATAAGTTGATTTCCACATTAAAAACTTTATCAATATAATTATCCTTCGGTTTAGAGATACTTTTTAATACATATTGTCTATCATACCCGGCAATGAAAATCACATTGTTAAAATCAGAAAGAGTACGCATCAATTTCATTGTATTTAAAATCTCCTCTCCTTCAAGTCGGTCAAGATCATCTAAAAGGATAATAATTTGCCTATCTATTCTTTTTAAAATACTATTAATCGAACTATAGTGTTCCTCAAGTGACTTATTACCGGTAATTATTTCCCTTCCCATAGCCAATACTTTTCCGAACTCATTATGGGGAATTTTCAATATTGCATCAACATATCCCTTAAATTCAGTGTCGAGCTCCCCTGATAATGGTCTCAAAGCTGTACTCAATTCGTGAAAGAAATTTTCGATGATAGCATTTACTCCTTTATTTTTCCATACCCGGTACCAAAAAACTATGGCTTTCGGTTCCCTTTTCTCATATTCTATCTTAAATCGTTTTAAGAATGTACTTTTCCCATAGCCCCATACAGCATTTATTCCAACTGAAAATGCTGTACTGGGACGAAAATCTTTTAAAGTGATTATTAATTTTTGAAGAATTTTCTCATTGGCTATTTCACCTTCTTCATATAGGTTATCTTCTAAAAAGAAAGGGGAGCTTTTTGTCTGTTTTTTTTTGAATAAGGAGAGACTTATAAGTACTATATAGAGTACCCCTAAAAGGATTATGATATCAAGATACTTTAGAAGATTGTTTAATGGTAATAACTCTAAATGATCAACACCATCAAATCGTAGAAATAAGTAAAAAACAAGGACAATACTGATAATGTAGGTTAGATTTTTATGAGGGATATATCCTCTGACAATCGCAATAATTAAAAAAATAATTGCCAGTAAACTAGTACTTCCGTAACCTATCAAAAACCCCAAGGATTCATAATTAATATGTCTCCCAATTTTTATGAACAGGGTTACGATGGGGTAACTAAAAAGAAGTAAAAGAGCAACCGAAACTACCAACAAAACAAAAAATCTAACCGTATAAGTTGGATAACTCTTTTCACTCATTTTAGTTTGATTATTAATTAAATTGCTTAACAAACCCAATCAATTGCAACGTCTCATTCTCCGAAAACTTCTCGGCCATGATTTTGTGGTCTTCTTTCACTTTCCAATTTAGCCATTTTTAACCTGATTGCCTGTTTGCAGTCCGTTTTCGATTTTCTAGCTTTCCATATCAATTCTCTAGAACCAATCCATTTTTCAAATGATTCTTTGTTAATGATAATCAACCATTTAAGAATATTAGAGTATCACTTAAAGATCTTAAAAAGGTAATTCATAATCATTGTTATCTAATCTTGAGTTGTTTTTCGCTTCAAAGAGTAATTCCTCTTGAAGTTTTTCACTAAGCTCAAAATTTAGATAAGTATTTCTATATCGTGCAAAGGCTAATTTATGACATTGTTCTTTTGACCATTTTTCCACGGAATGAATAGCATGATTTTGTGCTGGATAAATCCCCGACTTTATATTGCCAATAATGTTCATGACATACTCAGCGCACTCTTGTGGTTGTTTAATTACTTGCTCCTCCGCAAATCTAATCACTACCCATCCATTTTCCGTGAAAAAACTGTTCCTTCTCTTTTCAGAACCTATATAATGAATTGGTTCGCCAGTCGCGCCAACATAAGGTTCGTCAATCTCAATATCAACGTATAAACTTGTAGTGTTTTCAGTTAAAGGACTGTAAATATCTTCAATATACACTATATCTGGCCTATAAGGCCGGATATAAGGAGCCGAGGATAAAGACAAAACCCATTTATCGCTAAAATTTGAAGATTTCGATAGAAGCAGGTTGTAAAACCCTTCCTCTGAAACTCCCTTATTATAATTTGTAGAAATTTCTGTTGGAGCTGTCGGGTTAGTTCTATATAATAAGGAAGCTTTACGCATAGCACTTATATAATCTGGCCTTTGTGACCTTAAAAGACCTTTTTCCCATTTGTCAAGTTGGATTATATAATCTATTAATTCAGTTTGGTATTCTGTTTTTTTCCTTTCATACTCTTCTCTGTAGTAAAGTATATCGTGCTGGTATTGCTTTCTCGAAGCTTTGTAATCATCCATTTTGTTTTTATATTCCTTTTTCGCATTTTCTCCATTTTTATGGTAGTTGTAAACCATACCAAACCCAAGAACTATTATTACTAAAAAAACAAGACCAAATCCATCAAAAATAGATGCCATTATCTCTGAATTACTACCAATAACTCCTGCCAAAACAAATATGACTATAGATAATAAAAGACATCCATATGATTGTATTCCACCGGCTGGTTTACTTGGTTCTATCGGGCTTTTAGGAATAATTAAAGTAGGTTCGACAGGTTCTTTTGGTTTAAGTGCCTCCTCCGGAATTGATTTTAGAATCTCATCTAGATCATTGGGCAATATCAAAATAGGATAAGTAATCTTATTTGGAAAACTCATTTAGGATTTCATTTTTTATAAACCCAATCATATACAAAGTTTCATTCTCGTTAAACTTTTCAGCCTTTGAACGATAGCCACCTTCTTCCATTGGCCATTGTGCCATTTTGTTTCTAATAGATTGCAGGCTGTCAGTTTCTAAAACCTTAATACACTTCAATACTGTATTAAACAGTTCTATACGGTCCATATCTTTATTAATGAGAGGCTTCTCATATAAATCCAACATGGCATTGACCTGTTCGACAAATTCTTTGTTTTCTTTTTGGTTTGTCCAGTCCAGTACTTCTTTAAAAGCACTACTTTTTACTTTCAACACTTTTGTACCATTATCCAATTGATACTGATAAACAAAACATTGTGCATCGATAGTTTTGGCAATAGCCTTAGAAAACATGCCCCAACCTTTTTCTTCAAAAACTAGTTCTTTAAGTTTTGGCATAGTATTCAGCAGTTCTATGTTGCTGAACATTTTATGGGTGTATTTTTTGCCATAAGTAAAACCAAATCGACGCTCGGTGAGCAGTTGTACCACGGCCACTTCGTAATCAAAGTTGATGTTCTCAAATAAAGTGTCAATGGACTCTTTATCTTTTTTGTAAGCCACTCCTTCCTTTGCAACCTGACCTAATTCTTCCTTAACCTTACCAAATGTTACTTGCCCATTCATCAACAGTGGCAACAACCAATCCCGGAGTTCTGACAATTTTTGGTTTTCTATTGAATTAACTTTAATTTTTTGATGAAAAGAATCGACTATTGATTTAAAATGATTAATCGCATCTTTACTAGGTAGAACAACTTTTAAACTAAATAAATCATCTTTGGTAATTGAACCAAAAGTTGTTCCCACAGAATTCCTGTAGTCAAAAACTTGTTTGAAATAAGTCATTTGACTCCATAAGTAAGAATTGGATCCACTTTTTTCATTGATAGCCGCTAATCCTCTACCAATACAACATTCACACAATGCTTGATTAAGTGTACCGACGGGAGCTCTAACTGATAATAGTATTGAATCTTCCGGCGCTATCCGAGATGGGTGAGTTGTGTATTGGCGTATGGATGGATATCTAATACCAAAATCTGTAGAGCCTTGAAAAAAGACTATTCCATTTTGATTTTCGTTGTAGGTATTTCCAGGAGGAGATTGCCCCATTATAATATTTGCTATATCTGAGAGCGTACCATCATCCCACCCTTCAGGAATCTCCCGTTTCAACTGCTTGTTATAGACCATTTTGCCCCCGGAAGACTTATAGGGCCTGCCGTTGGCATCGGGCTTGCCCTGATTGAAGTCGAATGGAAAGTCGAACTGTACAAACCAATAATCGAAAAGCAGTTTGGCCATGGCCTCAAGCTCTGCATTGATTTGGTTGTTGATCTCTATTTTTGAATCAATTTGTGATAAAGTTTTAACAATTCCATCTTGGTACGACTTAGCTGGAATCTTAAATTTAAGTCTAGTTAAGTAATCAATATTAATATTGTCTTGGATACTTCCACTTGCTGAACTTTGAATAGCCTTTCTAATGTATGTGAAAACATAGTGCATAAACAACTCTGAACTTTCTTTTGGGTTGGCAATAAAACCAACAACACTATCTGGGAAGCACATGGGATACCCTAATAAGGCAGTCTCAGCAATATTTGCGGCTATCGTTATACAGAGAGTATTTTTTGGCCACAACTTGCTTTGTTTCAGTCCAAAACTGTTATAAGTGGCGTTATGAGATGTTATGTAAAGGTTGGCATCTTTTATTTCTCCTGTTTGAACTAGAGGAAAATGACCGTTTTCAAAAAGTGATTTGTCATTTCTGGGACGATGACGAGATTTACCACGTTGGAAAGATCCCAAATCCGAAAGAATTTTAGTTTTCCAATGAGCATTATACTTTGACTCATTCATTATCATACTTCAAATTCTTTAGGTTATGTTGTATTTGCATTTCCAGAAGTTCACTTTCGGAAAAAAGGTTAGCGAGCTGTTTTGAAGAGGTTCTCACTTTTTCTTCGAATTCACCAGGAGTTATGTCAATGTATTTAATTCTAATTTCAAAATACTGACTTGCACTAAAACTATAGTTTTTAGTAGTGATTTCATCATATTCAACCACTACGGAAAAATCATCCACCTCTGTTTTATTGATAAAGGTGTTTATAATACGGTCTTCCTCTTCAGTATTTAAAACCGTTTTTTGGTTTTTCCCCTCTTTAACCGTTGTGCCTAAGTTGCTGGCATCAATAAACACCACTTTTCCATCATTATTTTTGTCCATAAAGACAATGGAAACATTTGTGCCAGTCGTGGCAAAAATATTACTGGGCATGCTTACCGCTCCGGCCAACATTTTATGATCAACTAAGTATTCACGTATTTTTTTATCAATACCACTTTGTGCCGTTAAGAACCCAGTGGGTACAACTACTGCTGCCTTCCCCTTTTCTGTCAACGAGTATGCGATGTGCTGTAAAAACAGCGAGTAAATCGCCATTTTATCTTTGGCTTTTTTAGGTATGTTGGGAATTCCCGCAAAAAAGCGATCTTTATTTATTTTCTTCTGCAACTCCTCTACATCGTCACTAAAGTCCAGCTTAAAAGGAGGGTTGCTCACGATATAGTCAAACTTACGCAAGGACCCATGTTCTTTGTGATAGGGAGTGGTCATGGTGTTGCCCTGTATCACATTCTCAATACTGTGCACCAAATTGTTAAGCACCAAATTTAATCGCAACAAGGTGGATGATTTTTGGGAAATATCTTGGGAGTACACGGTGCATTTATCTGGACCTATGGCATGAGCCAGGTTCATAAGCAAAGTGCCGGATCCTGCGCTTGGGTCATATACGGTCACATTCTTAACAGGTTCCGAAACTAAAATAGCAGCCATTATCTTGGCCACGGCATGCGGAGTATAGTATTCAGCGTACTTACCCCCAGCGTCATTGTTATAATCTTTTACCAGATACTCAAAAATGGTGGAGAAGAAATCAAACCCTTCGGTCATGATATTCTCAAAACTAAAATCCACTAACTTATTCAACAATGCCTTTGCAAAGGCATCCCGCTTGGTAGGATCCGAAATAAATTCAGTGACCCTATCAAACAACCTGATTTTGGCACCACCATCGGTATTAACGGCAAAGAGATCATTGTTTTTGGCGGCAATGTCCAAAAGGGTGTCATCCAATAGCTTACCAAATTCAGGTTCATTCTGTCTATCGAATAAATACTCAATCACATGGTGTGGATAGAGAAAGGCCGTATTACTTTCTAAGTCAAACTGTAGTAGTTTATATTCTCCTTCATCAATCTCGCTCAATGCCAATTGCCATTTTTCCCTTTTAGTTAAACTTGGTCTTACTTTTTTTAACTCATATGAGAATTTATCGTTCAGGTATTTGTACAAAAATACCTGGGTGATGATCTTAAACTCGTTGCCATCATTCCCTAAACCATAACTGGCACATACAGCCTTTAGGTTGTCTATTAGTTTTTTAGTTTGTGTTGTATTCTCTACAGTCATTATGCCGGTCTGTTATAATACTCGTTCATATATTCATTTACAATGATGTCACTAATAAAAATTACGGTGTCGTAATCCAAAGCGGTGGTCAAACTTTGGTTGAATGACTTCATTACATAGCGTGCCACTTCCCGTTTAAAATATGCTTCATTGTCCAAAGTATTGTTGCGTTGTAGTATGCTCATATCTGCTTGTTCCTTTATATTTTGTAAGGCCTCGATAATGGCCGTCCTAATTTTTGAAGGTTTTCCTGCTTCCAACAACCGTTTCTGAACCCGGGCATACTTTTGATCACCTTCGTATTTAGCACGCAGCAGCTCATTTTTCCGGTTCAATTCCTTCACTTTTTCATGAATGGTTTTCAGTGAATGCATATTACGCTGCATTTCCTCCTGAGTGACCTCACTTAGGTTCTTATTTTCAAAAAGTCTTTTTAATTCATCATATAGGCTGATCCATTCAGGGTCTTTGGTATCAAAATTACTGGCAAGGCCTTCGCGCGTTTTTCTTAGGATGTCTTTTAGTCTATCGGCCAGAATCAGTTCTTCTTCCCCTACTTTTTTGAACAGAAATACCACATCCTCCAGAGCCATATTCAATAGATTGCCCATTTCTTCATTGTGCTCCAAGGCTTGTTTGGCGTTAATCAATGCTAAATGGTCTATCGCCATGATACGCAATCGTCCCAATTGACGGAAATCCAATTTTTCCAACAGATCATATTCCCCTGTCAATCTAATAACGTTGTAAAGGGAACGGGCATCTTCCAAGGCCTTCTTAATCTTTAACATAGTACCTCTATCGCTAATTTCTGAAATTTGAGCAGAAAAGATTTCGGCATTTTTTAATTCATAATCAGCAAGGGTTTCCCTTATTTCCGATATGTTGACCTCAATCTCTTCTTTGGACATAAAGAGATTGGAATAGCTTTCCATCTCATCACCCAAAACCTCTTGAAGCTCATCAAAATAGGCACGGTTGGTCTTGTCAAACTCGGAGGATATATCGGCAAAATCAACCACATAGCCATAACGGTAATCTTTATAGGTTCTATTTACCCTGGTCAATGCCTGCAAAAGATTATGGCTTTTTATTACTCTTGCCAGATACAGTTTCTTTAGCCGTTTGGCGTCAAAACCCGTCAATAACATATTATAAACAAAAAGCAAGTCAATTTTCCCAGACTTAAATTGATCCCTGCGTTCGGCCAATTCATCCTTTGATCCAGAATCGTACAAAACAAGCCCTGCTTTTTTAGGTTTAAAGTTTGCAGACCATTCATTACCATAGGTAATATCTTCTTCAGCGACTTTTGGCAGACTATTAAACACGGAACCAAATTTCTCATTAAAAATCCTGAACAATTCTCTCGCCTGTTCGCTGCTGTCGCATATAACCATGCCCCCTAAACTACCATCATTGTTACGAACCCTGAATTTTTCAAAGTCGTCGACGATGTATTCCAACATAGGTTCTACAAAAGAGGAATGGGCATACACCAATTTTCTATCAGTATCTCCCTTTTTTATATCAATGGAATCAAGCGCAGCCTTTAATTTTATTTGGTATTCGGTCTCTATGTCTTCTCGAATCAGCTTTAGAGTGTAGCCATCAGCTATGGATTTATTGTAGTAGTACTTATGGATATAATCACCAAACAAGTCTTTGGACTTTAAATCTTTCCCGATTAAAGGTGTTCCTGTCAATCCGATTTTGATGGCATTCTTATCGCTCTGTTCTAAATTGGCCAAGAAACTACCTTTGGGATCGTAACTGCGGTGCACTTCATCCAAAAAATAAATCCGCTGTATGGAAATATCATAGTCAAGGTTCATCCGCAAGTCTTTGTCATCATGAAACTTTTGGATATTTACCACAGAAATTTCACGAACTCCTTTGGCGTTATAAACAGCGGTGGTAGTTTTTAAATCATTTAGAAACTCCTGTTTAGAGTTTACCGTATGGACCTTCAATCCTCTCGCCGTAAACTCATCCCGGGCCTGTGTAAGCAAATCCAACCTATCGACTATAAAATAGAACTTTGGAATAATGTTCTTGGCTTGAAAGTAATCGGTCAAAAAATGGGTATTGTAATACGCAAGAGCCGTTTTACCACTACCTTGAGTGTGCCAAATGATTCCCTTTTTTATCCCTTTATCCAGTTTTACTTGAATGGCCATTGTTGCAAAAAACTGAGGGTAACGCATGATATGTTTCTGAATACCGGAGTACTCGTTAACATAGGCCAAGGCATAGCGCAACATGAATTCCAGTCTTTCCTTGCTCAACAAAGAAGTGAGAACTCTATTTGTCGGAGAATCCAGATTCTTGTTGGTTAAAAATTCTGGACTGTTTTTTATGGCTTGGTAATTAGTGTCCCTTAAAACAAAATCCTCAGTATCGGGGTCCAAAGGTTTTAAAACTTGGGAAAGGTTGAAGCCAATTTCTTCCCTGAAATAATTAAAGATGGGATTAGTATAGGAGGGGGAGGCGTAAAACGCACCCTGCCAGGGCTCAATTTCATTGTCGTCATACTCCATGTTATTGGAGAAAATCATGAACTGGGTAAGATTCACAAATTTTTTGAACTTTTTGTTCTGAAACCTTCTTTTGATTCGCCTCCGCTCATCCAAAACCCCATCGCGGTTATTTGGCTTTTTCACCTCTATAAAAACCAATGGCATACCGTTAATCAATACAATAACGTCTGGCCGGAATTCATCCTCACCATTTTTATAGGTAAGCTCCGTTACTACATGGAAAGAATTGTTTCCAAAATTTTCTAAATCCAAAAGTTTAGTTCCTGAACGTTGCACCAACATATTATAAAAGGCTTTGCCCAAATCATTATTGTCAAGAGACAGGCTTATTTCCTGATATAATCTTTCAATATCTTGACTTTCAAGATGCGGGTTTATTCGTTCAATCGAAGTCTTGAAAATGTCTGTAAAAATATTGGTCTCCACATCCCAGCTGGATTCCTTAAGGGACAAATACGTATACCCAAGCTGCGTGAGATGTAAAATCACTGGTATCTTTACTCTAGAGTCTTCGTTGAATATCATTCTTCGGTTTTAAGTATTTCATTTTTCAACCATCTAAATGCTGCTTTTTGGTCATATTCAATTTCAGGACGCAACAAGGCTTCCATGTCCCCAGTAAAACCAGAATCATTTTCCTTAGCTTCAATATTTTGTAAAAACTCTTTTTGACTTGGTGGCTTTCCAACCGAAAAGGCCATATATTCATTGAAACATTCGATGATTGAGGCCGTTTCCAAATTTATGTGCGTCCGCGAATAATCCAAATCAAAAAGATCACGGCCTTTACTTCGCTGGTACAATGCCCGTAACTTAGTTCCTAAAAGTTCATTGATGCTATATGTTCGTATTTTGGTGCTGCCTGTAAACCAGGTATTCTCAACTTCGAATGGGAATTCAACCCAATCAAGAACATTAAAATGCTCTCGACAATTGATTTCAATTTTAACCCGCATTCGGATATTCTCATACTCTGAGTTAAATCGATATAGAGCTTTTGCGCCATGACCTCTAACTTGCGTTTTTCTTGGCTCTTCAAAGAAATCTATAATCTGATCCAGTCTTTCCATAATAGGTTTAATGGGTCCTTCCTTAATTTGAACCAAATCAATATCTTCTGAATACCGAGGTGCTGGATTAAGGTATAACTTGTGTAATGCCGTACCACCTCTAAAAGCTAGGTTTTCATATAAGAAATCATCGGAGAATATGGCAACCAGCATACGACTTATAATCAAATCTTGCTCTATCTGGGCGAATGATTTCCAAGGAGCATGTTCTTGCCATTCTGCTATGTAGGGCCGTGGTATCATATATCGCTTTCAAGAGCTAAGTTCACATCAACTTTCCATTTATTATCCACTGCACCTGGTTTGATTTTATCCGATGTATTCAACAGTACAGGGTAAAACCCATGTCTTTCCAAATGCACAATAAGTGGCTCACGCAAATTCTCTTCTGGGTTTATATAATCGATTAAAAAACCCAACCGCTGTAAAACACTTTTATGCGGATACCATTGCAATAAGGAATCCATTTCACTTGGCTCAACTTCTTCTAAAAGTTCCTCGATATTTGCCAATATTCTATTTATTCCTCCTAACTTTCTTTGGTGGTATATTAAATCTACAATGGTCAGTAATGGGTCTGAAACATTAAAATAACCAGCATCCGATTTTTTTTGGACAATATTGGCCTTGGGCCAATTAGAGGTAAGAAAAAAATTTATGGTTACATTTTTTTTATGAATATCCAACATTCTAGTGCTTTGTGTGATGATGTATCCAGTCTGTACCTGTTGATGGGCTGCTCCATGTATTTGTGCTGCCGAGTATAAACCAATGTAATAGGGCTTTTCCAAATGTTCAAATAATTTATTGACATAAAGCTCCAATGGCAAAACACCCAACTTTGAATATCTTGGCGGTATGATAAGATAGAATCCTTTTCTTAAGGCAAAAATCTCCCCTTTCTCAGATAAATAGGCTAAATCCGTTGCAATAGCATTTGCGTCCTTCCCTGAATAAGCCATATATTCATCACGGGAGAATGAATATTCTTCCAATGACAATCTATTTTTGATAAAATCGGCGAGCTGCATTTAGTAAATTTAGAAGAATATTAGCAATTATTGCTATTTTTCTTTTTTTTTTACTAAAATTCAATCAACCTGTTTTGACTTTATTTTACCATAATTTGTTTTACTTCAGAAAGCAACCTTTGTAATTCCACAAGTTGTCCCGTCAATTTTTCGGGTTGGTTCTGCCCTAAATGAATTTTGATGGCCAACTGGTTAATATTGTTACCTATCCTGCTCAGCTCAACGAAAATTTTTCTTTCATAAGGAGAGATCTTATATCTAGGCAAAGGTTCTCCAGTAATTTTTTTTCGGATATAATCAGCAATTGAAAGCCCGCAAGATTCTGCATTATGAGCTACAATGAGATAATTATCCACTGTAGTTCTAAAACTGATATGAATTGCTTTAAGCTCTCTAATTTCTTTTTTTGGCCGTGCCATAATTTTAGGAATTGAGGAGTATCTTCAACAAGCTTGCGAACAAAGTGAGCAGTTTTTGTATACAAAAACACAACTTGCTTCGTGACCTCCGATTAATAAAATCCATTTTTTATTTTGACTTTGGATCATCAATCTGTTTCTAAGAAGAAATACCCCTTAACCGATCGATAAGCTCGTCGATGTCATTGGGATGAAATAGAACACGTCCGCCAATCGGTATCTTTTTGAGCAGCCCTTTTTCCATCCAGGAATAGATGGTCGGCCTGGTCACTTTAAATTTCTTGACCAAATCGGCAATCGTCAACATTTCATTTTCAGTTTGATTTTGATTATCCTTATCCTCCAGTTTTGGAGCTGGATTGTTTTTGAGAGATTCTACAGGAACGTATTCCTTTAATCCATCGTCGTCCATGATAAATATGCGCTTCATATTACTGGTATTTGTTGATTTACTTTATTGAACAAACCTAGCAACATTGAACAGCATTTAACCTGTTTACCGTACATCAGTTTATGTATGGTAAATCAAGAAACATTCAAAATAAATTTGTATGGTAATTGAGATTAAATCTAAGATAGAGATGGTAAGCCTCGAGAGGCTTACCATCTCTATTCGATTCCTTTGGGGGTGTTGCCAAAAACAGTGTTTTTGGCAACTGCCATAGAAATATGGGTAGGGAGAAAAAGAATTCAGTTTACGCTAACACTCGAACAATCTCTAGCCATTGTCTTCTTTCTCCCTTTCCACAAATATTTATACAGATGTATAATTATACATTTGTATAAAGCAATAGTTAATGTTTCATACAAATGGTTATATAATGCTATGAAGAAATGAACACCGCATTAAGTTTTGTATGTGGCATATTAAATAGAAACACCGGCCAACTTATATCACTCCAACTGGGATAAAGTTAGCATAGCTGACAGGGCGAAAGTGAACCACCTTCACTAGGAAAAATTAAGCACAATACAAGTACCTATAAGGAGCTGAAAAACAAATCTTCTATATCAAAACTTATGATAGTTCAAATAATCCGTTTTTAGTAGTTCTCAGTGACCGTTTCTTCCATTTTTCTATTTTGGGCTATAAAAATTTAATTTATAGCTCATTTTTATGTTATTTTTGAGCTATAAACCTTAATTATTTGGCTCATGACAGCTTTTAAATGGAACTGGCAACAAAAAGATTGGCCCAATTTCAAGTACGATGAGGCAGCCTTGGAAAACTTGGAATATCAGTTTGTCCAAACTAGTGGAGTAGCTCTTGGTTCAATTAAACATATTGATGAGGAAGACAAAAATGAACTTTTAATTGAAGTTTTGTCGGATGAAGCTCTTACCACATCGGCAATTGAAGGGGAATATCTTGATCGTGGGAGTATTCAGGAATCCATTAAAAAAAACTTAGGACTTGAAACGGAAAGAAAGAAACTTCCCCAAGCTGAATATGGAATATCTGAAATGATGGTCAATCTATATCGTACATATGCAGTACCATTGACCCATGAACAACTTTTTGAGTGGCATCAGATGCTCGCCAATGGCAGAAGGGATTTAGTGGATATTGGAAGATATCGTACCCATGAAGATCCTATGCAAGTTGTTTCAGGACGCCTCGACAAACCGACGGTACATTATGAGGCACCTCCCTCATCACAAATGACGAATGAAATGGAAGCTTATGTTCGTTGGTTCAACGAAACCCACACGACAAACAAATCCAAAATGCTTCCATTGGCCAAGTCAGGATTGGCACATTTTTACTTTTTGGCCATCCACCCCTTTGAAGACGGGAATGGACGTATTGCTAGAGGGATTTCAGAAAAATCGATTTCCATGGATTTGGGCAGACCAGCACTTATATCCCTATCACAGACCATCGAGTCCAATAAAAAAGAATACTATTCTTCCATCGAAGCCCATAATTTCAAACTAGACCTTACTGAATTCCTACTATACTTTGGGGAAACTATACTTACAGCACAACAACACACCATCAAAACCATTGACTTTTTGATTCAAAAAGCAAGGTTCTTTGATCAATACTCCCGTTTGATGAACGAACGCCAGCTAAAAGTAGTCCAACGTATGTTTAAAGCAGGGTATAAGGGATTTAAAGGCGGGCTCAGTGCGGACAATTATATTCGTATAGCCCAAACATCTGCATCAACGGCCACACGTGATTTAAAGGATTTGGTCAACAAATCCATATTAGTCAAATCTGGTGAACTCAAAAGCACCCGGTACTCACTAAACCTAAAGTTCAAAAACGAAGTTTGATTTTATTTGACAATCATACAAGTTTTCGTTTTATGAAATTCCCCAGGCCTCTTTCAATTTTTGAGCAGCCTCATAGTTTGAAATTTTGAGATAACGACGGAAAGCCTTTTCTGATTTATGGCCTGAAATCTTCATGATGAGTTGCACATCGATGCCATTTAGGTAAGCATTGGTACAAAACGAACGCCTACAGGTATGGGAACTTATCAATTTATATTTCTCCAAAAGTTGTGCTTCTTTAATGGTTCCCCGTTTATGTTCAATTTCTACTTTTTGGTGAAGTTTGGCCGAATCCCCAAGTTCCTTTATACGCCTGTTGAAAGTGAATGAGTCAATATCAGGGGCATATCCATCATATTTTCCCAAAATGCTCTTGACTTGGGAACGAAGTGGCACTACAATTCGGCCAGATGTCTTCTTCTGTCGAATATTCAAAAACCCATTATCGTCCAAATACTCAGGTCGAATCCTCGAAATATCGGAAAACCGAAGCCCTGTCAAACACCCAATTACAAAAAAGTCCTTTACTTTCTCCAATTCTTCATCGGCTTTACAGTCCACGGCCGCAATAGCCTGAATTTCATCATCGGATAGATAGATATGGTCCACTTCTTCTTGAACTACCTTAAATGCTGAAAGATCAATGGGCTTGATACGGTTTCTACGCATACGGTCATTTAAAAAAGCCTTTAAGTTCTTCACCAACTTGCCTATGGTATTGTTCTTCATTCCGACACCCCCATTCTTTAATGGAGCATGGTACGCTAGGTAATCCGTCCATTCTTGGTAGAAATGATAATCAAAAGCATTGAAATCGATGATGATTCCCGAAAATTCCTGGAAACCCTCCAAATGTTTTCTAAGTGAATTGTAATCCTTAATCACATCTTTAACCACCTTGCTCTTTTTGCTTTCCAGATAATGGTCAAATTCAGTAAAAAAGTCTTGAACAGGTTTTGAATTGATGGACGGTTCACCTTCTTCAAATTGTTTTTTGAACATCTTTTTTGAAAGTGGCCTACCCTGATTTCGATAGCTGGAAATAATTTGATTGGCCAAGCTGTCCATTTGGGTAAGTTGGACAAATTCAGAACCCACTTCCTTTGATTTTTTAAGAAACGATTTATCCTTGTTCCAATACTTTATTGCAATTTCAATTCCTGTATCGATTTGGATTCTTACATGACGATTTTCATAGTATCTCAACTTGATACTATGGGTACCATTTTTGTTTGGTGATTCTGAAATATAAAAGTTGTAATTATACATTTGCGTGCTGCATTCGTGCTGCATTTTTCATGAAAAGTAGTGTTTTATGATGTAAAATAAAAATCAATATACATTTAATTGCTTGATTATCAGTAAAATAATGTATGTTAATGATATGTTAAAAATGCAAGGTAGCATCCCGTCCAGACCGCAAAAGGCCCCGAAAGTTCGGGGCTTTTTTTGTTTTACGGCCTTCCGGCCAGTTCAATGGCTTTTTCAAGTACCTCATCCCTACCTTCCCGAATTCCCTGGATTGTTGGATGAACCTCAATATCGATTTTCACTCCCTTACGTTGGGTCTCGGTACCATCGGGATAAAAAATGCCAATCCCAGAAATGGAGGTTTTGATGCCCCCTCCCAAATCCAAGCGGGATACATCCCCATCCGCTCCGGCAGTTTGGCTCCCCAAAGTAATAACGTCATTAGCTGTTTGCAGGGCCATCACATTAAACTCCGCCCGACTTTGAGTGACCTCATTGACTAAAAGAACAATCTTACCTGTATATTCCTTTTTGCTTTTTGAACTTCCACATTGGGTACCATCATGCCATTTAAATCTACCTGGGTAATCCAGGACAGGCATTATTACCCTATAAAATGATCGTTCTTCAGGAAACAAGAAGGAAGTCAATCTATATATGGCTCCTTTTGGATAATTTCTGATGTCGAAAATAATAGCCTTGGTGTCTTTAAAACTTTCCATCATTTCTTCAACATCTTTACCAGTCAACTTTCCCATGTTCACATAGCCGATATTATCATCGAGCATTTTCCATTTTTCCACCTTTTTAGACAGAATTCCTTTAATAGAAAACAACGGAGCATCATATTGCAGAACTTCTCCTTTGGATTGAAAGGATATGTTTTTAAAAGTAGGGCTCAAAGAACGAATAATATTGTAGCTCAAATTTCTGTACTTGCTTGCTGGGTTGGACCCCCAAACCAAATCCATATTGTTCTTGATCATACTTTGCACAGGCACATTGTCCACCGCAAGGATAACATCCCCCTTTTTAATGGGTGATTGCTGCGCTATTGAATCATTATAAAATCCGCGCACCACTAATTGGCCATCTATAAATTGAGTTTTAAAATTTGGGTAATAGTAGTAGCTGCCTTCTGAAGTGACGAAACCTCCATGGGAGTCATCAATTTTTACCACCAATTTTTGTATCGCTTCATGAAACTTCTTTTCTGTGGAAGCAGATTGCAATTGTGGAATGGTGGTAAGCAACACCTCATCCCAAGGTTCGTCGGTTTGGTATTTGTAAGGAAAAAAATATTCGATGATGTTCCAATATTTGAAAGCAATAAGCAACCTCATATCTGGGTTGGACCAATCCAAATCCTTGTATTCAGGTTCATTTTTTAAGGTAATGTTGCCCACTTGTTTATATTGGGAATACACATAATGGTTTTTTCCTTGAAACCTGTTTTGCTCAATAAACTTTAGTTTATCGGATAGTTGTTGGGTGAAAAATTCAGCATTATTAAACCAAGAGAGATCAAAGTTTTTATCGAAATACTCTTGATCATCCTCCTTTGCGCATTTTTTACAAATGGGTACTTTTCCCAAACTTTCAATCCAATCCAAATAGATTTTTGATAGTTCCTCTTTGTTTGTTGCTTTTTCCACTTTGGGCAATAGCTCTAACAACTGCTCATCCCAATTGAACTTGCCTTTGGCTACTTGAGGATGATAGTATTTTAAAAAACCCCAGATTTTAGCAGTTTTAGCTAATTTTTGAGTTTCATTAAGTTGAAGGGGATTGAATGGGAATACTGCCTGAGTAATAAACAACCCAAACATGAAGACAATTTTGTTTACCATGATTATTTGATTAGCGTTTGGAAATAAATATAACCTTCATTCTTTCAGACATATAAAAACCACCCTTACATTTAAGAACATTTAACGCTAAATAGGTGAGTTTTAAGTAACTTTTAATATTTGAGAATGAATAAATGAAAAATCCATGATTCCACCATTTGGTATACTTCCAAACGTTATAAAAAACATAAACCCCAGTATTATTGGGATTTAAGGGCTACATTCCTTACCTTTGTCCCGATGAACGTCAAGCTCCACGAGAGAAAAAATTGCAGAATCCTAAGTTTTAATTATCTGGTATTCCGAAACCAGCCAGATAAGTTTATTCCGCCTACCCTATAATTACCTTCCCCCGACACGGGAAAATTGACCCAATTTAAATGGGAATTCACGGAAAAATTTTTCCGACATTTTCATTACGCCCTATTTGTATCCATTAACCAAAAACTAGATCCATTATCGTTCAAAATAAAAGCATGGTAATCAAGACCTACGATGCCTATACCAGACTTTCTACTATGGAAGCCCACCGATTTGCCAACTTTCTTTTCGAACATCAAGAAGGCAAGAAAGCTACGAAAAAGGCCATTAGAAAGGCCATCCAGTATTCCACTAAAGACATTCCCGGATTGGGAGGATATGTTTTTGCCATGGAAGAGAAGGATGAAATTCTAGGTTTGGCCGTTGTGAACAAGACAGGGATGGGAGACTATATTCCCGAAAATTTTCTGGTATTCTTTGTTATACATAGAAACCACAGGAATAACGACATCGAACAAAAGCTATTGGACTACACGCTCCAATATTGCAAAGGGGACGTAGCCATTCACATTACAAGTGAAAATCAATATCCGAATAAAAAGTTTTTTGAAGAAAAAGGGTTCAATGCAACCCATTTAGAAATGAGATTGAACAGATAAACCATTATATGCTAAAAATCGAAGTTAAGCCTGGCGAAAGTATTGAAAGGGCTCTAAAACGCTACAAAAGGAAATATCGAAACACCAAGCGTTTGGACCAAATACGAAGTCGTCAAGAATACACCAAAAAATCAGTAGAGCGCCGAAAAACATTAAAAAAGGCGCAATATAAGGAACAATTCCTGAAAGAACAGGAAGACCAATAACATCAAAAACTATAGTATCAATAACAATAAAATGAAACTTTCAAAGATTAAAAGGGAAACCAAATATGAAAAACGCTATAGCGTTAAAATGGGCGAGCTTACCACCCAGGTCACGTACATTAGAAAGTACATCATGGGGCTTCCCGTTCGCACTTTACATAAATATCGTGAAACCTATTACGGAGAAGTAAAGGACTGCGAAGAATGTAATGTATTGGCATAAAACCACAATTTATTATATAACCCTTTAATAAAAACAATGAAAGTATTAGTTATAGGCGCAGGTAACATGGGGCTTACCTATGCTACCGGTATGTCCAAATCCAAATTGCTAAAAAAACGCAATATCATGGTATTGGACAAATCAAAAGAAAAATTGGAAGAAGTAGATAAAATTGCCTATTTCGACGCCATCGATAGGATTGAAGACTGCGTTCCACAAGCAGATATCATTTTTTTGGCCGTTAAACCCTATCATGCCGAAGAACTTTTCGAACGCATGAAAAAATTAGTGAATCCAGAACAATTGTTCATTTCCATAATGGCCGGTGTAACCATCAATTACATCCAAGAATCCTTAGGAATCAAAAAAGTGGTAAGGGCCATGCCCAATTTACCGGCTCAAGTTGGCAAAGGGCTAACAAGTTATGTTTCTGCCGAAGATGTATCCCGTTTGGAGCTTTTTATGGTAGAAGGCCTATTGGATACCACTGGGAAATCACTCCGAGTCAAAAATGAAAAGTTCATTGATGCATCCACCGGAATTTCCGGAAGTGGTCCGGCATATGTATTCTACTTTATGCAAAGTATGATGGAAGCTGCGCTGCAAATGGGCTTTTCCGAGAACGTTTCCAAAGTATTGGTGAGCCAAACCTTTACAGGAGCTGTTGAGTTGTTCAATCAAAACAACCTTAACCCCGATACTTGGATGGAAATGGTTGCCTCCAAGGGAGGGACAACAAGGGCAGCCTTGGATTCCATGGAAGACAACAATGTAAACGAATTAATTAAAGAAGCCGCCTTTGCAGCATTCAGTAGAGCTGTGGAACTAGGTGAAGAATACTAAATCATGTATAAAGAACTAGTGGTCATCAAAGTAGGTACAAATGTGATGACCAACAAAGACAATAGAATTGTAAGACCTGTGCTCAACAGTTTGGTACAACAAATTGCAGAGCTATACGAACGAGACATCATGACCATTTTGGTCTCCTCTGGATCGGTAATCGCCGGTAAAGAGGTTTTGGGAAAGGCAAAAATCAAGGATAAGACCCAACGTAGGCAAGTTTATTCTGCCATTGGGCAACCCAGAATGATGAGACATTATTACAATATCTTTAATGATTACGGCATGAAATGTGCCCAGGTACTCCCCACAAAAAGGGATTTTAACCCTGGTGTTCACCGAGACAATATGATCAATTGTATTGAGGGTCTCCTTTCGGAAGGAGTAATCCCAATAGCCAATGAGGATGATGCCGTTTCCGTTTCCATGTCCATGTTTTCAGATAACGATGAGCTGGCTACATTGCTTGCACAGTTGATGAGAGCCGACAAATTGATTCTTATGACGGATATTGATGGTCTTTATGATGGACACCCTGAAAAGGAAGAGTCCAAGGTCATAGATAAAGTAGAGCCTAAAGAAGACCTGGACAAGTATATTGAAGAAGGAAACAAACAAGAAGGTGAAGGCCGGGGAGGCATGGGTTCTAAATTGAGCTATGCACAAAAAGCCGCAGCCGATAATATTCCATCCTACATTGTTAACGGTAAGCGAGATAACATAATCCTAGATATTATAGAAGGAAAGAACGTAGGAACTGAAGTTTCAAAACCAGAGTAATGAAATTATTAAACACAGAATTAAAAAATAAAGTATTACAAGATATGGAGCACATTCTTGATGAGAATCGGGATGAACTGCTCCAAGCAAACAAAAAAGATTTAGACGCTTTTAATCGCGACGACCAAGCATTATACGATCGTTTGGTGGTGGACCAAAAGAAAGTGGACCAAATGATTCAGGCCGTAAAAGAGGTTCGCTTGCAAGATGATCCTGTAAACAAGGAGATTTCCACAAGAGAGCTGGACAACGGATTGAAAATCATCAACAGAACCGCGCCTTTCGGCACCATAATGATTATTTATGAGTCACGTCCAGACGTAACAGTCGAGGCTGCCGTACTTGCATTTAAGGCCAATAACAAAATATTGCTCAAAGGTGGTAAAGAAGCCTACCACAGCAATAGGGCACTTGTAAAGTTCTGGCACCAAGCCTTGACGGAAAATGGACTCTCCGAAGACTTTATTCAGTTCTTGGAAATGGACAGAACCCAGACGCAGGAGTTTTTAAGGAATCCCGATCAAGATTTAGACCTTATTGTTCCCCGCGGAGGTGAACGCTTGATCGCATTTGTAAAAGAACACGCCAAATGCGCAGTGCTTATTAGTGGCAGAGGGAACAACTTCCTATATGTGCACAAAGAGGCAGATTGGGAGAAAAGTCTGAAAGTAATTTTAAATGCCAAAACCCATAAAATTTCAGCCTGTAATGCCTTGGACAAGATATTGATAGATACTCAAATTGACGGTTACGAGGACAAGCTTAAGGAATTGAAGCAAATACTCACAGCAAATAATGTTTCTATTATAGTAGATGATGAAGTCAAAAAAGTTTTGACCGATGAAGATATCATTACAGACGAATCCATCTGGCAAGAAGAGTTTTTGGCCATGAAGTGCGTTATAGGCGCCGTGAGCAATATTGATGAGGCTGTACAAATGATCAACCAAAATTCTGGTGGACATTCTGCTTCTATCATGACCGAGAACAATAGTGTGGCAAAGACCTTTATGGAGAATGTGGATTGTGCTGCGGTATACCAAAATGCTTCTACACGATTTACGGATGGAGGTCAAATGGGAGTTGGTGCAGAATTGGCCATCAGTACGGACAAATTGCATCACCGAGGCCCATTGGGGCTTAAACAATTGGTCACCAACAAATACTATGTGTTTGGTGATGGTCAAATTAGGGTGTAACCAATCTTCGTACACAATTAATTGTAAAGGAGGCCAATTGGCCTCCTTTTTAATATAAAAACTACTATTCTATTACTAAAACGTTTCCAAAAAGATTAAAATCTTATTTTATTATCAATTATTGTATCTTTTATTGGTCATTTTTTAAGAAAATATCTAGATTTATTACTTAAAATAGAATAAGTATGGGAAAATTTGAAATTAAAACAGATAAAGCCGGCAAGTTCAGGTTTAATTTAAAAGCTGGGAACGGCCAAGTTATTTTAAGCAGTCAGGGATATTCATCCAAAGATGCTTGTGAAAATGGTATCGAGTCTGTGAAAAAGCACTCACAAGACGATAAGTATTTTGAACGAAACACCGCAAAGGATGGAAGCCCATTCTTTAACTTAAAAGCATCCAACGGGCAGGTTATCGGTAATAGTGAAATGTATTCCAGCGAATCCGCCATGGAAAACGGTATTGCTTCCGTAAAAAAGAACGCGCCAGATGCATCGGTAGAGGAAATATAATTCCCATACCATTATAAATCATAGAGAAACAGCCTTTGAGGGCTGTTTTTTTTTGCCTTTTTTTTTCTTCCTCAAACGAAAACGTGCATTCATTGGTTGAAACAGGGCATCCATAAAACGGGGTGCTTTTATTTCATTTTTCCCACTTATGTTTGTTGTGCAATCGCGTTAGTACATATTGATGAGCAAGATCAATTTAACGTATGCACATATAGCAATTCACTTTTGAAGACTGTTGGTCATAAAAGTGTTTAGTTTAGTTGAGGTTTCCGTTACGCCAAGGAATTTTAAAAATTCCTTGGTTGTAATGGTTTTTTTTATTTGCGCCAACTCCTATAAAATTTATCAATTACAATAATCCTTTAGGTGTTAAAAACATTCAAAGATTCAACTATCAAAACACTGAAATAGTAAAGTCCTCAACTAAAAATTGAGGCATTGTGAAAATCCAAATAAACTCAATTGCCCCATCCGTCAACTGAAAAAGCTCATTCGTTTATTTACCACCTCTCCATTCCATTATTTACACTCTCTTTGGGCTGATCATTTACTTTTTAATAACCCTATGCCTATTTCTTTTAGGTTAAAAATTTCAGATATGTTTACAAAGAAAATTTTGGTCGGTGCTTTGCTGATACTTTCAGTTAGTGCCATAAACGCCCAATCATATGAAGGTTTGCTCACCGATAACTATAATGGTGTTCATGGAATTATCTCCAACCCATCAAACATTGCAGATTCCAGGTTGAAACTAGATGTGAACTTAATTGGACTTAGCGCCTTTTTTGGCAATAACTATCTTGGTGTAAACCTAAACGACTTGTTCAATGATATAGACAAAACCTTTGATGAGGCCAACACCAATTCCAATGAAAACAATTTTTTTGTTTCCAATTTGGATGTCTTAGGTCCATCGGTCATGTTAAGTCTATCGGAAAAGCACTCCATTGCATTATATTCTAGAGCCAGACTATTTATCAATGTGGATGACATCAACGGCACTACCATTGATAAAGAAGGTGGATTCAATGAAGATGAGGACTTCTTCATCAACGAGGGAGATTTGTCCGGAGACATCAACCTATGGACAGAAATCGGTGCATCTTATGCTCGGGTATTGATGGACAACGGGAAACATTTCCTAAAAGGCGGAATCACACTAAAATACCTATCGGGAACACACCATGCCTATTTGAAAGGTTCCGAAGTAAGCATTGACTTCAATAGCGCAACGCAAGAAGTAACAACCGATGGTGCCTTAACCTATGGCAATGACGTATCAGGAGGTGAAGATGATAGCTTTGGGGACTTCTTCAAGTTTGGTAAATCCTCAGGATTAGGTAGTGACATTGGTTTGGTTTACGAATGGAGGCCCGACCATAAAGACCATAAATTAACAGATACAAAGGGGAACATCATTGTAAATAAAGGAGTCAATAAATACAAAATAAAATTTGGTGCATCCATTACAGATATAGGAAGCATAAAAAACAAAGGCGGAGAAGAAGAAACATATAACCTTGACAAGACACAAAGCATAGATAATTTTGACGGACTAGATTTGGAAGAAGGCTTAAAGAACAACTTCGATGTTATTGGTACTGCCCAAAGTTCATCAAGGTCTTCATTACCAACCGCATTTCACGCCAATGTAGACTGGAACATTTATTCCAAGTTCTATCTAAACTTCAATTCGGATGTTTCCCTGAGAGGAAAAAACAGGATAAACACCAACCATATCCAAAACCAAATATCATTGACACCTAGATTGGAGACAGCTTGGTTAAGTATCTACTCACCAGTCAGTATTATGAAGGAAATAGGTTTTAGATGGGGCGCAGGACTTAGAGCAGGGCCATTTTATCTAGGTTCAAGTTCTATACTTACTTCATTCATGGGTCAAACCAAAACTTTGGACATCTATGCTGGTGTTAAAGTGCCCATCTACCAACATAAACTTCGAGATAAAGATGGGGATGGTCTCAAGGATGATATGGATAGTTGCCCAGAAATTCCAGGACCATTGGAGAACAATGGATGTCCTTGGAAAGATACCGACGGTGATGAAATCTTGGACAAAGACGATAATTGCCCCAACGAAGCAGGACCTATCGAAAACAACGGATGTCCATGGAAAGATTCCGATGGAGACGGTGTATTGGATAAAGATGATGATTGCCCACAAGTACCTGGACTAAAAGAACTAAATGGATGTCCCGATGCCGACGGTGACGGCATCATAGACCAAAATGACCGTTGCCCCAACAATCCTGGCACTAAGGAACACAAGGGTTGTCCAGATACTGACGGGGACACTTTGGCCGATATCGATGATGAATGTCCGCAAACAGCTGGGCCTGTCAGTAACAATGGATGTCCAGAAGTTACACAGGAAGTTCAAAAGCAATTGAACGATTATGCCAAGACCATTTTGTTCGATACGGGCAAGGCCACTATTAAAACAGAATCTGTTTCTGTAATGGTGGACATCATCCAAATTTTAAATGAATACCCAAGTGCCAGGTTTACCGTTGAAGGACACACCGATAGCGTTGGAAGCAGCGAAAGTAACCAGAAATTATCCGAAGCGAGGGCCAATTCTGTAAGAGACTTTTTGATCAATGAGGGAATCTCTGGTAATAGATTGAGTGCTATTGGGTTTGGTGAAGAAAAACCTATAGCATCCAATACTACTAAACTGGGCAGAAAACAAAATAGAAGAGTGGAAATCAATTTAATCAAATAACCATCCTTCCCATATTTAATCAATAGGTTTTAGAACGTATGGTTTGGTGAAACACGTGAGTTCTTCAACAACAGGATGGTTAGGGCCGTCAGGATTTTCTTGACGGCCCTTTTTATTGCCCAGAACATCCATGTAAAGGAATTACTAATGATAAGGAAATACCTACAAATGTAAGGTGCTGAATATCAAAGTGATTTCACTTTCATTGATCCATTTCCACCATTCATCAATTCTAAACCGTCATTGGTTAATTGGGGCTAATAATCATCCACAGAACTGTGTTATTTTATAATACCAAATCTATTTCCTGTCCTGACCCCAACAAGAGATCGAATAAACTTAACTGATATGGCTATACTTCTACTCTACTATTTCATTACACGAAGAACGTATAAAAATTGGGGGCAACGAATCTATTCAGGAAGTGTCTTCAAGAACTTGCTTAGAAACATTTCAGTGTTGCTCATCCTAATTTTCAGTGGACATGTTTTTGGCCAACAAGTGGATACATGGCTTATTGGGGATAGGGCGATAAATTCAGCACCATTACCTACACCAGGTCAGTTTCAATTGATTACACCATTGGCCCCAGCCGATGGCACACCCGTGAACATTTGGTACGATTTTGTAGATTTTACAGCCCAAGATGCGGTGCCCCATCCAGCTCCTGCAGATTACAACAATCCCTACCCATTGGGATTGCAAAATTCCTTTGGGTCACCAGCTTACTTAATCCCCAGTGGTACAATTCCTGGTATTCCAACACTTCGTAGAAACAGTTTCAACTTTAATCCGTCAATAGAGTTTGATGGAAGTGGAGATGGTCAAGCCCTTCATTTTAGGTCTAATTCCCGAGGAGAAATCACAGTATTCATTGTATTTAAGGGAAGAGGAATGGGCAATTCCGCAGATTCCCAGCGCTTGTTGTTTGGAGGTGATATGGATACATACCATAGCTCGACTACCAATCTTTCCATAGGTATATCTAACAGTAACCGATTCTCCATAGGCCGAACATGGGACAGTTGGAATTTCTTTCAAAGTGGTGGCATAGATCTATTGGAAGCACCAACTATTGGCACTTTGATGAGAAAAGTGGATGTTGATCCCTTTATGGAAGATGAAGAGTTCACTACTTGGGTGAACGGACTACCAGATATCAATGTCATCAGAAACGATGCCGGTGCCGAGCGAGATCTATACTTGTTCAATAGGCTTGGCAAACATTTTAACAGTTCCATTTCAAATCAAAATTTAACTGGAAATATTGCCGAAGTTCTATTGGCAGATGGGCCCTTGGATGCCAATAGCATTCAACGGGTAGAAAGTTATTTGGCCATAAAATACGGTATTACCCTGAACAATTCCGGACAATTAGGAAGTATTGTAGGTAATCAAGGTTACAATTATCTCGCTGCGGATGGAACAATAATCTGGGATCCTACCATAGACCCCAACTATCGATACGATATCGCAGGATTGGGAAGAGATCGTTATCAAGACTTTGATGGTGGGGATAACTCAACCAGTTATGATGACAAAAAGCTTCGCTATAATCTTCATCAACGGATTTCCAAAAGTGAAAACACGGAAGCCATTGTTTCCATGTCCACAAACTCAAATTTTGGAACGGACAACTTGGACCAATCCAGACCAGAGATCGACAATACAACTTGGGGGTCTCCTTCACTATTTTCGTATCTTCATAATTATCTGCTATGGGGCAATGATCACAGAAGCCTTAATCAAACAGCAACCGAACTTCCTCCCCAGTTTGTTTCCAGAATAGAAAGGGAATGGAAAATCCAAAAAACAGTTTCTCCAGGAGGAGTAGACCCCATTCTAGGAGTCAGTGTCCGAATAGACCTTTCAGGATCGGATATCCTCGACAATAACAACTGTGGTGATCTATCATTGATCATTGACACAGATGGGGATGGAGATTTCCTTACCGGAACAATAACAGCAATTAAAGCAACAAGCATCGACGCCTCCAAAAATGCATATTTTGATGGTGTAAATTTTGAGCATCTCGATGTTTTCTCTGTTGCTTTTGTAGATACTACCCCCCCTACTGCCAGTAATCCCTTAACAGAAACTGTTTGTGATACAGCACCAACACCAGACCCAACAGTGGTAACGGATGAAGCTGACAATTGTGCTGTGGATACTGTTACATTTATAGCTGATGTTTCTGATGGTCTTACCAATCCAGAGACAGTTACTCGGACCTATAGGATTACTGACATCTATGGTAATTATTTTGATGTCCAACAAATAATTTACATCTACAAAACCCCTGTTATCGATCCCCTTCTTGATGTTGAAAGCTGCGATTCATATGAATTACCTCCCATAACCGGAACCAATTTATCAGGTAACGAAGCTTACTATGATTTATCAGGTGGCATGGCAGGAGGCGGTACCATTTATAATCCTGGCGATATAATTACTAGCAATATCACACTTTATATTTATGATGAAGTAGGTGGTATTTCGCCTGTATGTACGGATGAAGAAAAATTCACCGTGACCATCAACAACACCCCGCCGGTGGACGCCCCCGACGACGTCACCGCATGTGACTCCTACGCACTGCCCCCACTCACGGACGGCAACTATTTCGACGCCCCCAACGGAGGGGGCAACCCACTGCCCGTGGGCTACGTGGTGGACAGCACCATGACCGTCTACGTCTACAACGAGACGGGCACCACACCGAACTGCTCCGCGGAGAGCAACTTCACCGTGACCATCAACAACACCCCGCCGGTGGACGCCCCGGCGGACGTCACCGCATGTGACTCCTACACACTGCCCCCACTCACGGACGGCAACTATTTCGACGCCCCCAACGGAGGGGGCAACGCCCTGTCCGCAGGGGACGCCATAACAACGACCACCACCCTGTACGTCTACAACGAGACGGGCACCACACCGAACTGCTC